>CAZBND010000011.1:0-1223 GCA_964493415.1 uncultured Planctomycetota bacterium | reverse complement strand
GGTGTCCCTTCCGAGGCCGAGCAGGCGGATAAGGCGGGTTACGATGAAGCGCTGGGAACGCTGGATGAAGCGTTCACTGCGTTGTCTTCGGGATCGGCGGCACCGGATCCGCAGGTGGCGGAGATGTTGCGCAATCTGGCTCCAAGCCTCGTCCACGGAGGCAAATCGATGCCGGTGCGGATGTTGCTTTCGCCCCACTCGGGATCATTGGCGGCTCATTGCCTGAATACTGCATTGGTGGCGCTGAAGATCGGCAGGGAGCTGGGCGTTACCACGGAAGAGCTGGAAATCGTTGCCGCAGCCGGCGCGCTTCATGATGTCGGGATGCTAGGTAAGGCGGAAGGGGTTTCGGAGGAGGAAGAGTTGGTGCTTCACGTATCGAAGTACGCAGAAGAGAAATTCTCGCTGCTCCCCGACTTACCCGGAACGGTGAGGAGGGGGATCAGAGAACATCACGAGTATTGGGACGGGTCCGGACAGCCGAAGGGATTGGCGGGGGAGGAGATTTCGCTGCCGGCGCGCCTGTTGGCGGTGGCTAACGATCTGGACATAGCGCTGATGAAGGAAGGCGAGCCGGGAAAGGCGTTGGAGGACCTGCGGGGGCAAAGGAAGCGGTACTGGCCGGAAGCGTACGAGGCCTTGTTGCGCATGGTTCGCGCGGACGGCTGAGCGGAAAAAAAAGGCCCGCGAGGACGGACCCCGCGGGCCTCTTGTATCATGAATCCCGGCAACGACCTACTCTCTCACCCCGCAGGGCAATACCATCGGCGCGGAAGGCTTAACTGCCGTATTCGGAATGGGAACGGGTGTTTCCCCTCCGCTATGGCCACCGGAATTCTTTCTGCAAAAGCCTCGGAATAACGTCAAGCGTCGAGCCTGCTTGTCGAGAGCGAGAGACAAGAGATAAAAGAGCGGTCAAGCCGAACGGCCTATTAGTACCGGTCCGCTGAACGCATTGCTGCGCTTGCACGCCCGGCCTATCAACCTCGTAGTCTACAAGGGGCCTTCAGGGATACCTCGTCTTGGGGTGGGCTTGGCGCTTATATGCTTTCAGCGCTTATCCCGTCCGAACATAGCTAGCCAGCGGTGCCGCTAGCGCGACAACTGGTACACCAGAGGTTCGTCCACCCCGGTCCTCTCGTACTAGGGGCGGCACCCCTCAAGTATCCTACACCCACGGCAGATAGGGACCGACCTGTCTCACGACGGTCTAAACCCAGCTC
>CAZBND010000010.1:18785-92465 GCA_964493415.1 uncultured Planctomycetota bacterium | reverse complement strand
TCTAGACAACTACTTCCTCCTCTCCGCCACGGCCCTGGATGATTATCTCCCCCGCGTCCTCCATGCGGCGGATCATGTCCACGATCCTCTGCTGCGCAGCCTCCACCTCTGTAAGCCTCACCGGGCCCATGTACTCCATGTCCTCCTGGATCACGACTCGCGCTCGTTCGGACAGGTTCCGGAAGACCTTGTCCTTCACTTCGTCCGTCGCGCTCTTAAGGGCAAGCGCGAGCGTCTCATGATCTACCTCCTGCAGCACCTTTTGCACTCCCCGGTCATCAACAAGAAGAATGTCCTCAAAGACGAACATCAGCCGCCTGATGTTTTCGACCAGGTCGGGATCGTCTTGCTCGATCGCTTCGAGGATGCCCTTCTCCGTGGCCCGATCGGCAAAGTTCAGTATCTCCGCGGACGCCTCGATCCCCCCTGCTCGCTCCAGCTTCTGCCCCACCAGCGAGGCCAGCTTCCCCTCCAATCCCGCCTCCACTTCGCGGATCACCTCCGGGCTCGTGTCCGCCATGTGCGACAGCCTCTTTATCACGTCAACTTGCTTGGGCGCGGCGAGCCCTGAGAGCACCTCCGCCGCCTGCTCCGGCTTCAGATGCGCCATGATCAACGCTATCGTCTGTGGATGCTCGTCCTGGATGAACGTCAATATGTTGTTCGCCTCCGTCTTCCGCAGGAAATTGAACGGCGTCATCCGAATCGACTGCTCAACCGACTCGATGATCTCGTTCGCCCGTTCCGGCGGGAGAGATTTTTCCAGGAGTTGACGCGCGAAGGTTATACCCCCCGTCTCGTAGTACTTCCGCGCGAGCGACAGTTGGTAGAAT
Organism: uncultured Planctomycetota bacterium; assembly: GCA_964493415.1. GTDB lineage: Bacteria > Planctomycetota > DG-23 > CAZBND01 > CAZBND01 > CAZBND01. The sequence continues at coordinate 91,632 of CAZBND010000010.1, read as the reverse complement.
TCCTTGATCACCGACTCCTGCTCCTGCTCTTCCACTGTCTCGACTTGAGCGATCTCTGTCGTTATCAATTCAATCATCTCGCCGTCCAGCTTCGATAACACCTTCGAGGCCCGTTCCTCACCCAGGCTCACAAGCAATATCGCCGCCTTGCGCAGCCCGCTGACCTCTTGTCCCTTCCTCTCCGGCATGTAACTACTCCGTCATGAGCCAGCGCTTGATCAGGTCCGCAGCGACATCGGGGCTTTCGTCAACCATATCCACCAGTTGCACTCTCATCTTGTCCACGTCCGTCATCTCGGGCTCGGGCGGGAGACCCGCCGACACCGCGGCTCGCAATGGCGAAATCGCCTCGCGAGCAATTGCCTTCTTCAGAACCGAACGCAGCATCAGCAGCGCCACCAGGATAAAAATCAGCACACCTGCATACTTTCCCCACTCCGCGCCTCGTTCACTCAAAGCACCGAAAATACGCGCCGTGATCGGCACGGGCTCTATAGTCGGCTCTTCGACCTCGGGGAATGTAACAGTGCTTACTTCTACCTTCGAAGCGTCGGTAATGCCCGCCCCCTGCATCGCGAAGCTACGATATGTGGCGACGTCTTCGTCGCTCAGGCTCGCCTCTCCCTCCTGAACCGGAATCGCGATCGCCACCGACTTGTCTTTTATCATCGTTCCCGGACTCTGGATGATTCTCTGGACCACCCAGCTTGACTCCCTAGTCACCTCCCGCTCCTCCTCGGTTTTCGTAGACTTCTCTCCCGCACCCGTCGTGCTGGGCTCCAGCCCCACATTCACCCCGACCCCCGGGGGCGCACCCTCCGTACCGAGTGTCTCCTCCGAGGTCTCCTTGGTCCTCTCGTGAACCGTCACCACCGTATCCGGGTCCACATCCTTCATTTCCTTCTCGACGCGGGCAAAGTCGAGTTCCACATTCACCACCACAATCGGCCCCGGCATGCCCGGTCGTCTCAATGGTTCGAAGAGTCCCAGCAGCTTCTCCTCGTAGCCCTTCTCGACCTGCCTCTTCAGCTCAAACTGGTTCGCCGCCAGAAGAGTCCCCTCCTCTTCGCTCGGCAGGCGGTAGGCTTGGCCGTTCTGGTCAACGATCGCCACGTTCTCCGGGCTCAACCCCTTGACGGCCCCCGCAGCCAACTGAGTTATGGCCCTTACCGCGTTGGCTGGGAGCGTCCGGACCCCCGCAGCGAGCTGCACGGCAACCGACGCTTTCGCCTCCTCCTCCTTCTTTCGCAGGAACGGCGTTTCCTCCGGGACCGCTATCGCCACGGTGGCCGAGCGGACGGAATCAAGGTAGCCGATCATCATCTGGAGCTGCTTTCGACGGCTGTCCAAATCCTTCATGTCGCGCCGGCCTTTCGTTTCGGCCAGCGGCGTGTCCACGTATATCCACGCAAATGGGTCCTTCACCTGCGGCAGCGCCTCGGCCTCAGTCAACCGCGCGAAGATGATGTCCCGCCGTTCGGGCCTCACCTCTATCCTTCGGCCGCGATAGCGATAGTCCTCACCCATCTGCTCAAGCTGCCCTATCACCTCGTTCGCCTGTTCCGCCGAGATGTCGGTAAATAGCGGCGCATACTGCGTCGTCTTGCTCCACACCACAAGCAACACTATGCTGACAAGGACGGTAAAGGTGAGCATCGTCATGCTCATCCGCTGACTTACCGTCATCCCTCTGAATATCCTGGCAAACTGCTGCGCTATCTGGCGGAGTAGATCCATTTGGCCCTTCTCTCCTCCTCCGTCCTACAAGCTATATGCGCATTTGCCTTATCTCTTGGTAGGCGTCCACCAGCTTGTTCCTGATCTGCATCAGAAGCTGGAAGGCCAGGTCGGCCTTCTCCACCGCCGTCATGACTTCCGCAACGTTGTCGGTCTCGCCAGTCGCCAACCGCGTAATGGCCTGGTCCGCCTCCTGTTGCATGTCGTTAACCCGCTTCATCGAATTAATCAGCAGGTCCTTGAATGACTGGTCGCCGGACACGCGTCCCGCAGCCGGCTGCGACGGCGAAAGCCCGCCCACGCCCACGTTTGATATGCTCTCGACCATTCTTCATTCCTCCCTGAACTACACCAGTATCCTGCTAGCGGCCTGTATCAGTGACTTCGATGCCTGCATGGCCGTGACGTTGGCTTCGTACGCACGGCTGGCCTCGATCATGTCCACTATTTCCTGTATGAGATTCACGTTAGGCATGAGTACGTAACCGTCCGCGTCCGCGTCGGGGTGCCCGGGCTTATAGGTTTTTGTGAATTCCGACATGTCTTCCTTCACCGCCAGCACCCGCACGCCCTGGCCCGACTCCGGCGCGCTCGGGCTGCCCACCACGAAGACGGCCTCCCTCCGGCGATAAGGGTTCACCCGGCCCTGCGCGTCACGCGTGGTGTTTATGTTCGCCAGGTTGTTGGCGATGGTATCCATCCGAATCCGTTGCGCCGCCAAAGCTGACGCGCTCGTGTCCAGGCTCCCGAACATCTAACCCGCTCCTTTCACGTAAGCCTCTCGCTTATCACCTTTTGCAGGCCTTCGAACTTCCCCCGCAACAGCTCCACCAGACTGTTATGCAGCAGCGTGTTCTCCGCCAACTTCGCCATCTCGACGTCGATGGAGACGTCGTTCTCATCATGCCTCAACGGGCCCGTGTTGGCGGCCTTAACCGGCCTCACGCTAAGGTGCCCCTTTGCATCCACGCTGATATTCCCCGACGAGCCGAGCACAAAGGGCGCTTTGGGATTCGTGCTCCGCCTTTCGACCGCTCCCTTCAGCAACTGTTGAAACTCCGCAATCGGGAGGTCCTTAGCGGTGTAGAAGGGAGTGTCGGCGTTGGCGATGTTATTGACGATCTGCTCGTGCCGTAGCTGCGAGAACGCAATGGCCCTTTCCAGCACGGGAATCGAGCCGCTATCGACAAAGCCCCAGTTCATCCGCCCATGCCCCTTTCAAACCGGCACTCGCTCACACTCAAGTTCGCAAACACGATACCAATCGCGCTCCCATCTTCGACTCGCGACCACTCGCTGTAACACCATCCGGGACAATCACTTGCGTCGGCGCACCTCGGACGCTACCACGAGCCCCCGGGTGCCCGGCGCAGAATTCGCTGCTAGGATGCAATATTTGCCTGCTTCGGCTCAGCAATCCGCCACCTCTTGACCTTCATTCCCAGCGTCCGGAGCCCTATTCCCAACGCCTGGGCCGTCTTCGCCCGATGCCCCCCCAACGACTCCAGCGTCGCCCTCGTGTATCTTTTGTTCACCTCCTCCAGGGTAAGGCCGAGGTGAACGTTCAACGAATCGCCGTTGAGGCTCGGCTTCAGCCACCCGGCTATCTGCCGCGGCAAAATGGTGTCGCTCTGGCCCAAAACGCAAGCACGCTCGATGATGTTCTCCAACTCCCGCACGTTGCCCGGCCAGCTATACTCCATCAGAAGCTGCTTAGCCTCGGGCGAAATCTCCCTTACGCGCCGTCCCTGTTCCACCCCGTACAGCCGCAGGAAATATCCCACCATGGCAGGAATATCTTCCAGATGGTCACGAAGCGGGGGAACGCATATGGGGAGCACGTTCAGCCTGTAGAAGAGGTCCTTCCTAAACGCCCCAGACCGCACCGCCGCCTCCAGGTCTCGGTTCGTCGTCGCCAGCACACGCACGTCAACTTTCCTGCTGAGGCTCGAGCCCACCCGCTCAAATGCTTTTTCCTGGAGCACTCTCAAGAGCTTGGCCTGGAGTTCGGGGGGGATCTCGCTGACCTCGTCCAGCAGAATCGTCCCGCCGTCAGCCAGTTCGAATCGCCCCCGCCGCGCCTTGTCCGCGCCGGTAAACGCGCCCTTTTCGTGGCCGAAGAGTTCGCTCTCCAACAGGCCCGCCGACAGCGCCGCGCAGTTCACGCAAAGGAAGGCCCTTCCGGCCCTGGGCGAAGCCGCATGAATCGCCCTCGCCACGAGCTCTTTCCCGGTGCCGGTTTCGCCTCTTATCAACACGGTGGAAGACGCCCCCGCCACCGTGCGCAACTCTTCCCTCAGCTTCTTCATCGCGCGGCTCTCTCCCACCAGGTCCGCTTTCTTGACCGCCACTTGGGTCTTGAGCGCCACGTTCTCGATCACAAGCTCCCTGTGCCTCAGAGCTCGCGACACCACTACCTCGATTTCCTCGGCGCGGAACGGCTTCATGATGTAGTCGAAGGCTCCCAGCTTCATCGCCTCCACCGCGGTCTCAACCGTGCCGTACGCAGTAACCACTACTACCTGCGTATCCGGGCAGTTCTGCCGCACCTTCTCCAGCAGTTCTATTCCGTCCATGCCCGGAAGCTTCAGGTCCGTTATCACCACGTCGAAGTTCTTGATCTGCAGCTCCGCCAACGCAGGTTCCGCCGAAGCAAAGGGGGCAACTTTATGACCCGCGCGCGACAGCGCAGTCTCAAGGGACTCCCTCATCAGTTGCGTGTCATCGACCACCAACACGTTGGCCAAATCAAGTGCTCCTCTACGCGGCCGGAAGCTCTATCCTGAAACATGCACCCATGGGCGGCGCATTTACAGCGGAAATGGTCCCTTCGTGACACTCCACGATCCTCTGGGCCAGGGACAGCCCCAGCCCCAGTCCGTTCCGCTTCGTGCTGAAGAAGGGGTTGAACATCCTCCCGAGCACTTCCTCGGGGATACCCGGTCCGCTGTCCGTCATCTGGATGAACGTCTTGCGTCGCTTCCCTCCCACGATCCCCCCTTCGATGGTCAGCTTCCCACCGTCAGGCATGGCCTGAGCCGCGTTCTGCAAAATATTGATCAAAGCGCACTGCATCTGGTTTGGGTCAACCTTCGCTTCCAAAGGCCGTGGCCTGAATTCCGCCTCCAACTCGATTCCACAGCCAGAGTCGGGAATCGCCAGAGAGTACGCCTCGGTAACGACGGCCGCCAGGTCAACCAGTTTCGTCTCAATCGGCGGGGCGCTCGTGAATGCCAGCAAGTTCTGCACGGTGCTCTCCAGCGTCTTCACGCCCGATAGAATCTTCGACGCCAGAGCAGCCTGCTGCGGCAAATGACGCAGGTCGCTCTCCAGCATGCTCGCGTAAAGCTCAATGGCTCCCAGAGGATTTCGCACCTCATGTGCCACGGCGGATGCCATTTCGCCGATGGTGGCAAGCCGGCTCTTCAGCCGAAGCTCCTCCTTCTTCTCCGCCAGCTCTGCCGAAAGCTCCGCCGCCTTTCCCTGCAATTCCTCGTGCGAACGCCTAAGCCGCTCCGTCGTCCGATTGAACTCCACAAACAAGTCCACCAGTTCCGACGGATCCGTCCGGCTCAGGGTCTCAACGTTCAGCGCTTCTCCACTAGCTAGTCTTGTCAAAGAATTTCACTCCCGGATCAGGCTCTTTGCGTCTATACGTCTCAACCACTCTCTTCCCATCCCCAATGCGTTTCAGTTGCGACAGCGTTGCATCGCGAAGATGTCTCAGTTCATCCCGTCCTTGCTCGTCCAGCCGCAGGATAGTCTCTAGGAGTCTCGCGATCTCCTCCGCGATCCTTCGCAACTCCATGCGCTCTTCCTCAGAGAGCGCGGACATCACTTCCTCCCACTGCGGATGCACCGGCGAAAGCCTTTCCTGAAGCTCAGCGAGTTCTCCCAGAACCGTCCGCTTCTCGGCCAGAAGCGAAAGTAACTCGTCGGTTTTCGTCTGCTTCACGAGCTCCACCTGCCGCTCCGACATCCCCAGCAGCTTTGCGTATATCGCTCGCTGCCTGCCGAATATCTCCGTGGGCGTACGCAGCGCAGAGTTTTCCGCCATGCGCTAACTCCCCGATGCGGAAGAAGCCGCCCAACCGAGCAACTCTTCCCAGAATTTCTTTCTTAGCCCTTCGGGGGCCGCGGCAAACGCTTCCTCCGGAAGGGACGATATGACAAGCTTCGCCCGCTTGTACGCCCCGCGGGCGCTGTCCATTTGCCCCATGTTGTGGTAGCAGTTGGCAGTCTGAAATAGCGCCCACCCCGCCTCCGTCGCCTTCCCCGAGTAGCGCACCGCTCCCTTATATGACTCCAGCGCCTTCTGGTAGTCTTGCAGCGTATAGTAGCAATCACCCAGCAGCAGATTCGCCTCACTGAGCTGCCGCACGTTCTCCGACGTCGCCGGTGCCGAGGATATCAGGGACTTCAGCTCACCGATCGCCTCAACGTAGCGCGATAACGACATCAGCGACCTCGCCAGCAGCCACCTTGCCCTGTTCGCCTCAGGGTCCGCGGGATAGCGCTCCAGCGCTTCTCGCAGCACGTTCGCGGTCTGCTGCTGGTCGCCGTTCAGCCAGTAGGCCTCGCCAAGTGAGAAAAGCGCTCGCCGCCACACGCTGCTCTCCGGGGAGAACTTCGGGTCTTGCAGAATATCGAGAAAGACCTTCTGCGCAGTGACCGCGTCTCCTTTGGCAAGGTAGCAGCGACCCTTTTCGTACCTCGACTCGTACGCATAGATCACAAACGGGAAGCTGACCTCGTTCACGCGGAACGCCTGAATCGCCGCGTCGTGCAGGCCGAGCTTCATGTAGCACAGCCCTCGCTTGTATATGGCTTGGCTCGCCCTGGGGTCATCCCACTTGGCTTCGGCAAATCGACGATACGTTCCGGTCGCGGCGGCGTATTCGCCGGCAGCAAACAACGCCTCAGCCGCATTCCACAATGCGTCGGCCACGTGCTCGCTCCCGGGATATTTGTGCGCCAGCCCGTCAAGCATCGAAGCCGCTGTCAGGTATAGGTGTCGCTTCTCCGCTTCGTCCGCGGCATCCTCCGCAAGCCCCAGCAACGCCAGCCCGTTCTTGTGAATGTACCGGTCCCGCGGGTCGACAAAAGCGGCCAGCGGCTTCAGCAAGGCATACGCCGTTGCATACTCTCCCCCGGCCGCCGCCTTCTCCGCAACCTCATACAACTCCTTCAGGCTTTCGCTTACGTCGAACCATTCGCTCTCCAACAGCTCAGGCAGAGGAGCCCCCTCCAAAGCGGCGTAGTACGCGGCAGAGGCTTCCTGCAGCTTGCCGCTCCGAAGGCAGCAGTCTCCAGCCCTCACATGCGCCACCTTCCCCACTTCCAGATCGCCGAACTTGTACACGCACTCCTCGAAGTTTCTCAGAGCTACTTCATAATTCCCCGACCTGAAGAGAGACTCCCCCGCCAGGAACAAAGCTTCCTCCGCAGGCGCCACCTGCCCCAGCAGCTTGTATGCGTATGCGAATTTCGTGTACGCGTCCGCATAAAGTCCCCGGTCGAATAAAGCCCTGCCCTGCCAGTGTCGTGCTGCAGCAGCGGCCCCGCCCCCCGGATCAAGCTCAATCACCCTCTGGTATGCCCTTTCGGCCTCCTCCAGCTCGCCGCTCATTCTCAGGATGTGACCACGAAGAAGCTCCAGCCTGGACTTTCCCGCGTCTTCCTTCTCTCGAAACATCCTGCTGCCCACCTCCGCCAGCGCCGCTTCGGGCGACCCTTCCCCGTAACCAAGAATCAAGCTCGCCATCTCGTCCTTCACTTCTTTCATGAACCTGTCATCCAGTTCTGGCGCCAGATCCGCCGCCCTGTCATTGTGCAGCAACCCCTCCGCATACTTCCCTTTTGCCCCCAGCGCCTTTGCCATATTGAGGTGCGCCTGCGCGATAGATTTGTCGTCCACTCCTCCCTCGGCGGCTTCTTGCAGCGACGACTCAAACGAAGCTGACCGCTTTTCGTACTCGCCATCCAACTTCACAAGTTCCGCCAGCATGTACGCATGCCGCAGACGCGCCTGCGGCACTAACGAGCTCCGCGGATACTTGAGGGGGAAGAGGTCCAGCCCTTTCGCCGCCTCCTCGTACTTTCCCTCGTCCGCCAGTCGCGCCAGCTCGGATAGTTCGACCAAAGGCTCAAGCGCCTTCGCCCTCTGCCGGTCGCGGTGGACTTGAATCCCCAGGAAAGCGATGGAAAGGACCGCGGACAGGACAAAAACCGGGAACTGCCAATTCGTGGACTTGAACAGGGACCCCTTGGATTCCCCCGGCTTCGGGGGCGCTCCTTCAGACTCCATGCCCGGCTCTCCTCACCATTCTATTCCGACTCCCGCTCCAGCATCTCTCGGATCTCACGCAGGGTGTTAGTCCGCCTCAACTCATGGATGCGGCTCAGCCGCTCAAATACACTCTCGGGGTACAGCCTGTGGCCTCCCTGAGTACGTTCTTCTTCCCGGATCAGACCAAGGACGGTGTAGTTGTGCAGCGTTTGACGGGAAAGACCTGTGTAGCGCATGATGTCGCCGATTCGGTAGAGCTTCTTGGGGATGACGAACGATGTGTCCTTATCCCGCGGGGTGCTCATAGGCGCCTCGGAGAGAGCGACATAGCGGGCCTCCTCGAACCGCAATTTACGTTTTGCATTTTACGCTCGTACCCCTCCCTGTCAAGCAATTTCTGGCCGATCCATCCCTTTTTCTCGCTTTTCCGCTAAAGCACACAACCTGTAGGGGGTCCTCCCCTCTATTCCCCTACCTATGGGCCTCCATCTTCACTTTTTTTCTGCGATCCCCGCTGACTCCATTTCCTTTTTCACCACCTTCCACAACCCTTACCACTCACAACCTACCCTCGCCCACCTCACGACTTCCTGCTCCCCTGCTTTCCCGCCCCGCGCCACTGCCTCCCTCGACGCTACCTTTCGCCTCCCCGAACCGTAGAGAAAACTCTTGACATCCGCGCTTGCTCGTTGTATCTATGATCGTGAATGGGCCCTATTACGGGCACGCTGTTCGGGGTTTCCCACTGAGCCTCTTTTGGAAATCACTCTCCCTGACTGATCCTCGGTCTCGACCACCGCATGGGACCTCGACCTGAAATGTTTTGGGGATACGCCCTGGGAAGTATCTGGGATGGACGCAGCAAAGAATCCATTTCGATTCGTTAGCGAGGCCCAACAAGGGTAGTGTGTCTGTCGGATTTACCACAGGCCAGCGCATGAGCCCAAAAATTCTCCTCATCGACGGTCATTCTCAGTGCTATCAGTCCTTCTACGCCATCCCCATGCTGACAAGTCCCACCGGGCAGCCGGTCAACGCCGTGTACGGATTCGTGGCCACGCTGAAAAAGCTGCTCCGCGAGCATAAGCCGGACCTCGCTGTGGTGGTGTTCGACCCCAAAGGTCCCACGTTTCGGCACAAGCAATACCAGGATTACAAGGCGCAGAGGAAACCGATGCCCGACGCGCTCCGCGCACAGATACCCCTCATCCACGAGGCCTCCGAGGTGCATGGTCTCCGGGTCGCGTCGGTTGAAGGATTCGAAGCCGACGACGTGATCGGCACGCTAGCCAAGAGGGCCTCGTCCCGGGGCCTCGACGTCGATATCGTCACCACGGACAAGGATGCCGAGCAATTGCTCGACCCCAGGATAAAGCTGGTGGACGCCAGGAGAGACAAGGTAACCGACCTGGAAACGCTTCGCCGCGAGAAGGGAATTGAGCCGAGCCAGGTCATAGAGTGCATGGCACTCTCCGGGGACTCGACCGACAACATCCCCGGCGTGCCCGGCATAGGGCCCAAGACCGCCCTGGCATTGATAAGGGAATGGGGGACTCTCGAAAACGTACTCGAGCACGTCGAGGATGTCCGCGGCGCGAAAACAAAGGAGAACCTCGTCCAATTCAAGGATCAGGCCCGCCTTTCACGCGAACTCGCCACCATCCGCACGGACGTCCCGATGGACGAGCAGCTCACTGATTTCGCCGTCAGGCAGCCTGCCTCCCCCGCCCTTTACTCCTTCTACCGTAAGCACGGCTTCCGAAGTCTGATGAAGGACCTGCCCAGAGCCGACGATCAGGCCGAGAGGAATTACCACCTAGTCGCCGACCGCGAATCTTTGACGCGATTTGTCGACGAATGCAGGAAGCAGGGCGAGATCTCGGTAGACCTTGAAAGCACCAGCGTGAATCCAGTGGACGCGGAAATCGTCGGCATCTCATTCTCATGGGAGCCAGGAAACGCGTACTACATCCCTACCCTTTCCCCCGAAGGCCAGCCTCACATCCAACTCGACATAGTGCTGAACATGCTCAGGCCGATACTCGAGGACGAACACATCAAGAAGACCGGACACAACCTCAAGTATGATATCGTTCTTCTCCGGTGTAACGGCCTTCAACTCAGGGGACTTTCCTTCGATACCATGGTCGCTTCCTACGTGCTCAACACTTCCGCTAGGCAGCACGGCCTCTCTCAACTCGCCTCCGAACATCTCAACCACAGGATGACGGAGATTTACGAGCTGTTGGGAAGAGGGCGGGAGCAAACGACCATGGACAAGGTCGACGTCGAAAGGGTCTCCGACTACGCTTGCGAAGATGCCGACATGGCTTTGCGGCTCAAGCGCTTTATGGAGCCTCAACTGGCCGAACTGGACCTGCAAGAACTTTTCGCAGCCGTCGAACTTCCGCTCGTCGAAGTTCTTGCCGAAATGGAATACAACGGGATAAAAATAGACCCCGGCGTCCTGCATCGAATGTCGGATGAGTTCGCCGCAAAGCTGAAGGAACTCGAGAAATCCATCCACGAGGCCGCCGGCGAGGAATTCAACATCAATTCCCCGAAACAGCTTCAGGCCATACTGTTCGAAAAGCTGGGGCTGCCGAAGCTCAGAAAGACCCGCACCGGCGTATCCACCGACGCGCGCGTATTAGAAGAACTCGGGCGGGTCCACCCTTTGCCGAAACTGATACTTGACTTCAGGCAGCTCAGTAAGCTTAAATCTACGTATCTGGACCAGCTTCCTCGGATGGCCTCTCCAAGGACGGGGAAGATCCACGCTTCATTCAATCAGGCCGTGACCGCGACCGGACGATTGTCTTCAAGCGACCCGAATCTGCAGAACATACCGATCAGGACCGAGCTCGGCCAGAAAATCAGGGAAGCCTTCATCCCCTCGGAGGATGATTATCTGTTCTTCTCAGTCGACTACTCGCAGATAGACCTGCGGATGCTCGCGCACCTGTCCGGCGATCCCGCGTTGGTGGAGTCATTCAAGAGGAATGAGGACATTCACGCTTCGGTCGCCACGCAGATATTCTCCGTGTCCTCTCACGAAGTGGCCGAGGATATGCGGCGGACGGCAAAGGCGGTGAATTTCGGAATAATCTACGGCTTGACTCCGTTCGGGCTTTCCCAGCAACTCGGATGTTCGGTCGAGACCGCCCGCGAATTCATCGAACGCTATTTCGAGATCCACAAGGGCGTTGAGGATTACATGAAGCAGGTGATCGACGACGCGGTGGAGAAAGGATTCGTCCGCACGATCCTGAACCGAAGAAGGTATATCCCGGAAATTCGTTCAGACGACGCGCGGGTGCGCGGCCTCGCCGAGAGAATCGCGCGGAACACCGGAATCCAGGGCTCTGCCGCAGACCTCATAAAGGTCGCCATGAACCGCATCCACCAGCGCATCCGCGACGAGAGAAAAAACACCCGAATGCTGCTACAGATTCACGACGAGCTTCTCTTCGAAGCGCCGGCAGGCGAAACGGATGCCGAACTGGAATGGATTGCGAAAGAGATGGAGGGAGCAATGGAGCTTCGCGTCCCTCTGAAGGTGAAAACAGCGTCCGGCACGAACTGGCGCGAGGTGTAGAGGGCACTTGACCGGAAAGATCATTGGAGTGACAGGGGCCATCGCAAGCGGAAAGAGCACAGTGGCGAGGATGCTTGTCGACCTCGGCGCCGCTTTGATAAGCGCCGACGATATCGCCAAAGAGCTGCTCCAGAAAGACGACGTCAAGGCACAGATCACGTGCATCTGGGGGAGTTGCGTTCTGGCGCAAGGCGGGGAGGTGGACAGGGAAGCTCTGGCGAAAAGAGTCTTCAGCGGGTCCGCAGAGGTTCAACGCCTCAATGCCATACTCCATCCGCGCATCATCAGTAGGATAAAACAGGAGATAGAACGCCTCCGGCGCGAGCATCCTGCTCAGCCGATAGTTCTTGATGCAGCTCTGCTGCACGAGGCGGGCCTCGCTCCCGATTGTGACGTGGTTATCTTCGTCGACGCTGAGGACCAGCGACGTTACGAAAGGGCAAAGTGGCATCGAGGCTGGGACATACAAGAGATTGCCAGGCGCGAGCGATTGCAGATGCCTGTTAAGCAGAAAAAGCTCAAGGCGGATTACGTAATCCATAACAACGGTGAAATTGGGGAGACTCGCGCACGCGCTCTGGAATTCTGGCGCAAGGTGTTGATCGAGAATTAGGCGCGATCACCATAGCTCTCCCTACTCTGGAGGAACAGAATGGCTAATTCCAAGACCGGCGAAGTACAGAAAGACAAGAGAAGCAAATTAGAAGCGCCCGAAAAAAAGGACTATTCGCAAGAGTCGCCGCCCCAGGAGTCCGGAAGCCCGGACGCGGAAAAGAAAAAGAGACTCCTGCGCATCAACGAGCTCCAGGCCCTTTCGCCTCAGGAGCTCCATGAGCTTGCCCAGCAGCAGGGGATACGGGATACGGCAGGCCTGCGAAAGCAGGAGCTCATACATCTCCTCGTCAGGCACCATGCATCCAAGAACGGCGCCATCTTCGGCGAAGGGGTCCTCGAGGTTTTGCCGGAAGGTTTCGGTTTTCTGCGTTCCCCAAGCTACAACTACTTCCCGTCACCGGACGACATATACATCTCGCCATCCCAGATCAGGTTGTTCGGCATGCGCACCGGGGTCGTCGTCTCGGGCCAGATAAGGCCACCGAAGGAAAAGGAGAAGGAGAAATACTTCGCACTGCTGCGTGTGGACTCCATAAACCGCGAAGACCCGCGCAAGATGTCGGAGAAGATCGTCTTCGAGGATCTGACCCCGCTGTTTCCCAGCGAACGCATAATACTCGAAACGCCCGAAGACCCCGACATGCGAAGTGTCGACCTCATAACTCCCATTGGGAAAGGGCAGCGCGGACTCATCGTCGCCCCTCCGAGGGCCGGCAAGACCGTGCTCCTGCAAAAAATCGCCCACAGCGTCGCACTTAATCATCCCGAAATCATCCTCATGGTTCTCCTCATAGCGGAGCGCCCCGAGGAAGTAACCGACATGCAGCGGTCCGTGAAAGGAGAAGTCATAAGTTCCACCTTCGACGAGCCCGCCAGCCGACACGTCCAGGTCTCCCAACTTGTGATTGAAAAGGCGAGAAGGCTCGTCGAATACGGCCACGATGTCATGATCCTGCTGGACTCCATAACTCGCTTGGCCCGCGGCTACAACACCGAGATGCCTCACAGCGGCAGAATCATGACCGGCGGCGTCGATGCCAATGCGCTCCAGAAGCCCAAGCGGTTCCTCGGCGCGGCCAGAAACACCGAAGAGGCGGGCAGCCTCACCATACTCGGAACCTGTCTCATCGATACCGGGAGCAAGATGGATGAGGTGATTTTCGAAGAGTTTAAAGCTACCGGCAACATGGACCTCCATCTCGATCGCAAGCTCGTCGAGAAGAGAGTGTTTCCCGCCATAGACATCGCGCGCTCCGGCACCCGCAGGGAAGAGCTGATACTCGACCCGGAGGAGCTTCGGAGAATGTGGCTATTGAGGAAGGTACTCAACGAGATGAACGGCACGGAGGCGATGGAACTGCTGCGCGAGAAAGTGAATAAACACAAGACCAACGCGGAATTCCTGATGAGCCTCAGCCCATCCAACATCTGACGGCCCGCTCGGCCTCACCTCACTCAACGGCAGCGGCTGTCCCGTCAGTCGCCATTCCCGCGCAAATTGCCCAGACCCTCGTTCCAGGTGTGGCTTGATTGGCTTCTCGGATCGCTCCCAGTCCGCGGCCGCGCCACACGAACGAGACCACCAAGGAGGACTCAGAGGATTGAGAGCCAACTCAGTCAGTTCAGGGAGACGGGGGCTACTTCACCCGCGTTCTGGGCCTTGACTGCGGACGCGGCGCTTGTGTGGCCGCTCGCTCGCGAGCTTCCTCTCGTGCCGCCTGAACGCTCTCGCCCGTCGGTTCGCGATACAACGGATCAGAATCTTCCACGGGCGGACTCTGCTCGAGTTGCATCCTCAGCCGGGCGTGGCCGTCTCGCAGATCGTCTTCGACTTCTTCCCTCAGCCGCGCCAACCACCCCGCCCCCTGAGGTCTGGTCTGCAGCACATTCAGCCCTTCGCCGTATGCCTCCAATGCCTTGCTCATCTCCCCCGCAGCGGCAAGCGACCTGCCGTATCTCAGGTGAATATCAGCCTTGTGGATCGCCATCAAGTCGGTCAGTTCACCTCGCGATGAAACCATAACTGAGCGTGACGCCACCGCCTCGCCACGCAGCAAACTCGGGAAATTCCACGCCGTCCATTCCTCCAGCCGAGCCGACTGCCCGTATCGGCTCACCCACTCAGAGCACAATTGCACCGAGTTCGAGATGTTCGGCATCCGCTCCGAGGAGAGCAGATATGTCGGATGCAGAAAGCTCAATACCCACAGAGCATCGTCGGCCCACCGCGTGTTGGGATAGCACGCCACCATGTCGGCCAGATTCGATATAGCCTGCCGTACCAGTTGTGTGTTCTCTCCGCTGCTTGGCAGCGAATTCAGAATGTCCTTGTAAGCCTTACCCGCCAGGTCCTCAGCTTCCGCAGTCCCGATCAGGGAGGGGTCTGTTTTCGCCCCGACCAGCACCCGCTCTCCCGCAGCAACCAGCCTCGCCCCCGTTGAGTTCGACACCTCCACCGTCCCCTTCTCAACCGATAGGTCCAGTGCCGAGATTTGCTGAACACCCATCCTCCTGAGCGCCGTTCTGAACCGCGTGCCCAGGACGGAGACCTCTCCGTAGTCGGTCTCCACCCGGAAACGACTACTCGCCCGGGTGACTTCCGCTACAAGCTTGCCCTCTTTGAGTTCAACGACCTGACGCACGCCCGGCCTCGCACTGCCAACCGCTATCTCCGAAAAAGGCTCTACCTCAAGACTAGTCCCATCCCTCAAGGCCAGGCGCGCCGAGAAAGCCTCTGTACGCAGCGCATCGCCGGCCCTCAGACCCGAGTTCGTTCCCGCGCGGGTCCATTCCGCTCCCCCCGCGCGCCTCAATTCCACCCCACCAGCCAAGTCCGCTATACGCGCCACAGTCACAGGCCGAAGCATGAACGCCACCAAGAATGCCGCGGCGGCAGCCGCAAGTGGAACCCAAAACGACAGCCTGAACTCAATCGGACCAACCCGCACGTGGCCGGGCCGTGTGATATAGATATGCTCGACCTTCCGCGGGAGTTCCTCCAGGACACCCCGCTTTAGCCGCCTCATACCTTCCGAGCTGAGCCTCCGCGCCCCCAGCACCCGCTCAAGCAGCCTCTTTTCCGCGTACTCCTCCTCCAGGAGCCGACGGCACGCCTGACACCCGCCCACGTGCTCCTCAATCTGCCGGCGGAGAACATCCTCCAGCACCTCATCGGCAAACTCCGGTAGGAGTGACCCGACCTCTCCGCAACTCAGCCTTCTACTTTCTCCCTCTCCTCCACGTAGCACTTCAGCTTACTCCTCAGCAGCCTTTTGGCCTTGTACAGCCGTCCCTTCACCGTAGACATCGGGACTTCAAGAAAGGTCGCGATGTCCTCGTACGACATATTACTCCAATATCGAAGCAGAACCGCCGTTCGGTAGTCGTCCGGGAGCCTGTCGATTGCCTGCAGGACTCGCTCAACTCTCTCGGCCGCGAGAACGGCTTCAACGGGGGGCTCGGTGGGATGGCCGGACAGGTCCTCCGATCTGATTCCGGAAAGTTGCGTACCATCCAGGGGCACTTCACGGTTGCGGGCATGGAGCCAATCAATACACAGATTGGAAGTTATCCTGCCCAGCCATCCACCAAGTTTTGATGTATCCTTTAACGTCTCCAGTGACGACAGCGCCGAGAGAAATGCGCTCTGGGCTATGTCATCCACATCCGGCATGTTCCTAACATACGAGTATGCCAGGGCTCGGACCGCTTCGGCATATCTATCCATTATCGCCGCGAATGCCTTCCGGTCGCCCCGAAGACATCTGGCGACCAACTCTGCGTCGCTCAGGTACTTCCTGACGCCCCGCAACCCTGTTCCTTTCCGGCTCCAGTTATATGACTGCCCGGCTCTATCGAAAGTTAACAGAAAATTTCCCGTCTCACAATGATTTTCCCCACCCCTTGACCCTCCCCCGGCAGCCGGGTACACTTCCTCCACCACGGTGCCGCTTAACTGGGAGAAGTCCTTAATTGGCCGATAATTACGACACCACACTCGATTTCGAGATAGCCTTCCTCGAGGGCGTGCTCGAGCTTTGGCCCGAAAACATCGACGCCCTCAGGGCGATTGCCGAAGACTACACTTCACGCGGCCTCTACGACAAGGGGCTCCAGGCCGACCTAAGGCTGGCAAGGCTTCTCCCCAACGACTCAACTGTTCACTATAACCTGGCTTGCAGCCACGCTCTTGTCGGGAACTACGTGGAAGCATTCGACTCTCTCGAGACCGCCATAGCCCTCGGTTACGATGACGAGCGGCACATGCGTAGGGACCCGGACCTGCAAAGCATCCGGGGGGCAGGACGCTTCCAGGAGCTCCTGGCGTCAATCCGGCGTGCAGTTGAAGACCGCGGCCAAACGCCGCGCACTTGATTTGCCCCTCCTCATCCCGCCTAACCTGCCCTACCTTGCTCTCCTCTTCCCAGCCGCGTGATTCACGGCTTTCTCAAAGACCCCCGCTACAACTTCCGGCGTGAAGCGAGCCAGTGCCTTCCTTCGACCGGCCGCCCCCATCCCCCTCCCCCTTCCGGGAGTCGCCACAACCTGCTCAATTGCGCGGGCCAGAGCGAGGTGGTCCCCCGCCGGAATCAGTAAGCCGTCTTTCCCGTGACGTATTACCTCCGATGTAACGCCCGTGAGCGCGCCGATCACCGGTTTCTCATACATCCAAGCTTCCAGGAAGACCATGCCGAACGACTCCATCGTGGAAGGAAGCACCAAAATGTCGCACGCGGAAAGAAGCGAGAGCTTCTCACGCTCCTCCACCGGGCCCAGGCCCAGGACCCTTGCCGCACCAGCTATCCCCTTGGTCCCTTCCCCGGCAAAGACGAACAGCCAGTCCGGACGCCGCGAAGCCAGCTCCGCCGCCGCTTTCACCACCACGTCCGCTCCCTTGCCCTTATCCCCCCTTCCCAGAAACAGTATCAGCCGCGACGCTCTGTGCTTCTCCTTGATTTTCGACTCCACCTGAACGTACTTCCGCGGGTCGACACAGCAGCCCGAAACGAACAGGTTCTCGCGCCTCACGCCGCGCCGGAGGTATTTCCTTGCCTCGAACGCCGTGTTCGCCACGACGGCCTCAGCGCCGCGCATCATCGCGTATAGGCTGGAACGGTCGAAATGATACCGATCATCGAAGTGCGTGAGCGGGTAGAACACCAGCCCTTTCCCGCGCAGCCTGGAGAACAGCCAGGCAAAGTAGTTGTACGTGAAGGGGAAAGTGGCGCTTATGATCACGTCGTAATCGCCGGTTGCCAGATGCCTAAGCATCCCGGGAGCGTACGGGCCGTGCGGATAGATGCTCAGTAAATCTACGCCGCGTATGACGAAGCGTGGAAGCCGGATGCCGCGGATGGGGTGACGGAACACCCGGACGCCGTTGATTACCTCGAAGCTCGCCCACGGCCGGTTGAAGGCCTGCAAAGCGCTCTCTCTGACCGCCGTTGTCGTGTGCACCTCGACGTGATGGCCCCTTTCCGCCAGCGCCTCGGAGACGATTCGCATCATCTCCTCTCCGCCGCCTACCGCGGGGTGGTACCTGTGAACAGCGCAGCCTATTCGCAACATCGCTCGGGGCTCGAGCCCCTCCCTCTTTCGACCGAGATTCAGTCTGCTCGGCGACCTCCATGCTCAAAGCAAAGGGGCGCCCGACGGGCACCCCTTTAACGGAGAAAATGCATCTCTCGCGGCTACACTCCCAGCTGGCGGCGCATCTCCATGTCGTAGAGAACTCTCTCGCGCTCCTCGTTGATCCCCAGTGCGTCGCGCTTGCTCTCGATGTGCGCCATCACCAGCTCGGCTATCTCCTCCTCGTTCTCCGCAAATGCCCATTTGCCGCCCACAATGCCCGCAAGTTCTTCCGTCAGGAATTTCTCTACGGTCGGGCTACCCGCTATCGGATTCGACGTCCCAAACACCGTAAACACGCCGGACGCCACGAAGTACTGCCCGATCGCTATCGACTTCTCGTGCATCCACTCGATACAAACGCCCGCGGCCGGAAGGTCCGAAATGTCCTCCCCGAGGCCGCCTTCTTTGACTATCTCCGAAGCCGCTATCAGTATGCGCGAATTGTCCACGCACGAGCCCGCATGCAGCACCGGCGGCATGCCGACCGCCTCGCATACTTCTCTCAAACCCGGACCCGCGAACTCCTTCACCTCGGGCAGCAGCAAGCCGTACTTCCCCGACTCCACCGCGGCACACCCCGTCTGAACCACGAGATAGTCCTTGGAAATCAGATGCTTCACGAGCCTCGCGTACGCAGATTCATCAATCGATCCCTTCGGCTGAGTGCAGCCAACCACCCCGACTACACCCCGGATGCGACCGTTGATTATGTTGTCGTTCAGCGGCCGGTACGAGGTTCGGAACGACCCGCCCAGCATGTAGCGAATCGTCTCGTGACTGAATCCCACCACCATCTGCGAAGATTCCTCCGGGATGAACACCTTTTCGGGGTCCCGCTCGCGAAATGCCTGTATTCCTTCCCGCACGATGCTCTTCGCCGAATCGAGCCCATGGGATTCCTCGAATTCCACGTGCTTAGCCCCTGCGATTTGGGCACGCGGCGACGTGGTTATCAGCCGGGTGTGATACTGCCCGCAAAGAGGACACACGCCCTGCATCACGCATTGGATGTCCACAATCATCGCATCAACCGCGCCCGTGGCCAACGCCAGCTCCTGCATCCGCATGTTCCCCGCGACCGGTATGCCATGACGCATCAAGAGCTCGTTCGCCGTACAACATATCCCTGCCACGTTAATTCCCTTCGCCCCGGCCTTCTTCGCCTCCTCGATCAGCTCCGGGTCGCTTGCCGCCAAGGCTATCATCTCCGACAGGTTCGGCTCGTGGCCGTGAACGATGATGTTCACCTGATCTTCTTTGAGAACACCCAGATTCACCTGGCCGACCACGGGAGAAGGAGTCCCGTAGAGAATGTCCTGAAGCTCCGTCGCGATCATCGATCCGCCCCAGCCGTCCGCGAGGGCCAGACGGCTCCCGTGCATTATCAGCGACCGGTAGTTCTGATCCGCCCCCTCGCTGCTGCGGTGGAGCGCCTCCACCACTTCCCTGTCGATGGCCCGAGGGGTGATGCCGGCTTTCTCCCATACCTTTTGTCTTGCTTCCGGAGCCCGCTTTACGAAGCTCAAATGGCCCTTCGTCTTCCCGAATTCGGTCAGAGCCGCCTCGCCCACGGCAAGCGCAAGCTCCTCAACCGACTTGTCCCCGGCCTCGACCCCCAGGTGATTAGCCACGGCCTTCAGTTTGGTGACATCTTTGATCTTGTAGCCCTGAGCTTTCCCCTGGGCGACCTCGATCATCAGTTCCGCCACCGCCCGCCCGTGGTCGGAGTGGGCCGAAGCGCCCCCTGCGATCATCCGCAAAAAGTTCCTTGCGGCTATGGTGTTTGCATCCGCCCCGCAGACCCCTAGGCTAGGCTCTCCGCCGAAGGGATTAACGACGCATGGCCCCATGTTGCAGTTCTTGCAGCATATGCCTAGGGCACCATATCCGCACTGCGGCTGCTGTTTCTCAAGACGGTCCCACGCCGTCTCGATGCCTTGCTCCTTTGTCCTCTCGATCAGCTTCTTCACAGCGGGGTCCGGACCCACGGTGTCCATCGGCATTCTAAGCCTCCTTCACGTCGGAGTTGACACTTCAGTGGCGCAGACTCGGCTGCAATCCTTCGATGCAGTCCCAGAAATCAATTATATGAACCCCCGCTCGAAGGGTCAATCGCCAACCCGCATATGGGCGCCTCCGCCGCCGGCGATGGCGTACACTTCTCTGTTCACTCTCGCCATCGCCGAGGCCACCTCGTATTCTCTCCCGAAAGCGTCCTTTATCCCCGAATGCTGACGGAACCCCTGAGACGCCGACCACCTGTCAACGTATCCGCACCAGTGCCACCCGACGACACAGTCCTGCGAGAATATGCCCCTCGCATACCCCTCGTACGCGACCGCTCGCTGCTTCTGGTTCTCGACCCACCTGCCGAAGGGATTCGGCATCTCCTCGGACGGCGTTGAAAAGCACGAGTCGCATAGCACGACCGGCTTGCCCGTCTTCCCGTAGGCCATATCAAGGTCTGCCTTCTGCTCATCGAAATGCCCGTAGTACTGGATGCTCAACACGTCGCAATAGGACGCCATCGTTTCCATCGCCGCGTCGGGTAGCTCCGTGTTTCCGTTGTACCTATCGCCCAGGATCAGATGGTTCGGGTCGTGCTCCCGCAACGCGCCACTCAACACCCTGTAGAGCTTCTCTAGAATCTCTTTCAGAAAGGCTTTCTCATCGGAGTGGGCTTGCTCATGCCTGGCGGGACTGCTCGGCAAGCTCCCCGACAGCAACTCTCTGAAACTCTTCAGCGATGTACCGTAAACCGCATTGAAATCCCGTATCCGTCCGTGGTAGCGGCCCCTCATGAACTCCACATACGTCTGTTTGCCCGGCGCACCAGCGGGCAGGGCCGCAATGGCCCTCGGCCACGTGAGCACCTCCTCCCGCGGGTTGTCGTAGTAGAGCAGCCCTTCCTTGGCATGCGCCCCCCGGCATGTGAGAATCGGGGTGTCCGAATAGAAGTATCCCACTAGGTAAGGATCATCCCGTCGCGGAGCGCACTGTTTCTTCGCAATCTCTCGGCACTTGTTCGCGAAGTCCTGGGAGAATGCATCAGGAAACGAAATATCCTCCGCCTTCATCCAATGGCAATTATCTACGAATCTCACGCACATCGTGTACGGTATGCCCGTCGGGCAACGATTGATCATGGACAGGCCGCCGATCGTGTTGAAGCCCCACTTCCCGAGGTCTTCCTCCACCATCGCCAGCCACTTCCCGTACGCCGGACTCGCCTCGAAGCCCTTGTGCGAATAGGGAACTTCCCGATATCCGAGCTGATCCGCCCAGTATTCCCTGTTGTATTCCTGAAAGAGCAGGTCCGGATGAATGTGGTTCACGCCGAGGCTCAAGAATGCATTTCCCTCAGGCGTCACCAGCCACCACCGGTCGGCCTTCTCCACCCTGAAAAAGCCCGTGCCTCCGAAGGCCAGACCTTGCCATCCCCCAAACTTGTCGTAATCGCTCACGTCTGCCCCTACATCACAAATGCCAGGTACGTGGGCCAGAGTCCCGGCAGCAAGGCCTTTCGCCACCTGTCCTGGTGCTCTGATTTGAGCCTTGCCAGCTCACTCTTCTCCAATGGGTGGGCGGCGTAATCGTATATCTTCGCATTCGCCTTCACCATTCGCGAAACCGCTTCCTCATGGGGCTGGTCTGTCTCGGCATCCTTGAGACCGTTCTTGCTGTAGTTTGGATTCAGCTCCTTTATGTTGTCGTGAACCCCGCCGCACATCTCCGCCCCAACGACGAACGGATAGCCCAGGTTCAGCCTGAGCATGTGCTCGTAGATTTCCCCCCTCTCTCTCTGCCCCTTTATCAGCCGCCCGTGATGTTGTCCCGGATGCGGAACCATTCCTACGTTCTCGTCCGAGATCAAGATCGGCTTCCCGATGCGCGAATACAGTTCGTGCAAGTCCACCAGCTCGTTGTGCTGCGGAGCCAATAAATCAACGTGCGGGGCCAGAGCGTCCCACATCGCCATGCTCATGTTGTACTCTTTCACCGACGGCCCGAGGATCAGGTGGTTCGGGTCGCGCTCGCCGATGTGTTTCTTCGCCAAGAGCCCCAGCCGCCCCGCAACCGCGCCGCAAAGAGCATCGAAATCCCTCAACTGCTCGTCAGCCACCACCCTCAGTCCTTCGCGCATTCTCGCCAGCGGATCGAAGTCGGCATTGAACCTGAGCGCGCCCGGCCGCAGCAATTCGTCAAAAGAACCGAACTCGCTCGCGTACAACTCGTTCAGCGATCCGATGTCATTCGCATGTATCTCTCTGAGTATCCTCACAAGTTCCAGCTTCCCCGGCGAATCCTCCGGCAAAGCGAAGATGTCGTTCAGCCAGTCGTGCATCTCCGTGAAGGGCGCTCCCGCATACATGTACCCCAGCGCCAGCGGATCGTCTTTGTAGTCGGGGACGACCTTGTCTGCAACCGAAGAGCATAACGACTCGAACTCATCCGAAAACACGTCGGGCCTCGGTTTCTCTCTCCGGCTCACCGGGTGGTGGATCAGGTTGATCACCACCGCGAAGGGAAAGTGCTGCTTCCGGCAGGCATCGGTGTTCCGCTTGCCGGAGGTCCAATAAATTGAGTTGAACCCGCACTCCTTCAAGTATGCGAAGTCCGCCTCACCCCACGCCTCCATGTCGCCCTTGTAGACTTTCTGAAAAACGGGCGCGTCCGGGTTTTGCTGTACGTGGTTGACGCCCACCGAGATGAACCCGTGCCCTTCCGGGTCGATGAACCACCAGCGCCCGTCGATCTCTTCGAGATAGAAAAACCCCGTCGAAGGGGCGGAAACTCCCGTCCATCCGCCGAAGCCGTCCAGTTCAGCATCCATCGCAAGCCTCCGCAAATTTACTGTCTCTTCGAATCCGCCGCATGCCGAGCATAAGAATGCCGTCTACGGGATCGGCCCGAGGTCCTGCGGCTTCACGCCTGTTTTCTCTATCTGCGCGAGCGCCTTCCCGTAATCTCCCTTCAGAAAAAGCTGACGGAACCGATCATACGGGTCCGTCCGGAAACATCGCCACACAATCCCCGGCTCCCCCGCGTCCCGGGCGGCCTTGCAGTTGCGTAGAAGCTCATAGTACCGTTCGGAACACTTGATGAAACTCTGCCTCTTGCGCGCGCCTTGGGCCAGAAGTACCGCCGCCTTTTCCGCGATCCGCGAGACTATCACCCTCACCGTCTTGTCGCCCAGCTTTCTGCTCGCCTCCCCAGCCGTGCTTCTAGGCGATGCAGAAGTCGACTTCCGCCGCTCCATCCGCACCAGTTCCGGCCTCAAGCTCCACAGGAGCGATGTCTCCCACTTGCCTGCGTGATCGCCGCGGTAGCCCAAATCGCCGGCCGCCTCCCACTCTGCCAGCGCCCATACAACGGACCGCCCCTTCGACATCCAGTCCAACGCCGCTTTCTTCACGATGCACACTTGCCCAAGGCCGTAATGTCCGGTAACCGCCACCACTACCTTGAATCCCACCGCCTCCGCCTCCCGGAATATCCCCGTAAACAGCGCAAGCAGCAGCCCCTCCGGTCCCCCCCCGGGCTCGATCGTCATCGTGTGCGGCCCGCCTCCCTCCGACGCCCAGTAGGTAGGCGGAATCACGACCCCGCCGCTCTTTCCGGCGGCGCGCATGCAAAGCTCGTGAGCCTTCACGGCGTCATTCCCCAGCGCAAGGTGCGGATCGTGCCACTCCAGCGTCCCGAATGGCACGTAGGCAATCGGCGCACGCTCGATCGCTCTCTCGAACTCGTGCGGCAGCATTTCCTCATAGCGCACCTTCCGCACCATCTACTTTTCCGCCCTCTCTTCCGCAGAAAGCTCGGCCTGTCCGATACCCCGCTTGATGACCTTCACGACGACCTCTCCGCCGTTCGGCACGACGTCGAAGTACGCGAACCTATGGTGCTGTTCTTCTATGCATTTCACCTCACGCCCCGCCGGTTCCGCTTGCCTCACTTCGACCGTATCAAAATCGAACGGTACCTCCAGGCGCAGAGTAAGCGGAACGCTGTAAACCGCCTGATCCAGGCCGCGGCTGAGCAACTCAAGCACCACCCCGTCAGCATTGACGTTTATCGTTTCCACCGCCGCGACCTCGCGCTCCCGGATATACCTCGCTACCTCGCCGTACGGCGCTACCCAAAGCTCATCTCCACGCGCGGCAATGTAATCAAAGTGCTCCGCATATCGTTCCTTCGGGATCGGCTGCCACCCTTGTGCTTCGATGCCGTGAATCATTTCAACTGTCCACCCACCAGCCTCTACCGCCGCATCCACCCACGAATTCATCTCGGAAGCCGGCGTATTGGTCACCGGCACAAAGCTCGGAACGTCGTGAATATCCAGCGGCGTGGGAGGCGCGACCTTCACTCCCCCGCTTCGTGACGACACGTAAAGCCCCCCGGCAATTCTCCTCACCCTCTCGTCATGCTGCCCGTACGGATAGGCGAACGTCAACGGGGCGACCCCTATATGTTCCTCGATGGCCGACTTGGACTGCCTCAACTCCTGCTCGATCTTCCCCTCAGACAATTCCACGAGCCGTGGATGCGAAACCGTGTGCGACCCTATCTCGTGGCCTCTCGCAGCCAATTCCGCCCATGGCTTCCAATCATTCCGCTGCCCTCGGCTGATCGCATTCACGAAGACGAAAAACGTCCCCCGGAATCCCCGCTCTTCCATCAGCGGAACGTGGTACTTGATTTGATTCGGCACCGCGTCGTCGTACGTCAGGCTCACCGCCGCTCTCTTGTTGCCCCTCCAGGGGCAGATCGGTCACGTTCACCTGCGGTTCGTGCGTCTCGGCGGCAACGAGGCCCCGTAGAATACCCCAGGCTTTTTCCGCGGCAGGGGTGTGTGGGTAGCAAGAGACCACTCTACGAACAAGGTGAACGCGCTCCGCCGTGTCGTGCACCAGACCGGCTTCAGCCAGCAACTCTTCGCCCCTCTTCGCGTAGTCGTCCCAGTCGTACCGGCCCCGAGACAGGACGCTCGACACTTCCCTCCCCACGACCCCAACTCCCCCCGCTGACGCGCTTCCCATTTCCGGGCTTGTCGTCGCCTCGCGGTCGGAGTCCTGCGCAAAGGCCCATGAGGTGCACGGAAGCACCAGCAGAACCCATGCCGCCAGGGAAAGCATCGGCGCCCAACAGAGGATGCGCAACCCGTTCTCAGCCTCGGATGATCGAGAGCACCTTGTCGCGCATCGCCTCCATCCGCTCCCGGCTCTTTGCCTCCAGGTTGAGGCGGAGCACCGGCTCGGTGTTGGAAGGCCGGACGTTGAACCACCAGTCGTCGTACTCGACTGACAAGCCGTCGAGGTGAAATGCTTTGCCGTCACTGAATGCCGCCTCTAGCTCTTCTATCTTGGCCTGCTGGTCCGCCACCTGGGAATTGATCTCGCCTGATTGGTGATATCGTCGCAATGGAGCGACGATCTCCGACAGTGGCCTGTTCTCTCCGCTCATCATCGTCAGCACGAGCAGCATGGCAATCATACCGTCGTCCGCGCAGAAGTTCTCCCTGAAGTAGTAGTGCGAACTCAGCTCGCCGGCGAAGATCGCGTCTTCCTCACGCATCCGCGTTTTCATGAAAGCGTGCCCCACCTTCCCGATGATCGCCTTCCCCCCAGCCGCCTCGACCTCCTCCTTCACGACCCAGCTTGACCTCACGTCATAGATGATCGCCGAGCCCGGGTGTTCTTTCAGAAGCCGCTTCGCCAGCAGCGCGGTCATGAGGTCCCCCGGAATTATTTCCCCCTTCTCGTCAACGATCGCCGCCCGGTCCGCGTCTCCGTCAAAGGCCACTCCCGCGTGCGCGTTTTCGCTCTTCACGCATCTCTGCAGGTCAGCAAGGTTCTCCGGGACGAGCGGGTTCGGCGGATGATTCGGGAATGCGCCGTCCAGCTCGAAGTACAGAGGCACCAGCTTGCACGGCAGTCGCTCAAAAACGTGTGGCACCGTGTGGCCCCCCATGCCGTTCCCCGCGTCCACCGCCACCGTCAGCTCCCCGATCTCCCCCGCGAACGAAAGTACGTGATCGACGTAGTCGTCAATAATATCCCTCAAGGTAACCTTACCGCGAGGCCCCCCGGGCGGCTCGTCCACCCCCCCCTCTTCCACAAGCTTCTGGATGTCCCGCAGACCGGTATCCAGGCCGATCCCAATCGCTCCCCGGCCCGATATCTTCAGGCCGTTGTATTCTGGGGGATTGTGGGACGCGGTGACCATCACGGCCCCGTCCAAGCCGTACTTCCCCGTCGCAAAATACGTCATCGAAGTGGACACAAGCCCCAGCGATATTACGTCGTTTCGACCTTCGGTCATGCCCCTTATCACCGCGTCGTACAGCGCCGGAGACGAGGTACGCATGTCGCGCCCCGCCGCGAATTCGGAACCGGGCAGCGTCATCGCTATGGCCCGCCCCACCCTGAGCGCAAGCTCCGGACTCAACTCGTCGGGGCACAGCCCTCGAATATCATAAGCTTTGAAGACGCCCATCTCCGCCACCTCCCACCTGGCGACCGAAGGCCCGACTTACGACCTCCGCTTGCGGAGCATTACAGTCCGAGCAGCGCCTATTATTCCAGCGTCGTCGCCCAGTTCCCCCGGGACGATTTCGACCGCCTTCGCCGCCGCCTGGAACGAACGTTTGTTCGCCTCCGCCTTCATCGGATCAAACAGCAGTCTCCCCGCTCTCGTGACCCCACCACCCACAACCACGAGTTCGGGATTGAAGACGTTTACCAGATTTGCCACCCCTATCCCCAAGTATACCCCTGTATCCTCCAGCGTCAGCCTCGCCAGCAAGTCACCCTCCTCCGCCGCCTCGTATATCAGCTCCGACGTGAGCTTGCTCCGATCCCCGTTGAGCATCTCAACCACGGCGCTTTCCCCGCCCTGATCCAGTACCGAACGCATCCTCTCGGCAATCCCCGTCGCAGAGACGTAGACCTCCAGGCAGCCCTTGTTGCCGCAAGCGCATCGCATGCCCTCGGGATCGATCGTCGTGTGCCCGATCTCCCCTGCCACATCAGAGGCCCCATGCCACAACTTCCCACCGATAATCAATCCTCCACCAACGCCCGTCCCCAGGGTGATCATGATCATGCTGTCCGCATTCTTCCCCGCCCCGATCCAGTGCTCGCCCACAGCCGCAGCGTTCGCGTCGTTCTCCAAGTCCACCGGGATTTTCAGCTCTTTCTCCAGGATTTTCTTGAGCGGGAGGTCGCGCCATGATGGGAGATTCGGCGGGTTCATTATCACGCCCGTCTTGGTGTTCAGAGGTCCCGGCGCGGCAACTCCTATACCCGTGATCTTCTTCCGCGTTACCTTCGGCTTCGACAACATCGCCTCTATCGAAGCCACTATCGCCGCGACGATCTCCCCAGCTTCACCTTCTCTTGGAGTGGGACGTTTGTCCCTATGATAGACCCGTCCACGAGCGCCTACCAGCCCGGCCCTGATGTTGGTCCCACCCACATCCACGCCGATAGTGAGCTTTTGACCCGACCCGGATGCCATAGCTACCCCACAGCCTAACCGTGTCTGCGCCAGGAACCCTCATTATATCGAATACAGCCTGAGGGTCAAGCAAAAACGTCGCCATGCGCACCCAGGTGAGCGCATCCCAAGAGCCTTACGTATCGGCAAGTCATGCATTGCCAAGGTGTTACAGAGAATGTAAGTGCGCGCAAAAGGCAGAAACACACCCCGGGCTGGATGGGTTAACCATAAACCTATGTCGATACCCATGTAAGCCATCTTATTTACATTGCCGCGCATTCCCCTCAGCCCGCTAGCTGACCATCACCCACGGCGATCCGACCTCGATGTAGTGCACCGGCGCCGGGGCGAAGACGGCCTTCAACCGCCGCGCAAGATTCCTGATACCGTATTTCTCGGACGCTGCGTGGGACGTCTCGATCATCGCCAGCCCCGAATCGACAGCCGACCGGATCGTTCTCCAGTCCACCGTCTCCCCCACGATCATCACGTCCGCCCCCGCCAACAGCAATCGCTCCATTGTCCCGAGCCCCCCCCATGCCCCGATCCCTAACCCTATTCTCGACACCACCCTGTTCAGATCGCCGACGACGCGCACCCCGTCCAGTTCCATGGTCTTGTTTACCTCTCTCGCCAAGTCACCAAGCCGGACCTTCGGTATCTCGTACACCGGCGCGCCCGTGTCACCCCCCACCCTTTCCCCAAGCCCCAACGCCTGAGCCCAGCCGTCCACGACCCCTATATCAGGATACGTATCCCATGCATCATGGCATCGGTACGCCACGATCCCGTATTCGTCCAGCAGCTTCTTTCGCACTACGTTCACAGGCTTGGAGGATGAGGGTATCGCCTTGTCGGGCGTGTTATCGGGGTAGAACAGCGGCTCATGAACGACCAGCAGATTAGCCTTGGCCTCTCCTGCCTCCTTAATCACTTCAACCGTTCCCATCCACGCCACCGCCATCGCGGTCAGCTCCCTGTCCGGGTCCCCCACGATCCAACCGTCGCAGGTGCGCTCC
Organism: uncultured Planctomycetota bacterium; assembly: GCA_964493415.1. Taxonomy (GTDB): domain Bacteria; phylum Planctomycetota; class DG-23; order CAZBND01; family CAZBND01; genus CAZBND01. The sequence continues at coordinate 63,239 of CAZBND010000010.1, read as the reverse complement.
TTCTCGATGAACGGAGAAATCCCATCAAGATAGTCGCCCACTTCTCTGATCTTCATTGCCGTTTTCCCTTCGAGCTCACCCGTAAAGGTCTATTTGAACGTCCCCCAGTATCCCGGACGCTCTCATGGAGCGGTCATATAGGTTTGACATGGCATTCGCAACGCGCAGCGCAACTTCGTTGCGGCCGGGTTTCAGCAGTTTCGTAACTTCCGCCTCGAACGGCTCCCAAGCCAGCACTTCGGCCGTCTTGCCGTTCACGACGATCTCTACAAGGTCCCCGACCCTCTTGAACCGGATGAACGCGCGTTCGAAGTCCGGCACCTCGATTTCCTGGGTGTACTCGCCTATACCCGCATAGAATGGGTAGCCCTGCTCCGTCCACGGCCCAGTCTCGACGACGCCCTTGGGAGCCGCTACGGTGTACGACCCATCTCGCCGCTTGTTCAGTACGAAATTCCCGATGAGGTACGCCGGTTGAGTTATGGAGGCCGGCTCGAACAGAGACCCCATAGTGCGGATTTCCAAGCGATTCTCCCCGCGCTTCAAAATCCCGCCAAGATCATATTCAGGTATGTACGGGTCGAGATACTCCCCTCTCTGGCCGAGCTTGACCCCGCCGGCCACGAACGGTCTCCCCTCCCGTCGCATCAGCGACTCGCCGTTCAATTTCACACGCGCAGGCTTCATCGCCGACCCCCCGAATATTATCTCGCCGACTACGCCGTCCAAAAGGAGCCGCGCATCCTTCGGGACGTGGCTTACGTGGAAGCTCGTGCTTGACGTCACCAGCGACGCCGACCACCGCTCCGGCCCCGAACCGACATCCACCTCCCACTCGTGAAGCGGCAGTATGTTCGCCTTGGCCGTCCCGAATACCCACTTCCTAGCCAGCTTGATCGTCTGCTTCTTCGAACGAGGTCTCGCAGGCGAAGCGGCAGAAGCACGTAATCGTCCCGAGCGCAACACAAGCGCCGACTCGGTAGGCTCCAGCCTCAGCCGGAAATCAAGTCGCCCGTCACGTTTCTCCGCTCGCACCTCTGTCAGCTTCCCCGTCGAGGTATCCATCCGCGCCAGCTTGCCCGTCCCGCGCAGCGACACTCTTAGTCTTGCGCTCGACTTCTCGTTGACGTTCAAGATCAGATACGCGTCGCAAGCACTGCGGTAGTGCGCATAAACGACTTCCTCCGCCGCGCCCCCCTTGTCATCGGCGATCTCCACGTCCGCTCCCGCAAGCCTTCGTATCACGCGTCCAAGCTCGTCGGCGGACGCTCCGGCATCAACCTGAGCAACCCTCTCCGGAAGCCGCTTGAGAAGCCTTTCGAACGCCCTCTTGATGCCAGGATCTTCGCCCCCTTCGGGCGAAGCGCCAGGCAGCGGTCCCGTAAGAACAACATTGCCGCCGCCCTCCACGAACTCCGCGATCTTCTCCACGGTCTCCGCCGACAGGGTCGTAACATGGGGCATCACCAGCACCGAGAAACTCTCCAGCTCGCGCCCCTTCCGCACCACTGACAGCCTGCCGTCCTTTATCTTGGCTGACCGTATGAGGCCCTCTGTAACGTAGTCGAAGTCCAAATGTGCTTTTATGAGATTCAGCGACACGTTGCTGAACTCCGCATCCAACTCCTTCGCTGCCGCGCTCTGCCCCGGCGACATCGCCGCCCACATGCTCTTGACGGGATAGAAGACGGCCACGTCAGCGACGTGACGCGAATCCGACAGAGCCGCGCTGATCCTCGCATTGTGGTCCGCGAACTTCCTATAATACGGCCAGTACGGCACGTGGTAGAACTGGTCAGGGATGCACTCCCACTTCCTGAATCCCTGCACCGAATAGTAGAACCCGTGCGGGATGAAGTAATTGATCCCCAGAACGGCGTGCCAGTCGGCAAGCACTTTGGAATCCCGGAGCGTGAAGTTCCACCCGTCCGCCAGTCCGAATATCTCGTCCATCGTTCGCTCTTTGCCCAAAAGGTGCGACGAGCTGGACGCCATCTTCGAACCTATCAAGTTCCCCACGCTGTCAATGGTGGCATGCGTCAAGCTGTCCACGCCGCCCCAGTGCATGTATTCCGTCATCCTGAAGAATTCCATGTTGTTCTTCACGTTCAGGTACAGCGGACCCTCCAGTAGAAAATGGCCTATCAGCCGGATGTCATGCTCCTCACAGTAGTCGTAAATCGGCTTGAAGAAGCCGGTCTCGTACAAGCGGGTCACTGTCTCGTAGAATCGGCATCTGAGCTTCGCCGTTTCCTTGCCGCAGTCCAGGAAGAGCGCCGGCAGCGCATCTCTCAATTCCGTTCCCCACGCGCGCTTGAACGCGCCAGGCAATCGCCACGTGAACGGAACCGAGTTCTCCTTGTCATTCGCGTAGTTGAGGGCCGGCTCGTCCGTGAATATCCCGGGGATCGTCTTGCCGAACTCCTTTCCGACCCGCTTCCTGTAAGCCTCGTGTGTCACCTCGATGAACTCCCTCGTGGCATCCGGATTCATCAGATCCAAATAGAAACCGAAGAAAGTCCCGCGATACACGGACTCGGTGATGACCAGCACGCGCCACTGACCCGCAGGGGCCTTCCAGGACAACCGCCGACTATCCGATTCCGCCGCAATATCCTTGAGGGTTCTTAGGTCCGCCTTTCCCTTGCTCTCCTTGACGGCGAGAACTGCGTAAACCGGCTCATCCGGGAGCCGAATCGACAACTTTCTGCCGCCTTTTACGGAGCGCGAATCCGCCAGCCTCAAGTGCCTCATCCGGTACTCGGGATGGCTGTCGGTCACCTTCCCGGCGGCGGGGCCGCTCGGCCAGTTGTCCTCGTCGTAAAGCCACGCCCACATCCCCAGCTTCTTCGCCTCGTCCACCGCGGCGTCTACGCAATCCATCCACTCGCTCGACAGGTAGGGCGTAAGCCTTCCGTGACGCGGATGCATCACGAAGCCTCCTACCCCCTGGCGGTGCATTTCCCTCACCTGTCGCCGCAGCTCCTCTTGGTCAAGGTAGTGATTCCAGAACCAGAACGGCGCGACGCGGTATTCTGCGCCGGGCGAACGCAGTTTCTTGACATACGACTCGACAGAAGGCATAGCAGGGAATCCTTTCAGAAAGCAGATGCTAGGCTTTGCGAACCTGCGCCGATTCCATGAACTTCATTGCGTCCTCGAACGGCAGCACCCCCGAGCTGCACCCCATGACGCGCCCATTCACGGCAGCGACGGCATTTGCAAACTTTCCCGTCAGCGAAAGGTCCCAGCCTTTGAGGACCCCCGCCAGAAAGCCCGCAACATACGCGTCCCCCGCCCCTGCCATGTCGACCACCTCGACCTCGTACGCAGGGAGGCGAATGCATTTCTCCGCCGTCTTGATCAGACAGCCCCGTTCGTCCATCTTTATGGCCACGGTCTTTATTCCTTTAGAGAGGAAATAGTCCGCGGCACCCTCGGGCCCCTTTACGCCCGACATCGCCTCGGCTTGGTCCAAGTTCGGCAGGAATATGTCCGTGTAGGGCAGGACGGGTTCAATCGTCGTCCAGTCGCCGTCTATCGACCCATGCGACGGGTCCACCGCTGTGGTCTGCCCGTTCTCTTTCGCGGCCTTCAGCACCTTGGCTGTCGGCTCTCCGTCGAACGCCGGAATGAGGTAAGAGCCCGTGATCAACACTATCTTTGCCTGCTTGACAAGGTCGAGGTCCACATCCTCGTAAGCGAACTCCAGGGACGCCCCCCGGTAGTACCAGTAACTCTCGGTTCCCTCAGGCGAGATAATGAAGAAACACACCGAAGTCCCCGCGGACCGTCCCTTCACGACCCCGTTAGCGTTCACCCCCCAATCCTTCATACGTCCAATGAGAAACTCCCCCGAATCGTCGCTCCCCACTCTGCCTATCACCCCCGCGTTTAGTCCCAGCTTGGCGAGGTCTATGGCCGTGTTGACCGCATCGCCTCCCGTGTGGACCTGCGCCGCTTCGGGCATGGTGAAATTGAACGGAGGGGGAACATCCCTCACGCCTTTCACGAATATATCGACAACCAGATCGCCTATGCACATCACGTCCATCATCTCACCTCCGTAGCGAGGCCCCCGCACCAGAGACCTTTGCGCTCTTGCCAACTCTAGCCCAACCGGGCGGCCCTGTCAACACAAACCGGCGTCCCTCCAGCCCTCTCCCAGGACGAGCCACACGGGACTCGCCCACACCGCTCCGCCTCCTGCCAGGGTGACGCGCAAGTAATAATAAAAGGACCTCGATCCGCGAGGGGATGCTATCGCATCCGACGCAGACAGTTCCTCCGCATCGACGTGCCTATACTCCACGCATCTCGAAGAAAAGTCCTGGGAGTCTATGATTTCACCGTTGCGGACGAGCTCCACCTTCAATATCCTCTCGGAACACGCCACCTCCGCACGCACGTCGCGCGCATTCCCTTCCAAAGGTCCCACTGAACCCATGAATATCTCTCCGACCTGAAATGCGACAGCCGCCTTCTCTCCGGTCGTCGCGTACACCCTGCGCGCGCGCAGCGCCGCGAATATCGCTTCCCGCGTGAGCTTCTCCACCCATGCTCCCGTCACCCCCATGCATGGACTGTGACAGAAATCGTGGCTATCGCTTCCTCCGATGAACCCAAGCCTATGCCCCCGCGCCAGCGCGTCTCGCGCCGAGCACCCTTCCTTCTCAGCCACATGCTTTACTTCCCTTATCCCCATGGGGTTTCCGAAGTACTCGAATCGCCCCCAGTTGGAGCATATCTCCACGTTCGGCTCGACCTCTCCGTCCACGTAATCCCAGTTAGTGCCGCCCGAAAACTCCCTTGCCACGTGGTGGGCCGACATGAGGCCGCCCGTTCCTCGAAGGCACTCCGCCAGCTCCTCCGGCGTCCGACCGCGTCCGTCCAGGGGACTGCACATCGGTCCGTCCTCCTTCGGAAACAAAATGCACTTGTGCCCATACTGCGTCTTTCCGTAATCCCCCTGCGTCCACTCCCACCCCGGTATCGCCGCGAAACGGGGCGGGTCGTTCCACGTCCTCGCTGCAAGCTGTATCAGCGCGTACTCGCACGGAAGCAGTTTGTTCGAATCGCAATGATCGGTAACCGCGGCGAAGTCCCAGCCACGCCTCTCTCTCCCGAAAACGTAGAACTGCTCCGGCGTTCCCACGTGCCCGTCCGAAAGGATCGTCTGCACGTGCAGGTTTCCCACGTAGCTTGTGTATTGCCGACCTGCGATCTCGACATGCAGCCTCGGCGCTGGTCGAGGATTAGCTTGGGGTGGGTCGAGTTCCGATTCCGGCTTGACCAGGTCGCCTTCGACAAACCCGCATCCCGCGTCGTAGCCATCAAGCCTTCTCACGTATATCGCGCGGTTTTGAAACCGCATCCCACCCTCATGCACCACCCACAGCCTGTCTTCGGCGTCAAAGGCCGCCTGCGGCCTGACGTCGTATTCCTCGCTGATGTCGAAACGCATCAACTCCGACCACTCACCGCCCCCGTAACGCTTCGCGTAGATCGCCCACCCGAGGTGGCGGTCGAGCCCCTGCCAGAATATCCAGTTCGCCCCCCCCGGCGCGCAGAGCAAGCGGGGGTAGTGGTTCTTCGCCGCATTGCCCTTCACAAATCCCGGCGCAAGGCCCCCGTCAGACAGCGGCGCGAGCCATTCACCTTCTCGAAAGCACGCCACTTGCACGGACGGATCCGAGCCGACTCGTCTATCTCGCCCCTTTTCTCCCGCCTGCCACGAATAGGACACATAAGCTATCCACACGTGCCCCCGGCCATCTATCGCCAAGTGCGCATCCGAGCAATCCCCCCCCGACAGCGTCGGGACCTCGAAAACTTCATCCTTGCCTGCCTGTTTCGCCAATACGCGCCAGCGCCCGTCAGCGAAGCAGTCCCACGCAACCCACGTCCTTCCCTTCTCGTCGGCTGCCACCGAGGGCCGGTAACACACCTGCCCTTCTGGACTCACCCTCTCCGGTTCGGACCAACCCTCACCGAGATTCTTCGCCAGCCAGATCCCCGCTTTTTTCTTGGAAACGCACTGCCACGCTGCGACGATCCCTCCATCCGGCAGCGCCGCCGCATCCACCTCGCTCGACGACTCCAGGCCACCCGAGATCACCTCCTCCGGCGTCCACTCTCCCAGCCTGCGTCGCCTGGCGGCCACGTGCCACCTGCCTCCCTCTTTAACAGACCACAAGCACCACACTTCTCCCGAATCATCTTTCACCAGCACGGGAGCGTAGTTCACTTCGCGCCCGCTACTCAGAACGGACACATCGGAGTAGCCCGGTCCGTCGTTGCTTCGAACAACTACCGACTCCGCCGCGTCAGCCCTTGTCCATGCCAGCCAGAGCCTATCCTCGCCATCGAAGCAGATGGCCGGATACCCGTTGTTGCATTCGTTGCCGGCAACGCGGTGGCATCTTGACTGACCTCCGTCTATCGCCTTCATCAGGCAGTCCTCTCGTGCATGCTCCCGTGGTTGCCTCAACTCTTCGCCACATCGAACGAGAACACCGTCACGGAATGAGCCGGGAAGCTGTAGCTCTTGGGAACTTCTGCGATCTCCTCCTTCGTCGGTACCACCTTCTTCGGATCGTCGAAGGTGTTCATTGCGGACCGCGACGGCCCGGCGATCTGATCGACTCGCACCGTCCCCGCCGCCTCGAGTCCCCCAAGACTCAGCGCACATTCCACGCTCTCCGCCGGATGGCGATTCGCAACGAAAAGCGCAGTCTTGTTGCCGTCCTTGCTCACGGTCGCCGACGCGTCTATGTACGGCACCGACTCCTGCGCCGGCACGGAGTTGATCGCGACGCTGTCATAACCCCCACAAGACACCTCGGTCCCGACCGCCACCTCCTGCGCCAGGGTCGAATACAGCTTCATCGCGTCATAAAGCGGCGTCGGGAACGCCGTCTCACCGTTCGCCTGTATCGCCCCAAGGCAGCTCACGAGTTGCGCCAGATTCGCAATCTTCACTCGCGCCGAAAGCCGGTGAAGCGCATTGAGGATTCCCGCCGCGTACACCGCATCCCGCAGCGCATAGTTGTGCTCCAGCCCCTGCTTCGAGTACAGCCACACGTTCCACTCGTCGAACGCTATCCCTACCTCCGGCCTATCGGGCAGCAGCGCTTCCAGCATCTGGATAAGTTCCCCGAGGAAGCTCTCCACGTAGACGGGCGCGCCTACGATCGCTAGGTACGACTCCTCGTCCGTCCCGTCCCGAAAAATCTGCCCCAGCTTCGGCCTCGTTCCCGTATAGTGGTGAATCGAAATGTAGTCGAAATACTCCCCCGCGATCTTTATGAGCGGCTCGTTCCACTCGGGGCGATGCCCCGACGATCCCACCGCGATCGTCTCTATCTCCGGGTCCACCTTCTTCATCGCCTTATAATGCTTCACGAATCCCCTCGCATTCTCCTCAGGCGGGAATCCCCACGTCTCGTTGCCCACGCTCCAGATCTTCACCCCGAACGGCTCCCGGCTGCCGTTCCTTGCCCGTTCTTTCCCCTCTCCCACGTTGGCCGGCGCATTGCAGTATTCCACCCACGACGCCGACTCCTCCGGCGACCCGGTGTGGAAGTTCGTGCAGATGTACGGTTCGGCCCCGACGCGCCTGCACAGATCGATGAACTCGTGCGTTCCGAACGTGTTCGGCTCGGGCTTGTGCCAGTACCAGTCGAACTTCAGCGGCCTCTTACCCCGAGGCCCGACCCCGTCACGCCAGTGATAGTTGTTCGTGAAGCACCCGCCGGGCCAACGGATGTTCGGCGCTCTCAGACTTCTAACAAGCTTCAGCACATCCGCCCTGAACCCGTCCTCCACAGTCGCAGGCGACCCGTCCTCCGCCCATATCCCCCCGTACGTGCACGCACCCAGGTGCTCCACGAAATGGCCGTAGATGTGCCGGTTGATCTCCGAAATCCTCTCACCTGGACTGACCTTGATACTGGCCTTCTCTCCCATCCATCCACTCTCCTTTCTCAAAACCGTGGAGTATATAGACCGCCCCGCACACCCGTCAACACTCATGGGTTCGGAACTCAGCATGCGATGGGATGCAAATCCTCGAACGACGCTCGACACCAAGGTCGCGAGCCCGCCGAAACGGGCAAAGGGCCTTTCTGCCGGGCCCTGGGCGTGGCCTACTCTTGCCACTCGGGGTCAGGCAAGCCTTCGTTGGGAAGCAGCAGGGGACGCAGGTAAGTGTCGTCGAAGAACTTCATCGGGTCACTCTCGATGTCCCCGAGCGTGTAACGCTTTCCCGAAAACCGTTCCAGCTTCAGGCCCCGCTCGATCATCCCGATGACGTTCTCCATGGCCTTGGTGTTGCAGCCTGACGTGCCCGACGTTGCCGCGTTCCCGTAATGCCAGAAGCCGCTTTCAACCGTGATCGGCCCCCGCGTTCCCGCAAATGCGTGAATCCTCGTCCCCGTGTCCTTTCCCAGCATATGCGCGAGCGCCAGCGCCTCCGGCCCTCCGCCCGCGAGCACTATGTCGTCGAATCCGAAGTCGCCCCCATAAACCGATCTGGCGTGGCGCACGATCTCTTCCGGCTTCGTCCCCGGCGGGTCTATCAGAAACTCAAGAGGCTCCCCGTTCCCGAAGAGCTTCCTCCCTAGTTCCGCCTTGTATTCCGATCGCACCAGCATCACGACCTTCGCCGCATGTCCCACCGGAACCTTCTCGTCTCGCGAAAGCGCAAGCGCCACCGCGATGTACCCCATCGCCCCCGACCCGATGACCGCCGTCACCCCGTCTCGTTTGACCCCCGTTTTCAGTATGTTTCCATGATTCCCCTGCCCCTCCGGGTGCGTCGTCAGGTTCAGGCAATCCAGCAGGCACGCCGTCGGCTCAACCAGCGCCGTCTCGACGTCGTTGATCCCCTCCGGCACGCGAATGAGCGATCCGGAGCGGATCATCTCGGGCGTCAGACGCAGAAACTGCGAGAACCCCCCGTCCAGCGTCATCGCCATGTTCTCGTGGTTATCCCCCAGCAACTGCACTCCCCGCACATCGCCGCGCGTCCGCAGGTGCTCAGGCGGCGGCTCGTACTTCGCCACGCGCGTCTGGACGGTCAGCCGCTCGCCGGGCTGGAAATCCAGATACTCGGCCGACAACTCGTCCGCATGCTCGGTATAGCCAAGGGGCTCCGTCAGGTTCTTCACGTTCGAGCCCACTTTCACCACCGTGACCGTCATCTCGTGCCCGAGAATCCGCCCGCCCTCGGTCAGGACCTGTGCCCAAAGCCTCTTTCGATCCGCCTCCGAGGACAGTCGCTCAACCATGCTCTCATAGAGCGCATCCTTGACGGCACCGTCGCGCCGGCCAGTCTGCAGAAACTCGAAGTACGCCGCCGCATTACGCGGATTGTACTCACCCTCGACGCCCGCAATATCGCGCAGGTCCGAGATGATAGTCTCGTCGATCTGATCCGCCCGTCCGTTCTTGACCGTCTTCACGTCCGTGCCGCAGCGATGAATGCAGTCCACCCGGGCCAGCACATCGTTCTCCGTCCAGAATATCGGGCGCCGCTCCACGAAACGTGCCCTACCCCTGCAGTAGTAGACCAATGCCCGCATTTCTCCGAAGCCCTCGACCTTCGCGGTCCTGCCCCTCTCCCGGTACTCCGCCCCCGGCTTCAATCCCACAATCGACTGGTAGCTTCGTTTCACTTCGCGGCCTCCGCAAGCCTCGGGTACTTGAACGCATCGAAGTAGTCGCGCGTTACCTCCGCGACCGCGAGCCTGTGAATTTCGTTCCGGTAACTGGGAGAGTTTATCGCCAGGTTCCGGTCCTTCAGCACCATCTTCTCATTCGCCTTGAGATCGCTGTAGACCGCCACCCCGCTCTCAACAGCTATCCGCGTGTAGATATTCACCTTGATTATCCCGTCGTCCGCCAGCGTCGTTATCTCTCTCGCCAGGCACGATGTTCCGTGGAGGACCTGCTTCCGGCCGACCTTCTCAGTAATCTTTCGCGCGCGGACCTTCTCGTACCTCTTCGTGTATCCCTCTTCGGATGTCACGCGGTGCTCAGTGCCCAGATTCGGAACGATGAAATCCACCCCGGTTCGCTTCAGGTAGTCCGCCGCCCGCTCGGGCGTGGTAAGCATCTCTTCCCGCGTGATCCCCGCTTTTCGGGCCTCCTCGCGCTCGTATATACGGTCCACCGCTCCCTCAACGACTACGCATTCTCCGAACTTCTTGACGTATTCCGCAGTGCGCCTTACGTTCTCCTCGAACGGGAAGTGAGACGCATCGAACATCACCACGGCAAGGCGCTCGATTCGCTTCGGGTTCCCCAGAATCTCTTTCGACTCTACTGGGTCCGTCGGCATGCCGTGATCCAGAAACGGAAGCACGTCAACCGCCTCGAAGCATCCCTTCAATGCGGCGTAGGTTTCCAAATGCCCCATCATTATCTCGAACCCCTCGACGACGTCCCCGCCGTCGAGCGTATTCCCGCCGTTCGAAAGCCTACACCCTGTGCTCACCTTGAGAAGTTGCGCGTTTTCCGGATAGACCCCTGTGAATCCTATGTTTATCGGGATGCGCTCTATCCCGTGCTCCTGGGCGTAAGCCTGCGCCGCCAACAGAAAGCCCTCGAGCTCCCCTGTCGACTCGCAGCACGCAGCCACTACGGCGACACCCGCCTCGGCGCAACGCTCATAAATCTTCAGAACCTTCTCTCTCTCTGTTACGATCCTCATCTCCACCTCGCTCTAGCTCGGGATTGCGCCTCCGTTTATTCCGTGCGTCTGCGCGTTGACGAACGACGCCCTTTCCGACGCCAGGAAAGCCAGGTAGTAAGCCACATCCTCCACCGTGCAGTTCCTCCGCATCGGGTTCGACGATCCGCGCTTCGCCTTTATCTCTTCGAGACCGGACACCGCCAGTTTTTGCTGGGTAATCTCGACCAGACGCGATGCCTTCCAGCTCCCCGCCTCGTATTCTTCCTCCGGAAACACGTCCGACGGGCAGACGACGTTCGCCGTTATGTTGTACTGCCCCAGCTCCTGGCCGATCGCTTTGCCGAATCCGATGTCGAACGCCTTCGACGCCGAGTAAAGCGACAGCCCCGCGCTTCCCTTCTGCCCCGACCCCGAACTCAGGTAGATCAGCCTTCCAAAACGCTGCTTTTTCATGTACGGAACGACCGCCTTCGTCGTCAACACGTAGCCGAGCATGTTCACGTCGAAAGTCTTTCGGATCGCCTCCGGGTCGACCTCCTCGATCCATCCGGCGATCGTCAGCCCGACGTTATTCACAAGAACGTGAACCGCGGAGAACTCCTTCACCGTCCGCTCGACCATGCGCCGCACGCTCTCTTCCGAACTCACGTCTGTTTCCACGGCAACGCACTTCGCTCCGTACCCCATTGAGTTAAGCTCCGACGCCGTCGCCTCCCCCGCCTTCCCATCCACGTCCGCTATCACGACGTTGCAGCCTTCTTCGAGGAGAACCTTCGCAATCCCCTTCCCTATCCCGGCGGCACCACCCGTCACTATGGCCGCTTTGCCTTCGAGACCCAGGTCCATTGCGCACTCCTTAATTTTTTATAAGACCCGTTACGGAGCGGAACCACATTCTGCGTGGACTCAGTCCTGGTCCACAATGGTCTCGTATTCGTCGAGGGTAATTCGGTCGCCACTCTTGACGTACTCCGCCAGCATGTGCGCACGTGGCAGCGCGCGCTCCACGTACCTCTTCGCCACCGCGCGCTTGTGCGCGTCGCCCGGCGACAGCCGGAGCAGCAGATACCCGTTGATCACGTCGATCCCTATCTCCACAAGCTCTCTCGCGTGGAGGTCGGTGTACGAGGAATCATTTTTCGACTTGAGGAACTCCGTGCACCCCTTCGCAAGTCCGAACGCCTGCCGCAGCCGCCCGCGTATCGCCTCGTCGCTGGAAGCGTCAAGCGAGCCGTCCAGTTCGTCAACAAATCTCTCGAACGTCCCGCTCATTATCCCGCCGATCGCCGCAACCACCTGCAACTCGGTCGTTCCCTCGTAAATGGTCGTAATCCTCGCGTCCCTGTAATACCTCTCGACCTCGTAATCCTTCATGTATCCGCTTCCGCCGTGAACCTGGATGGACGCGGACGCGATCTCCACCGCCTTCTCACATGCGAAGTGCTTGCTCATCGGCGTCAGCAGCGAGGCGTACTTCGAATACTTGCCCTCCTCCGCGCGAATCGCCTGGAGCTTGTCCTTGTCCGCGACTATCCCCGATTCCCTATACGCCTCCAGTCCGTCGGCGAGATCAACCACCCGCGCCGTCTCGTACACCAGCGCCCGCGACGCTTCCACATCCGTCTTCATGCCCACCAGGATGTCCCGAACGGCCGGAATGTCCTTGATCTTCTTCCCGAACTGCTCCCTCGCCTCGGCGAACTCCTTCGCCGCGACGAACGCCGCTTGCGCTATTCCCAACCCTTGCGAAGCGATCGCAATCCGCGCACCGTTCATCAGGTCCATAACGTACTGCGTCAGCCCCCTGCGCCTCTTTCCGATCAGCCTCGCCGGTACGTTGCAGAACTGTATCTCGCACGTCGGAGAGCCCTTGATCCCAAGCTTGTTCTCAATCCTACGGATGCGCACGCTCGGCCCCTTCTCGCACAAAAACAGGCTCAAGCCCCGCCCGTCCGTCGTGTTCGGCTCGCTCCGCCCGAGCACCAGCAGCACGTCGCCGCACCCGTTGGTTATGAACCGCTTCACCCCGTTCAGCCGCCATAGTCCAGGCTTTTCCGAGTCCTCCGTCGCCTGCAGCATCACCGCCTGCAAGTCCGACCCCGCGTCCGGCTCGGTCAGAACCATCGCCCCCGTCACCTGCCCGGCGGAGAATCTCGGCAGGTACTCACTTTTCATCTCCTCGTCCGCGAAGGAGCTGATCGTCTCCGCAATGTCTTGAAGCCCGAAGATCGTCATCAGCGCCGCATCCGCCCGCGACACTATCTCAATCGCCGCCGAATAGACCGTCACCGGGAAGTTCAAACCCCCGAACTTACGCGGCAACGTCATTCCCATCAGGTCCGCATCCGACAGCATCTTGAGCGCCCGCGACGTCCCCGGAGCGTAGCAGACGTTGCCGTCGGAGAAACCCGCCCCCTCCCTATCCACTTCTTCCGCCAGCGGCGCGATGTGCTCCCCAGCTATCTCCCCCACCAACTCCAGGACCTTCAGGTAGTTCTCCAGCGCATCCTCCGCGTCCGCAGGAGCGAAGTCACACTCCTTCGCCTCCGCGAAGTCCCTCTCCCTGAGCCTGCTCACCTCGCTCAGGTCGATCCTTCTCAGCACGTGCTCTATGTCGGGGTTGTCCAGGTAGAAATTCGCCAACTTCTCAGCAGCCCCTGCTCTTGTACGAATCTATCATCATCGGGATCACCACGTTCAGGTCTCCGCAGATCGCGTAGTGCGCGATCTGGAAAATGGGCGCGCACGGATCGGTGTTGATGGCAATGATATTCGCCGACTCCTGCATCCCCGCTCTGTGCTGAACCGACCCGGATATTCCGCACGCGATGTAAAGCACCGGCCTCACCGTCGTCCCGGTCTGCCCGACCTGGTGGGCCTTAGTTATGAAACCCGCATCCACGGCTGCCCGGCTTGCGCCCACCGCCCCTCCGAGCACCTCGGCAAGCTCGCTTATCAACTCGAAACCCTTCGCGCTTCCCACCCCCATTCCGCCCGCCACGATTATCCTGGCAGACTTTAGGTCCACCTCCCTCGGTTCCCTGTATCTCTCGATCACCTCCACCATCAGCTCGTCCGGCGAGAGTCTTACCTTCTCCCGGATCAGCCTTCCGTCCCTCCCGGCGGCCGCTTCCGGCATCCGGACCACCCCTTCACGGACAGTCGCCATCTGCGGCCGGTGGTCCGGCGAAACGATCGTCGCTATGATGTTCCCGCCGAACGCCGGACGTATCTGATACAACACCCTCTCGTACTTCTTCTCCGCTCGCTTGTCCTCGTAATCGCCTATGCTAAGGTCCGTGCAGTCGGCGGTCAGCCCCGTCAGCAGTTCCGAAGCCACCCGCGGAGCCAAATCGCGCCCGATGACACTCGCGCCGTAAAGAACCACCTCGGGCTTGTGCTTCCTCACCAAGTCGCATATCGCTCTCGCATAAGGCTGAGTTCGGTATACTCCCAGCGTCTCGTCGTCCACAAGGTAGACCAGGTCGGCGCCGTAGGAGAACAGCGTCGCGGCCAGCGGCTCGACCGAGTGTCCCAGCAGCACCGAGGCGGCTTCGCCCCCCAAGTCCCCCGCAAGCTCTCTGGCCTTCCCAAGAAGCTCAAGCGAAACGTCCGCCAGCTTCCCCTCTTCCTGCTCGGCAAAGACCCACACCTGGGGACCGTCAACTGAGGATGTGCTTGTCAATCAAATCCCTCACAAGCTTGCGAACCGCGTCTTCCGCCGGTTCGATGTTCCTCGTAATGTCGCACTTCAACACGACCCAATCCACCTTCATCACCTGAGTCGGAGAGCCCCTTCTGCCGATCCTATCTGGAGCCGCATCTATCTCGGCCGGGGTCCACGTCGGGATCAAAAGGCCCTTGGCCTCGAGTTTCCGCGCCTCCTCCGCCGCCCGTTCCCCTGCGTCGTCTCGCGACATGGACGGATTCGCGGCCAGCATGGAATAGAAAAGCTCCAGTTGGCTCGACGCGCGCTTGTATTTCATCAGCCGCTTCGCCGAGTATGGCCTTGCCGTCGCCGCTGTTGCTGTAACGGTCAGAAGCGCTGGAAGCGGCAATCGCAGAACCTCGTACCCGTCCTCCGTATCCTTTCTCACCTGCACAGTGGAGTCGCCGAGCTCCAGCAGCTCCTCGACGTACGTCGCCTGCGGTACTGAAATCTTCTCCGCGACCTGCGGCCCCACCTGCGCCGTGTCACCGTCCATCGCCTGCCTCCCGCAGAACACCAGGTGGAAAGGTCGCAGCTTGTCCAGCGCCCTGGCCAGCGCATAGGAGGTCGCAAGCGTGTCGGAAACCGCGAAAGCCGCATCGGAAAGCAGGATCACCCTGTCCGCCCCCATGTATAGCGCCTCCCGCAGCAGTTGCGTCGCCTGCGGCGGGCCCATCGTCACCACCGTCACTTTCCCCCCGCGCTCGTTCCGCACGCGAAGCGCCATCTCCAGCGCGTTCAGGTCCTCCGGGTTGAATATCGACGGCAGCGCCGAGCGGTTGACCGTTCCCTCCGGAGTCATCGCCTCACCGGTGATGTTCCGGGCGTCAACGACCTGCTTCGCCAGAACTATGCACTCGTAACTCATTCGCCGCGCTTCCGTTATCAAGGGGAAGATGAACCAACATTCTTACCCATGATGCCCCTACTGTCAACCCGAACCGCCAGGCATGCGCCGTGGTCGACCGCACGCACTCTCGAAAGGTACGAGCAGGGGTTGACTTCCCCGGTTCATGTGATAGCATTGAAAAACCGCGCGTTGAGGAATGGTGTAACGGTAACACGCCTGACTCTGGATCAGGTAATCCAGGTTCGAATCCTGGTTCCTCAGCACAATGTGCCCCCCTCGTCTAGTGGCCTAGGATACTAGGTTCTCAGCCTAGAGACAGGGGTTCGACTCCCCTGGGGGGTACAGGTGATTGTCGGTCTCGCCGCCGGCTTGCGTGAATCATCGGCGGTCGCATTGCTCTCTCAACGGCTCGCCTTAAGCCCCAACGCCACAATCGCCGCCCCAAGAGCCCCCGTCATTTGCGGGTCCGGCGCGATGACGACCGGATGGCCCAGCGCCGACTCCAGCGCATCAGCCATTCCGGGGATCAGGGCTACGCCGCCGGTGAAAACTATGGGCGGCCTCACGTTCCGCCCCGCCATGGAAGACACCCGAGTTGCAATCGAGCGCAGGACTCCCGCCACGATGTCTTCCGGCGGGACACCCTCGGCGAGAAGACCAAGGATCTCCGTCTCCGCGAATACCACGCACGTGCTGCTGATCGCCGCAGGCTTCCGGCTCCGCGCTACCATCTCGCCAAGCCCTTCGATCCCGACTTTCATGCGCTCCGCAATGACCTCCAGAAAGCTCCCGGTTCCCGCAGCGCACCTGTCGTTCATTACGAAATCGCGCACGACTCCGCCGTCATCCAGGCGCGTCAGCTTGCTGTCCTGGCCCCCGATGTCGATGATCGTCATCGCGTCGGGAACAACCATCCGCACGCCGCGCGCATGGCAGGTGATCTCGGTAACGGTCATGTCTGCAAAGCTGATCGTATCCCGCCCGTACCCTGTCGCCACAACCGCGTCGATGTCCCCTCGCTCGATCCCACTCCCGTCGAGAAGTTCCTCGAATAGTGCCTTCGCCAGCGCCTCCTGCTTCACCCCCTGATCCACTACCCCCGAGGCTAGTATTTCGGATGTCCCCGAATGCAGCAAGGCAATCTTCAGCGCTCTCGATCCCGCGTCAATTCCAACGGCGATCAAAATATCCTCCGCATCAACGCAGGCTCAACCAGGCCTCCCGCCCGCAGCTTTACCACGAGAGATATCCTCTTGAATGAAAGAGTATGGAGGCGCGCGCCGCTGTCCCCTGGCACCTCAACCCGGCGTTGGCACGGGCCTCAATCCTCAAGATGCTCGAAGAGCACGGTCGAAAGATACCGTTCTCCGAAACTCGGAATGATCACGACGATCATCTTCCCGCTGCTCTCCGGCCTGGCGGCGACGACGCTCGCGGCCTTGAGCGCCGCCCCGGACGATATGCCCACGAACAGTCCCTCTTCCTTAGCTGCCCGCCGACCCCACTCGATCGCGTCGTTCTGATCCACCTCGATAACTTCATCAACCAGGTCCATATCCAACACCTTTGGAAGGAATCCGGCACCAATTCCCTGTATCTTGTGCGGACCGGGGTGAAGCTCTTCCCCCTCTCGCATCTGCGTCAGAACGGGGCTCTGGAGCGGCTCAACGGCAACAGCTTTGAACTCAGGTTTGCGCTGCTTGATGACCTCCGCAACGCCCGTGATGGTTCCCCCTGTGCCGACGCCGGCCACTAGAATATCGACCTTTCCGTCAGTGTCCTCCCATATCTCTTCGGCCGTGGTGCGGCGGTGAACCTCCGGGTTAGCCGGATTCTCGAACTGCTGCGGCATGAAGCTGTCGGGCGTGTTCGCCACAAGCTCCTCGGCCTTCCGGATCGCGCCCGGCATCCCCTCTCCGGCGGGAGTCAGCACCAGTTCAGCCCCCATAGCGCGCAGAACCTTCCGCCGCTCGAGGCTCATCGACTCGGGCATCGTGAGTATGCACCTGTACCCCCGCGCGGCGCAAATGAGTGCCAACGCGATCCCCGTGTTTCCGCTCGTAGGTTCTATAATCGTAGTTCCGGACTTGATCTTACCGTCCCGCTCTCCCGCCTCGATCATCGACAGCCCTATCCGATCCTTGACTGAACTCATCGGGTTCAGGCTCTCAAGCTTTCCCAGTACGGTCGCCTCGGACTTGATCATCTTTCTGATCTTGACAAGAGGCGTGCGGCCTATCACCTGCGTTATGTCCTCGAATATCTTTGCCATCCTGTGTCCCCCTTCGGACGTCAAGCCAACCGATTCATCTAACCGTGAGGCTATCCCCGTCGCACATCTTAGTCAAGCGGGGTTCTCCCGCATATCTTGCCCCTTCACGCGTGGTTCCGAAGCTTTAGCTCGACCGGATGGGGATTCAGGTAGGTCTGAACCGCGAGGTACGGCTCGCCGTACTTTCGCACATAGTGCCTCATGAGCGTCACCGGGACGATCAACGGCACAAGCTCGCCTTTGTACTCGCCTATCACCTCCAGCATCTCCCTCTTCTCGTCCGCTGACAACTTATCTTTGAAGAACCCCAGCATGTGGAATAGCACGTTGGCGTTCTTGCCCACCGTGGTCTTCTGCTTCAGCGCCTTCAACAGCAGTTCTTCATACTGCTCCAGCACTCCGCTTCTTCGATTCTCGTTCGCGTGCGCCGTAGCCCTTCCCATCTCCGAAAGCAACTTCGGGCCGTGAGCCATTAGCTGCATCTTGTGTCTCGCATGGAACTCGACCAGTCCACCCACGCTGCCATCCAACTCCCGGTATCGTCTGTACCTTCTCAATGCGAATATCCGTTCCACGAAGGTCTCGCGTAATCCCGCGTCGTGCAGCCGTCCCTCATCCTCGACCGGAAGCAGCGGAAAGCGCTCCATGAATGCCCGCGCAAAGAGTCCTACCCCCACCTTCCTCGTCATCCTTCCTTTACCGTAAACCTTAATGCCCCTCATACCCGAGCTGGGCGAATTCGTCTTGAAAACGAACCCACACAGATCCTCCGCGGCCAACTCCCCCAGCCGCTTCCTAGCCCATCGGAGCATCCGCTCAGTGTGATCGATGTGGGTGCGGGTGGTCACGAGCCGAGGTGACTCCGAATCGCCCTCCAGATGCATCGACTCTCGCGGGATCGGCAGACCGCATTCCACCTCAGGACAGACCGGCACCCATTCTACGAACTTCCCCAGGGTGTCCGTCAGGAACCTGTCCCTCCTGTGCCCCCCGTCATACCGGACCGCCTGGCCGACCAGACAGGCGCTGATGCCGATCCGCGGCCTCTCTTGAGCTTCCGCTGTCGCACCAGGACTTCTCACCTTATCCTCCTCGCCCTATCCCAGCGATTCTGCCTTGCGCACGTACGCCCCAATGTCGAACTTCCGCTCCAGCCCGCTCGCGCTCATATACCTAACCGTACCGAACACTCGACGATCCGCCCAAGGCCTGTCGTGCTTTCCGAAGCACCACGCCACCCCCGCGAACGAGTTAGGGTCCCTCCCGTCTAGCTCGTACTTGTTGTTCAGATGAAGTGCGATTCCAAACGCCTCGCCCGGCTCCGCCAGCCACTCCAGGATCTTCTTCCCCCAGTACATTCGCATGTAGCCCTGCATTTTACCTGTAAGAACCATCTCTTTCTGCGCCGCGTTCCAGTACGGATCGTGCGTCTTCCCACCTTCGAGCTCACCCACACCATACGAGTACTCGCGCCCGTCTTTCTCATGTTTCCGAAGCGTCTTTCGCGCCCATTCCGGCACGGCTTCGAACGAGTCGTACTTGGGATTGTACTCGCAGAAATTCATGCTCAGTTCCCGCCTCACTATCAACTCTTCCAGGTACGCTTCCTTCTCCGCATCCCTCACACCCCGCCATCCGATCACGTTCAGTGCGATCCAAAGCGGAGATATTTGGCCGAAGTGAAGATACGGGCTCATGTGCGATACGAAGTCCCCGCTAGGATCGTTGCGCCTCTGAGAGAACTCCCCCAGCTTATCGGAGACGAACTTCCCCAGGAGCCTTTCCGCCTCCGACGCGCCGCCCTTCAAGGCGGACACCGGCCCCACCCCGCGGCCCACTCGCAGTTTCTCCAGCGAAGGCGGCGTCCCCCTACCCATCTCCCCCTCGACCGGCAGCCTCAGCGAACCCCTCTCCACCTTCGTCTCTTCCAGCCCCTTCAGGAATCGAGGCAGATGCCTATGAATCTTCGGCCTTATCGTTCGCGCCGCGTACTCTTCCTTGCCCGACGCCACCTCGACAGGTACGACCACGTCGGCTTCCACCTGCTCCATCCGGCACGGAACACTCTCGGCGACCCGCCTTCTCCATCGCTTCTGCACTCTCAAGTACCCGCGATCCGTCACCAGCAGCGCGGCTTGTTTCGAAAGCTTAGTAGCCGCGGTCACCGGGGACTCTACCCGAATCACCAGCCTTATCCCTCGCCTGCGCAGAGCCGCCTCCGTTTCCGCCAGGCCCTCCAGCATGAACGCATAGTGCCTCGCGTTCGCCTCGGGGAAGCGCTGCGTTATCGCAAACAGCACAACCAGCGGCAGCTTCAGCCCGTTAGCCCTCCGGATCGCATACTCCAGCGCATGATTGCACCGCGCCCGCTGCGACTGCTGCATCCAGTACAGCACATACCGCCCTCGCCGCGTGTCCCCCTCATTCAGATTCTGGATTCGCTCAGACTGGATCACCATCCACTTCCCGGCTCAGCAGAAGAGTCTTTGACCCGCAGCTACTGCGTCAGTTCCACCAGGACGATCTTCCTAGGAGGCAACGTCAACTCGAACCTCGCCGATCCTTCGCCGAACTCCACCGGCAAGTGCCTCTTTTCGTCACGGGTAGCGCGCCGCCCGCGCACAAGGCCCCCTTTCACTCCCGCCACTGCGAGATCGAATTCCACGTTCACAGTCTGCTTCCTTTTCCCGAGGATGTTCACGAACACCAAGCCCACCCGCTCATCCCGGTACGCCCACGCCGCGTGAACTACCGACGGCACCCGCAGCGTTCCCTTCTCTTCCCGCCCGTCAATGTCGTTGTAGTGCCACCAGTCGAACTCCACATCTTCCGCACCACCTGATACTTTCCCCGGCGGAACCATCCGTCCCCAGGCGAGGTAGTCCTTCGCAAACCCCGTCCTTGCCGCCGTCGCCTCCCCAAGCCACGCCAGCTTCTCCGGATCGACTTCCGGCACGTCGTTATCAAGTCTCACCTGGTTCAGGTAGACAAGCTGTGGCGACGGACGATCGATGCCCGGAAAACTTTCCAGCGGCGAAAACTCATAGTTCACCTCCAGTATCTGCCCCTCCACGGCAATCTGCGCCGCCGTGTGGAAGAACAATTCGCCGAAGTTCTTGGAAAGCTTGGTCCACCCGTCCATTCGCACTCCGCCGAATTCGTGATACACGTACGTCCACATCGGAATCCGCCGCGCCCGTCCGGCTTTCACAAACGGCACGAGGTTCTCTCCTTCCATATCCCCATGCACTCCTCCCCCCACGCGCCACTGACCGTAATCAACCACGTCCAGGAAGTTCTCGATCATCACCTCCGTCCCCTGCGGCACGTATCTTCCTCCCGCGCGGCAAGCCTGCTCTCGCGTCTCGGCGAAAAGCCGACGATGCGCCTCGATAAGCTTCCGGCCAGCCCCGGCCGGAATCCCGAAATCGCTCCTGTCCGAGTATTCGCCGCCGCTGGACGCCGATATATCGTAGTACAGCGCCTCAAATCCTCCTCGCTCCACGATGGCCGCGCTCCGACGCGCATGGAAATCCCGGAAGAACTCCGACGCCGGATGCAGAAACCGCGCCGCGTCCTTATCCACCTTCTCGGCGCGCTCCCGTGTCAGCAAACCCAGCTTCTCGACATCCAGCCCGTGCGGGAAATAGTCAAAATGGAAAGGCGCTTTCGGATCCTTATTCTCCGCGCACGCCTCTTCGTTCTCCGGCGTCAGCCGCGTCGGGAAGTAGTTGTCCACTTCCGCCCCCGTCATGCCCGTGTCGTATCTCCGCCGGAACTCCTGAAGCGCCGCATTCGCCCGCCGCAGCGCCCGCGCAGTCTCCACGTCTCCGCGCCCGTTCGGCAGCCCCGCTTTCGCAAGCATGTCCTTCACCGCCGAGTCATCGTGCCATTCCTCCTCCGACAACCGGCCGCCCCAGTACCCGAATTGTCCCGCTTGCGCCGGACCCACAGGTCGCCATCGCGCCCACAGGCACCCGCACTCCGCAGCCAGCGCGTCGTACTCCTTGCCCTCGACGAATACGGGTGCGTACGCAGGCCAGTCGTGACCGAACACGTGAAAAACCGGCCCGCCGGCCGCGGCATCGATGGCCCTCAGCCACGGCGACACGTCGTAACTCGCCGGCAAGCCGAATGTGCACACGGCCACGCCATCGCTCAGCCACGATGCCCAGTCACCACGCTTCGCCCTGTCCTCGATGCGCCCGCGACGCGTCCAAGTCGGGCTTTCGACATCGGAGCCCGTCACCCACTTCCGGTAGAGTTCCGCACCCTCGTACCAGTCTCCCCGCGTCAAAGGCGCGATCACGTACGGATAGCGCAGCCGCATCGCCTCGCCCCCGCGCTCCACCCACTGGTAGTTGGGCGTGCTTATAACGACCTGTCCGCCGGCCTCTTTCTTGAAATCGATGCACTTCGCCGAGTGATGCGGATCGTGCGCAGCGAAGTAGAACCCTCCGCGTCTCTCGACATAGTAGGAGAAGAACTGCATCGGCGCGTGGAACCCGTTCGGATACCTCATCGGCCAGAACTCGAACAGCGGCTCGCCGGGCGCGAAGGGCTCATGCATCAAGCCCACAGGGTCGTCAACCAAGAATCCCGAATGGGCGGAATGCGCCAGCCGGTTCAGCCTCGCTTCTTCCTCATTCCCAAGTCGACCGATCCCCTCGACGTATGGCGCATTAAGCGTCTGAAGCACTCGCCCCGTAGGGTTGTCCGCCTCGGCCCATATGTCCACTCTCTCGGGCCATTCCGCAGTCGCCCCCCTCAGCATCACCTTCATCTCGACGGTCGGCCCTTCGGTCGTCTTCCACTCCAGCAGCACTCCCTGGCATTCCGCCAGTCGCTTCCACTTAAAGCTATCGAACTGCCGGGACTCGTCCACTTCGTGGTTGAAGGGCTTTCCTCCCGGCACCCGCGTGAAGCCCAAAACCCACGGCGGCTTTGGCTCCGCGGGACACTGTGTGACCAGTTCTAGGCCGGCAGCCTTGTTCTTGATGGAAGCAAAAGCCCCCGTTTCCACGTCCAGCACAACCCTAAGCGCCTTTCCCTCCAGGACGATGCCTCTCTCCTGCGATTCTCTGGAAGCCATGCGTCGAATCCCCCATGCCTGCGCACCGTGCGGGCTCGGGACGTGCTTGTGCGGAGGGACTCAGAAGGTCAGCCTACCCTCCCCGCGCGGCTCAAGAGATCACTGCTCGGTCCTGGCGATGATCTCATCCTGAAGCTCCGAGTCCAGCTTCACGAAGTATTCGTTGAATCCCGCCACCCTGACCACGAGGTCCCTGTATCGTTCGGGGTCCTTTTTTGCCGCCAACAAGGTCTTCCCGCTCACGACGTTCACCTGTATCTCCTGCCCGCCCATCTCGAAATAGGCCCTCAGCAGGGACCCCAGGTTCCCCAACCCCCTCTCACCCTCCAGCGCGGTCGGCGAGAACTTGATGTTCACGGCCACTCCTCCGGGAGAAAGCCTGTGATCCACCCTCGTTATGGATTTGAGAGCCGCCGTCGGGCCGCTCACGTCCCTTCCCTGCGCTGGGGACGCGGCATCGCTCAGCGGCTCGCCCGCCTTCCTCCCATCCGGCGTCGCCCCCGTCTGTGCTCCCGCTCCGACGTGCCCCAGGTACGAGGCCAGCAGCGGCAGGAAGTATTCACCGTGCGGGCCGCGATGCCTGAGCACTTCACGGCAGAAAAATTCCGCCACTTCCTTGGCAATCAGATCGACCCTCTCGTCATCGTTTCCGAACTTGGGCAGCTTCTTCAGAAGGTACTGCCGGAGCGCCTCCTCTTTCTCGAAATCCCTTTTCATGATCCCCACGAGTTCCGCCAACTCCATCGCCTTGTCCTCGAACACGAACTTGCGAACCGCGGCCAGCGAGTCCGCCGCGGTCGCCGGCCCCAGCGCCCACATTCCTATCGTCGCCGGGTACTTCGCTCCCCCCTGGTACATGTCCCTCCCTTCGGCCAGGCAATCCTGCAGCAGCGCGGAACCGAACGGATCCGACCCTGTCTCGAACACTCGCTCGTACTTCTTGCCGGCGAACGCCACCACCCAACCTATCTCCCTCGCCAACTCCGACTTGTAGGCTTCAACCAGCTCCTCGAACGAACCCGCCGGCCCTTCCGCCGCCAAGCGATCCAACACCCTATTGAGCGAGCCGGGAAGGTTGAAGCCATAGCTCACGTCCCACGAGGGCTGCTTACTCGCTATCATGATCTCCTGGCACCCCATAACCATGTAGTCCCTCGCGTCCTCCAGCTCGAATCCGGCCTCGCACAGCGCAGGTATGATGATCCCGTCGTTGAAGACCGACGGGCACCCCAGCCCCACTCTTATTGTCTTCGCCGTCTCGGCGAAAAGCCGTTCGGGCGTATCTCCGTGCACGCGTGCTGAGACGTTCGGATACGGGACCCTCGCCCGCCTCGCGGCATCCAAGCACAGGTACGAAAGCTCGTTCGTCCCGTCCGTCCCCTCGGGGGTCACTCCCCCGATGGTCAGGTTCTGAACCGCGCCGAGCTTAGGCTCGTTGAACTTCAACCAGAGGCAGCTAAGCAGCTCGACGGCCTCGTCCGGCGTGATCCGCCCCGTCTCGACATCCCGTTTGTAGAAAGGATACGCATATTGATCGAACCTGCCGGCGGCGAGAGCCATCCCTCCGGCCAGCGCCAGGCAGATGTGCGTCATCCAGAAGAGCTGCAGCGCCTCACGGAAACCTCGCGCCGGCTCGCTCGAAATCCTCTTCAGGATCGCTCCCATCAGCCGGAACTCATCAGCTCTCTCGGCGTCGGCCTCCTTCTCGGCCCGTTCCGCCACCGCATCCGCATACTTCGATATGAACTCCATCACCGCCCGCAGCGAAATCACCACCGCTTCGTAGAATTCCCTTTTCTTCCCGGCTGCGCCTTCGAGATACCGTTCAGTTTCTTCCAGCAGGCCGCCGTACCCCGCTTGCAGCACCTTCCCATAGTCCACGGCGAGATGGTTGGCAAAGTTCCACAGCGGACCCTCCGGCTCTTTGCGCCCGTGGAAGAACTGCTGCGACAGATGCCTGACCTGCGGCTCCTCCGAGAAGTACCTCTGAAGCTCGCCGAAAATCTGCCCATAAGAGAGCCCCAGCTCCTCACCTCGTTTTTCGGAGATCTCCTCAGAGAGCGACTTCAACTCCTCGAACCCCACTCTTCCGCCCCGGTAGTTGTAGTCGTGCTCCATCAGCTCACGGTCGCACGAAACGCCCTCGCCGCTTTCAACGACGTCGAACAGGTGCCGCTCGGCCTCCTCCCGTATCCCTGCATGTACCGGTTGCGGCTCCCTCAACGGGAACAGCCCCATGATCGAGCCCACGATCGGCTCCCCTTCCAGGATCACCGGCTCGGTATTATCCAGGATGTGCTTGAACGCCTTCGCTCGCCGGATCGGCCATGCCTGGGATTCCGTCTTTGCCAGAGACTCCCTGATCAGCCTTTCGCGGAGCGAACCCCTCACCCCCTCGCCCATCGCAAGAAGCTGCTCCCTGATCCTCTCGGCGCGTTGCACTCCTCGGGCGCTAATATCGGATCGCGGCAATGTTGTTTCGCTCCGTGGTCTCGTACCTCTTATCGTACGGTTCCGTTGGAATTGTCAGCGGGCGGCCCTGCATATTCCGTCTCGGTCTTTCCGATCCCCATTGACCTCGATCTCAAGCTGTTCACGGGTAGCTTTCGCCCAGCCGTCTCCACTTCCCTGCGCTCGGGGAATCACGGCGGGCACTTCGCGCAGATGGAACGAAACAGCATTGTGCTCAGGTAGCGGTCGCCCCTGTCCGGGAGAAGCGTAACAATTGTGCCCGACTCCATCCTTGATGCTACTTCCAGCGCTCCGGCCAGCGCGGCCCCGCTCGATAACCCGGCAAATATCCCTTCCTCCGTCGCCACCCGTCGCGCCATCTCGAACGCAGCGCCGTCCGATACCGTCACCTTCTCATCCAGCCGTGACTGATCATAAATGGCGGGTACGATGGATTCCTTCATGTTCTTGAGCCCCTGAATGGTGTGCCCTTCGGTCGGCTCGACCCCGACCACCCTCACGCCCTTCTTCCTCTCTTTCAGGTATCGAGAGACTCCCATCAGAGTCCCGGTGGTCCCCATCCCCGCCACGAACACGTCCACCTCGCCGTTTGTCCCGTCGAATATCTCGGGCCCTGTCGTCCCGTAATGCGCCAGAACGTTGCTCTCATTCGCGAATTGATTCGGCATGTAGTACTTCCCCGGCTCCTCCTCCACCGCCTGGTACGCTCTTCTGATCGCCCCGTCCGTCCCCTCCCGCGCCGGGGTCAGCAGGACTTCCGCTCCGAACGCCTCCAGGATCTCCCGTCTCTCCGTGCTCACGCACTCTGGGAGCGTGAGCTTCACCCGATAGCCTTTCGCCGCCCCGATCATTGCCAGCGCTATCCCCGTGTTCCCGGACGTCGGCTCCAGTATGGTTGCGCCTTTCTTCAACTCCCCCGATTCCTCCGCCCTGCTTATCATGTAGAGCGCCGCCCGATCCTTCACCGAGCCCCCAGGGTTATTCCCTTCCAGCTTTGCAAACACCCGCACCCTAGGATTACCATTTAGGCACTTCAATTCGACAAGAGGGGTATTCCCGACGGCCGACAATACGCTCATGCTCGTCTCCGCAACTTGCGTCATTGACAATAGGATTCTACACTCACCCACGGCTTGGATTCAACGGAAACCGGCGCTTCAACTCCCTCTGCCGAACTCGTACTTCGTTCTCGATGCGGCCGACACATCCAATCTGTTCGCGAAAAAATCTTTTCGGATTCGCTTGCACTTGTATCACTCCCCTCTAGCATGGAATCAGAAGAACTGATCAGCCCTGGTCCATCGTGACGAGCTGAGAGGACAGCCAAGCACCGAGGCGCAACAAAGCACCAACACACGCGACCGCGTTCGACGCTTATTGTCCTCAACCGGAGCACACCTTGAGTTCCGTCAACAAGATACGCCTTAGCAGTGAGGAACAATTGGAGCAGCTACTTCTTCTCTCGCTCCGGAATCGCGAGCTCCCCGGCCGCTTCGCAGTCCTGTGCGAATCGGGCGTCGACAATTGCCAACGCCTCAATCGCTCGCCCGCTTTCCCCTCATCCTCAGCGCTTGCCGGACTCCTCGGCGACAACCTCTCTCAGATCGTTGGTCACCTGCCCGATTCTCTCGAGATCGTGAGCGTCGGGGTGCTCGACGCCGAAACCGAATCCTTCTTGCTTAACGCCCTCCTCCAGCGCGACGTGCGGGCCTACATCCCCGTAAATCCCAGCAGCCGGATGGTCGACGCCGTTCTCAGCGCCGTCAAGCACATCGATGTCGAAAAGACCGGCTTCGTCGCTCTCATCGAAGACCTTCCCGGAATCCGCGATCATTGGCACCCCCCCGTCTTGCTTTGCCTCCTCGGGGGGCGCTTCTGTGACTTTGAACCTGACGATTTCCTGCCTGTCATAAGCAGCCAGCTCTCTCCCGCTGATCGCTTTCTGTTCGACTGCCACCTCTTTCCCACGCCCGCAGAGGCTCGCACCCGCTGGCGAGACGACGTCCAGAAACAGCAACCATCGCAAGATTACTTCCAATACAACATCGGGCCGCTCGTCGATCGCGGCCTCCGCCCGGATGATTGCCGCCTGAGCCTCCGTCTTGCTTCAGTGAGCACGCTGTTCGGAAACTCCTTCCAGACTCGAGCGCAGATAGAGCTGCTCAGAGACACCTCCATCGAGATAGCAGGACAAGAGCTTGCTTTCGCCGCGGGCGAAATAATCAGTGCCGCATCTTCGTACCGATACAGCCTCTTTCAAGTAATCTGGCACCTTCGCCGCAACGCCTTCCGGGTGATTGAGTCTTTTCTCGCCGCCGACGGTCTCAGTCTGCTCGTCCTCGCCGCAAAGGAATACTAGGTCGCGCCGCCATCCTTTGGTGCCATCCCTCCAAGCTCCCGCCGCCTTTCGACCTCACATCCTGACAAATTAGCAAATTATCATGAAAGGCTATTGACAACCCGGCTTCACTGCCCCATTATCTCCACATCAAGTCCAGCACGGCGATCGGGGCGCCGAGTTGGCTTCCTGAAGCGTGGTTCCCGGCCCTAAGAACACGTTTCAGGCGGTCGGGGCATATTAGCAAGCCGGAGAGAAGGGAATTGCCCGCTCGCAAAGAGTTCTTGACCACGGGCGAAGCAGCCAACCTCCTACACCTCTCTCCCTCTACTATCATCCGCCGATTTGAGAAAGGCGACCTCACCGGCAGGCGTCATCCCGTGACGGGGAAAAGGCTCATATCCAAACAGAGCCTTCTCAAGTTCATGGAAGCCCACCACATCCCCACCGAAAGATTGTTGGTCTCCAAGCGACGCATACTCGTGGCGACCACCGACGAATCTCACGAAGAGATGATTAAGTCGGTTCTCGCGCCTGACACTGAGATCGAGGTCCGATGCGTCCACGGCGGCGCCACCGTTTGCGGAACGGCGTTCGAGTGGCGGCCCGACTTGATAGTCATTGACGCCAATCTTCCGGACATGGATGGCCGAAACGCCATTCGCTGCCTTCGCAATCTGCCCCCGCTCAAGCAGGCTAAGGTCGTCCTTTCCACCAGTCCCGACGTAAACGTAACCAAGACGGAAATCGCGGAACTGGGCCTCAGCGATCACTGGGTCGACCCGTGGGATTCCAAAGCTCTTGCCGCCAAGCTCCATCAGCTTCTCGGAATCGGCCCGGCGGCGGAACCCAGTCCCGCTTTCTTTCAACACAAGCGAGAGCATCCCCGCGTACCCGCAAATTGGCCGGCCGCTCTCAGGCTCTCCGTCAAGGGACAGGGCAAACCCGCCGCCGCCGGCGCAGCGACCATCCGAAATCTCAGCCGCGGAGGGGCTTTCCTCTCGGATATTCGCTTGAGCCAGGGCTCTTTGCCTGCTCAACCTTTTGTTCTCGAATTCAAAGTCAGAAAAGGGGCCGCTTCGGGCCTCGCCGCGACTTGCAGGCCCGTCAGGATTGAAACCGACGAGAAACTCGGCATGGGAGTCGAGTTCTTACATCTTCCCTCGCGGGGGGAGGAGCGCCTTGCATGGGCACTGGGAGCATGATGAGAAGGGGGAAAGCCTCAACAGAGAGAGCCGCGAAAAATGGCCGGAAGATTTTTCCGGATTGCACTTGACAGGACATCCAAGCTCCTATATCTTCAACCAGTCAAGCTGTCACTAGGCGCAAGTGCGCCGCCGGTTCCGGGGGGAACGAGTGGCAGCACGCAGGGAGGAGGGGGAGTTGGCAAGGACGCCGGCTCGACAAGACACTAGCGGGGGATCGGACGGCCGGCAGCGCAATTCGCGGAGCGTCCGGGATTCCTCAGGCTTCGTTCACCACTCTCTTCCTGCGCGCAGCTTCACTCCACTGTTTCGCTGAGACAACAAAAACGCCGACCGGGCGCCTGGCAGCTACAACCGGTCGGCAGAGAGGAGGCACCGAATGCGCCATAACCCTCTCATTTCTAATCATGGACCGATATGCTCAACATGTCAACCCTCTCCTGCCCTTCACCCCCTATATATAGACTTTTCTGCCTATTCCACCATCGCGTTTACAGAGCCGGTTGGGACTCTCCCCGGCGTCCGATTTCCCAGCCCGTTTCATGCTTCGTGTTCCCCCCGTATTCTGAGCAGCAGAAAGGAGGGCCTATGACACAAGGGGAGGATTAGTAGGGACATCTTGTGGAGCATTTCTAGGTACAATCTTTGGAGAGACTGTGATGAGAAAGACTTTCATATTGGCAGCCGTGGCGGCGATCCTGTTCTCGGGATTCGCCATGGCACAAAACCCCGTCTGGATGCTGGATCCGACGGGCGCGTGGGTACCGGCTGATCCGGTATGCGACGCTTCTATGGAGCATTCGGGCAACTGGTCTCCCCAGCCCAGCCCAGGTCTGCTCGCCGTGCCGTGCGGGCCCATCTACTGGACGTTCTGCTGCCTCCCCTGCGTTGACGAGCGGCCGGACGGAAGTCCTCTGGTCATCACCACCACCGCCATCGTCATGCAGTGGATGCAGGCCACGTTCAGCGGCAAGGACGTCCTGTGGATAGTGCAGCACCCCGGTACCTACGCTGCGGACACGATGTTCTTTGACATCATGTCCAACGGCGATATCGGCGTGTTCACGACCGGTGCCGGCAACCTGGTTAATGTCGATCCCGGCGCTCCCGGCGACCAGGAAATCGAGCTCTTCTGGGGCGAGGGCGTGGGCCAGATACCTAGTTGCTGGGTTCCGGCCGCCGACCTCGACCAGTTCTTCGAGATCATACCTATCAGAGAAGAGCCCGATCACCAGATCGTGTTTCATCTGTGGCAGAAGATCGTCGTGGAGAAGTGCAACACCTGCGGCATTTACACCAACCAGTTCACGATCACTTTCTGCCCGACGTGTGACTTCTTGCTGTAGGCTGGTCTGAGCACGCAGCGGCACGGAGTCAACGGCTCCGTGGCAAAAAGGGAGGGGGGCGGTTGCCGCCCCCCTCCACAAATCGACTACTTGGAAAGAACTGTTGGGAGTGGAATGAATGAAACAGATCGCGCTGGCCGTGGTCATCGCCTTGGCGCTGGGCTCCCTTTCTCCCGCGCCGGCTGACACAACCGACCTCGTCCCGGCCGACAAATCTGCAGCGCTCCCCTCACTGGCGCAAGCCGCAGCAGCCGCTCTTAAGCCCACGCCTTTGGACGAGGACATCGTGCCTACCGGGCCCTTGACCCTTACTTGGTCACAGATCGCGCCGCCCGAACTCGTAAGGTACGATGTTTACTTCGGCTCCGAGGAGTCACCTCAACTCGTGAGTCAGAATCAAAAGGAATGCCAGTGGACCGTCGAAGAACCTTTGCCTCCCGGCGACTACTACTGGCGTGTGATCGTCAGGTCCGCCGACGGATATGAAGTTCCCGGTCCCCTTTGCCGTTTCTGCGTCCCACACTGGATCCAGGCTGCCGTCGAGGGCACCGACATTCGCTGGACCATTCAGCACCCCGGCACCTACTCCGCAGTCGCCAGCCAAATCGCCGTCAGATCCAATTCACTCGTGTGGATGGAATTCGAGTCTTCGGGGAACTTGGCCGCCCCGGACGGAGACGAGATCGACGTTTATTATTCCTTCGGGGACAGCATCAAAGCGGCGAAGGCATGGGGCTGGACGCTCGCCGGCTCCCTTGAGAACCGTTGCTATCCCATCTGGCCGATGTGTACTCATCACGGTTGGGGCGTGCGCCAATTCTCCCTGTGGCAGAAGCTGATAGTGGGCAAATGCAATTCCGCCGGCGTGTATGAGAACGCTGTTTTGATCACATTCTGCAGCGAGCCATAAAGTGAGGCTGATCGGCCACTATTTTGGCGCGACGCTTCTGGTAGGGGTCGTTGCGTCGTATGCCTTTCCCGCCGACATCGTATTCACGGTGTCCCCGGTAAAACTCGAACCCGAGGCTCCGCGCGGTGGGGTCGCCGATATCGGCCTCACGGTCATCAACGAAAGCCCCCTCCAAGGACAAGCATTCAAAATCTACCTAACCGATCTCACCATGGACCTGGAAGGAAAGGCCGTGTTTCCCCCTGCCGGCACGACCGAGTGGTCGGCCGCGCCCTGGATTGAACTCGACCGGGAAACGCTCGAACTCCCCCCCCTGGGGCGCAGCGTCGTGATCGGGAAGATTCGCGTACCCCGTAACATAAAGACCGGCGGAGCCAGGTTCGCGGCGATAATGGTACAGGCCGTGGAACCCGAACCCGAAGGCCAAATAAAAATCGTCGTCCAGAAGCGCGCGGCCGCTTTCGTTTACCTCACCATACGGAACTCTCAGCAGCTACGTCTCGCCGAAATCGCCGAGTTCACCGGGGCGCTCGCGCCAAGCGAGGGTTACACCTTCTCCACGCTGTTGGCCAACCAGGGCAACATACATATCCAAGCCGTAGGCAACCTTTCGATAATCGACAAAGATTACCGCCGCTGGGGGCAAGCGATCCTCGCCGAAACTCCCAAGACTCTGTTCCCCGGCGCAGTACGAAAGTTTCAGGCCCTCATACAACGCCGCCTCCCAGTCGGAGACTACACCGCGCGGGCGACCTTCTACTACGGCAGGTCCAGAGCATACAAGGAAATACCTTTCACCGTGACCGAAGCCATGGCCGGCCAGGCGGGCACACTTCCCATCGCGGTAATGTACGAGCCCGAGGCGGTGACCTTCGAAGCTCCCCCCGGCGCTTTCAGAAGACAGGTGCTCAAGTATAAGTCATACGAACAGACTCCCGTTAAGCTGAAAATCGACACCGCCTCTCAGGACGAGGTCGATAGCCGTTGGTCCGCCGTCCCCTGGATCGAATCCGCCCCTGCAGACATCACCCTCGGCCCAGGTCAGTCCAGAAACATCACCCTCTTGCTCCGCCTCCCCGAAGACGCAGAGGGCGAGAGATTCGCCAAGCTGGTCAGCGCCGGGCAGCTTCAGGACGAAGAGCCGACAAAATGGGAGACCCCGGTCGTCGTAACCATCCCCGGCACACTCGCGGCCAAAGGCCGAATCACCCAGCTCGAAATGCTTGAACCGGCCACCGGCTCCTCCTCCTTTGTCGCCAGGGTCGGCTTCGAGAACTCCGGCAATGCACGTCTCAACCTGACCGGCATTATCAGGGTTCTCAAGATGGAAAAATTCGAAGAAGTAGCCTCCGCACCGTTCGAAGAAACCGTCTTCCCCAGCCAGGAAACTACTGTCGAGGTCCCTCTCCCCTGGGGCCTTCCCATCAACCAATACGTCGCGGCAGCTACGGTCACCGGCGTGACGTCTGACGATAAGTCGAGAGTCCAGGACACGCGCACCGTCGAGTTCACGGTCGATCAGGAGATAACCGCACCCGAGTTCATCGAGGAAATTCAAGAAGGGGAAACAGAAGATGAGATTCTCTAGGAAACTGGTCGTACTTTCGGCATCGCTCGCTTTCCTCGCCGCCATTTCCACCGGATGCGGCACTCATGTCGGAGTTAGAACCGGCGGCTCCGTCATGATCAACCAGACCTTCACGGATGCGCCGCTCGGCGAAGTGCTCATCGCAATCGAAAAGGCAAGCAGCGGCATGGGCGTCGCCACTGACCCGTCTGTAGATCTGAACAAGAACATTACCGTCCGACTGGAAGAAATGTCCCTCGACCAAGCCGTCGCCGCCGTGGCCAAGGCCGCCGGATACCAGTGGGCGTATGACCCCAACCTGCACGAGAAAACCGAACTCCGCGGCCAGTACTGGCCTTACCCCATGTTCCTGATTGCCGAAGAGATCGATAGGTCCTTGTTCCCCGCCTCCGAAGAGGAAGCCCAGCTCGCCGCCTCCGCGCCTGAGGAAGACGTTACCGGCACAACTGCCCCTCCGACCGAGGCTTCGCCCAGCCCGAGTCAGCAGCAAGAGGAGGAAGCCCAGGCGCTCTACGAAAAAGCTGAAGCGCTATACTCCGACGGTAACTACCTGGCCGCAAAGCAGGCCTACACTGAACTCAAAGCCAGGGAACAATTCTTGACGTCGCGCCAGGGCCGCAACGTTCACAAGCGCCTCAACGACATCGACGAAACACTTCGCAAAATGAAGGCAAAGGAAGAGGAGGAAGCCGAACGGCGGATCGAGGAGGCACGCAGACAGTACTGGCTCGAACGCTTCCAAAATGGCGAAAAGCTGTACGAAGCCGGCAACTACGAGGCCGCAAAAGCCACCCTCGAAGACGTCCGTAGCGCTGACATCTCCCTCGGCTGGTCCGTCAACCGCAAGATATCCTCCTATCTCGGGCAAATCGACAAGAAGTTGGCCGAAGAAAAGCAGCAGAGAGAGATCAGAAACCAATTGGCTCTCGGCATCCAACAATACGAAGCGGGCAACTACCGTAGCGCCGTCGAGCTGTTCTCGCAAGTAGAGAAATCCAAAGCCGCCGGTTGGACCCTCAAGGCTTCCGCCAGGGAACACATGGGAAAAGCCGAGGCCAGGCTGCAAATGGAAAGCCAAAGGGACCTTCTCATCGCCAGGCTTGACGAGATCGAGCCCTTGCTGGAAGCCCAAAGGTACGAAGATGCACTCACGATCATTCGCGAGATAGCCTCCGCGGTCATATCGCTCGGCCCGGATAACGATGCTCGCCTGCAAGAGTACGAAGCGATCGCCCAAACAAGAATTGCAGAGGAAATGCAGAGGATCGAGGCGGAACGGATGGCCCGCATCGAAACTCAGAACTTGCTCGAACAAGCATCGTCTCTGTATCTGACCGGCGACCTCGAGGCCGCCAGGAGCGCTTACGCCAAGGTTGCCGCCATGAGCGACCGTCTGGAGCCGTACGAAATCCAGATCGTCCGGTCGCGTCTCAGCGAGATAGACGCGGCACTGGCGGTAGAGATGGCGGAAGCCCGAAGTGAGCTCCCGCACAACGACAGCGAGTCAACCGCCAGCGCGGCAGAGACACCGACGACTCTGACGACCCCCGCCCCGAATTCCGCCTCCGCTCAGCCCGAGCCCACCCCGGAGGCCGTCAGACTCGCGCTCGAAAAGCAGAAAGAGGCCGAACGGCTCGCCAATCAGCCAAAAGTCAACAACGTATTCTTCAACACCGACATCCGCGAAGCCATATCCGACATGGCCGCACAGACAGGGGTCAACATCATCACCGACGCCTCCGTCGAAGGATGGGTCACTCTCTCCCTCGACGGCGTTCCCCTCGAAAAGGCGCTCTCCATGATGTGCCTTTCCGGCGGATTCACCTGGAGGGACATGGGGGACTACTACCTCGTCGGCGCCGCCACGCCCGAGAGCGTCAATTACGCCCTCCTCAGCAGGACCGAATCCATCAAGACCGACCTGCCGGCCAGCCAGGTCAGAAATCGCCTCTCCGAGTTCTTTCTTCCTTACACCCGCGTTGCGTCCGACGAGGACCACGTGTTGATCGTCACCGGGCCCGAGGCCGTCGTCGAAAACGTCATCGACAGCATAAACCAGATCGACAGCCCCCGTCATCAGGTCAGAATCGAAGCGGTCGTCACCGAAATATCCTGGGCCGCCGAGGACGATAAGGGAATGAATTGGATGAACACTCTGATGGACCTCGACGCGGAAGGCACGATGTCGTTCGTCGAAGGCGCTTTCCCCGCCTACTCCAGTAATGTGGTCGGAACCATCGTCGCCGAGCTAAGTGCGCTTGCGCAGACCGCCGAAGTGGACATAAAGGCGAATCCCGTCGTCGTCACCCTCGAAGGAGAGGCCGCACAGATCAAGATCGTCGAAGAGCGCTACTTCGTCATACTCACCGGAAACCTGAACTTCCCGACCTCCGACCTCGAGGTCATCGAGTCCGGCGTAATCCTCAACGTCACACCCACTGTGACGCGATCCGGCGATATACTCATGAGTATCGTTCCCGACGTCAGCGACGTCACCGGCACAAGCGGCGGACGCGAAGACCTCCCTCTCGTCACGCGTCGCTCGGTCGAGTCCAAAGTCAAGGTCAGCGACGGGGAAACGGTCGTGATCGGCGGATTGCTCAAACACCTCAGCAGAGAAATCATCCGCAAGGTACCCATCCTGGGCGACATTCCCATCATCAACTTCGCGTTCAGAAACAAATTGACACAGGACACTGACACGGAGCTCGTGGTCTTCATCACTCCCAGGATATTGCGCGACTGAGCCGGTACCTCGCTGGGAAATCCGGATGGGACGACCAACGTTCATGTGCGGCCTGTTAGCTCCGCACAACCAGGACCGGCGGTTCCATCAGCCCGCAGGACACAAGCTGGTACTCATCCGCCCATTGCTCCCCCTTGGCCGTGAAGCACTCCGGCGTCACCTGGTTGGGAATCTTCGCAGCGAGGTGAAGCGGCCCGTGTGAGTTCCGCCGGTGCCCAAGCACCTCGATCCCAAGACACAGTTCCGCTTGATCGATGAACGGCGTCAGCTCCACTTCGTTCGGCTCCCACCCGATCATCCCCGCCCTTCTGCCGTTCACGCTCACGACTACCGCCACCCCGTTGTAGCTCGGAACCTGCAGGAATACCCGCTCATCTTTTTTCACCTTCACAACAATTTTGTCCTTGTACGTCACCGAACCCGAATAGAACGCCAGTCCCTGCTTGGTCCAGTCCCCCAGCTTCAACTCCTCGGGCATCTCGGTGATCGACGTTTTCGTCCCCTTCACTTCGGTTCCGAATTCACCCAATACGTACGACGCCTCGAGCCCCGGGTGAGACTCGTCGTATTCGCAGATCAGCCTTATCTCGTTCTTCCCCAGTCGCAAGAGCGACGGCTCGAACGGAACTTTCCGCAGCGAACGGTCCGTCCACCAACCGGCCTCCGACTCGGTGCTCACGCGTACCGCGTTCACGCCGGCCTCAAAACGCTGCGGCTGCTCCAGCCCCAGCCAGAGCTCTCCTGTCGGAAGTGACCTGACCAGGAAATCGTACTCGAGGTCAACCCGCACACTTTTCGCGCTCCGCGACCTACGCTGAGCCCACGGCTGCACCATCCTGTCACTTCTTCGAGGGATCGCCAAGCTATCCCGCACTTCCATATCGACCTTCAGTATCTCTTCCGGCCCCCGCCACTCGCCCGCCCCGATCTTGTACCGAGGGCGATCCAGCACCAGATTGTTGCATTCCGACAAGTCGATCTTCCACGTGTGCTTATCCAGCCTGCGACTTCGCACCTCTTTCAGCCGCCTCCTCTTGGGATGCTTTGTATGCTCCCTTCTCTTCGGAACCGCGAACAGCCTGCTTCCCAATCTGGGAAGGCTCGTCCGTATCTCCCACCCTCCGTCCCGTGGCTCCGCGTCCGCGGTGAAGGTCTCGCCGCTCTCCGCATTCAGCTCAACCGGCGTCCCGCCGCACCCGTCGAAACCGCGAATCCTTACATCGTCGAACGAGACCCTCCGCTCACGCACCGGTATGTCCCCCACCGCGCCTCGTCTCCGTCTGACGAAATCGCAGCCGACGTTGCAGACGAAAAGATAGAAAGCGTCCCTGTCCTCTTTCAGAAGATGCAGCGCGGGCACGATCTCCTTGCCGCGATCACCTCGTATGGAAATTCTCCGGCACGTCGCTTCCACAGCGCGAACCAGCTTCGCGCCTTTGGGCGGTGCCTTCTCGCACGTGCGTGCAAACTGTATCGCTTCGCTCGAACGCTTCCCGTCCACGTGCTCGCAGACGTCGCCGGCAAAGACGACGCTGCCGCCCGTGCGCTTCAGCCTCTCCAACAGCTCAAGCGTGCTCCCTCGTATCGTCACCAGCGGCGGCACCACCACCGCCTTGTACCTCGCCTTCCCCACCTTCAGTTCCCCTTTTCCATTCACCCCGCCATGACGCGTCAGGATGTCCTCATCCCCGTAATCGAAATCGATGTTCGCAGCCAGCAGCGAATCCCGCAGTTCCACCAGCACCATGTCATAAGCGGCCGCTTCCGCCGAAGTCCTCCTCCCGTCGAACCACCCCTTCTTGCATAAAGCCCACGCGCTCTCCACCGGATGGATTACCAGCAGGTCTCGCACTTCCTCCCCGCGGCTCATCACCACGTGCACGCGGGCGAAGTAGTCTTCAACTTTGCTGTAATCCTCCCACCACGGCGATTGGTAGAAAATGCTCGCGGGCCGGTCGCGCTTTCGCTGCCCTTCCATCGTGTACCACGCCAGGTGATGGCAGCGCAGGTTTATCCCCAGAGCCGCCTGCCAGTCCCCTATCGCCTTATGTCCCGCGAACGGGAAATCCCAGCCGCTTCGCGAGTACATCTCGCTCAATCGCCACTTCCGCCCGAGCTGCCTCGCAACCGACGCAACCTGTTTCGCCGTGTCGTATTCCCGCTTCAACTCAGTCAGCACGTCCATCCCCGGAGCCTGCAAGTGCTCCAGGAATCGCATCACGCTACCCGTTGACCGCGCGATGCTCGACGGCAATTCCTCCCACAGCGCGTGCCCCGTCAGCAGCAAGTCATTTTGCTCGCACCACTCCCCAATCTGTCTCGCGAACGCATCCACAAAGAGGTGCGTAACGCAATCGTGGTAGTCCAGCCTTGCACGCGTGACCCTGTGCCCGTCGATGTCGAAGTATAGCTCCGGCAGACGCGGAAGAATGTCATAGCCGTATCGTTCTTTGAAAATACCCGGCAGCTTCGGCGTCCACGGCAGCCGGTTCTCCAGCTTGAAAGACTCCACCGTCATGTAGCTCGGCTCATCGGTGAAGACCCCCGGCACCCGCTTTCCGAAATGCTTCCCAACCCTCTTCCGGTACGCTTCGTGCGTGACTTCGATGAACTTCCTCACCGCCTCGTGACTCAGGGTGTCCAGATACGCGCCTCCGTTGTACCAACTGCTTGGCTCCATCGCCTCGGCGCGGAAGATCAGGAGCTCCCTTC
Source organism: uncultured Planctomycetota bacterium (assembly GCA_964493415.1). GTDB lineage: Bacteria > Planctomycetota > DG-23 > CAZBND01 > CAZBND01 > CAZBND01. The sequence continues at coordinate 25,303 of CAZBND010000010.1, read as the reverse complement.
CCCGCTGCAATCGCGCAGGCCGCCGGCCTTTTCGCACCCCTATCACATCCCATGCGTTCGTACCATCCACCCTTGCCGTGAACGCCGCCAGCACATCCTTCCCCCACTTCAGCCGAGCACATTCCCGCGTCTCTTCCATCACAAGGTATCGCGCCCGGTACCTACGGTCTTTCGTCGCAAGCCCGCCCGCAGACCCCGAAGGCCACCGGTCCTCGTCGTAGAGCCACGCCTCGAGCCCCGTCTTCTCCGCCTCATCAATGCACGCCTCGACGCACTCGAACCACTCATCCGAAAGGTACGGCGTCTCCAGCCCCACCCGCGAATGCATGAAGAATCCGCCGAACCCCATCCTCTTCATGATTCGCACCTGACGGCGCAGCTCCTCCGGCTCGAGCCTCCCGTTCCACGCCCAAAACGGCTTGCCCCGATACTTCGCCGGGGGATGGGGAAACTCCCGAAGCATGGTCTTATTCATACGCAGCCCCTAATTGAACGGGCCCCGCGCTCACATCCCTTTCCACAGCTTGAAGTACTCCCGCACTCTCTCCAGGCACTCCAGCGCCTGCCTCCCATCGCACATCGGTTTCGTCTCGCCCCGCACCGCAGCCACGAAGTTCATCGCCTGCTGCCGCATCGCGTGCACGGAAGGCAGATGAGGCACGATGGTTTCGGGTCTCGACTCTTTTCCCAAGTCCCGCAGTATCTCCACACGCCCCGCGCGATTGACCGCCAGCGGCGCGGGTAGATCGACCTTCACGTACCCTCGCTCGAAGCACACCAGCACCGACTCCTCCCAACCCACACTCATGCCGTATGGGGCCAACTCTATCACCCCGGTGGTCCCGCTCTCGCTCTCGCCGACCAACACGACACCCGGACCATCCGCGTACTTCACCCTGTACGGCTCTCCCAGCATGTGCCTGAGCAAGTCGATCTGGTGACAGAAATAGACATTGAAATTGGAGAACTCTCTGTACGTCTTTTCGTCCATGTCCTTCGGCGGGGGGTCCTCTTCCAGCTTCGCAGCCGGCTCGTCCGCCTTTAGCAAATCCGTCGCCCCGTTCGCGACCCAGTCCCCGCGCGCAATGAACACCCGCACGTACGTCATCGCACCAAGCTCGCCCGTCTCCTTCAGCCGTTCCACCTCCGCTTTCGCATACATCGTCGCCGGGTCGCTCCGCTTATGGTATCCCACCATTTGCCAAGTCTCAGCCCGCTCTACCGCCTCGACAATCCTCCGACCCGTCTCCACCGAGTTTGCAAGCGGTTTCTCGTGGAAAATGGGAAGCTTCGCTTTAGCCAACCCGGGCAGCACCAGCCCATGCCTCGTAAAAGGCTGCGCCGCCACCAGCGCATCCAATTCCTCCCTCTCCAACATCTCCTCATAATGCCCGTAGACCTTCGGCACCCCGTACCGCGCGGCCACCTTCTTGCCGAGGCTCGGAAGAAGCTCGGCGATCGCTGCGACCTCGCAATCCTCCAGCGTCGCATAATTCCTCAAGTGAGCCACCTGCCCCATGTAACCTACACCCACGAAACCAATTCTCACTTTCTCTGCCACAGCTTGTTTCTCCTTCAATCATCCGAGAACGACACGCGCCAGGATGGCACCCCTACCTTCCTGCCCAAGTGCCTCTCGTAGCCGCTTCGGATGCGGCTTTCGTCGTCCTTCACTTCTTCGCACTTCTCGTACGCGCCGCGCAGCCACTCGGGCGCATCGTGTTCCGCCAGCCAACCGAGGAGTTTCTCATGCAAATCCTCAGCGACCGCCGCGTGCTTCGCGATGACGTTTTTCTTCTGCCGCGGATCATTCTTCAAATCATAAAGCTCCCAGCCCCCACGCCTCACGGGATGGATCAGCGACCACCTCTCGCTCGTCACCGTCAACTCCACCGCCCTCCTCCCCACCGACATCGACCCTGTCACCGCAATCCCGCGCACCTTCCTCCTTCGGCCCTTTATCAGCGAAAGCACTGAACTGCCCTGAATGAAATCCGGCGACTCGATGCCCGCAAGCTCCAGCAGCGTCGGCATCAGGTCAGCCGGCTGTACCAGCGCCTTCACTCGTTTCCGCACCTGCAACGACCCCGGCAGCCTCATCAGCCAAACGATTCTCCCGACCTCCTCGTAGATCGGAGTGCTTTTCTTGATCTTCCCGTGATCCCCCAGTCCCGTGCCGTGATCGGAAATCACCACCACCGCCGTCTCGTCAGCTATCCCAAGCTCATCCAGTTTTCGCAGCACGCGCCCCGCCCACTTGTCCACCATCGTCACCTCCCCTGCATATCGCGCACGGATTTGCTTCAGCTCGCGACCTGTGATGTTCGCATCCTCGAAGAAATTCGTCGGCACCTCCCCCACGAATTCCGGGTCATACGGATCGACGTAATGTTGCGGCGGATCCCACGGCTCGTGCGGATCGAAGCAGTCAACCCACAGGAAGAACTTCTCGTGCTTGTAGTTTCTCTCCAGCCAGTCCATCGCCGCGCACATCATCTTCGGCGCGAAGTAATCCTTCTCCCCTGTCCGCCCTGCCGTGTTCTTCAGATACAGCGCTTGCTCCACCGCCCGTTCGGCCACCATTCGATTCCGCGCGTGGCCGATCTCCGTCGCCCCCCAGTCCGAGTTGAACCTGTCCTTCTCGTTCCCACGTATCATCCACCACGAATGAAACGGCCTGTCGAACCCGAACCCGTAATTCATCAGGTGCGGCGTGTCCAGTATCAGGTGACAGACGTACTCGTTCGCCCTCATCACGTCTATCAGCGTCACCGCCTCGCGCGAAAGCGGAACCCACGGATGGAGCGGCTCTCCGTATCTCCCCGTAAACAGATCCGTCCTATTCGGCACGGTCGGCCACGACCCGCAGTACGCCCGCTCGAACACCACCCCTTCCCGCGCAAAAGCATCCAGGTTCGGCGTCTTGATCCAGTCGTTCCCATAGCACCCCAGGTGGTCAGCACGCATCGTGTCGCACATGATTACGAGGAAATTCACCTCGTCCCCCTTGCTTCCGACAGAAGTCGCAGAGCCCGCATTGTAATCCCACTCCCCGCTCCCGGCAAGCGCACCGCCGCCCCCGCCATTGGTTCTTGCCGTTCCCAGTCCTTTCTGACATAATGCTACTCCTGAGAAGCTATGCCCCGTGCGTTCCCTGGCCCGGATGACCCACCAACCTTCTTAGCTGGAGAGAGATGAGCTATGAAGAACCCCGCCGTCGCGGTACTCGGAATGCTTTCGTTCCTGCTTGCTCCCCTTGTGCCTGCAATGGAACTCGAGCCCTCTCTCTCGTTCGAGTTCAGCGACCCTGAATCGGTTGCGAGTTGGAGGGACCCTCACAGCATCTCTGACGTGCGGTTCGACGACGGCTGCATGTCGCTTCTGCTCGCAGGCAACGACCCCTACATCCACGCCCCCGATATAAGTCTGGAAGCGAATCTCGCTCGCTACGTCGAGATCGCCCTTGACGCTCCCGCGCACACCTACCTGACTGCGTACTTCCACACTCAGGAGGACCCGAATTACGGCGGCAACAAACGTCTCAGGCTCGGCATCACTCCGGCCAACGGCAGATCCGTCATTCGGTTCGACACAACCCTCCACCCACTTTGGAAAGGCACCGTTACAGGCTTCCGCCTCGACCTCGACAACGGCGAGCATCCCCGCGCGCACGTTCGGGTTGACTACATCCGCTTTCTCGCGCGCATGCCGGAGCTCCACGCCACTGCCGCCGCAGACGCGAGAATCCTCAGCGCCGGCGAACCCTTCACCTACCGCATCGCTCTCCAGAACGCCGGCAGCTACGCGCTCGAGAATCCCACCGCCACCCTGTCCCTTCCCGAGGGGCTCACTCTCCGAGAAGGATCACTCTACGCGCGACTACCCAACATCCCAGTCGGCGGCCGGGCGGAGGTCACGTGGCAATTAGTCGCCGCCGACCCCGGCCTCCATTCCGTCGAATTCGCAGTCGAGGCAAATCACGAACGCGCCTTCGTCTACCAGTTCGACCTCCCCGTCTTCGCCTTCACGCGAGACCCCCACGTCCTCGCCAACCGCAATGCCCTCATCGAACTACCGCCCGCAGATTTCGGCTACGGTGTGATGAAGGTGCGAACGCCTCGCAGCGACGCCACCCTCGCCGTTACCGACTCCTTCGGCGAGATCATCTACGAGGACCTACGCGGAAAAATCGTGACCCAAAAGCTCTTTCTGCACAACACGGTCTCTCGTCGCGACTATGGGATCACTCTGGCAGACCGGATCGACTTACCCGACGGCGGAGCGTGGAGCGTCCGCGCGTCGCTCGACTTCCAACCCCGGGCCGATTCTTTCGACTTCTCCCTCTCTATCTCCTCCGACACGCAGCGCAAGATACTCGCAATCGTCGCCCCCTCTCTCTACGCGGGCGAAGGAACCACCGGCGACGCCAAGCTCGCGGCTCAGTATCCCGGCATCGAGTACCTCGGGAAAGACGAGCCCTCGTCCGACCCACGCGACTTCGACCCCGTCTTCGCCGACAGATCGATCCCCAAAATGCGCGACGTGACGATTCCCCTCATGTCCGTCCAGACGGCCAACGGCACCGTCGGCCTCCTATGGGACAACAGGTTCGAATGGCTCCCCGGACGGAAGGGCTTCCGCGGATGGTTCATGTCTCCCAACACCACCCACGATCAGCAAAACCACCTCATGGCACTCGTCATCCCTTCCAGCCGTCAGGAAACAGAGCCCAACACAGTGGCCGCCACTCGCCCGCTCATCGTGAAACCCGGTGAACGGATAGACATCTCCTGCCGCATCTTCGCCTCCGCCGACGGCGATGCTCTTTCTGCCGTTGATTCCTGGATATCCGGCTACGGCCTGCCGCCTCTCAGGAACTCGGACGGCTACGCCCGCGGCTTCGACCTTTGCCGTTACGCACTCCAGCACACCGTCTGGGTCCCCGAGAAACCCGGCTGGCGCCATGCTCTCCACGGGAAGGAGTGGCCCGTGTCCACTTACGCGCACAACACCCTCGGCCTCCTTCTCGACGCTTCACGGGAAAAGGACCCCAAGATCGCCAAGTCCCTTCTCAATCAAGGCATGCTCGTCGCCGACGTGATTCTGAACAACATCGACGGCCATAACGCGGGCTACGAACTCCCCTTCCACATGGGCCGGGTTCCCAGGGCAGTTGAACGCCAGCGAGGCGCCGCCGAAAACGCAATGCGTCGCCAATCTCCCGACGGCAGTTGGCCGTTCACCCCCACCAGCGCCAAGCTCGCCGCTCTTGGAAACAAGGGTGACACCGAGATCGGCATCTGCGCCAACCACGCCCTCCCCCTCATTCAGTACGCCCGCATCGCCGGAGACGAGGATGCCGTCGCCGCGTCCGTAAAGGCTCTCGATCGGATGTCACAGTTCGAGATCCCCCGCGCCGCCCAGGTCTGGGAAATCACCGTCCACGCTCCCGACGTCGTCGGCGCTTCCAGAGCCGTGAGGTGCTTCACCGAAGGCTACCTCCTCACCGGCGACCGCAAATACCTCAACGAAGCCGCCCGCTGGGCCCGCACCGGCATCCCCTTCATCTACCTGTGGGACAACGGAGAGAACGAAGCCTTCCCTTACGCATCCATCCCCGTCCTCGGCTCCACGTTCTGGCAGAACACCTGGGTGGGCCGTCCGGTCCAATGGTGCGGCCTGGATCTCGCACGCTGGCTGCTCTGGCTCGCCGAATTCGACGACTCCCGCGACTGGAGAAGGCTTGCGCAAGGCATCATCGAATCCGCAACGCGCCAGCTCCAGAGAAGCGGGCCCTATAAGGGGCTTCTCCCCGACTTCTGGCTCTTCGACCCCGACATGGGCGACGGCCCGATGATAGACCCCAGCGGCCTCCACGTTGATCTTCTCTCCCTCCTCGGCACCAAGCCTTACGTCTATACGCAACTTGCTGCACTCGACGGTGATGCCCTGCGCATCAGTTCGGGCGCGCGCATCGAATCACCACAGCAGCAGGGCGGCAATACCCTCACCTTCACTCTCTCCGAACCTCTCTTCGGCGAGAGCTACGTCTACGTCACTGGCGGCCCTGAGCCCCAACACATCATCGCCGCCGGCAAGCGTCTCCCCCGCGTCGAAGACGTTGACGCCGCCGACCAGGGCTGGACCGTGACGGACAAAGGAGCCGTCTACGCGAAAATCCTTCACGACAATCCCACGGACGTCACAGTCCAGTACCCGTGAAAGCGCCCAGCGCCTCAAAACCCAACCGCCCTGCCGAATAGGCCACCGGTAAGAGGAGATCAAACATGTCAACGTCGGTTCGACAACCTAACGGCAAAGGCGATTTCATCAAGCAGTTCGTCTCCCTTTGCAATACGTCTCACCCCGGCAACGTCGTCGGCTATCGGTTCTTCGAGCACACGCCCATAGTCCACGGCCCCATTCCCAGAGACGGCGCGAAGGCCGAGACCGCCCAAGCGGGCTCTCTCGAAAAGCAGTTCGCCTCACGTCCCGGAGTCTTCGTCCGCGAGATGAAC
>CAZBND010000010.1:0-18685 GCA_964493415.1 uncultured Planctomycetota bacterium | reverse complement strand
CGGCCTCGTCACCCGAACGGATCTCGACGGCTCCTGGGTTTGCGCCCTCTACTGGGAGAGGACAACCCACGTCAGCAACCATCACCCCGCGGACTGCCTCCACTCAGTGGTCAATCTCGGCCCGCTTCCGCCCAACGGCAAGCGCGCACTTCGAGGCAGGATCTACTGGATGCAGGCGTCCAAAGGCGAGCTTCTCTCACAGTGGCAGAAGGAGTTCCCGAAAGGCGTATGATTACGGCAACCTGAACGGGCTCTTGTACCTAACAGGCTTCCCAGCCCCGTCCGTCTCCACCTCGAAGAAGTACACCGAGTTTCGGAACGACCCCGTCGCCATCACCATCCTCCGGTCCTCGAGCCACACGATCTCCTCGATCCGGCCGTCGATGGCATCCACATACTTCTCCGCCTCGCGTACCGGTGCCCGCGGGAACTCTTTCTTCTCCCAGCTGCGGACGGGATGCTCGCTCGCGAAGGTCCCAGCTCCCTGCGCCGATGTAACCATGTGGTACCTCCCGCCTTCCTTCCACACCTGCGGCGACTCCATCGCCCTGTGCCCTCTCACCGCGATCTCCGGATTTTTCCAATGAATCAGATCGTCCGACTCCGCCACCGCTATCAGCCCTTGATCTCTCGCGTCTTTGAACTCCGACGCCTCGCCCGTCACGTACAAGTAGAACTTATCCCCGTCGACCAGCACCACCGGGTCGCGGCAGTCGCTCCATTCATCCCGCGTCCACTTCGCCCACTCGACTCCCTCCAGCGTGAACACCGGGTTCCCCTCGTACTCCTCCCACTCGAACAGATCCTTCGAGGTGGCCAACGAGATCGACTGCGAGATAAACTCATTTACGGATGTGTAGAACATAAAGTACGTGTCGCCATGCCGGATCACGTGCGGCGCCCAAACGTTCCGGTCCCCGTACCTGCCGTTCCCGTCGGGATGCTCGTCATTCGAGATCGTGATCACCGGCTTGTGATACGTCCAATTCCGCAGGTCCGCGCTGCTCCCGTGGCTGAACGTCCGCGCCTGCCCGTCTTGCGTCCACACCATTCCGGGCGTCAGGTCCCCAGTGATCCCGAATACGTGCCACCGCCCGTCCTTCCCCTGGATTAAGGAAAAATCGTTGATGTATTTAAACGGCGTCTCGTATATGAACGGATCATCTTCTCCCTGAACGCCGAACGTCTTGCTCGCTTTCAAAGCCAGGCCACTCCGCTGATCGGTTGACGTGACGTCTATTCGGTACCTGCCGGGGCTCAAAGGTTTCGGCACTTCGACCCCTCCCCGCAGTTCCCTTATCTGGTGCATCGGCAGCAAGCCATAGTGCTGCACCCCCGCCCCGACCTCCCGGCCTTTCTCGTCGTACACCTTCGCCTCCAGTATCTTAGACGACTGCCGATCGGGATAGCTCTTCGATTGCATCGTCATCTGGTATTCGATCCGCTCGCCGGGCCGGTAGTGCAGCTTCGATGTATAACAGTCGAACTCCAGCAGCGATACCCACGCTTCCTCCGGCACTTCGCTCAACGTGATCAGCTCCAGCCTGTCGATCCGAAATCTCAGTCCCGCCCCCTGACTCGGATCGAACCGGATCGCCTCAACATTACGGAAATTCCCTCGTTGCCCAAGGTCGACCACGCGCACCGCAGTCCTGCCGCCGGCCGGCACTTCGAACCGTACCGAACGCTCCTCCACGAAACTCTCCCCCGGCCCTCGCCAGAACACCTGCATCGTCTCCCGGCGCGATGATGAAAGCTCAATCAGGAGATAGCACCTTTCCGCCGGCAGGTGCGGCTCTATAACCTCCGATATCAGCCACGGATCCGGCCCGGTAGTGCGATAGCCCTCCGCAGTCCTCTCGATGTTCCTCAGCTCCGCCCACTCCGGGGTGGATGCGCTCGCGCAGTGCAACAGTAGCCCTCCAACAAGAAATACCTGGAACGAGAACCGCATCTTCACCTCGCCTCGGCCCTCCGCCCGGCACCCGCCTCCTGCCGCGGCACCTCAGGCCCCTCGATGATCTCCCACACGTCTCCCGGATATAACCCCCGGAGGCCCCGCGGATCGATTGACGCCTCAGCAACAGTCTCGTCGCTTCGGCTGACCTTCACCGTCGCCCTGATCGGATACGCCATGTCCCGGTCGAGCATGACCTCGAAAACGCCCCGCTCGGGATCGAACTCCGCCTCCCCCACTCGCTTTCCTGATCCGCTTTCCATAACCTCCAGCTTCAGCCCCTCATTCCGGGCGGCAACGAACCACGGCGCTCGATGCTGGTAATCGTTGTTCACCACGAACGCCGCGGGATAGACCTCCGGATGAAGATACAGCCGCACGTCGTCCACTCGCATGTCAACCGGGAATTCCCGCGGCGACATGATCACTTTCAGCTCCGCACGCGCGTGTCCGTGGAAATTCCCGCTCGCCTCGCCCAGCTCAACCCACCCCTCGGGCCCTTCCACAAATCCCCTCACCTTCCCGCGGTTGTACTCCACCTTGACCTGGTGAAACGCCTCCGCCTCGTCACCGAACGGCGGCAGAAATCCCCCGTCCCCCAGCCTCGGGTCCCACTTGCGCCACATCCGAACCCAGCCGGTCTTACCCCCGACTCTCGCGAATGACACGCTCGAATGATAGTCCGGCATGCATCCGCACAGGTGAACCTGAAAAATCTGGCTCCCCTGCGTCTCATCGATTCCCGACGCCGCGCGAATCCGCGCCACCAGCACCTGGTCCGCCGGTTCAAACACTTTCGAAGCCAGCACCACGTGATTGTACTGTGCGGGCTTCTCCGGGCTCGTGGTGCCGCTGATCCGCACCTCGCCGTCTTCCGCCCGGACCTCCACGCCCGGGTCGTTCAGCCACAGCCCCCATATCTCCTCGTCCAGCTTGTTTCTGGAAAAGTCGTCCGCTATGCACGCACCCATCCGCGTGCGACGGAGATGTATCGAGACCTCAGGCGATTCCATGGACTTCTCCTCCTCGATCGCCGCTGCGTCCGCGCACAGTGCCGCACTCCCCGCAGTCGCAGAGATCGTCAGTAGCGCAGCGACAATCCACGTCTTCACATTCGCTCTGTTTCTTCTCATTCCTGATCCTCCATGCCGAAGACCTCCTGCAGGAACCTGGGTATCGCCGGTCCCCACGTCTCAGGCGTGGCCTCGAATATCACCTCCGCGCGCACGCCCGCAGCCGCTAGCTGTTTTCTCAACACCACCCCGAAGAGCGACGAATGCCCGTCGGCCGTTGTCCAGTCCGAATCCGGCAGCTTCACTTCCGGCTGCGTGTAAATCAGCATCATCGGCGGGTCGTCCGGCGTGAGGTACATCGCCGGCGAAGCTTCCCTCCTCAAGTCCGCCACCCGCGCCAAGTCCCACTCTTCCGCGGTGCATTCGAACAACTGCGTGCCGATCGCCACGCCCCGCCCTTCCAGCACAAACCTCGTCAGGTCGGACGGCCCCCAGCAGTCGATCACCCCGCTCACCCGCGACGAGAATCGCTTTATCGGATCTTCGCTCTCCGGATCCGCCAGATCGTCGTGCATCGCCACCCACATCGAAAGGTGTGCCCCGGCCGACCCTCCTATCAGCACCACCCGCGACGGGTCCAGATTCCACTCCTTCGCCCTGCTTCGCACGAACTGCACCACGCGCACCGCGTCCTCCGCCTGAGCCGGCCACGGATCCTTCGGCGTCAGCCGGTAGTTCGCCGCCACAACCGCGATCCCCGCCTCCAGCACTTTCTCCATGACACCCTTGTACATCCCAAGTTGCCGCTTGTCCCCGGTCCGCCACCCACCGCCGTGAAACTCCACCAGCACCGGCCTCGGCGCCCGGCCCTCGGGAAGGTACGCGTCCACCTTCTGCAAATTCTCCGGCCCGTACGCGACGTCTTCCAACACGCGGACTCCCGCCGGGATGTATTCCAGCGGAATCCGCTTCACCGTCCACTCCGCTATGCGTACCTCCACCTCTCGGTTCTCCATGCCCTCTCACCCCTTCCTCTTGGGTCCGATTTCTCCCGCCTCCAGCATCGATAGAAACGGTGAGTCGTCAATCGTCAGCGGCAGATCTATTCGCGCCCTTCTCCGGCTCGACTCGTATATCGCAAACACCACCTCCGTCGCCTGCAGCGCGTTGTGGCAATCCAGTTCCGAACGCCGGCCGGTCTTCAGCGCGTCGATGACATCCAGTATCGCTCGCGTCAGCGCTTTCACGAGCATGTCCGGCCCGCTTATGTCCTCGCCTATCGGCGGCTCCTCCCACCCGCATCGATCGTCACGCCGAATCCGCAGACGTTTCATCTCCGTCGGTTTCCCCGCCCCTACCTCGATCACTCCCTTGCTCCCGATGACCCGGAACATGCAGCCGATGACCCCGGCTCCGTCTCCCGTCGCCAGGATAGCGTCAACTCCGTTCGCGAAGCGAAACTGGCTCAAGCTCTGATCCTCGCGCTGCACTCCGAAGTACCCGCCTTCCGTTCGACAGTCAATCTGCCCGATCACCCATTCCACTGGCGTCTGATCGTTGTACTTGAACATCATGTCGATGCTGTGTGTGCCCGAGTCGAGCAGGTCGTTATACGCCGCCTCGAAGCGCACCGGCTCTCCGATCTCACCTTCATCCATCAGCCGTTTCCCCTCCCGGAACGCCTCGCCGAACCTCTGCTGGTGGTTGAACGTGAGCTGCACCCCCGCTTCGTCCGCCGCTTCCACCATCCTCCTCGCTTCCCCGTACGTCGCCGCCATCGGCTTCTCGCAGTGAATCGCCTTCACCCCCGCGCCGACACAATCCGACACCGCAGGCCGGTGAAGGTGCGTCCACAGGCAGATGCTCACTATGTCCGGCTTCTCCCTTTCGAGCATCTCGCCGTAATCTTCGTACGGCCTCGCGCTCGGATACTGTTCCGCGAACGCCTCCGCATTCCCCCTCTTGATATCCGCAACCGCAACCAGCTCGCATCCCTCAGCGGCCACGAAGCCCTCCGCGTGATTGTAGGCCATCCCGAAGCCCGTCGCGCCCGGACTGCGCCGTGGTCGTCCTGCACCGATGATCGCCGCTCGAACCGCCCGCATTAGCTCCTGCTCCTTCCCGAAAACCGTTTTTTGCTCAGCCCGCCATAATACCTCCCGTATCCAGGCAAAGCCACGTTCCGTCCAAAAATCTTTGCCCCGGCGCGCTCCTGCGGTAGAATTGGCCCGCGACGGAAACGCATCCGTAGATCGGACGTCGAGCTCCTTCCGGCAGCTCGGCGAATGTTTGAGTTCCACTGGGCGCAGGACGCGTCCACAGCGGAGGGACCACAATGGCCCCGTCTAGACCCAACATCCTCCTTATCATCTGTCACGACCTTGGCCACCACATCGGCTGCTACGGCGTCGACACGGTCCGCACGCCCAACCTCGACCGTCTCGCCTCCGAAGGCTTCCTCTTCAAGAACAGCTTCTGCACCGCGCCCCAGTGTTCGCCCAGCAGGGCGGGGCTAATGTATGGACGCTACCCTCACTCGACCGGCGTACTCGGCCTGACCCACGGCGGCTTCGCATGGGAGCCCCACCAAACCGACCGCCACGTCGCCTCGCTCCTTGCAGAAGCGGGCTACCAGACCGCCATGTTCGGCATTCAGCACGTAACCTCCCACCCCGAGCGCTTGGGATTCGACCACCGCTCCCCCAGCGCCGACAGTCGCAAGATCGCATCCGAGGCGGTCTCGTTCATCGAGAATTGGAATTCCCAAGACGAGCCCTTCTATGTCCACGTCGGCTTCTTTGAACCCCATCGCCCCTTCGACCATGGCGGAGCCCAGCCCGACCAGACCAACGGCGTCTACGTTCCTCCCTACCTGCCCCAGAATCAGGCAGCCCGCTCCGAACTTGCCCAGATTCAGGGAGCTATAAACTTCATCGACGGGCAGATTGGAAGAATCCTCGACGCGCTGGACTCTTCCGGCCTTTCAGAAAACACCATCACCATCTTCACCGCCGACCACGGCATTGCGTTCCCTCGCGCCAAGTGCTCCCTATACGATCCCGGCATCGAGGTCGCGCTCCTCATGCGCTGGCCCGCCGGAGGAATTTCCGGCGGACGCGTTCTCGACGAACTGGTGAGCAACGTCGACGTGCTTCCCACTCTTCTCCAAGCGACCAACGTCCAACCTCCCGCGAATCTCCACGGCCGCAGCTTCCTCCCGCTCCTCCGATCCGAAAGCTACGAGGCTCGCACTTCCGTCTTCGCCGAGAAAACCTACCACACTTACTACGATCCCATGCGCGCGGTCCGCACGCAGCGCCATAAGCTGTTATGGAACTTCGATTACACCCCGCAGATCGAACTCCCCTCGGACATCATCATCGGCGCTACCGCCCATAGCCTTCTCTACGAATGGACCGGATACAAGAAAGCCGTCGAGCTTTACGACCTTCAGGCCGACCCTTGGGAACTCGACGACCTCGCCGACTCCCAGGCGCACGCCGAAGTGCGAGACGACCTCACCCGACGCCTGCTCGACTGGATGCGCAGCACCCACGACCCCCTGCTCGACGGCGCTGTCCCCTCTCCCGCTTATCTCACACGAATCCAAATGCTCCGCGAAGCTCAAGATCGCACGCAACGAGGAGGATCCGAATGAATCTCATCGTCATCATGGTCGATAGCCTTCGCGCCGACCATCTGGGATGTTACGGCAACACCTGGGTCAAGACCCCCGCGCTCGATGCCCTCGCCGCCGAAAGCGTCCTCTTCGAACACGCCTACACCGAGGGACCCATCACCTTACCCGCACGGCTCTCCCTCTTCACCGGCCGCTACACCTTTCCCTTCCGAGGATGGGAGCCCCTCGAGGAATCCGACCTCACCATCTGCGAAATCCTCTCCCGCGCCGGCTACACCAACATCATCGTCGGCGACTCCGGCCCCCTCTGGGACAGGGACGGCAACTACGCCGCCCGTTTCGACGTCATCACTCACCTTCGCCGATCCAAGCCCGAATGGTACGTTTCCGGCAGAGACCGCGAGATCGACCAGGAGGTCCGATGGTATAAAGAACTCGAGAACCGTTCCCCCGACATCGTCAAGAGCGAACTCAACGAGGTCCGCCACGCCGCCTACTTCATCGGCAAGACGAAATGGAACCCCGACGTCCACTCCCACGCCCAGCGCGTGATCGAGACTGCCATCAAACTACTGGAGAAACACTCTCGACCCGACAAGCTTTTCTTCTGGCTCGACTGCTTCGACCCACACGAGCCCTGGGATCCCCCGCCTCCCTACGACACCATGTACGACAAGGGCTACAAAGGGCGCAAGATGATCAATCCTCCCCCCGGCTCCTCCGACTATCTCACCCCGGACGAACTCGAACACGTTCGCTCTCTATACGCAGGCGCTGTCAGCAACACGGACGAATGGATCGGCAGGTTCATTGATTACCTGAGATCGAGCGGCCTGCTCGACCAAAGCCTTCTCGTTCTCATCTCCGACCACGGCGAACCGCTCGGCGAGCACGGCAAAATGCGCAAGGTCCGCGGCGCAATCTATTCTCCCCTGCTTCGCATTCCGTTCCTCGTCCGCCATCCCGCAGGCGAGCACGCAGGCACACGCGTCTCCGCACTCGTGCAGACCCCGGACTTCCTTCCCACCGTTCTTGGGCTGCTCCGCGTCGCTCCCCCCGTCGACATTCACGGCAAGTACCTCTGGTCCCTCGCCGACGGCTCCAAACCCTCCGTGCGACCCTTCGCCTACTGCGGCTACTACCAAGGAGACATCCACATTCGCGACCATGACTGGAGCTACATCCGCTCCCCCGACGGCTCCAGAGAGGAGCTATACGACCTCAACGCAGACCCCGTCGAGCAGCACAACCTCGCGCACGTGCGCCCCGGCAAAGCCGACGAACTTCGCCGCGAAGTCGAGTCATTCATGGCAACCATGCTTCCTACTGACAGTGCTGGAAAGTGATGAGCTCCCGTCGCACCTGTGCCGGCAACGTGCAAGAAAGATATAGGGAGACGGACCCATGTCCGTACCGGCCCTTTCCCACCCGCGCAGCCCCTCGGAACCTAAGCCTGCCGTTTATGATGCCGGTGTACCCCGGCGAAGCCCGTCAGCACTGCGGCGAAAATTCCGACCTTCAGCGCGGTGAACCACGATATCGAAGAAGCCACCAGCCCTTGCTCGACCCCGCCGGGAAACAGGTCCGGCACCGTCCATGCCCACAGGATCTTCACGAGGAACAGCACCAGCACCAGCGCCGCCGCGCCGAACAGCAGCGCCCCCGGTATCGTCGCAATCAGCCACGATTTGCGCATCGCCCCTCCTCCCTCTTAAGTGAGGCCACGAACCCTTCGCCTCTCGCTCATCGCATCGCGGCGGCTCTCACCTTCCGCCGCGCGAAGTGCTCGCCGGCGCTTCCTCCATCTCCTCCTTGTCTATCGAAATCGTCACGTGCGCCTCGTTGTTGCGCATCGTGATCTCGTCCTCGATCTCATCGTCCGGATCGACCACCACGTAGATTTCATGCGAATCCTTCGTCGGTGTCCAGCGATGACCTATCGTCACGGCTTTCGGGTCCAGGTCGTTCGGGGGCTCGATGTTCGGGATCAAGTAAGTCCCCAGCAGCACTCCTCCCGCGTCCGGGCCGCCGTCATAGAACGACACCTTGACGTTCTCCACCGGTTCCGAGCCCACGTTATGGATCTTCGCAAGCAGAAAGCCCCCGCTGCTCCACCTCTGCGTCTCGAATCGGATATCTCGTGCCGAAAGCCCCGGATCCGGCGCAGGCTCCGCCGTCCTCCCCCGCTCCAACTGGCTCACCTCGATCACGTACGTGACCCGAGGCTCCACCTTCACCCTCACCGACATCCCGCTCTGCGACAACTCGAACTCTTGCCGCCCAAGTACCGAATCCATTTCGCCGTCTTCGTCCGCGTCGGCTCCCCATTTCAACTGGTATTTTCCGCCGAGTTCCAGCTTCCTCGGTACGATCCCTATCTCCCGCGTATCGGGTGCCATGCTGTGGTAGAGGATTCGCAGCCCCTGCGGGTCAGCCGCCATCACCGCCGCGGCGAAATACTTCGTCGTATCCTCGTAAGTCACCGCCGCATCTCCCAGCCCGCCCCCGGTATAAATGTTGAACGGAAGATGGAACCCCAGGAATCCCACCCGGTCTGTCGCCGACGCCATCGACGTCATCAGCGGGAACCTCATCTTCATCATCTCGTGCGCGTACGTCGCGTAGTCCAGAATCTGCTCCCTCGTTATCTCGTTCTGAAGCTCTCCCTTCCGCCCCTCCAGCATTCGTTTCACTTCGACCCACTTCTCCACGCCTACCAGCGTCTCCGACACCCATTCCTCGCTCCCTTCCTCCGCACCACTCTCATCCTCTTCCTTCGGAGCCGCACCCGGCGGCACCGCCTCCGGGATGTTCACTCTCAGGTACTTGGGCTTCCACCTCGTGAAAAGGACATCCAAGCCGTCACGCGTGTCCGGCCGGTTCCACGGCGGCTGCAGCAGCCTGCTCGCTCCCTCCGTCTCCGACACGTTCCCATAGCGCCCCGCCAGTTCATACTCCAGTTTCATCGGGTCCAGATACTTCACATCTGCCGTCTGCTCGTATGCGGTAAGGAGCAGTTGGTGAATATAGCCCTTGTACCTCTGAGGCTGTATGCCCGCCCAATCGTAGTTCACCGTGCCCGGCGGATGGCTCGCCGTGTACCAGTTCGGCGAACTCGTCCCCCCTATGATCCCCTCGGGGAACGAGACCTGTATGGGAATCACGCCTTCGGGTTTCCCTCTATCCGTGGACATCGCAGCGTACCGCCACCCGTCGGCAAGCTCCGTGAACAGCTTTGAGACCCCTCTGTTCTGACTGAACCTCAACACCGCAAAGACCGGCTGCATCGCCCTAAAGTTGATCCACGCGTCGTTCATCTGCTCTCCGCTGCCTACGCCCGCCGCCCCGAGGAAGTTCGACCTGAAGTGACGGTATCCCTTGTCGTTCCACCCCGTCCACAGGTCTCTCGCCAATCGCGCCGTCTTCAGGCTCCGCTCGATCCACACCGGGTTCCCCGGATCCAGCTCGACCATCAGCCCCAGCGTGTTGCCCGTCCACTCCGCCGTATGCTGCACGTCCGCCACCGGCAGGCAGTAGCCGATCTCCGGGTCAACACCCGCATCCAGGCTCCACACGCCGTCCACCAGCCTCCGCGTCCCCTCGAATGCCAGCTCCCCCACCCCCTTGCTCACGTACGCCATCATCGCAAATCCGCCCACCACCTCGACGTCGTCTCCCCAGCCTCCTCCCACTGACCCGTCCGGACGCTGCTTGAAGTTGATCCACCATTCCGCCCAATTTACCTGGCTTGCGAACGCCGCCTGTAATCTCCTCGCCCACTCCGGAGACCCCTCCGTCTTCGCGTAGTAGTCTTCCAGATACCAGTCGTCCCGTTTACTCCCGTCCCCGTAATTCTCCCACTCCCACTTGAGCATGTATTTCACGTAGCGGTTGTCTGGAAACTTCTTCGCCAGCTCCTCCAGCAACTGCCGCTCCATCCCCAGCACCGGGATGTACGGCACCAGCATGTGCGCCGCCCTCGCCGCATACAGTCGCGACTTGTAGTATAGCGGCGTCCCCTCGCCTATCGTCAGCCACAGACCCACAGCCTTGTCGTTCTCGATCCCGTGGTTCCTGTCCGGCAGGCCTCGCATCAGGTGCGTCACCAGGGCCTCGTGGAATATCTCCGCCTCCGTCACGAGTTCCGCGATGCCGTTCTCTTCCGGATGCCTGGTAACGTACTTCCGCAGCACCTCCAGCGCCCCCGGGACCAGCTTTTCCTCCTTTTCCACCTCCAGACGTCCGGCAAGCCATAGTTCAATTACTGCCTTCGCCAGCTGCTCCTCGCGAGCCTTCGCTCCTTCCAGCGCATCCAACGCGCCGACGAAGTCCCCCGCGTTGAACTTCTCAATCGCTTCATCCAAGGCTGGCGAATTCAGGTCCCTTGTCGCCCGCAGCTTGTCATTCTCCCCTACAACGGGCGGCGGCGCGTACGGCAGAATCTCGATGGCCATGATGCTGTTATGCACGAACGGCCACCCGATGAAGTTGTACGGAGCCTCCCTCGTGTAACCGAACGGACGCCACGCGTCGTACGGGCTTCTCTCCCACGACCTCTGCGCCGCCAACTGCTCATCGTAGTAGGATTGGTTCTTCGAAAGCTCGATGCGCACCACACCATCCTTCACCTCGACCGTATCGCGGACGTACCTCCACCAGCCCATCGGGTACGCCAGCGGCGCTCGGTACCCTCCTACCGCCCACGCCGCAACGTGGCTTCCCACCAGCTCCTCATTTATCCGGACATCGATGGAGCCCAGCGGCTCGCTCAAGTCCCCCACCATCAGCGTCACCCGATATATACCGTCCGGAACGTCAGCCCGGAACACCACGTCATGCTCGCTCAGCACCCAGTCTCGCGTGAGGTCCGTCGCGTGGTCCTCCACGAACTCTTGCTCCCACGGCCTCGTCCCCTTACGTCCTCCCTCGACTTTGTCGAAAAGCTCCCATCGCGGAGCCACCCCCTCCCATCCGTATCCCTTCGCCTCGCTGTAAACGTCGGACCCCGTTATCCGATCGTAACCGGCCATCACCGGCGATTCCGCCGTGCCGCAGTCCAGGCGTAACGCTTCCGCCGCGCTTGCCGTCAGCGTCGCCCCCGCGATCAGCGCGGCTACCAGCAACCACTTCCCCAATCTCCATGTGCACCTCATCTGCTTCCTCCTCGCGGCATTTCTGCACCATTTGGAAGCGCCACCCTCGCGAGCTTGCGCTCCCGCGGCTCATACACCATTTTGCCATCCGCTGCAAACGCTACCGACGTCCGCCGCTTGTGAAGGCGCTCGCCGGGAGCTTCTCCTCCTGTTCCTCCCCCGTCTTCTTCGCCGGCAGCATCGCGTGCGCCTTGTTGTTGTACGTCGTGATCTCGTCCGTTATCTCCTCGTCCGGATCGACCACAACGTAGATGTCATGCTGCTCCTTCGTCGGGCTCCATTCGATCCCCACGTGCACCGGCCTCGGCTCCAGATCGTTCGGCGGCTCAAGGTCGTATATGATCCCCGTCCCCAGCTTCGCTCCCCCCGCATCCGGATCCCCTTCGTAGAAATCCACCTTCACGTTCTTCGCCGCTTTCGACCCGACGTTGTGGATCCGCGCAAGGATGACCCCCGTGTGCCTCATCTGCACGTACCGGATGTCCTCCGTCGACAGCCCAGGATCGGGCAGCATGCTGAACCCGCTCCCTCGCTCGACTTCTTCCGCCTCGATCACGTAGGTCGTCCTAGGCTCCGCCTTGATCGTCACAGGCGTCCCGCGCTGGCGATACACGAACTCCTTGCTCTCGATGACCGAGTCCATCTCCTCGTCCCCGTCGAGATCCGGACCGTATCTAAGCACGTACTTCCCGCCCGCCTCCAGGTCCCACGGGACCAGCCCTATCTCGCGCGCGTCCGGCGCCAGGCTGTAATACATCAACCGGAACCCCTGCGCGTCCGTCCCCATCACCGCCGCGGCAAAATCCCGCGTCGTGTTGTCGTAAGTAATTGACGGCTGCATGAACCGCCCGCTCGCGCCCGCTCCGGTGTAAATTAGGAACGGATTCAGTATTCCCACAAACGCCGCTCGGTCGGTCGCGTGCGCCTCCGTCGTCATCAACGGCCACCTTACCTTCAGCATCCCCGCAACGTACTTGCCGTGCCGAACGATATCCTCAATCGTCAGGTCGTCTTCCAACTCGCCCTTTCGGCCCTCCATGATCCGCTTCGCCCGTGGCCAAGCCCCAAGTCCCTGCAGTTTCTGCGCCACCCACCTTTCAGTTCCCGGCTCCGCCGGGCTGGTATCGGGTTCTACGGTCGGTTTCGGCGCAGGTTCCGCAGCCCCTTCTCCCCTGGCCCTCTCCTTCGGCTCCTCAAGAAGCTCCGGCCATCTCTCGTAAACCAATTCCGTCGCGAACGACGCCCTCCTCCACAATCCCCCCAGCCTCTTCTTCTTCACCTCCTGCGGCGCGTGTCCGTACCTCGCCGCAAGCTCATACTCCAGCTTGAACGGCTCCAGGAACTTCTCATCCCTGGTCTGTTCGTACGCCGTTATCAGGATGCTCTGCATGAGGTCCTTGTACCTTTGGTCGGCCCAGTCGTAATTGACCGTCCCCGGCGGATGGCTGGCCGTGTACCAGTTCGGGGAGCTAGTCCCGCCGATTATTCCCTGGGGGAACGATACCTGTGCCGGGATCACGCCTTCCGGTTTGCCCCGCTCCGTCGACATGGCCGCGGTACGCCATCCCTCAGCCAGTTCCGCGTACACCTTTGAGATCGCCGGGTTGTTGTTGTACCACAGCGCCGCGCTCGCCGGGCTGACCGCCCGGTAATTGATCCACGAATCGTTGGCGTGCTCGCCCGTGCCCACGCGCACCGCGTTGAAGAAATTCGCGCGGAAGTGCCGCACCCCCTTATCGTTGAATCCCGTCCACAAATCCCGCAGCAGCTTCCCCGTCTTCATGCTCCGCTCCAGCCACAGCGGATTGCCGTAATCTATCGTCACCATCATCCCCAGCGTGTTCCCCGTCGGCTCCGCCACATGCTCCGCGTCCGCAAACGGAAGGTAGAACCCTATCTCGTCGTCTATGTCGCCGTACTCCCAGTTGCTCTCACAAAGTTTCCGTGCTCCCTCGAGCGCAATCTCCGAAATCCCCTGACTGGTGAAAGCCAGGTAGCCGAAGACCCCCACCATCTCCACGTCGTCGCTCAAGCCCCCTCCTATCGCTCCTTCCGGTCCTTGCCTGAATTTGATGAACCATTCCGCCCAATCCAACAAGCTGCCGAAAGCCGGATAGATCGACTGCACCCACTCCGGCGCGCCTTCCACCTTCGAAGCGTAATCCGGCATGTACCAGTCTTCACTGTGCGTCCCGTCCCCGTACTGTTCCCACTCCCAATGCAGCAGATACTTGACGAACCTGTTGTCCGGGAACTTCTTCTCCAGCTCTTTCACTATCTGCCCGGGAATGTTCAGAGTCGGAACATAGGGCGTCAGCATGTGTCCCGCACGCGCAATATACAACTGGCTCTTGTAGTAAAGCGGCGTCCCCTCATGGATCAGCCACCACCAGCCTATTGCCTTGTCGATCTCTATGTACCCGTTCGTCCCCAGCGCCCCCCGCTCCAGGAACAGCGTCAGCGCCTTCTGAAACGTCTCCGCATCCGCCAGAATCTCCGCCACCCGGTTCTCTTCCGGATGCGACGACACGTATTTCTTCAGCGCCTTTATCGCCTGCGGGACCAAGTCCCGCTCCTTCTCCACCTCCAGCCGGCCCGAAAGCCACAGCGCAACGATCGCCCTTGCAGCCTGCGCATCCGCTTCTTTCACCTCGCCCAGCGCAGCCAGCGACCCCTCAAAGTCCCCTTTGTTGAAAAGCCCTATCGCCCTCGACAGCGCAGGCGACTCGATCTTCCTCGTCAGCGTCAGCTTGTCGTTCTCCCCCTCCACCGGCGCAGCGACGTCAGGAACGATCTCGATCCCCATCAGGCTGTTGTGCACGAACGGCCAACCGATGTAGTTATACGGCGGCTGCTTCGTACCTTTCACGTTGTCCCACCACGCAGCGAA
Organism: uncultured Planctomycetota bacterium; assembly: GCA_964493415.1. Classification (GTDB taxonomy): domain Bacteria; phylum Planctomycetota; class DG-23; order CAZBND01; family CAZBND01; genus CAZBND01. The sequence continues at coordinate 4,032 of CAZBND010000010.1, read as the reverse complement.
CGGGTTATCCCACGTCATCTGCTCGGCCATCTGCTCGTCGTAGTAGCTCTGGTTCTTCCTCACCTTCACCTGCACGGCCCCATCCTTCACGTCAACCGTCGCCCGCACGTATGTCCACCAACCGTACGGGTACCTGATCAGTCCTCTGTACTCCCCCGGCGTCCACGCAGCCACGTGCGCCCCCGCAACCTCCCCGTTTATCTCAACGTCCATCGAACCGATCGCCTCTGACATGTCGCCCAACATGGCCGTAACCCGGTACTTCCCATCCGGCACGTCCACCCGGAAGGCCAGTTCATCCTCACCCACCACAGCATCACGGTTGAGCGCCGTCAGATTGTCTTCGAACGTCTTCTCTCTTGGTCTCCAGAACGGACTCAGCGGACCCGGATTCTCAAACTCCGCGGACTTGCCCGCCGCATTCTCCCATCCGTATCCCTTATCTTCGCTGTACAGGTCCTCCGCAGTAAGCCGCTGGTACCCGGTCATAACCGGCGAGCTAGCCGTCCCGCAGTCAAATCGCATCGCCTCCGCAGCCGATGCCTTGCCGCTTCCGATTAACATTGCCGCGGCCGCAAACCATGCCGCGCAAATCAAACACACCCGCCACCTGTTATTCATCCTTCGCCTCCTCACTCTTAACTTCGCGCCAACTTCAATGCCTAGATCGGTCTTCTCGGTCGCAAACGGCCATATCGCCTTCCAGCAACGGGAGCATGCGATCCTTAATCTCACCGGCACCCGCACGGAAACAGCATATTACGCAATATCCCTCCTGACTTCGACCCCTAGGAAGTAAAACTTTGTAACCGCCGTCGCGCCGCCTCCCTACGCTCTTTCCACCATCTCGATTGACACCTCATCCACCATCCACTAATATTGCCATGCCCTGAGATTAGGCAAGCGATTAGCGCGACGCGCGGCAAAGCGCGCTCCAACAGCTAGTCTCCGCCGTGCGCTGGTTCGGCTGCGACCCAGCCGACTTCGCAATCGCGCCGCGAGATCGCTCGCGCGCTGTGTAAATACAGTCTGGAGATGCTTGCGATGAGCGCTCACAGGTTCGCGCTCTTGCCCCTCGTGCTGCTCGCTCTTGTTGCTGTGGCCCCTGCTGCAGACTCCCCCACCCCCGACCCCGCGATCATCTGGGGCACCTTCTTCGGCGGCGCAGGCAGCGACCTCGGACTCTGTGTCGCCGCCGACAACGTCGGCAGCATCTACATCGCAGGCAACACAGAATCGAACGACCTCCCCGTAACTTCAGGCATCCACCGGACTCAGTTCCTCGGCGGCAAATGGGGAGACGCCTTCGTCTCCAAATTCGCCGCCAACGGCTCCCTCCTCTGGTCAACCTTTCTCGCCGGCACAGCCGGAGAATACGCTAGGGCAATCGACGTCGACTCCTCAGGCAACGTCTACGTCACCGGCTTCACGCTCTCGGAAGATTTCCCCACTTCCAACGGAGCCGACCAGACTTTTAACGGCGGCCCATGGGGGGACGTCTTCCTCGCAAAACTGTCTCCGGATGGAAACCTCGTGTGGGCCACCTTTCACGGAGGCACAGGGGGAGAGCGCGCCCGCGCTCTGGTCGTCGACCCCGACGGCTTCGCTTATGTCGCCGGATGGACCAACTCCAGGGACTTCCCCACACTCCAGCCCTACGACTCTACCTTCAACGGAGGCAAGACCGTCGGCTTCGGCGGAGACGCCTTCCTCGCCAAGTTCAGCCCCGACGGCGTCCCTCTCTGGTCCACCTATCTCGGCGGCGAACGCGATGACGCCGCCATGGGCATCGCTCTCGACCACCAGCCGGCTCCACTTGGTCACCCCTCCCCCGGTGGAACCATCTACATCACCGGCCAGACGGAATCCGACGACTTTCCCACCTTGAACCCCTTCAGCGACTCCAGCGCCGGAGTCACCGACGCATTCGTTGCCGCCTTTAACACCGACGGGGAATTGCTGTGGTCTACCTTCCTCGGCGGGATCAGCGGAGATTGGAGCGCGGGAGCCGCCGTTGACCGCTCCGGCAACGCTTACGTAGTCGGGTACACCGTCTCGCCCGACTTCCCCTCCCCTACCGGACCGCCTCAGCATAAGGGAGGAACACGCGACGCGTTCGTCGCCAAGTTCGATCCGGAAGGCCGCCTCCTTTGGACCTCTCAGTTCGGCGGGAAGGCCTCCGAAAGAGCCAACTCTATCGCTCTCGACTCGCGCGGAAGCATCTACGTAACCGGCGAAACCAACTCCAGAGACCTCCCCGCAGTTCCTGAAAGCACAAGGAGGCCGGGCGGCCAGTACGATGCCTTCCTCTCGGTTCTCGACCCACACGGGAAACTACGCGCCTCCGCTTACATCGGCGGCATGAGGGCGGATGTTGGAGAGGCTCTCGCCGTCACACCCGACGGAAGCGTCTACATCGTAGGCAGGACCTCCTCACAGGACTTCCCCGCCGTCAACGGCTATCGAACGCGCCTGATCGGCGGCATCGACGCATTCCTCCTCAAGTACCTCTCTCCAGACCTCTCAACTCCAAGCCCCTCTCCCGACGCCGAAGACAAATGACCGCGAAAGAGACCCTATGAACCGGCCCAACCTCCTCTTCCTCTTCACCGACGAGCAGCGCGCCGATACCCTCGCCGCCTACGGCAATGACCGCATCCAGACCCCGAACCTCAACCGCCTCGCTTCCCAGAGCTGCATCTTCCCCCAAACCTACGTAACCCAGCCCGTCTGCACTCCCTCGCGCGCCTCCATCCTCACCGGCCTCTATCCCCACGCCTGCAGCTGCACCGAAAACAACATCCCCCTTCCACCAAACATCCCATGTTTCCCCGAGCTTCTCTCTCGCGGGGATTACGCCACCGCCTACCACGGCAAGTGGCACCTCGGAGACGAAATCTTCGCCCAGCACGGCTTCCAGGAATGGATCAGCATCGAAGACTTCTACCGCGCCTACTACCGCCCCGACAAAGACAAGAACGCCCGTTCATCATACCACCAGTGGCTCACCGATAACGGCCTCAAGCCCGCCAACGGCGAACTCTTCACGCGTGCCGAAGCCGCGCGCCTCCCCGAAGAGTTCAGCAAGCCCGCGTTCCTCGCGCGCGAAGCCTCCCGCTTCATCCGCGAACACCGGAATCGCCCATTTTGCCTATTCGTAAACTTCCTCGAACCTCACATGCCATTCTTCGGCCCTCGCGACAACCAGTACGACCCCGACCAGATTCCACTCCCTCCCAATTTCCAGAACCCGCCGACCGAAGACCAGCCCCTCAAGACACGTCTCTTCCATCGAGCCGACTACGTCCGCGGCTGCAGCTCTCCCCCACTCCGCACCGAAGCCGACTGGCGCAGGCTCATCGCCAACTACTGGGGCCTGTGCAGCCTCGTCGACACCCACGTCGGAACCATCCTCCAAACCCTTCACGACTGCGGCCTCGACGACAACACCATCGTCGTCTACACCTCCGACCACGGCGACATGATGGCAAGCCACCAGCTCGTGGCCAAGTGCGTGATGTTCGAAGAAGCCGCCCGCGTCCCTCTTCTCATCCGCCTTCCCGACCAGCGCAAGTCCAAAACCATCCACGGACCCGTCAGCCAGATCGACCTCGTCCCCACGCTCCTCGATCTCATGGAGCAGCCCGCGCCCTCGCACCTTCAGGGAAAGAGCCTCAGGCCCGTAATCGGATCCGGCGGCAAGAGCCGCGACGACGTCTTCATCCAATGGAACGGCCCCAACGGCGGCTTCGGCGACATCGTCGGCCGGGTCAACGTCCCGGATTTCCTCACCGAAATGGCCGGCCCTGAAGAGATCGAGCAAGCCCTCCGCGATCCAGTCCGAACAATCGTCACCCCGGACGGCTGGAAGTTCAACTGCTCGCCAATGGGCGAGCACGAACTCTACAATCTGAATGACGACCCCTTCGAAACCACCAACCTCGCCCGCTCGGAACAGCACCAGACCCTCATCCGACAACTCACCGCCCGAATCCACACCTGGCAATCCCGCACCCACGACTGCACGCCGCT
>CAZBND010000009.1:94424-95845 GCA_964493415.1 uncultured Planctomycetota bacterium | reverse complement strand
ACCGTTCCCGCTTGTATTGCCCGCTTGTCTTGCGTCATCGCTTCCATCGAGTAGGTGTCCTCAGCTCCCGCAAATTTCTCAAGCTCGGACTTGCGGCCGATGACGATTGGTATGGCCAGATAATCCTCGACGAATTTCCTGTAAACCGTGAGGATCGTGGAACACTCTTGCTTGGCCTCTTCGGGGTCGGCGTGGGCAGTGTGGCCCTCCTGCCAGAGGAACTCGGTGGTGCGAAGGAAGAGCCGGGGGCGCATCTCCCATCGGACGATGTTGGCCCACTGGTTGATGAGGAAGGGAAGGTCGCGGTATGAGCTTATCCACTTGGAGGCCATCGTCCAGATGATGGTCTCGGAAGTGGGGCGCAGATAGAGCGGCTCCTCGAGCTGCTTTCCCCCGCCGTGCGTAACCACGGCGCATTCGGGCGCAAAACCGTCAACATGCCGCGCCTCTTTCTTGAAGAGGCTTTCCGGGATGAGCATGGGGAAGTAGGCGTTTTTATGCCCGGTGGCTTTGATCATTCCGTCCAGAACATGCTTTATGCTCTCCCACAACGCGAACCCGTAAGGCCTGAACACCATGCAACCCTTTACGGGAGCGTAGTCGGCGAGCTCCGCGTGCTGGACCAGGTCGGTATACCACCTGGCGTAGTCTTCGCTGCGCTTCGTGATCTTTTCCGGCAACTTAGTGTGGCTCCTTATTGGCGCTTATGCTTTGCCGGAAGAGCGGAAGAGGCGCATCTTTGTCTTGACGACTTCGCGTATGGAATCGCGAGCAGGGCCAATGACCTTGCGGGGGTCGAATTCCTTGGGCTTGGTGTAGACGACCTCGCGTACGGCCGACGTGAAAGCAAGCCGCATGTCCGTATCGATGTTGATCTTGTTGACGCCGTAGGAGATGGCCTCTTTGATGCTTTCCTCAGGGACGCCGCGAACGCCCTCGAGTTGGGCTCCGTACTTGTTCGCTTTTTCTATGAGTTCGGGCAAGACCCCTGATGCACCGTGTAGGACCAAAGGTGCGCCGGTGAGAGCCTTTATCTCTTTGATGCGGGGGAGATCGAGCTTCGCCTCGCCTTTGAACTTGTAAGCGCCGTGAGAAGTGCCGACGGCAACGGCCAGCGCGTCAACACCGGTCTGCTCGATGAAGGCTTTCGCCTCCCGCGGATCGGTGAGCATGGCGTCTTTCTCGTCGACGGATACGTCGTCTTCGATACCGCCGAGCCTGCCGAGCTCTGCCTCGACGGAGACATCCACGGGATGAGCGATGTCGACGACGCGCTTGGTAAGCGCGGCGTTCTCCTCGAAAGGGAGATGGGAGCCGTCAATCATGACCGAGGTAAAACCATGACGTATGCAGATGATGCATGCCTCCACGGATTTGCCGTGGTCGAGATGAAGGGCCACGGGGCAACTGGACTTGGCGGC
>CAZBND010000009.1:0-94324 GCA_964493415.1 uncultured Planctomycetota bacterium | reverse complement strand
GTTGAGGCCGAGCCGACACGGTGGATTTTCATCACGTTGGTGGTTCCCGGGAGGAGCGTCGAGCCAACAAGCAGGACTACTACGTCCCCCTTCTTGACCAAGCGCTCGCGAAGAAGAGCCTCCTCGCCACCTTCAAGGAGGCGCTGGACGCTCTTAAAGGGCTCTATTCTAACAGGGATCACACCCCAGTAAAGAGCCATTCTGCGAAGACTTTCGGTACGGGCGGATAGAGCCATGACAGGAACGTTGGGGCGGTAATTGGCGACAGTCATAGCCGTTCTGCCTGACCATGTGTATACCACCACGGCTTTGGCTGAGAGGTCCCGGGCTGCAGCGCACGCGGAGTGGGCGGCCGCCTCGGTAAAATCGACATGGCCGCCGGGATCGTATTCGCAAGGGGCGGCGAGTTCGTCGGCAAGGCTCTTCTCAGTCTTAGATATGATTGCATCCATCAAGCGTACGCTCTCGACCGGATAATCGCCGATGGCGGTTTCGCCGGAAAGCATGAGGGCGTCGGAGCCGTCGAGAACGGCGTTCGCAATGTCCGAGGCCTCCGCTCGGGTGGGGGTGGGACTGTGAATCATGGAGTCCAGCATCTGTGTGGCGGTGATCGCGAATTTCCCTTTCCGGCGAGCAACCGCGATAATCCTTTTCTGATATATGGGCACATCCTCAGATGAAGTTTCGACGGCCAGGTCCCCCCGCGCAACCATCACTCCATCGGCGGCATCGAGGACCCCGTGGAGGTCTTCAATCGCCTCCGGCCTTTCGATCTTCGCGATAATGGGAATGTCCGCATGGAGCTTTCGGAGGTACGCACTGGCTGCTTTCACTTCGGCGGCGCTGCGGACGAAGGAAAGGGCGATGTAGTCGACGCCGTGTTCAACGCCGAACCGGGCAAAGCCCAGGTCGTCACGGGAAGGGTTGCGAGCCGAGAGGTCGACTCCCGGAAGGTTTATGCCCTTGCGCTCACCGATCTTATCCCCGTATATCACCTTGCAGTCGACGTCGCGATTGCCGGCGGACACGACTTTCAACTCTATGCGTCCGTCATCGATCAGTATCCTGTGTCCCGGTTTCACGTCTTTGGCGAGGTGCGGGTAGTTTGTGGCTATGAGCCCGGGTCGGCCAAGTACGCGACGGCTCGTTACCGTGATAGCGTCGCCAGGCTTTACGACCACAGGATGTCCTTCTTTCGTTGGGCCCGTGCGGATCTTCGGGCCCGGAAGGTCCTGAAGGATTGCTATGTGGCGGCCAGTCTCTTTTTCCAGCCGCCGGATCAGGCGGATGCTGCGCTCGTGAGTGGAAAGGGAGCCGTGGGAGAAGTTCAGACGGAGCACTGTTGCGCCTTCGCGAACGATCTTCTTGAGAGTGGACAGGCTGCGCGAAGATGGACCAATTGTGGCGACGATCTTGACCCGATTGCCCAAGCGAGATTTCCCCATGATGACGAAGGCTCCGTCAGCGAAGTCCGTACTTGTTAAGTTTCCTGTAGAGAGTGCGTTCGCCTATCCCAAGGAGCTTCGCCGCCTCCTCGCGATTGCCGTCCGCTTCATCCAATGCGTTCTTTATGAGCTCCTTCTCCATGTCTTCGAGATTTACGCCGGCCAGCTTTGGCGTTGCCGGCGGGGGTGGCAGGGCGACCCTTCGTATGTAGACGGGGATGTCGTCGGTGTCGAGCGTATCTCGCGGCGTGACGGCCACCATGCTTTCGATGCAGTTCATGAGTTCTCTCACGTTGCCGGGCCAGCGGTACTTGATCAGCAAGTTGCGCGCCGCCTTGGTGATCTGAACGCCCTCTTTGCCGTACTTTTTGGAGAATCTGTCGATGAAGGCGCGGATCATCGAAGGGATGTCGGCCCTCCGCTCGCGGAGGGGGGGAAGGTCGATGGTGACGACCTTGAGACGGTAGTAAAGGTCTTCTCTGAACTTTCCATCACGAATTGCATGCTCGAGATCCCGATTGGTGGCGGAGAGTATTCGCACGTCGACTTTGACAGGGATATTGCTGCCGACCCGAACGATTTCGTTTTCTTCTATGACCCTCAGCAGTTTTATTTGCGTGCTGATAGGCATGTCGCCGACTTCGTCGAGAAACATCGTCCCGCCGTCGGCGTACTCGAACCGGCCTTTCCTTCGGGAGACAGCGCCGGTGAAAGCGCCCTTCTCGTGCCCGAATAGCTCGCTCTCGAGAATGCTCTCGGAAAGGGCAGCGCAGTTAAGGCCGACAAAGGGCTTACTGCGTCGAGGGCTGTTGAGATGGATCACTTTCGCGACAAGTTCTTTGCCGGTGCCGCTTTCGCCGGAGATGAGGACGCGAGCATCGGTGACCGCTACCTGTTTGATCATTTCGAATACGCTCTTCATCCGGTTGCTGTCGCCTATGATGCCGTAGAAACCCGGAACTCCCGCGTCGCCGTGGGCGACGTCCAGGGCGTCGTCGGAGAGATGCTTCCTCTCGAGGGCGTTGTCGGCAACAGACCTGATTTCCTCGATGTCGATGGGCTTGGTAATGTAGGTGAAGGCACCCTCGCGCATTGCGGCAACAGCGCTCTCTATGGTTCCCTTTCCCGTGAGTATGACCACCTCGGCGTCCGGAATTCGCTTCTTCGCCGCCTTGAGTATCTCCATGCCGCCGACGTCCCTCATGACGAGGTCCGTGACCACGAGGTCATACGGCTCGCGGTCAATGAAATCGAGCCCCTGCTCGCCGCTGGCGGCGACGGTACACTGATGCCCGGCACGCTCAAGGGCTTCGGCTACGACGTGAGCATGGTCTATCTCGTCGTCGACAACTAATATTCTCCGTTTGTCGGCCACATGCTCTCCTTGGGTCACCTACCTGCTATCGGCAGAAGAATTGAAACCCGGGTGCCTTTGCCGGGTTCGGAATGCACGAGTATTCTGCCGCCGTGCTCCTCTATTATGCGCCTGGATGTCGCGAGTCCAAGCCCCGAGCCGTTCTTCTTAGTGGAATGATAGGCGTCGAAAATGCGCGCCAGCGCTTCAGGGGTGATGCCAACGCCGGTATCCGTCACCTCGATTTTGAGAAATCCTTTATCACGGGAAGTGCCGACTATCAAATCTCCGCCGTCGGGCATGGCCTCGTTGGCGTTGAGCAGTACGTTGAGAAGCGCCTGTTTGAGGGCATCTCGGTCCACAAGGCACGGCAAAGCGTTCCGCTCGTAGTTCTTGAAAATCCTGACGCGGCCAATCAGCGACTTGGGGGATATGAACTCCACGACTTCGTCGACAATGTCATTGACGTTCTCCTCGGCCAGGGAGAGTTCAGGCTTACGGGCAAAGCGCAAGAAATCGTCGAGTATGTCCGACAAACGCCGCACTTCCCGCAGAATTGTTCGGACCCTTTGCAGGAGTTCCGCGTGAGAGGGCGGCGTGGGAGCGGCCAAGTCTTCGGCAAGCAACTGCAAGTTCATGTTCATGCTGGACAAGGGGTTTCTGATTTCGTGGGCCAATCCGCCCGCCAGTTCCCCTACGTAGGCCATTCTCTTGACGTTCTCGGCGTCAGCGGTCGCTCGCCTGCCGATTCTTCGTCGGCGCGACACGACCAGGGAGACAGCCAGGGCCACGACGGCTAAGTAAAGCAGAGCGGCGACCACCAGCGGGATAAGCATATACACCCCGTGCCCCCAAAGCCGCGTACCAACCGGCCCTGCGTGAACCCTTACGTCCTCCCGGCCGCGTTTCCGGTTCGGCGAAGGGACTGTTATCACCGAACACTTCATTCACGCTCGATCGGGCCGAAAGGCAAGCCTGGGGCAATCCACCGTTTCTCGCTCCGGCGCGATATCGCCTTAGCAGAGCCTGGAGGGCAATGCGGCCATGCATGATACCAAGAGAAGGGATCTATCGCGAACCCGCATCTTTGATAGCCGCTTTTCGACTGAGCCTGATCTTCCCCTGGTCGTCGACCCCTATGCACTTGACGGTGATCTCGTCTCCCATTCTCACCACGTCGGAAATCTTGCGAACGTAGCTGTCGGAAAGCTCGGAGACGTGAACGAGCCCTTCTTGGCCGGGCAAGATCTCCACAAAAGCGCCGAAGTCCTTGACGGAGGTCACCTTTCCCGTGTAGGTCTTTCCAACCACGACCTCTTCGGTCATGCCTTCGATGATCCCGTACGCTTTCTTGACGGCGTCCAGGTCGCTTCCGGAGATCATGACGGTGCCATCATCCTCGATCTCGATTTTGGTGTCCGTCTCTTCCTGGATGCGGCGTATGGTCTTGCCGCCCGGGCCTATGATCATGCCGATTTTCTCGGGATTGATGACCAGCCTAGCGAGCTTGGGTGCGTAAGCGGATACGCTCTCCCTCGGCCTCTTGATGGTGCTCAACATGGTGCGTAGTATCTGGAGTCTACCTTCGCGTGCCTGCTCGAGCGCGACTTCCAGAATCTCCCGCGTGACGCCGGGGATTTTTACGTCCATCTGCATCCCGGTTATTCCATTCTGCGTGCCGACCACCTTGAAGTCCATGTCCCCGTAGTGGTCCTCTTTGCCCATGATGTCGGAAAGCACTCTTAGTTCGCCGCCTTCCTTTATCAGTCCCATACCTATTCCAGCGACGGGATGATTGATGGGAACACCCGCGTCCATCATGGCGAGCGTGCCGCCGCACACTGTTGCCATGGACGAGGATGAGTTGGACTCAAAGACATCAGAGACGAGCCTTATCGTATAGGGGAAGACATCCTCGGAGGGAACCACCGGCAGGAGCGCCGACTCCGCTAAAGCGCCATGGCCTACCTCACGCCTGGAGGTAGAACCGATCCTTCGGACTTCGCCTACAGAGAAGGGCGGGAAGTTGTAGTGAACCATGAACCTCTTGGTGTACTCGCCGAATTCCGCCAAGTCGTCGATCCCAATTCGCTGCTCATCTATTTTGGTGCCAAGGGTCGCCACAACAAGGACCTGTGTTTCCCCGCGGGTGAAAAGCGCGGATCCGTGAACGCGGGGAAGGACGGCGACCTCGCACTCCATTTCTCTGATGTCAGTCAGACCTCTTCCATCCGGGCGAGTGCCCGAGAGGATCATTTCGCGAATCGTTTCCTTTTCGACTTTCTGGAGAGCGGTTTTGACCTCTTCCGGCGTGTAAGAAGATGTCTCGTCGGGGGCGAATTCCTCGACCAGCGCATCTCGAAGCTCACGAAGCGCTTTCTCCTGTTGCCTCTTGTCCTTTATCCGACAGCGCGACTTAAGCTCTTCGTAGGCACGCGCCTTCACCAATCCTTGCAGAGTGTCGTTTACGGGGACCGGCTCAAGCGGCATCTTCGGTTTCCCGGCCTTTTGGACAAGCGTCTCTTGAAGCGCGACTATCTTCTTGATCTCTTCATGGGCCAAAGCTATGGCATCCACAATGGTGGTCTCATCCACCTCATTCGCGCCGCCGCTGACCATGTTAACGTACTCTTTAGTGCCGGCTACCACCAGGTCCATGCGGCAGTCTTCCATCTGGCTGCGAGTGGGATTGACGACCAACGCGTCGTCGAGGAGCCCGATGCGCACAGCGGCCACGGGCCCGTCGAAAGGAATGCCGGAGATGGCCATGGCGGCGCAGGCTCCGTTCATCGCGAGCATGTCCGGGTCGTTCTCCTTGTCGACGGCCAGAACGATTGCCATCACTTGTACCTCGTTCCTAAAGCCCTGAGGAATAAGCGGGCGTATAGGACGATCGATGATGCGCATGGTGAGAATTTCTTTTGTGGTAGGCCTGCCCTCACGCTTGAACACGCTGCCCGGTATTTTGCCGGCGGCGTATGTCTTCTCCCTGTAGTCAACGCTAAGGGGAAGAAAATCCACATTGGGCAACTCATCTCCTACAACCGCCGTCACGAGAACAATGGTGTCTCCGTATTGGACAACTGCCGCTCCGTCCGCTTGCTTGGCAACTTTTCCCGTCTCGAAAGCTAAGGTACGTCCGCCAATTTCTTCTGTTACTCGATGTGTCACTTAATCCACCTGCTTCCTGTTACAAAGACCGGCTCTGAAAACAATCGTGGCGCTCAGCGTGCCAGAACCAGAACCCGCCAGAGCCCAACATACATACGACATGCCCTTGCAGACCACTTGCTACTTCCTCACCCCCAACCTTTTGATTATCTGCTGATACCTCTCCGAATCCACCTTGCCCAGGTACTTGAGAAGAGCGCCCCTTCTGCCGACCATTTTGAGCAACCCGCGGCGAGATGCGTGGTCTTTCGTGTGCTCCTTCAAATGCTCGGTGAGGTGGTTTATCCGCTCGGTCAGAAGAGCCACCTGAACTTCGGGAGAGCCTGTGTCACTTCCGTGAAGCCGATACGTATTGATGACCTCTTTCTTCCTCTCTGGGTCTATTCCCAACTTCTTCCCTCACAAAAGCGTCTTCGAGTGTTATCTATGCGACGTGCCCTCAGATAGAGATTATACCCGAACGGGGGGAGGATGCAACGGGACAAGGGCGTCATCCAAACAACGCGTCCACAAATCGGCCCACGTCGAAAGCCTCGATGTCTTCTTTCTTTTCCCCCAGCCCGATGAACTTAACCGGCAGAGGAAGCTCGTGCTGGAGCCCCAGTACGATGCCTCCCTTGGCCGTCCCGTCGAGCTTGGCGAGGAACAAGCCGGTAATGCCGACGAACTCGTTGAATCTCTTGGCCTGAGCGATGGCGTTCTGGCCGGTGGTTGCGTCCAGAACCAAGAGGACCTCGTGAGGCGCAGACTCCACTCTTCCGGCCAAGACCCGCTTGATTTTCGCCAGCTCGCGCATGAGGGGCTGAGAAGTATGCAGCCTGCCTGCGGTATCAACTATCAGGAAGTCCGCGCTACGGGCTTTTGCGGCTTCGGCGGCATCGTAGGCGACCGCTCCCGGGTCCGCGCCCTGGCGGTGCTTCACAATATCTACGCTGGCGCGCTTGCTCCATATCTCCAGTTGCTCGACCGCAGCCGCCCGGAAGGTGTCACTCGCCGCCAAGAGGACCTTCTTGCCGTCGACGGCAGACAGGTGCCAAGCGAGCTTTGCGATGGAAGTCGTCTTGCCCACACCGTTGACACCGACCACCATGATGACGGTCGGCGGATGCGCAGCTACATTCAAAGCCGAAGGCGCTCTCCCGAGGACGCGTTTGCACTCTGCCCTTAGAAATTCCATCACCTCCTCGGGCCCGCCAATCTCGCTCGTACGGTATTTCTCACGGACGTCGTCCATGATGCGTACTGCCGCGTCGACCCCGATGTCCATGGAGATGAGCGTCTCCTCCAGTTCGTCAAGCGTCGCCGGGTCGAGTTTCCTGCCTGCGCTGAGGATCGTTTGGAGCTTTGCCCGAAGGCTTCCCCGGGTTTTCGACAAGGCCTGCTTGAGCTTGGAAATCGCCGAGAACGGGCTGAATGGACTCAACTGTATTTCCTCGCTCTCTTCCGAAGTTCGTCTACGCAACTGTGGGGGACCGTGACGCGGCCAATTGATTCTATGTCTTTGCGCCCGTGGGAATCGGAGCCTCCGGTGACCAACAGGCCATGCTTGGCTGCGATGGATGAGTAGAAATTCGAGAGCACATCGTCGTGCTTTGGGTGAAATGCTTCTATGCCGTCGACGCCCAGCTTAACGAGGGTGGGAATCAGGTCGTCATGAGCCGTGACGCCGGGATGCGCAAGAACGGCTACCCCTCCGGCGGAGTGAATGAGACTGACAGCTTCCGAAACGTCCAGTCGCGGGCTGGGGACATACGCCGATTCTCCTTCAGCGAGGTAGCGTTGAAAGGCTTGGCCGGTCGAGTAGGTTATGCCCTCCCTCACGAGGTAATCGGCAAGATGCAGCCTTCCGACCGAACCGCGACCCGCAAGTTCGATCACCTTGTCCGGATCGACCGGCACGCCAAGTCCCCCGAGCAACGCAGCCATCTTGTAAAGTCTCTCGACGCGTCCCTGCCGGAGGCGCTCCAAAGTCTCCAGCAACGGGCCGTTGGCCGGATCGATGAAGTACCCCAGCATGTGGATCTCGGCCGAGTCATCCCTGGCGCAAAGCTCCACGGCGGGGACCATCTGTAATCCAACGGGAGAGGCGGCAACACTAGCTTCCTGCAGCCCCTCGACAGCATCATGGTCGCTTATCGCAATAGCGGACAGTCCCAGCCCGGCAGCGATCTCAACGATCTCCTTTGGGGGCTGCGTCCCGTCGGAGAACCAGGAATGAATGTGGAGGTCGGTGGGTGCACGATAGAGCTTGGGGTCACGCATTGGTGGTCCGGGCCTCTTTCCAGAGCCGATCGAGTATGCCGTTGACGAACGCGGCTGATTCTTTTCCGCCGAATGTCTTGGCAAGTTCCACGGCCTCGTTAATCGACACCTTAGGTGGGATATCGTCAAGAAAGGAGAGCTCGTACAACGCCAGCCGCAAAATGACCCTTTCGACTACCCCCATGCGCTCTACGTCCCAATGTTCGGCGGCCGAGGAGATCTTGCGGCTGAGGTAGTCCCAATTCGTTCGCACCCCCCTGTATAGAGCGGCGGCAAAAGCGGTTACGCTTTTGTCGCCCGAACTCCGGCGCAGTCTCTCCTCGACCTCCACCGGACGGGGCGCTCCCGAGAGTTCCGCCTCGTAAAGGAGCTTGACTGCAATTTCCCGGGCTTTTGATCTCTTCCTGGTTCGCTGCAAGTAAAGACTCCGATGCCGTACACGGCATTTGAGAGAGAACATTCGAAGGGGGAGCTACTTCACCAGTTGCTTCAAGAGGTTGGCCATTTCGATGGCGCTCAGGGCGGCTTCGGCACCGCGGTTTCCGGTCCTCGTTCCCGCGCGATCGATGGCCTGCTCCAGATCATCAGTCGTAACGACCCCGAATATTACAGGTACACCCGTGGAGAGCGATACGTTGGCTATGCCCTTGGCCGCCTCGGAGGCGACGAAGTCGAAGTGGGGCGTGCCTCCACGGATTACGGCCCCCAGACAGACGACGGCGTCGAACTTTCCGCCCTCGGCCACGCGCTTGGCAACAAGAGGGAGTTCAAACGCGCCGGGCGTCCAGATCACAGCGATGTCGCTGTCACCCACGCCGTGGCGCGTCAGACAATCCACAGCCCCATCCAGAAGCTTGCTGGTTATGAAATTGTTGAAGCGGCTCACCACAAGAGAGATCTTCAGCCCTGTCCCGACTAGGTTCCCTTGAAGGTCTTTTGGCATCTTCTTCCCCCTAATTGCCGCAAAACGCAGCTCAACAATTCTACCAGCTTTGATGCCTCCGTCAAGAACCCATTGCCTGGGACCAGACCTCCTACGCCCCCCCTACTCGGCGGCCATTTCTTCTAGGAGGGGTTGGATGTCGGCGGGCTTGGGGTCCAGCCGCACAGGAGAGTTATCCGGCCTGATGCCGCGAAGCTCGCAGTACTCAGCCCTATCGCCCCTGTAAATCAGCCCTATGGGGATCTTCTCCCCCCACTGCTCGGCGAGCTCCAGCGCGGCCCGTCGGTTAGTGGGGTCGTGGCCTTCGAGCTTGTGGACTCTCTCTTTGTACCACTTGTAAGTGTTTATCCTGTTGAATACCACGCAGGGCTGGAGAATGTCTATGAAAGCGAATCCCTTATGCTTGATGCCGTCAGCTATGAGTCCGGCAAGGTGCTCCGTCTCGGCGGCGAATCCCCTGGCGACGTATGTGGCGCCTGCGGCTATGGCTATCTCAAGAATGCGCAAAGGTTCCAGGACATACCCGCCGGGGCTCATGCCGCTCTTGAAGCCGTGTTCACTCGTGGGAGAGGGCTGTCCCTTTGTCAGGCCGTACACCTGGTTGTCGTGGACAAGATAGGTAATATCGATGTTGCGCCGGAGCGCATGCAAAAAGTGATTGCCTCCCTCTGAGTAGCCATCGCCGTCTCCTCCCACGCCGATAACGTGAAGCGAGGGGTTGGCCATTTTCAGCGCGGTAGCCACCGGCAATAGCCTGCCGTGGATAGAGTTGAAGCAGTTGCATTTCAGGTAGTGGGGCAGCTTGGAAGACTGACCTATGCCCGAAACGAACGCCACTTGATGGGGCTCGAGGCCGAGGGAGACCAAAGCCAGTTTGATCGCTCTCAGAATACCGAAATTCCCGCACCCTGGACACCACGCGGTTTCGGCGCCCTCGTAGTCTTTAACCGTAACCATTCATTCCGCCGCCTTCCTCAACTCGCTCGCGAGCCATTCAACTGTGAAGGGTCTGCCGTCATACTTGCTGACCAGGACATTTGAAGTGATTCCTGTCTGAGACCGTGCCAGTTGGGCAAGTTGCCCAGTGGCATTGTTCTCGACGAAGATGACGCGCTCGACTCCCGTAAGGGCCTCCTCGAATCGCTCGCGGGGGAATGGCCAAAGCCCGCTGAGGTGGACGCCCCGCAAAGAGAGGCCTTCGGCCGCAAGTGTTTCGAGCGTTTCGTTGATTGGTCCAAACGTCGAGCCCCATCCAACAACCGCGGTCGGAGCGTCCGAGCCGCCAAATATCTTCGGCTCGGGGATGTCGTTGGAGACCAGGCTGAGCTTTTTGAGCCGCTTATCCGTTTGCCGGGTCCGAATCTCAGCCGCCTCGACCAGATGCCCGAATTCGTCGTGCTCGTCGCCCGCGGTGACGACGAGCGCGTCCCTCTCGCCCGGGAAAGCGCGTGGGGAAATCCCGTCTTCCGTCAGCAGGTGACGCTTGTATTCTCCCGTTCCGTCCCAGAGCTTTCCTCGGTCAATTGTGATCTTGCTTTCGTCAGGCGTGTCCACGGTCTGATAGACGTCAACAAGGAACTGGTCCATGAGGACGATGACGGGTATCTGATAACGATCGGCGACGTTAAACGCGTGCGCCATCAGGTAGAAGGATTCTTCCACGGATGACGGGGCGAGGACAGCTCTGGGGAATTCGCCGTGGGATGCCCTGATGGCGAATAGTAGGTCGCCTTGCTCCGTACGGGTAGGCAACCCCGTGCTGGGGCCCGGCCGCTGGCCGTTCATAATGACCACTGGAGTCTCAGTTGCGCCCGCCAGCCCCAGGCCCTCGACCATCAGACAGAATCCGCCGCCGGAAGTCGGCACCAACGATCTGACGCCTGCATAGGAGGCGCCAAGAGCCATATGCAGGGCGGCGATCTCGTCTTCAGCCTGTTCGAAAACCAGCCCGAGTTGCTCGCCTCTTGTGGCCACAAACTCGCTGAGCGGGGTGGAGGGCGTCATGGGGTAAGCGGCAGCAAACCTGCAGCCGGCCGCCAATGCCCCGAGGCCGGCGGAATAGACACCACGCAGGAGAATCTTCGTCGACTGCCGTTCGTTGGGAAGGCTGTAGGTGAAACGGTCACCGCTGTTTTCTCGCGCATAATCGTAGCCGACCTGCGCCGCGTTCCGATTATCGGCGACCACCTTGTCGCCCTTTTTCGCAAACGTTTCGTCGAGCAGACGGAAGAGTATATCGAGCTTTCCGCCAAAGAGGCCCCAGACGGCGGCGCTGGCGACGGTGTTGGCCATGACGGCGTTCCCGGCTTCTTTGGCCAGTCTCTCCAGCGGAACTGAGAAGCATTGGACCCCTTCGCACGAGAAGCCCTTTTTCTCGCCGTCGTAGATGATGGCGCCGCCGTCAGTGACTTCCGCAGTGTGTTCGTCAATCGACCTCTGATCCAGTGCTATGAGTATATCCACCTGTCCCCTGGCCGCGGCGATGGGCCTATCGGACACCCGCATCTGAAAGAAATTGTGCCCGCCGCGGACCCTCGACATGTAGTCCTGGTGGGCGAAAACCTCCATTCCCACGCCGGCAAAGGCTTTGGCAATCAGGCCACCTACGGACTGAATCCCCTGACCGGCCTCGCCTGCCACTCGAATGTTGTAATCAACAGTCATCTGAGTTTCCCTTTTCCGAAAACGAGAACGGGAAAGCGTGCTTGGTTGCCGCTGATTGCTAGTCCAGTATCCACGGCTCGTTTTCGAAGAACCAACGCTCCGGTCTTTCCAGGTAAAGCTTGCTCTCGGTGACCACTTCGATGTGGCTTTTCTCCATCTCTGCGAGGGCGTTGAGAAGAGACGCCATTTCGTTCGACTGGACCCTCTGGGATGCTTCTTTATAGAAGGTGTAGCCTTTCTTCTCCATCTCGAGAGCCAGATCGAATGCGTCAAGGGCTTCGGCGGCAGCCGGGTCTCGTCCGCCCTTCTCCTCCGAAGCCTCCGTGAATATCGTCTTTATGACCTTCTTTGGGTCTTCCGCCTTGAGTTGCGAAAGCAGCGCGTTCGCGTCTCGAATCCCGCCATCCGCAAACACCGTCTCCAGAACCTTGATGTGCTTTGCTTCGTCCTTGATAAGCGATTCGAAAAGGGACTTCTCATAGTCGTCGGATGCGGAATTCGCACGCTCTTGGTAGAACCGCATCCCATCCTTTTCGAGCCTGAGGGCGTACTCTGCAATCTCCTTGACCGAACCAGGAATGTCCACTCTGTCCCCTCCTAATGACTCGCGCCAGGTGACGGTCCGATATATTGGCGCCCGGATCCAGAAGAGGGCGCCCCGGCACTGATTCGATTCTACCCCCCGCATTCACGACGTCAACCTTCTGGCAAGAGCCGAACCGTCGATCAGTCGAGCCTGCCGCCGCATGAGGAAATAATCCGTTGGGGAAGATCGTACAAATGATAACGGAGGTGCGGGATTGAAACGCAATGCAGTGGGCATGTCATTGCTAGAGATCGCTGTGGCCTTCTCAGCCACATGGACAGCCGGGATTGCGTCCGCTGCCGTCTTGGAGAGGTTCAACGTGGGCTTCACGGTCGAGCGATACGAGGCCGAGGAAGCGGGCCAGAGCGGCGGTATGCTGACGGTGGCGGTGTGGTATCCGACGAAAGAAGCCGAGAGAACCGACACATACGGTGACGGCACGGTCAGCCGCTTCGCGCATCAGGCCGGCGCAAACGAAGAGGATGCGCCGTATCCACTGGTTGTTTTCTCGCACGGTTACGGGGGGAGCGGCATCGGCTCGATTTTTCTCTGTGAACATCTCGCCCGCCACGGCTTCGTAGTGGCGGCTCCCGACCATGGCGACAAACACGTGGTGATGCGGATGGACGGGCCTACGGGGGCGAACTTGAGAGAGTATCTAAGGTCAGCGGGGGAGCTTGCCCGAACCGGCCTGGATTTCGACAGGGGGGCGCACGAGTACCGCACCAGGGAGCTGTCTCTTACAGTCGATATGATGCTGGAGGAAAACGAGAGGCCGGGTTCCCCGTTGCAGGGGATCATAGACCCGGACAGGATAGGCGCGGCGGGGCATTCTCTGGGAGGCTACACGGTGCTGGCAGCGTGCGGGTTTGTGGAAAGCGCCGAGGACGACAGGATTTCGGCGGCTCTGCTGCTGTCAGGCGGTGTGTTCATGTTTCGTCCCGAGGAGTTCGGAAAGCCGGCGGTCCCCGTGATGTTCATGTACGGCGAGCGAGAGACAGGCCGACTTCGGGCCAGATTGATCAACCCCAAGGGGATAGACACACGACGCGCTTACTCGTCATGCAGCCCTCCGAAATTTATGCTGGAAATAAGGGGGGCCAACCACTTTTCATTCGGCCAAGTCGTATTCAGCGATAGCCTCATTGGTTCCGGTGCCCGACTTGGAGAGCAGATCGCATCCACAATTGAGGCGTATGGGCTGGCCTTTTTCGAAAGGTATCTTCTAGACCGGGAAGAGGCGGAAGCGGTGCTTTCCAGCGGCCATCCGATGGTGACCAGGCAGTGGTTCGATACAGGGAGCGGAAGTGCGAAAGATTACGCTAGGCCATATCCAGCAGGCAACACGAACACAAAGTCACGCCGTTATGCCAGGCCGTGAGTCTTAAGGTCTGCCTCCACCATCATCCTTACCAGGCCTTCAAAGGAGACAGTCGGCTCCCATCCGAGGACCTCCCTCGCTTTGGTACTGTCGGCCCTAAGGCAATTAACTTCCGCCGGACGGATGAATCGCTCGTCGCGTTCGTAGTAGTCTTCGACGGTTCCCGGCAGACCGGCAGCGTCGATGGCGTGTTGAAAGAAATCTCGCACCGAGTGACCTTCCCCCGTGCCAATGACGAAGTCGTCGGGCTCATCTTGCTGCATCATCAGCCACATGGCCCTAACGTAGTCGCCGGCGAATCCCCAGTCCCGTCGGGTGTCGAGGGTACCGAGCCGAACCTTTTCCTGTAGGCCGGCTTTTATTCGGGCCACCCCGTCGGTGATCTTCCTTGTTACGAACTCCAGCCCGCGTCTGGGGGACTCGTGGTTGAACAGGATTCCGCAGCACGTGAACATGTCGTAGCTCTCGCGATAGTTCTTGACCATCCAATGCGCGTAGAGCTTCGCCACTCCGTAGGGAGAACGAGGATAGTACGGCGTGTTTTCGTTCTGCGGTTCCTCGACGACCTTTCCGAACATCTCCGAGCTGGATGCCTGATAGAACTTGGCAGCTTTGTCGACGATGCGGACCGCTTCCAGGAGCCTGGTCGCGCCGAGCCCGGTGATGTTGCCCGTCAACTCCGGCTGCCGCCACGAAGCTCCGACATAAGACATCGCGCCAAGGTTGTAGACCTCGTCGGGGTGGGTTTCCGATACGACCTGAACAAGGGAGCCCTGGTCACTCAAGTCCCCGTCGACCAGATGGATTTTCTCGAGGGTATGAGCCAACCGGGGATAGGATCTATCCGATTTGCGCCTCACAAGCCCGAAGACCTCGTAGCCCTTCTCAAGCAGTAAGTCGGCAAGATAAGACCCATCCTGACCGGTGACACCCGTTATTAACGCGCGCTTCATTTCATCCTCCGCCAACCGCATGGAGCCAACAAGGCACAGACAAAAACTGTAAGGTAAAGCAGGGGCAAGGTCAACGCATTTCCGCGCCGGAGCGTTGACTTCGCGCCCAGCCGAATAGAGAATAAATGCGGGTGGGAGTTCGGGCCGGTTATGCGGAAGCCAGGTCAGAGGAGGAGCGGAGTGCCGAAGATCGATGTCGTCCGCGACGTGATAAGCTTCTACAACATCGTGGGGAGGATCAACTGCGACCACTGCGGAGCGTACAAGGGACCGTCGCACATATCAGGCCCCAGGCCGGGAGCGACTGCGGATGGGATGAACTGCTTTTCGAGCCCTGACGGAGTGTTCATTGTCAATGGGCGACAGAAGCGAGTGCTGCGAATCTGCGACGGGCATGAATGGGGGATAGACGAGGAGCGCCGGCTGGTTACGGTCAAGGGAGGAAAGGGGCCATCCACGTACCCTATGATAAGCAGGCAAGAGCCGCAACTACGGTAGGAGCACGTGGGAGGCCTGGAAGACTGGGTCGGCGGCCGCGCGAGAGATCATCGTCCGTGGCTCGATTATGGTTTACTCCCCAGTGACCTCTTTGAGAAGCTCTAGAATGGCGTTGTAGAGCTTTTCGGGCGTCATGTAAGTTCCCTCTGCAATCTCCTTCTTGATTCGGTCAACGAGTTCTTGCCGAATCTCAGGAAGCTCTTCGAGGTCCCTTCTGACCCTTTCTTCGAGTCTCAATTCGGCATCCCCCCTCTTGCCGCGCGGGCCGCTTCAGGACTGTCCTCCGGAAGCCCGCTTTGAGCCGACGCATATCGAGTCCAGACAGGCGTCGAGATGCTCATCCTCCGCATCCCCCACGGCAAATTGACACAAAGGTAGCGCCATGAGATTCTTCCTGAATCCCCCTGAAAGGGCTCCCCTTGCCCTTCCATTTCTTGTATCGACGCACCCTGTAAGAGGACTTTAGAGGAAATCCAGGAGGTCGTGCAGGCCAGCGAAAATAGTCGCTCTTTGGCCTTCTAGCCCGCTTCCAGAGGCAGCGCGACCGGCCTCCTCTCGGCGCTGGAGGCATAGATTGCAAGTATGATTTCGAGGGATTTTATGCCTTCCTCGGCGTCGACAAGAGGAGGGCGGTCCTCGGCGACGGCAGCCAGAAAGTCCTCGAACTGCTTGCGGTGGCCGACATGCGAGATTCCAGCCGGATCAGCTGATCCTCCCTGCGCGGAACGGCGCTTGGCGAATCGTGCCCGCAGTTCATCGTCTGTAGGGGCCGGAGGGTCGAATCGCCAGAAGGTTATGTCCTCTTCCTCCAGGATCGCCGAGCCCTTGGTTCCCGATATCTCGATCCTCTTTCGGAAGCCGGGGTAGACGCTGGTGGCACCGATTATCACGCCCAAGGCACCGTTGGAGAAGCGAACGGCGGCAGCCGCTGTGTCCTCGACGTCGACGCGTTCATGTGCCAAAGTATCGCAGAAAGCCGTTACCTCCCTCACCGGGCCGACGAACCACTGTAGAAGGTCGATGGCGTGGATGGACTGATTGATGAGCGCACCGCCGCCGTCGAGGGCTCTGGTGCCTTTCCACCCTCCTTTGTCGTAATATGCCTGGTTCCTGTACCATTTCACGTAAGCATCCGCGATGGTGAGACGACCGAATCTGCCCGTATCCGCCGCGTCTTTGAGGAGGCGACTTCCCTCCGTGAACCGCGATTGAGAGATCACCCCGAGCTTCACCCCGGCTTCGTCGCAAACCTGGGCCAGCTCGCGGGCGCGAGCAAGCGTTATCTCAATGGGCTTCTCGACGATCACGTGCTTCCCGGCTTTGGCCGCGGGGATGGCGTAGTCGGCGTGAGTGCCGCTGGGCGTGGAGATGTAGACCACATTCAGGTCTTTCCTGTCGAGAAACGAGTCATAGTCGGTAGAGACTTCGGCGCCGTAGGGTTCTGCGACGCTAGTTGCCCTGGACTCGTTGCGTGAGAAAACTGCGGCCAGCCTCGCCCCGCCAATTTCGCTGACAGCCTTGGCCGCAAAAGGAGCGATCATGCCGCATCCGACGATGCCGAACCCTACGTCCATCTTCCCCTCCTTCGAAGAAATCGTCTGCGTGGTCCCGCTTGTCCCCTCGAACCTAAAGGACGACCAAATGGACGAACGTAAATTTCGTGAGCGATGCTGCTTGCCAAAGCCAAGTCGGATTCCCCCACAGAGATGACGAATGAGGGGCTGCGTTGCTCGAGACGAACCATTGCCCCGGGGAGGAGGCCCAGAGAGGTGAGTCTGTCGAGCCTGTGATTGCGATGACTCAAGATGTATGCCACTCTGGCCTGCTGACCGACCTGAAGATCGCTGAGGGGGACAACAACCGGAGACGGGGCTGTGTCACGAGCCAGACAGCAGGGTCCTGGGGGAATTGGTTTCCCGTGAGGGCAAGTCCTCGGGTGCCCCAAGAGCGTACAAATACTGTCGGCCACCTCGGCGCTGAGACAGTGCTCAAACCGGCACGCGGAAGACTCTGACTCGGCCATGCCGACATCGAGGACATCGGTGAGGAGCCTTTCGGCTAAGCGGTGCCTCCTAACGACTTGCTCTGCAAGCTCCTTCCCTGTCCGGGTCAAGGTGAGGCGATGGCCGTCCTTTTCAACAAGCCCGCCCCCTATCATCTGCCTGAGCGTCTGTTCGAGCGGGCCGGGAGCGAGGACCGAACCGACGTCTTCGGTCGCGACCTCCCTCCCCTGCTCGGCAACCGTCCACATATGCTCAAGCACTTCTTCAATGGGCTGCTCAGGCATGGCGATTTCCTTTCAACCCGTTATTCCGATGGCGCGCGAGACGAACCTGACAACGGCTCCGATCGCGAAAGCGTAGGGTATTATGAAGCCGACTATGAAGAACGCCCTGCGAAGGCCCTGCTCTTTAATTATCACGAGTAGGTTTGCCAGGCAAGGGACAAAAAGGGTGATGACGACAAGAGCCACCAGGGCCTGAGAAGCGCCAACGGAGCGCAAGCGAAACATATCGAATATCGCGACCGCGCCGTAGTCACGCCTGAGGAACCCCAAGAGAAAGCCCTTTGCAGTTTCGGCCGGGAGGCCGAGAACGCCAACCACAACAGGACTCATTATTCGTTCGGCCAGGCCGAGGAGACCGATTTCGGTAGAGAAGAAGAGTGCGGCCGTTCCGATCAAGAAAAGGGGGACGGCTTCGAGCAGAAACCAACGCACGCGGAATAGGGTTTTAAGAAGGACATTGCCCAAGCGGGGAAAGCGAATGGGGGGAAGCTCTATGAGGAAGTCGGACGTCTCCCCCGGTATGACCCTGGAAGCCAGGAAACCAACAAGAAAGAGCTGAGACGATATCGCGAGGATGTAAAGGGCAATCGCCTTGGGGGACACCTGCGAGAGGATTCCGGCGATGATACCGAGCTGCGCGGAACACGGAATGGCGAGAGCAAGGAGGAGGGTTGCGATTATACGTTCCTTGCGGGTGTCAAGGATGCGCGTGCTGAGAGTGGCCATTGTGTCGCAGCCCAGCCCCAGAACCATGGGGAGCACGGCCTTGCCGTTCATCCCCATGGCGCGGAAGATGCGGTCCATCAGGACCGACAGCCTGGGGAGATAGCCGCTATCCTCCATGACGGCGAACGCGAGGAAGAAGAAGAAGACAATGGGGAAAACGATGGCGACAGAATATCGGAGTCCCACGCTTATGAGGCCGGCGTCCTCGTCCATAAGAAGCCTGTAGACGAAGCTGTCGGGTTGCAGCACTCTTAGCATGGCGTTGGAAAGGTAGTAATTGATGCCGTCAAAAGGAACGTGTAGCAGCTCGATGCGATCAGCTTTGAAAGGAATCGGAACGGCAACATCAAACCCGCCTGAAGGAATTGAAGGGAGACCGAAGACCTTTCCCTCTACAAAATCCACCACCGTGCCGGCGCCAAACTGCCCAACGATCACATATATGAGCCAGAGAACCACGACGATGATCGGGATCGCAGATACGGGAGAAAGAGCCAGTCTGCTGAAGGCCTCCCCGGGCGTGCCCCTCCCCCGAATAGGCCGTCTGTGCCAGGCGATGGCAGCGGCCAAAAGGATGGCAATGCCCCCGGCCCATCTGGGCCAAAGGGCCGCAACTTCCAGTCTGGTCACGGCCTGAACGAGAACGAGGAGGAGGTCGGTGAACTTGTAGCCCACGAAGAAAAGCGCGACCGCGAGCAACCCGAAAGGAATGGCGCGGGAATAGGCGGTCCTCGGCTGCTCCTCTTCCGTTCTCCTCATCACCTCGGCGCACATCCGTCTTACCGCCAGTGCCCGGCGCTGCCTGAGGAAATACCCCGCGGGCACAGGCAGCTTCTCTTGAAGTGTCTGAACCGTGTCTTCGATGTCGGACACCGACTCTGACCCGAGGCCGGTAAACAACTTCTTGAGAAGCGGCTCGTCTCCGGCCAGAAGCATGAGCGAAGCGCCTTTGGATTTGGCATCTAAGAAGGAGAGGTGCTCTCTCACTCCGGCGGACGCCTCCAACACCGCCCCGCCGTAATCCACCTCGACAGAGGGGACCTCGGCGTGGGGGATCGCCTCCCTGACATAATGGAATCCCATGCCCTGCGTAGCGACGGTTCTTATGACAGGTATGCCGAGAATCCGTTGGAGTCCGGCGACGTCGACGGAGATGAGGCGTGAGGAAAGCTCATCCCACATGTTGAGCAACAACACCGTCGGGACACCCAGCTCGCCCAGCTCGACGGTGAGCATGAGAGCGCGGTCAAGATTCTTCGCGTCGGCGACCTGGACGACCGTGACGCCATCCCTGTCGAACAGGATGTCGCGCGCAACGCGTTCGTCTTCGGAGCTTGGTGTCAGACTGTTGGCTCCGGGAGTGTCTATCACCTCGTACCGGGTGCCGTGAATACTGATGTTGCCTATGGAAAGCTCCACGGTGGTTCCGGGGTAATTGGATACGACCGCGTATCGTCCCGTGAGTATCCGGAAGACCGCGCTCTTGCCGACGTTGGGATTGCCGACGAGGGCGATCACCGGCATTCCCGCAGCCGTCGCTTTCTCTTTTGACCTGCCATGACAGAAGATCATCGTTTCGCTCCGCGCTTGCGCGACTCCCGACATTCGCTGCAGTACCCGACGATTTGCAGCGTGTGTTCAATCGGGTCGAAGTGGTGGCGGGAGCATACCTTTCGTTGGAGGGACTCGATTCCGGGACTGGCGAACTCGATCACCTTCCCGCAGGAAAGGCAGACCAGATGATCGTGGTGACCTTGTCGGCGGGCGGGCTCGAATCTGACCTCGCCGTCAACGTTGACTGCTTCGCGAAGCAGCCTGGCGTTAAGGAGATGCGTGAGTGTTCGATAGACTGTGGCGCGCGACACGCGGACGCCGCGGTCGGTCAATTCTCTGTGCAGTCCTTCGGGTGTAAAGTGCCCCTTTCGGGAGGCAACGTGCCTAAAGATCTCCACTCGCTGATGGGTGGCTCGGAGACCTTTTCGTCGGAGATATTCGCTGAATATCCGGTGATTCATCGGGATCCCGCGCAATTGAGACTCAATCTCAGTATACGCGCAGGACAGATAAGCGTCAACGCCGTACGCAGAAAAACCACGGCTCTGGCAGGATAAGGCCATGCGGCGCGACTTCTTTTCTCGGCCGGGTAGGCTGAGAGCCTCGATGAAGCTCGTTCCAACGGCCCGGGATTACAGAGAATGCTCGCCCGGGAAAGCCTGTCGGGGTCAAGAGCTGCAAGGGGCAGCCCGACCTTCGTCTACGCGCGGCACCCCTTGGGGAAGCAGGCACGCGGCAGTCGCCAAGCATGACAGGGAAAGAGAGACCGAAGGTGGAAGTGGTTGTTGCTCCGGTCAGGCGTAAAGCTCTTCGATAAGTTTCTTGACTACAGAGACGGCCTTGGGGTGACGCATTCTCAGTATGTCAGCCCCGGACTGAAGCAGAGTTATGGCCGTGGCGGCCTCCCACATCGGGCCGCGATAGGACGCGGGACCCCACTGCGGGGCTTCATCGTCGGGGGTCTTAGCCTCTTTGGCGCGCCAGGTCTCATAACCTACGTCACAGATGACGGGCATGGCCATCATCTTGTCTCCGGTCAAGGCGGCCAGGCGTTCCCGCTCCTGAATGGAATAGGCGTACTCTATCCCATATCCCAGCGCTCCGGTGGCCTGGAACATCACAATTCGCGAGAGCGGGAAGTCCATATCGGAAACCAAGATATTGACCTGCTTGGCAATGTTGATGTCGATGGGGGCAAGTGAAATCAGCGCATGTCCGTCGGCGAGGCAGACCGCGGTGATGGTCTTGTAATTGTCTTGCGTGACGGGGCCGAGGAGAGCTTTCTCTCCCCTCAGCGCCTCGCTGACTTTGGGAAAAACCTGATTGTCCTTCTCGTCGTCCCCACAGCCCCATATGATTAGCGGGACCCCCACGGATTGGGCAACCGCACGTACGGCCTTCACGGCGTGGTCAGCGCCGTAGTCTCCCTGATCCGGGTGAATGCCCTCGAGCCTGACGCAGATCATATCGGCACCGAAATCGTCGACGCATTTCTTGGCCCAAGCGCCGGGGTCCTCGTATACGTCTCGGTAGGGCTCCTGCAGGACTTCAGGCCAGTAGGTTGGAGGAATGTCGAGAACGTCCATGGCTACGACGATCTTGTTGCCGGGATCGCCTTCAAAGGCGATAAAGGGAAGGGTCTTGGCTCCGCCAATTGTGACGGTGCTGGTCCGAGTGCCGCCCTCGTCCTTGGTAGCACCGAGGACCAGCTCGTTGACCTGGCTCGTCCACTTCTCCTTGATGTCCGGGAGCTGCATGCCTGTACTCCTTTTCAGGCTACGCCGAGAAGCTCGCGGGCCCTCTCAACGGCCGACGCTGCGTCAGGCGCATAGCCATCGGCGCCGATCTCGTCAGCGTACTCCTGTGTGACGGGCGCGCCGCCGACCATCGTCTTTACGCCGTCGATATCCGCCGCCTTCAGCGCCTTTATGACCTCGGCCATCTGAGGCATCGTGGTGGTGAGGAGAGCCGACATGCAGATCAACTGGCACCCCTCTCTGGCGGCGTTGACGAACGCTTCGGCCTCAGCATCGATCAGAAGGTCGACCACCTCGAACCCTCCGCCTCGAAGCATCATAGCAACGAGGTTCTTGCCTATGTCGTGGAGGTCGCCCTTGACCGTGCCTATGGCGACCTTGGCAATAGGCTTGATCCCGCCGGCCTCCAGCGCGGGCTGGAGGACCTCCATGCCGAACTTCATCGCGCGGGCGGCGATGAGGACCTCGGGCACATAGAACTCGTTGGCTTTGAACTTCCTGCCCACGACGTTCATTCCTGCGATTAGTCCCTGGTTCAACACTTCGCCCGGCCCAGTTCCCCCATCCAACGCTTGCTTAACGAGGTCTTTGACCTCCTGAGCTTTTCCATTGATAAGGTTGTCCGCTATCGCTTGAAGATCCGCCATGTTTCCTCCTGAAGAAATGCTGTCGTCCATCCTCAAACCTCAAATATTATCAGCGGCATAGGTGAAGGTCAAGCCCGAAGTCCCTTCGGCCGGCAGGGGCCGGCGGGGTTGCGGTCCGGCCGAGGCCCAAATATAATCCCTGAGTGCCCGCTTCAGGAGAGAATCGTATGCTTTGCGTCCCCATCACCGCGCCAACCACCGAGTCCGTGATACTGGATATGCACCGCGCCGCCGCACTCGCGGATGCAATCGAGGTCCGGTTGGATTACGTCCGAAATCCGTCACTGGAAAGGATATTCGCACACCGCCCTGCTCTCCCGCTGGTAGCGACCTGCCGTCCGGCCACCGAAGGCGGGCACTTCCAGGGCTCGGAAGAAGAACGGATTGGCCTCCTGGAAAAATCAGATCGCCTGGGGGCGGACTACGTTGACATCGAGCTAACCGCCGCCCAAGGTTTCAGGAGGAGAAGCGCCAAAGTAATCGTTTCCCGCCATGATTTCAGCGGGACGCCCGTGGAGCTTGAGCCCATCCTGACCCGGTTGAAGTCTGCGGGAGCAGATATCGTCAAGCTGGTAACTACCGCGCAGAGCATTACGGACAATGTCCGGGTTCTTGAGCTTTTGCATGACTCGGAGGTTCCCACAGTGGCGTTCTGCATGGGAAGGCTGGGCCTGGTGAGCAGAATCCTCGCGGAGAAGTTCGGGTCGGTGTTCACCTTCGGCTGTCTGGAAGCGGGGAGGGAGTCGGCGCCCGGTCAGCCCACCGCCGGAGAGTTGCGGGAGATTTACCGCGCGGGAAAGACCGGGCGGCACAGCCGGATATTCGGTCTCATTGGAAACCCCGTGGCGCACAGCGCAAGCCCGGCGGTTCACAACGCGGCTTTTGACGCGACAGGAACTGATGCCGTTTACGTCCCGTTTGAGGTTGAGGACATCAAGGAGTTCCTGAGGACGTTCAAGAAGCTGGACATCAAGGGCTACAGCGTGACGGTGCCTCATAAGGAGGGGATAATCCGCGAGCTTTCGTCTGTGGACGATATGGCAAGGAGAATCGGCGCGGTGAACACGGTTTTTGGGAAGGGCGGCAAGCTTTTGGGCACCAACACCGATTGGGAGGCGGCCATCGCGCCATTGGAGGAAGCGGCGAGGCGCGAGCTTGGCAGCAGCGAGGGCCTCCGTGGAATGGACGTGGTGGTGCTGGGTGCCGGCGGGGCCGCAAGGGCTATCGTGTTCGGGCTGAAGCACAAGGGCGCGAAGGTGCGTATTCTCAACCGGACCCTGGACTTGGAGAGGGCGGTGAAGCTCGCGGAAGAGACAGGATCGGAATGGGGCACGCTTGATGAGGCCGTTGGATTGAGACCGCAGTTGCTCATCAACGCGACGCCGGTGGGAATGCATCCGCGAGTGGACGAGTCTCCAGTGCCTTCATCTGTTCTGAGGTCTGGAATGCTGGTTTTCGATGCGGTGTATAATCCGGCTGAAACGCGGTTGATGCGAGAGGCCAAAGCGCGGGGTTGTTTCACCCTGGGGGGGATGGAAATGTTTGTGCGGCAGGCGGTGAGGCAATTCGAGATATGGACCGGAAAGAGGGCACCGCGGGAAGTGATGCAGAAAGCCGCCGAAGGGCGCATCTTCGGGAAGGCAAAGAAAGGGAACATCTTTTTGACCGGTTACAGGTGCACTGGCAAGAGCGTCGCGGGAAGCAGAGCGGCCGAGTTGCTCGGCTACGGGTTCGTGGACATGGATGAGATGATCGAGGCGGAGTCGGGCATGACCGCAAGCGAACTGTTCGCACGCAAAGGCGAAGAGTACTTCAGGGACATGGAGACGGCGGTGCTGGGAAGACTGTGCGATGGGGACGGCCAAGTGGTGGCAACGGGAGGCGGAGCGGTTCTGCGAGAGGCAAACGTTGATGCGATGAAGAGAGCAGGTAAGGTCGCCTTGCTAAGCGCCCGCCCTGACACCGTACGCAGGCGTATGGTAGACGACGGAAAGACGAGTGAACTCAGGCCGCCACTCTTGGGGGCGGACGCTTTGGCCGAGATCGAAGAGGTGATGGCGGCAAGGATGAAGACCTACGAAGCGGCAGCAGATTTGAAAGTGGAGACGGACGAGCTACCCATCGAAGAAGTGGCGAAGAGGATTGCGGCGTTGAACAGGCCGGGAAGAAGTTGAAGGTGCTTACATGGGGCTATCGCCAGGGGGCGGCAAGCTATTCTCAGGGGACTATCGCAAGCTCCTGTGTTTGACGGGAACGGTTGCCGAGGCAAGCCGCCGAAGGGCCGACGGCGTGCCGGAGAAGGTGGTTCAGTCGATATGGCGCGGCGGCTATTTCAGGAAGCAGGATGCGTTCACTGAAGACGGGCGGCAGATAAGCGTGGTGTCCCCGGGGGATTGGAATTCCTTGGAAGGGCCTGATTTCAAGGGGGCGGTGGTGGAGCTTTCGGGCGAACCCGTTCACGGCGACGTGGAAATCCATCTGAATTCGTCCGATTGGGTGCGTCACGGCCATGATTCCGACCCGGCTTACAGAAAGGTGATCCTTCACGCGGTGGTGGAAAACGATCTTGCGACGCCGTACGTGAAGAGATCGGATGGAGAGCAAATACCGCAGCTTGTGTTTGAAAAGTTGCTCGACCTTGAGCTTTCGGTGTTGTCCGAGGTCGTAGATTCCGAGATGCAGCCGGACGGAGCGCTTCCGAAGGATCCTCTGTGCCGTTTCTACATGAAAAAGCGATGGGATTCCTGGGAACGAATCGAGAGGGTTCTCGACACTGCCGGCGATGAGAGGATGCTGGCAAAGGCCGGCAGGCTTCATAGGGCATTTGCTGCCGGAGGAATAGACCAGGCAGCATATGAATTGATCATGGAGTCGCTGGGATATTCACGCAACAAGGTTCAATTCCTGGTGCTTGCCAGAAGGCTTCCGTTCAATGAACTGAAACAGCTTACAGGGCGCGAGCAGGCAAAGGACGTGGGGCCGAACCTTATGGCCCTGTTCCTGGGTGTGGGCGGCCTGCTGGGGGCGGGAGACGACGAATACTTCGATGAGCTTAAGTCCAGATGGGAGAAACTGCACGGGGATTTCGGCCAACGTGCTATGACGGAATACGAGTGGCACTTCGTTGGGGGACGGCCGACGAATTCCCCCCTTCGTAGAATGGCCGCCGCCAGCCAATTCCTGGCGGCGAATATGAACAAGGGGCTCTTGAGCAATTTCTTAAGAAGAATAAGGGCCTTGGGTGGCGGGGAAGAATCCCTTGCGTCACTTAGAAAAGCGCTGAAACAATTGGAATCGATGTTCACCTCTTTGGAGGATGCTTACTGGAGCTACAGGCTGTCGGCCAGAGGCGAGAGACTTGGGAAGCCGCAACGGCTGGTGGGTCAGCAGCGGTTCAGGACGATTTTCATCAATGCAATCGTACCGCTTTTCCTGCTCCATTCGCGGAACACGGGCAATGTGTCGCTGGAGAGGTCGACGCATTCGCTTTTCCGCACGGTCGGCAGGCTAGCGCCTGACAGGATCACCCGGCGAGTCTCGAGACTGGTCTTCGGAACGGAAGAGGAGAGGGAGGTCGTGGCGAACGCTCGGCGACAGCAGGGGCTCCATCAGTTGTATCGAGACTTCTGCGCCTTCGGCGATGAGGGGTGCCGAAGCTGCGCGGTGAAGGATGCGCTGGCGTTCTGATGCCGAATTGGAATTGAAATCCCCCATCGTCTCCGTAAAATAGCGCTGATGAACCGTAAGGATGTAGAGTTATGTGGTGGGAGACCCTCCTATTCTTCGCTCTAGGAACTTGTGTCGGCAGCTTTATGAACGTGTGCATCTACAGGCTCCCGAGGGGGCTGTCAATCGTGAAGCCTGGGTCGCACTGCCCGTTGTGCGGAACACCGATAGAATGGTACGACAACATACCGATATTCAGCTTCCTGGCGCTGGGGGGGAGGTGCAGGAGGTGCAAAGCGGGCATATCCGCGAGATACGTGCTTGTCGAGAGCGTGACGGGCGCATTGTTCGCATTTGCGGCCTACAAGCTCAGGGCTTTGGAAGGGTATTCATATGGCCTCGTGGGGGCATATCTGTTTCTCGTTGCCGGGCTGGTGGTCTCGACGTTCACCGATATAGAGCTCCAGATAATCCCCGACAGGATCACGCTCGGAGGAATGGCGCTGGCTCCCGTGATGAGCGTCGTTGTTCCCGGGCTTCACGAGGAGTTCTCTTTGCTGGGATCTGGGCCGGGGAAGGAAAGGCTCGATTCGCTGATCGCTTGCGTGATAGGAATCGCGGTGGGCGCAGGGATGCTCTACATCGTCGGCTTCCTGGGCAAGCTTGTTCTGCAGGAGGAGGCAATGGGAGGAGGCGACGTTAAGCTGATGGGAATGGTTGGTGGATTTCTGGGGTGGCAGGGAGCCATAATGACGTTCTTCCTCGGAGCGATAATCGCGGCGGCATTCGGCATTGCGCTGCTGTTAAGAAGAAGGCAGAGAGTGATTCCGTTCGGGCCGTTCCTTTCCGCTGCGGCGGTAGCGGTTACCTTTTACGGCGACGAGATTTGGGCTTTTCTGGCGGCGGTTTATGCAGGCGGAATGTAGTCGGACCTAGTAGAGCGGGTGCAAGAAAGGAGAGGTGTGGAAATGCGGTTTCATGCGCGAGTGTACCTATTGGGCTTGGCTTTGGTGTTGACTGCTGTGTTGGCCGCGGGTTGCGAGACGCGTGGGCAACTGCGGGCCAAGAATCGGCAGTATGAGAGCTTGCTTCAGGAGCTAAAGGCGGAGAATTACGAGGTGGAGCGGCAGCTCGCGGCGATGCAAGCAAAGAACCAGGAACTGCAGAGCCAAATGAGCAAGATGGCACAGCGCGAAGGCGAGCTCGAGAGGACCAAGTCGAAATTGGAGGAACAGTTGAGGGGCACGCAGGTCGGCGTCAGCATCAAAGAAGGTCGTCTGGTGATGACGCTGCTCTCGAAGGTGTTCTTCGATACGGGGAAGGCGACGATCAAGGCGGACGCAAAGGCGACGCTGGACAAGATAAGCGACGTTCTTAGGACGGATTTCGCAGGGAACGCGGTCGGGATAGAGGGTCATACTGACAACGTGCCCATAAAAAGGCCGGAGACCAAGAAACTGTTCCCGACGAACTGGGAGCTATCGACCGCGCGGGCACTGGCGGTGCTTCACTATCTTGTCGAAGAAAAGAAGCTTCCCGAGGAGCAGTTCTTTGTCAGCGGCTACAGCAAGTTCAGGCCGGTGGCCGACAACAAGACCGAAGAGGGGAAGAGCCAGAATCGCCGGGTGGAAATCGTGATCATGCCGTCTCCGGAGGAGGCCGCCGAGTAGTCCAGAACGAGGACGAGCAGTGAGTATCGTAGTCGTTGATTACGGGATGGGGAATCTTCGGAGCGTTCACAAGGCACTGGAACATGTGGGCCTGAGCGCGAGGGTCAGCAGCGATCCCAAAGATGTTGAGACGGCGGATAAACTGGTCCTGCCGGGTGTGGGCGCGTGCGCCCATGCTATGGACGAACTTGTTTCGAAAGGTCTTGTGGCACCGATTCTCGATGCAATTGGCAAGGGTACGCCGTTTCTCGGGATCTGCTTGGGCATGCAGCTGTTGTTGGAAGTGAGTTACGAGGGTGGGGAGACGCCCGGGCTTGGGGTATTCCCCGGCGTCGTCAGGCTGCTGGAGGGCAAAGAGCTGAAAGTGCCGCACATCGGATGGAATCAGATAGAGTTTAGAGACATCTGCCCTTTGTTCGAGGGACTTCCGCAGGGCGCTTACGTGTACTTCGACCACTCATACTACGCGGAGCCGGAAGACGACAGCATCGTCGCGGCTGAGACGGACTACGGCGTGCGTTTTGCTTCCTCACTTTGGCGCGACAACGTTTACGCCACACAGTTCCATCCGGAAAAGAGTCAGAAGTGGGGGCTCAGGATGCTGGAGAATTTTGGGAGGCTCTGATGAACGCAGAAGTGGTGCTGGAGACGAATCTGCAAGGCCTGGGGGAGCAAAGGCGGGGAAAGGTGCGGGACATTTACGAACTGGGAGAGCGACTTTTCATCGTGGCTACCGACCGCATAAGCGCTTTCGACGTGGTTCTTCCCGACGGCATTCCCATGAAGGGGAAGGTGCTCACGCTGCTGTCCGAATTCTGGTTCAACTTCACGGCTGATCTGGCCCCCAATCACCTGATCACTACGCGAGTTGAGGAAATGGGAGAAGAAGCGCTGGCCCACCAGGAGGTCCTCGACTCGCGAACGATGATGACGAAGAAGGCGGAAGTTGTGCCGGTCGAGTGCGTCGTGCGGGGATATCTCGCGGGGAGCGGCTGGCGCGAGTATGAGGAGAAAGGGGCGGTTTGCGGGTGCGAGTTGCCCGAAGGGCTCGAAGAGGCGGCGAGGCTGCCTGAGCCGATATTCACTCCGGCCACCAAGGCGGAGAAGGGGCATGACGTCAACATAAGCTTCGACGAAGCCGCGGCGATGGCCGGGCGTGACGTGATGGAGGAGATACGGAAAAGGACCCTGGCGGTGTACGAACGCGCACGAGAGTACGCGAGCAGGCGAGGGATCATCGTCTGTGATACGAAGATGGAATGGGGGTTCGTAGACGGGGAGCTTACGCTCGTGGATGAGCTCCTGACGCCGGATTCATCCAGGTTCTGGCCTGCGGACGGGTACAAGCCGGGCGGGGCGCAGCCTTCGTTCGACAAGCAGTTCGTGCGGGATTATCTGGAGTCGCTGAATTGGGACAAGACCCCCTCTGCACCGCACCTCCCTGATGAGGTTATCCGCAAGACGAGCGACAAGTACCTGGAGGCATACCGAAGGCTGGTGGGCAAAGAGCTTTTGGGCAGTAGGCCCGGTTGAACCTCCGGGAAAGGCGCAGCAGTTGCCGGTTGGAGGCCACCGGAGAGGTGACGCAGTCTATCCTGCGAGGCGGCAAATCGCAAGCGCATGCTCTCTGTCGAGGTGCGGTGAGGGTGATAGTCACCGGTAACCGCTTCCGCAACATCGGACGGCGGTGAAGACACGCAGACCGGGATTTGGCATGGTTTCGGAATCTGACGTAGAACCAACGGACGCCGAACTTGTGTGCCGGGTCGCGCTGGCATGCACTGACGGGGTGGGGCCCGCATTGTTCGAGGAAATTCGCAACGCATATGGGACGTGCCGAGAGGCGATCCGCAATGCGCGAAGAAGACCGCTCCTGAGCCTGCCCCGAATAGGGGCGAAGACCGCCGATGCCGTTCTGAGGCTTCGGGAAGAGCTCCCCCGCTGGCGGACGATGCTGGTCGAACTCGGGAAGACCGGCATAGGAGTAGTGTCTGACGGCGACGCCAATTACCCGCAGGCACTCAAGGCGCTGGAGCACCCTCCCCCACTTCTTTTCGTGCGGGGCGAGCTCAACGAGGAAGACCAATGGGGCCTGGCGATGGTTGGGGCTACGCATCCTACGGAAGAAGGGCGACATGCTGCCCTCGAATCGGCAAGGCGAGCAGCACGGAGAGGATGCACAGTAATCAGCGGCTTTGCCAGAGGAGTCGACTCGGCAGCGCATTTCGGGGCCATTTCGGCAGGAGGGAGAACGGTGGCCTTTCCGGCCACGGGGCTGGGAAAGGTGCCTCCCACGCGAGAGTTCCGAGAACCCGAGACAATCTCGGACTCGGGAGCGCTGTTGTCACCCTTCCCCCCATTTCAGGAGTGGAAGGTCGGGGCCGCGATGCGGCGGAACTCACTTGTCGCCGCAATGGCTCGCGCCGTCTTCGTGGTGGAGAGCGTGCGGGACGGCGGCGCAGTATATACTGCTAGGGTTGCCCGGTCACTTGGGAAGCCCGTATTCGCATTAGGCCGCAAGAGGACGGGAAAGAAGAGCGAGGGAAACCTGCAGCTACTGGAAAGCGGGGCGAGCGAGATAGCTTGCTTTGCGGACGTTGATAGAATGATAGAAAACGCGTGCGGAGACGGGAGAGCCAACATACGACAGGGATAGGGACGACGGAGAGGGTTCCATTTGATTTGACCGGCAATAAGCGACGATCTACTATTCGGCGGTAATCCAGAGTACGCGTTGAAGCATGAGGAGCGGACTAAGATGGCTGAAAATACATCTCGTGAGAGCGAAAAGTTCTGTCCCTTCATTCAAGAATCCTGCCGTGAAGACTGCATGTTGCTGAGGAGCAGCGAGGAGTCGATGGTCAGGAAGTGCAGCTTCGCGATAATCGCCGAGCAATTGGACATCCTCGCTGTAAGGTCTACACGCAAGACGGTGTAGCGTACAGACGGGCGTCAGTTTGAAGGCCGATAGCGGGCCAGGGGAAGGTGATGGGAGAAGAGAGAGCCTTCTATCGCGAGAAGATGGAACAGCTCCTGAAGTCGCTTCCGAAGCACGGCGCTTCCGACCTGCATCTCCAGGTGCAATCGGCACCAAGGGTACGGTTGGCGGGGAAGCTCAGAGAGTTGAAGGCTCCGCCGCTGAGCCGAGGCGAACTGGAGAACTACGTCCGCAGCATCCTGACTGAACAACAATCGGCACAGTTGGAAGCGACGGGCAGCGTGGACCTGGCTTACGGCATCAAGGGCGAAGGAAGATTCCGGTTGAACGCTTTCCGGCAACGAGGAAGCTTGGCTTTGGCCGCGCGCCGCGTGAATACGGCGATACCGACGTTCGAGGAACTGCATCTCCCGCCGATCCTCAAGGAGATCGCATCGCTCGAGCATGGGCTCGTGATAGTTTCGGGCACGACCGGAAGCGGGAAATCGACGACGCTCGCGGCTATGGTCGAACACATCAACCTCAGTCGCCGGTGTCACATACTTACTATAGAAGATCCGATAGAGTACCTTTACGCCAACAAGAAAGCCTACATCAACCAGCGAGAGGTGGGAATCGACGTCACTTCCTTCCACGAGGCCATAAAATACGCCGTGAGGCAGGACCCGGATGTGCTCCTGGTTGGAGAAATGCGAGATTCTGAGACGCTTCAGTTCGGGCTGGCCGCGGCAGAGACGGGGCACCTAGTGCTGAGTACCCTTCATAGTTCCACCGCGGCCCAGACCATTGGCAGAATTCTGGATATGTTCCCTTCCACCGAGCACCAACAGGTCAGGCATGCGCTTCAGTTCCACCTTAGGGCGGTTGTGTGCCAGAGATTGTTGCCTTGCATAAGGGAAGAGTTTTCGAGAGTGCCTGCCGTAGAGGTGATGCTCGTGAATCCGCCGGTGAAAAAGGCGATCGGAGACGGGAGAGAGGTGGAGCTAGGCGACTGTATCAAGGCGGGGAGGACCGAGGGGATGCTTGACTTCAACACGTCACTCTTTGAGCTGGTAAAGGACGGATACGTCGACCGGGAGGTGGCCCTCGAGGTGTCGCCGAACGCTGACGCACTGGAGATGAGATTCAAGGGAATCCTTTTCGAGAGCGGAGAAGGCGGCAGGGCCGTCTGAATCTAGTGAGTCCAGGGAGCGGACTCCCAGCGCCTCAGGACTATTTCATCACTTACGGCGGTGCCTTCCTGAGAGCAAAGGTAGATAACGGCTCGTGCGACCTCGTCGGGGCGCATCCATTCAGAGACGTCGACGTCTTTCCGGGCGTCTCTGGTGAGCTTGGTGTTCACGCCTCCCGGCGAGACCACTTGCACCCTGACGTTGTATTCCTTTGCCTCGATCGCAAGCACTTTGGCAAATCCCTCCAATCCGTGCTTCGAGGCGCAGTAGGCGCTCTGTCCAGGATAAGGCTTCTTGCCGGCGAGAGACGAAATGATGATGATTCGCCCGCGCCTGCGTTCGGCCATTCGGGCCAGAGCCGCTTTGGAGCAGAGGAAGGCGGCCTTGAGGTTAACTGCGGTGGTCTTATCCCAGTCCTCCTCCGATGTTTCGAGTATGGTCGCGAGAGGAAGTCGGCCGGCATTGTTGACAAGAAGGTCGAGCGGGCCCAGGCTGGATTCCGTGCGCGCGATCATGCGGTCTACTTCGTCCGCCTTCGTGACATCAGCCTGAATCGGGAGGGCCTTCGCCCCGAGTTGCTCGGCCAGCGCCGCTACCTCCTGCAATTCAGACAAGGTCCTTGAGGCAACGGCGACGCTGACCCCCTCGGCTGCTAAGGCAAGGGCAATTGCTTTTCCGATTCCCCTCCCCCCTCCGGTTACGAGGGCAACTTGCGCGTCGAGACGAAAGGTCGCACACATGGATCACCCTAAGTACTCGATGGAGCTGAGGTTCTCGCGACAATCATCCATGTAGGCCCTGCACGTGCCGATAAGGACATCCTTCGAGAAACCGTCAGAGATGCGCATCAGCCTATCTTCGGGAGTCTTGGTCAAGGCAGCAATGGCATTCCTGTAGCTGCGCAACGCCTCCCTGGGGCGTCCTTTCTGGCGGTAGACGTTGCCGAGGTGCATGTGGGCCAACCCGAATTCGCTGTCCGAGTAAATAGCTCTCTTGAACGCATCGATCGCAGCCTCGGACTTCCCCTGACGTACGTAGACGATCCCGAGATGGTAGTAGGCCTCGGCATGGAGAGGCGAGAGCACAGTCAACTGGTGGAGTTTCTCGGCGGCCTCCTCGCCGTGTCCCATGTCGGCGTGAATCTTGCCGACGAGGAAGAGAGCATCGATGTTGGTGGGGTCTCGTTGAAGCACTTGGAGAACTTCTTCCAGAGCCCTGTCGTAGCGTTTTGAGGCATAGTGCTGGTGAGCTCTCGCCAAGACAGGCGAATGTGTGGGCTTGATTTCAGGCTGTTTGGATTCGGCCGTCCGGGGAGCCGGGCGGGGCGGGCTTGGGTGTTTGCGGGGAGGATGAGCTACTCGCAAGGTCCTTCCAGGCTGTTCAGCCGGCGGCTTCTGATACACAAATGTCGACTCCATCTCCCGCAAGAGAAATTCGTTCTCAACCATCCCGGACAACATCTCCGCATGGCCAAGGAACAGGTATCCCCCCGGATTGAGAATCTGGTGGAAGTGCCGGACTATTGAATGGAAGACTTCGTCAGTGAAGTATATGAGGACGTTGCGGCAAAAGATTATGTCCCAACCGTCGCCGACGACGCCTGTTCTCGGTTCGCGCGTCACATCCGCCTGAAGGAATTTGACCATTTTCCTCACGCGCGGGGAGAGTTCATATTGGCCCTGGTCGGTCTTACTGAAGTAAGCATCCATAACGGCGGGAGACATCTGGCGAAGCGAGTGAGAGGAGTAAACGCCTTTCTCGGCAACGGTAAGAACGCGTCTGACGATGTCGGTTCCGAGAATCTCGGTGTTCCAAGCTTGAAGCGCCGGCAGCGCCTCGAGGCAAGCTATAGCGATGGAGTAAGGCTCTTCGCCGGTGGAGCAGCCGGCACTCCAGATCCGAACCGCCTTGGTGCCGGCCTGATTTCTCTCAAAAAGCTCGGGCAATATGCGCCGGTGGAGGGCGTCAAAGTGAGGCTGGTTTCGGAAAAAAGACGTTTCGCTGACGGTTACAAGACCAAGCAGCTCCTGAAATTCCTCGTGTCGCTTTTCATGGAAGCGAAGGAAGTTGTAGTACTCCCGTGATGTTGCAATCCTCAAAGCGGACATTCTTGAGAGGATCGCAACGTCAAGAGCTATCCGACGTTGCCTGTCGAATCGGAATCCGGTTCGGTTGAAGACGAATGTTTCGAAAGGCTCAAGCTCAGCTCTGGAAAGTCCCAGTTGTGCTCTTGGGTGAAAAGCCATCTGTGAAGTTGCCTCCTAACGATGAGCATCCGACCGGGCGACGGCCCTGATGACCCTACCGAACAAGCGCCAACACACGAACAACGGGAATCGGCCCCATTGCGACGGGGCGGAGAGATTTCACCGTTCGGCTCTCGATATGGCTTTGACCAGCTCGGCGGAAATATCAACATCCGGTACTACGGCGTCAGCAAGCCCTTCCTGAATGACCGCTCTGGGCATTCCGAAGATCGCACAAGTCTCTTTGTTCTGGACGATTACGGTACCTCCGAACGCCCTCACCACTCTCGCCCCCTCCGCGCCGTCGTGTCCCATTCCGGTGAGGACGACTGCGACGACATCTTGGCCGCGGGCCCTGGCGGCCGACTTGAAGAGCAGGTCGCCCGACGGCCGCACGCCGTCAACAGGGGGGTCGGTGTTAAGGGAGATGGCTCCATTACTGGTTATTGTACCATGATGCCCGTCCGGGATGAGGCTTATGGTACCGCCATTCAAAGGCTGTCTGTGACCGGCTTCGCGGACGGGAAGAGGCGAGGACTTCCCGAGCCATTCCACGAGCCTTCCCGTGAAACCGTCAGCGATGTGCTGAACAACGACTATGGGAGCGGGGAACTCGGGCGGCAAGGAGGAGAAGATCTTCTCCAGCACGGGCGGTCCGCCGGTGGAGGAGGCTATGACCACAAGCCTCCTTTCTCCCTTTGCTTCGGGAGGGTGAGCGTGCCTGTCCGCCGCACCACGCCTGCCTCGAAGGTGGGTTATCACCTGGACTTTTGAGAGCGTTCTGACGTTTCTTATCAGAGCCATCGAGCGCCGGGTGGGTTTCTGCAAAGACGAGCTCTCCGGTTTCTCATTTACTTCCAATGCGCCAAGCTCGAGAGCCTTGAACGCGAGGTCGGCTTCCCTTCCGACCGGGCAGCCCGTCACTACCAGTATGGGAAGAGGATCGAAGGCCATCAGGTGCTCGGTTGCCTCGAACCCGTTCATGACGGGCATCAGGAGGTCCATCGTGACGATGTCGGGTTTGACCCGACGGACCAACTCTATTGCCTCTCGCCCGTTGGAGGCGCTAGCGACGACCTCGATTTCCGGGTCGCTCTCGAGGACTTTTTTCAAAAGCTCCCTTGCCGTGGCGGAATCATCAACGACCAGAACGCGAATCATTGCAGCTCATCCAACAAATTGGGATACCATTTCGAGGAAGGTGGACTGATCGAATTGGCTCTTCACGATGAATTGGTCTGCGCCGACGGCCATGCCGCGCTTCTTATCAGCTTCTGTGGCACGTGAAGTGACGATGATCACGGGTACGGCCTTCCTTCTAGGATCGCGCTTTATGCGCTGGACCATTTCGAAGCCGTCCATCCTGGGCATGGCGACGTCCGTGATCACCAAATCGTAATTGGCGTCGCTGACCTTGCGCAGGCCGTCAAGTCCGTCCACGGCGACTTCGACCTGATATCCCGCTGCCTCGAGGATGCTCCGCTGCAACTCGCGGGTGGTGAGCGAGTCTTCGACGACGAGGATTCTGCCGCGCCTTTCAACCGGCGCGAGCCGCTTTGTCAGCTCCTCCACAAGTCTCCTGGGAGCGGAGGCTTTGGCCGAAGCAATCAGATCGGGAAGGTGAAGTATTATGACCACCTCTCCTGTCCCGAGGCTGGCCCCGCCGGCAACGTTGTCTATGTGACCCAAGTTGCCCGCGAGGTTTTTTACGACCAGACGCTGCTCTCCTGCGATAGTATCGACAAGGAACCCGATTTCGTCCTGGGCATGGGACACTATTACGACATCGAGTTTGCCCCGGGCGGGTGCAGCGGACTCGCCTTGCAGACGTAACACGTCTTTCATTGAAACAAGGGGAACGGTCCTGCCATCGCAGACGATCGCCTCGCGTCCCTCGACCGAATGGATTTCACTGGGGCTGATCTCGATGACTTTTTTCACGGATGACGAAGGCAGCGCATACTTCTGTCCGGTGCACTCAACCAAGAGAGTAGGTATGACTGCAAGCGTGAGCGGCAGTCTTATGGATACGGTGGTTCCCGCGCCCGCCTCGGAGGCCAGAGTCACTTCACCCTTGAGGTCCTCGATATCCTTGCGCACAACATCCATACCGACGCCGCGCCCCGAGACATCGCTTGCGACTGCCCGCGTGGTGAATCCGGGCTCAAACACCAGGTACAGGGCGGCCTCAGGGGACATGGTCTGGGCTTCAACCGAGTCAACGATCCCCTGCTCGAGAGCTTTCCGAATGACCTTTTCGGGGTCGATACCAGCGCCGTCGTCGCGAATCTGAACAGTTACGCGGTCACCTTCCTGCTGGGCGGTCATCTCAATTAGGCCGGTCTCGGGCTTGCCCGCCTCAATGCGCTCTTGGGGGTACTCGATCCCGTGATCTACGGAGTTTCTGATGATGTGGACGAGCGGACCGCGCAGACCCTCCAACATTTTCTTATCCAGGAGGGTTTCTTGGCCGGAGATCTTGCACTCGATCTTCTTACCGAATTGGCGCGCCATGTCTCGTACGGCGCGGGGGATTACGTCGAACAACACGCCGAGACGCAGCATCCTCATCCTGGTGGCATCTTCCTGAAGCCTGGTAGAAGTGACGCCGAGGTTGCCGACGACCTCCTCGAACCTGGCCGAGAATTTCGCCAACCTGTCGCTCAACTCGGTCCTTACAAGTTCGAGGCTTTCGAGGAGCTCCTCAAGCGACTCCTCTTCTCCCGCCTGAGCAGTCCTCCCCTGTGAAGGAACAAGCGCAGGCTCCACGCGCGCCAGTTCGAGCATCTTGCTACGCAAAGATGCCCACTGTCTTCGTTCTTGCCGGGATAATGCGAGAATCTCTTTGAATTCGACCGATTCCTCCTCTGCCTTCCGCTGGTTGATGATTATCTCGCCGGTGAGGTTAACCAGCGTGTCGACGCGCGAGGTGCTTACACGAACGGTGTCTGGAGTTTCTTCGCGAGCCATCCTTTGCTGCTTGTCGGTGCGTTCAGGTAAGGCGTGACCGCCTCCGGGCGGCTTTGAAGACGGGCGTTGGGCTGGAGAAGCGGCGGCCGAAGGGCCGGAAGCGGGCAAGGCAGAAAGCTTTTCGGCCAGCGGGGGCAGTTTCGCAAGGTCTTCGGGGGAACTTGCCGCGTCAAGCGCGTCTATTGACTCAGCTATGAGGGCGACCCCTTCTTGGGTTGGTAGTGCCGCCCTTGCTTCGGAGGCTTCCAGCACAGCGGCCAAAGCGTCGGAGAGTTGAACGGCTTCGTCGATCTCGAGCAAAGCCGCTGCGTCGCATAGCCGGTGAGCATCCTGAGCCATCTTGGCTAAATCCGAGGGTTTCGCCAGCGCGGCGAGGGAGCCACGGAGTCGTTGCGTGATGCGGGAACAGACCGAGCGAAAGTGCTGGAGAGTGCGTTTGTCAGGCCCCGCCTTGTGTCTGCCTTTATGGGTTACCGTGGCACGTTTTTTTTTCTGCGTCCCCTCGCCCTCTTCAGCCTCGTCGGCAGGCTCGCCGCCGTGCGGCGGAGAAGGCGCCTCCTTTTTCGTAGCGGCCTCTCTCAATTGCTGGGCTATGCCTTCGGCATCAACCGAAACCGTTTCTTGAGAGGCTGTCGCCTGGACGAGATTGTCAATCTCATCGCGCGCGGAGAGAAGCAGGTCGAACAATTCCGGCGTTATTTCGGCCTCGCCATCGCGAATGGCGGCCAAGACAT
Organism: uncultured Planctomycetota bacterium; assembly: GCA_964493415.1. Lineage (GTDB taxonomy): Bacteria > Planctomycetota > DG-23 > CAZBND01 > CAZBND01 > CAZBND01. Next base: position 56,700 of record CAZBND010000009.1, on the reverse strand, counting down.
CTTCCATAGCGTGCGCGATCTTGTTTATCTCGGTGAGTTCGAGGAATCCCGCGTTTCCCTTCAACGTGTGGGCAGCCCGCGTGATCTCCGCGACGACTTCCTTGTCGTTTGGGTCCCTTTCGAGGGCGAGAAGGCCATCAGTGAGCTTCTGCAGAAGCTCTTTTGCTTCGTCTCTAAATCGGCCCATGAAGCCGGAAAGGTCTATATCGGTCATGATCGTTCCTGCTTTTCTGAAGCTTTATATTCGGAACTGCCCGATGCCTCTCTGTAATTCGCCGGCAAGCTGACGAAGCTTCTCGGCGGAGGTCATGGTGTTCTTGGAGCCTACGGTTGACTGCTGGGTGACCTCGGTAATTTCCTTAAGAGTGGCGGAAAGCTGTTCAGATGCGCTTTGCTGCTGCTGTGTTGACACACTTATCTGCTTCGCCGCTTCTGCGGTTTTCTCGGCCATTTCGACGATTTCTTCCAGGGAGTCCGCTGCCTTGGTGGCAATCTGCATTCCGGTCTCGACCTTTTTTCTCTCTTCCTGGCTGGACATCACCGCGGCGCTGGTGGAGCTTCGGATCTCGTCAATGATGTCGGTTATCTCTTTGGTACGTACCATGACGCTTTCGGCCAGGCGGCGGATCTCTTGCGCAACAACGCCGAAACCTTTTCCGGCCTCGCCGGCCCGAGCGGCCTCTATGCCGGCATTCAACGCAAGAAGATTCGTCTGGTCGGTGATGTCATTGATGAGGCCCACGACGTCTCCGATTCCCTGGACGCGCTGCTCGACGGCGAGAATCCTGCTGGAGGCTTCTTCGGTGCCCGCCCGGATGTCCTCCATGGCCCGAATCGCCTCGTCCATTCCTTCTCTGCCTTCGTGAGCCGTGTCGAGAGTTCTTGTCGCGATGGCAGCCACGGCGGACGCGTTGTTCGCGATCTGGCGAGACGTGGCGGCGATTTGCTCGGACGTGGAGGAAGTCGCAAGCAGCGAGGTGATCTGTTGGGTGGCGTAGGTTGCCTGCTGCTCTGCCGACTGAACGATCTCATCAAGCAGAGCGCCGAAGCGCCCAACGCTGTCGCGGATCTGGCTGACGAGTGAGGCCAGGCTCCTGACCATCTCGTTAAAGGCGTCAGGAAGCTCTCCCTTGGCATCGACTGCCCGCGTGAGGTCACCCGCAGTGATGATTTTGGCTTCCTCTGCGATCTTTCTGAGATTCTGCGTCATCTCGCGGAAATCTTCTGCAAGCTGACCTGAAGTCCTCAGTTCGTGGTATATATCCCCTCGCGAGATTGCCTGGACATGCTCGCGAATCTGATCAACATGCGCCGCCATATCCCGAAATGCATTGCCCAGGTCTCCTTTCACTGTGAGCTTTCCAGGCGTCTCGCCTTGCGCGTAGACCCTGGCTTGCTCCGTGATGGTAAGGAGGTTTGACTGAATCTCGCGCAATGCGTCGGCCATATCCCCGTGGACTTGGATGTCCTGGCTCAGGTCGCCCTCGGCCATAGCATGTGCATGGTCTGCGATTCTGCTGAGGTTTGTCTGCATCTGGGCGGCCATCTTGCCGAGGCGGCCTATCTCGTCACTGGATCGGACGTCTATGGTCTCTGAAACACTTCCAGTCCTGACAATTCTTCCTACGGCCTCGGTCAGAAGACGGACCGGTTTAAGGAGGCCTTGGCTGAGGAACAGCTCCGTAAAGATTATGCTTATGATGGCGACTGCTGCGAAGCCGGTCAAGAAGTACACCAGTATCGTGCCGGCGTCCATTACGCCTTCTTCCAGGTCCCGAGCCGCGCCCGGCCTCTTCAAGAAAGCGATAACGTGGCCTTTGACCTCGCCTTGCTCGGTCGTGATGGGTTCCAGCACGTAGCCGTAGACTTCGGGGTCTTGGAGGTCATCCCTCCAGTAGGTGGTGTCGGGAGAGCCCGAGCGTGGCGCTGCCTGGGCGAGCAGTTCGTTCGACACGTCCGGGGAAGTGGGGACGGTAGCCTTATCGGCTGCGCGAATCACGATCTCCTTTATGGCGGGGAACTTGCTGCTCTCGTCATCATGGATTTCATTCACGCGGGCGACGTCCCAGCCTTGCGCCAATACGTCAGCCACCTGCTTCGCCACGGAGGAGGTGACCGACTTGCCCAGTTCCTTCCTTTCACCCTGGAGATGTTGAATCTCCATCTCGGTGTGTTCCCTCCGCTCCGCCTCCGCTGCTCGGACCCTATTCATAGCTATCAGCAACAATACTGCGAAGAGAAGCACGAGGTTGACCGCCGTGGCAAACATCACTTTCGCGCGGATGGATCTGAACATCGCTCGGGTTCCTCCTCCTAGAGGGACGACCTGTGGCGGCGCCCGGCTAGGTCCGGGCGCCGACGTCCGCCGTCTTGCCCATCTCCCAGGACAGCATTATGTTTCGCCAGTTCAGGATTATCACCAGTTTCTCCCCGACCTGTACTTCTCCATCGATGAAGTCAGCCCTTAGCTTCTCTATGGTCGACAAGGGCGCCTCGATTTTTTCGAGATCGATCTCCAGCACGTCGAACACCTCGTCGGCCGCGAACGCGGCCAGCGTGCCTTTGTGTTCAACGACGACCAGCCTGCCGCCGCTCGGCTGCGTCGTCGCCTTCGCCAAGCCGAGCATGCCCTTGAGGTCGACGACAGGAGTAATTTCGCCGTCGAAGTTTACCACACCTTGGACGTAGTTTGGAGCACAAGGTAGCTGGGTCACCTCCCGTGTCCGGAGTATCCGGCAGACCGTCGCTATGTCCAAGCCGTAGACTTCCATACCTATGGAGAAAGTGAGTATCCGGCGCGTTTGCCTTTCGATATCGACGACCGGCAGACTAAGCAACTCGGCCCGCCTGCGAAGGACGTTAGTTGTTGCATCATGCTCGGTCTCGGCAACTCCCGTCGGCTGTTCTTCTCTTAGTTCCGCCGAGACCTCTTCGAGATCTAGTTTGCCCTCCAGAAGAGCCTTCTGTTCAAGTGAGAGGAGTTTTCCGAAGTCTAAGATCATCATGAGCTCCCCCTCGGCCTGCCTCAATTTGGCGACGCCGGCGCACACGCTTGCCATCGGCATCGAGGGCGAGGGGGGCGTGACCTCTGCTTGGTCTATGTCCATTATTTCAGAAACCGAATCAACCACGATTGCGATTTGCTCCTCTCCTGAGCGTCCCACGAGTACCCGACGAGCAAGGAGAGGCCTGCCATGCTGGAGCCCGAAGAGTCTGGCCAGGGAAATGACCGGCACGACGTTGCCACGGACGTTAACGATGCCATCCACGAACTGTGGTGCCATAGGAACGGGAGAAATGAAAACCATTCTCACGACTGTATCCACCTGGGATATCTCGGCCCCGAAGACCCTGTCGCCCAGCTTAAAGCCCAGTATGTAGCGAGTACGCTGCGATGCGGGCGACGGCGCGGAGGAGGCGTTGGCAAAGCGCGCGACCGCGGTCTCCATTTCGGACTTGGAGACCGGCAGCTCGGTCTTTTTGAATAGGCTGTCTTTAAGCGGGTCATCCCCGAGGGCCGGACTCACTGCCTATTACCTCCAGAACCAAGTCCCTAAACGACCTCGCCGCCCGAGAGCGAGGCGCGTACTCGTAGATCGTTTGGTGGTGGCTGGCTGCTTCATCAAGGGCGACACTCCTGCGAATGACGGCATCGAAGACAAGCGGGCCGAAGCGCTCGCGTACCTTGCTTAGGACCTCTTTGCTAAGGCGAGAGCGCGCGTCGAAAAAGTTGCAAACCACGCCGCAGATTCGTAGTGCTCTGTGCTCAAGGTTCTCCTTTACCAAGTCGATTATCCGCAACAACTGCCTGACCCCTTCGAGGGCGAAGTATCCCATCTGAATCGGAATTATCACCTCATCGGCGGCAGTCAGGCTGTTGACAGTAAGGAGGCCCAGAGAAGGAGGACAATCGATTATGCAATAGTCGAACCCGGAAAGACCACCAGCAAGCTTTCGTCGAAGAACCGCCTCCCTGCCCGGGTAGTTTGCGAGGGCAATCTCGACGGAGGCAAGATTGAGGTCTGAGGGGGCCAACCGAAGTCCCCGCACATGGGTCGCCGATATTACCGAAGAGAGCGACTTGTCGCGATCGACCATTACGTCATAAACGCTTGGCCGACTGAAATCCGCCTCGAAGCCCAGAGCCGTAGTCGAGTTAGCCTGCGGGTCAAGGTCAATCAACAATACTTCTCGGCCGCACGTCGCCAATCCGGCACTCAGATTGACAGCGATGGTTGTTTTGCCTACCCCCCCTTTCTGATTGATGATGCCGATGCACCTCAATCGGAAGCCCGCTGAACCTTAGAGCCTGTACCTCTTGGACACGGCTCCAGCCTTGTATTGCTCGATGAGTTTGTTGATGCGCCGAATTATGTCAACGGACTTGAAGGGTTTGGTTATGAAATCGTCGGCGCGTGAGCGATCCCGCCAGTATTCGTCGCTTTTCCCGGTGTCTTTCGAGGACGCCGTCACGATCATAACCGGGATACCCATGAAGCGAGTGTCGTTCTTCATCCGGAAGCAGATGTCCAAGCCGTTGATCTTGGGCATCATCACATCGAGAAGGACCAGGTCCAGTTTCTGTTTTTCGATGATCTTCCAGGCTTCCTCTCCGTCGCGGGCCTCCACGACGTTAAAAGCGGGCTCGGACTCCACAATGGCCTTCAGTATACCCCTCTGGAAGTCGCTGTCCTCGGCAATGAGTATCTTGCGCTTTTGCTGCTTGGGCTTTTTCTTGAAGAGCGCCATACCGGCTCCCGCTGTCGCGGAGCAAAGACCTTGGCTCATATCAGCGCCCAGGAGACCTCCTGAAGCGCCCAATGTACGATACCGTTGAGCAGGTCGCGTGTCAAGCGCAATGGCCTACCCGGAAGCGCGACCGAAGCTTACGCTGACACCGGGAGCCAGGCTCCGGATTTCCCTGATGAGTTCGTCACTCGGGTCGACCGATAGCGCCCCGCTGAGCCGAATTAACCGATCGCGCCCGGACAGGTCGTGTACAAGAAGACAGACCCCGCAGCGCCCTCGGTGTCTGTCGATGACATCCCGAAGGGAGTACAGGAAGCGGTCGTCTGCGTGAGGTGCAGCTACTTCGACTGTAAGATCATCCGCGAGCCGCTTTGCGGCCTTTTCGACGGCTGCCATCTCGTTGATTCGGATGTTAGGAGGCTCCCTTTGCAGGTCGAGCGTTCCTTTCACGAGGACCACGCGGTCCTTCTCCACCAGGTGGCCGAACTTGGAGTAGCTTTCCGGGAACAGGACGCCCTCGCACGTCCCGCTAAGGTCCTCGAGAGTAAGGTGCGCCATTGGGCGGCCAGGGGTGGGGCCGTTCCTGGTGATGCGCCTCCTGTAATCGGCAATCATGCAGCCCAGGGCGACCGACTGCCCGTCAGCGAGTGTGGAGAGCCCGGATATGGCGGCAGTAGACAATCGGCTGAATAGCTCCTCGTACTTAGCGAGCGGGTGCGAGCTGATGTAGAAGCCAAGGGCTTGCTTCTCGTTGGTAAGGAGTTGCGGCTCAGGCCATTCGGGGAGGTTGGGAAGCGTCTCGGCCTCGCCGGGGGAAGCGGACTGCTGGAAGAAATCTGCCAGCGTGCGCTGTCCCCGTTGCCGGTCGCGATGCGCTTCGACCCCGAACTGCAGAGCGTGATCCACCACGGCCCAAAGCTGCGCTCTCCTGGCATTGAGGCAATCAAGCGCGCCGGCCTTTATGAGAGCTTCCAGCACGTTCTTGTTGACGAGACGCAGGTCGATGCGTTCACAAAGGTCGAAGATTGAACGGAAAGGGCCTTGTCTTGTGCGGGCGTCAACGATGGAGTCGATGGCCTTCAACCCAACGTTTTTTATCGCTCCCAGACCAAAGCGTATGCAGTCACCGACAACACTGAAGCCCGCGCTGCTTTCACTCACTGAAGGCGGAAGCACCTTGATGTCAAGGCGCTTGCATTCCTCGACGTACTCGACGACCTTGTCCGAGCTACCCATCTCGCAAGTCAACAAGGCTGCCATGAACTCATGCGGGAAGCGGGTCTTGAGGTACGCGGTTTGATAGGTGACGTGAGCGTAAGCGGCGGAGTGGGACTTGTTGAATCCGTAGCTGGCGAAATAGCTGATCCGGTCAAATATCTCGACCGCCTTTTTCTCGGGAACGTGATTCGCGCGGGCCCCTTCGATGAATTGTTCGCGGCTTTGCTCTATCACATCCGCCTGCTTTTTGCCTATTGCCTGTATGACCTTGTAGGCTCTTGCCAGAGGTATGCCGCCAAGGGTGTTGAGTATTTGCATGATCTGCTCTTGGTAGATCATGATGCCGTGCGTTTCTTCGAGGATAGGCTCAAGCAGAGGGTGGTCGTAGGCCACTTCGGCTCTGCCGTGTGCGCGGCGTATAAACTCCTCGGTGAGTCCGCTTCCCAAGGGTCCCGGGCGGTAGAGGCTAACCAGCGGAATCAGGTCTTCGATTCGTTCGGGCATCACGCGGACGAGCATGTCACGGAACCCCCCGGACTCGAGCTGGAATATTCCTTTCGTTTCGCCGCGACCCAGCATCTCGTAGACCTTCTTGTCATCGAGGGGGAGTTCGGCGAGGTTCACGTTCACGCCGCGGTTCTCCGCTATGAGCTTTATGGCGGTGTCCATGATGGTAAGCGTCCGCAAGCTGAGGAAGTCGGCCTTGAGCATTCCGAGCTCGTCACAGATTTCCCACGCATACTGGGTGGTGATGTCCCCGTCGCTCTTGTAGAGAGGTATGTATTCGATGAGGGGCTTGTCGGCGATGATGATTCCGGCTGGATGCTTGGAAGCGTGACGGCATCGGCCTTCGAGCTTTCCGGCTATATCGAACAGGCGCTTGGCCCACGGCTCGGTTTCGTACGTCTGCCGCAACTCCGGCTCCTGCTGCAGGGCCTCGTCAAGCGTGATCCCTAGTGTGGAGGGCACCTTTTTCGCCAGCTTGTCGACCTCGGCCAGGGGCACCTGCATGGCCCTGCCGACGTCACGTATCACGCCCCTGGCCGCCATCGTGCCGAACGTGATGATGGGGGCCACACAGTCAGCGCCGTACTTCTCTCGGACGTAATTGATCACTTCGGCCCGTCTGAGTTCGCAGAAGTCTATGTCGAAGTCAGGCCGTTCCATTCGCTCGAGGTCCATGAATCGTTCGAACAGCAGGTTGTATCGGATGGGGTCGACATCGGTGATGCCCAAGCAGAAGGACGCGAGGCTTCCGACGGCTGAGCCCCTTCCCGGGCCGACGGGGATATCCTTTTGCCTGGCGAAGTGGACGAAGTCCCACACTATGAGGAAGTAGTCGGCATAACCCTTGCCGCAGATGACGTCGAGTTCCCTGTCGAGTCGGGCCCTTATGTCGTCGTTGATGTTGGAGTAGCGGAGCCGTAGGCCGGCTTCACACATTTCGCGGAGATAGGCTTCGTTGGTCTTCCCGGCAGGCGGGTCGAATGTCGGATAGTGGCGCTGCTTGAAATCAATGCTGAACTCACACATGTCGGCGATGTCAGCCGTGTTGGTGACCGCGTCAGGGAAATCCGCGAAAGCTTCTCTCATTTGCTCGGGGGATTTGAAGTAGAACTCGTTGTTCGGGAACCTTAGACGGTCCTCGTCGGACTCGAAGCGCCCGGTGTTTATGCACAGGAGGATGTCGTGGGCCTCGTGGTCGTCGCGATTCAGGTAGTGGATGTCGTTGGTGGCCGCCAGCTTGAGACTCAGCTTCTTGGCAATCTCAGCCAGGAGCGGGTTGCAGGTGGCTTGCTCTTCCAGGCCGGAGTCCTGAATCTCCAAGTAGTAGCGATCGGGACCGAAAACGTCCCTAAACCATTCCGCCACTTTGAGGGCTTGGTCGAATTCGTCCCGCACGAGGAGGTTACACAGCTCTGACTGAAGGCAACCGCTTAGACAGATGAGCCCTTCGGAATGAGCGGCGAGCAGCTCCTTGTCGATCCGCGGCCTATAGTAGAAACCTTCGATGAAGGCGAGGGAAGCAAGCTTTATCAGGTTCTTGTATCCAGTCTCGTTTTGGACGAGGAGAGTGATGTGGCGAGAGCTGTCCTTCATCCCCTGCGAGTCCCGGTTAAATCGGCTGCCGGGGGCGACGTAGGCTTCGTACCCAATGATCGGCTTTATGCCTGCTCGCGAGGCCTTCTTGTAGAACTCGACGGCTCCGAACATGTTGCCGTGGTCGGTCACTGCGAGAGCGGTCATTCCCAGTTCGCGGGTGCGATCAACGAGGTCTTCAAGGAGGGCAGCGCCATCGAGGAGGCTGTAGTGGCTGTGAACATGAAGATGGACGAATCGTTCCGACCCCATTGCTTACCTTTCGGCGTTCCGGCCTGAAGGGAAGTGCATTCTACCATCTGCGGCTGCGGCGTTCCATCGCTCCAGCGGGCACCTCCTGTAGAAGGCGTAAAGGTACTGCTGTGCGTAACCGGCGTATTCCCCGAAGTGGGCTTGGCCGAAGTCTCTGATCCGCTGGTCTGTCGCGTTCGAGCCGTGGAAATAGAAATCTCGCATCATCTTGCGAATCCACGTGTCTATGGGGAAAGCCGCGAGAAATCCGAGCGAAAAGAGACACACACAATCGGCGATTTTCGGGCCGACGCCGGGAATGGAAAGCAACGTACGACGGGCCGAATGGTAGTCCATGCGCCGCAAACGGTCCAACAGCGCATCATCGACGCGCTCCGCTGCCTGTTTGAGGTAGCGCGCGCGGAATCCGGCACCGGCTTCCCGCAGCTTGGCTTCGCCCGGGAGGGCCTGGGGGCGAGGAAGGAGATACATCACGAATCCGTCGAGCTCGACTCTCCCACCCCATGCTTCGGCTATCGCCTTGAGGACTGTCCTTATCCGCGGGATGTTGCACGCCTGGGAACAGATGAAGCCCACGATCGCTTCCCACAGTTCCAGCCGGACCAGCCTGAGTCCCATGGACTCGGAAAAAGCGCGGGCGACTATCGGGTCCTTCTTCAGCGATCGCCTTATATCGACCAAGTCATCATCGAGTCTAAAGAACCGGCGAATGAAACCTTCGTCCACCCCTCGATATTCGACCTCCCTTTCCCTCTGCCTGATCGCAAACAGTTTTTGTTGCCCCGTGATGTAATACCACTCGCCCAAGCGAGCGTAGGTGAAGAGCTGACCGCATTCGACGGTGCTCCTGAGGTCGAAGTCCCTGACAGTGAGCCTTGGCACGTGGAGGCGCTCGTCTTTCTAAAGTTGACGTGGGTAAGACCCGATGGGATAATAACAGCATGGTTAAGAACTAGTCAAGCAAAGCTCGCGGGGACGTGCGGCATGTCCACAAAACGAGAGAAGGCGTGGATTCTCGGGCTGGGGCTGGACTGCAAGGACGGGCACAAGCGGTTCACGCGCGGGGAGAATTTCCTGCTTTTCGGCGGGTCCCAGGAGACCCACGAGCACATGCAGGAAAAGTCGCTGAAGTTCAACGAGAAGCTCAAGGAGCGCGGCAAGGCTCTGGAGGAGTTGAGCCGACGAGAACTCGTGGACATAGCTCAAGAGGTGGGTATAGCCGAGTGAACTGAACGCCCGGGTTGCCGTCCTGGGTGAGTGCGGCGCGACGAGCGTTTAGAGAGGCGAGAGAAGGGGAGCACGGGGCTCCCCGGCAAAGAGAAAGTCCTTACAAGCGGGGGGTATGTGACGATGGCAACAAGTGAAAACCTGGAGGAAGCATTTGCCGGGGAAAGCCAGGCGAACCGGAAGTATCTGGCTTTTGCGAAGCGAGCGGATGCGGATGGATTGCCACAGGTAGCAAAGCTTTTTCGGGCGGCGGCGGATGCCGAGACGGTTCATGCGCATGCTCATTTCAAGGTTATGGAGGGCGTGAAAGACACCGCCAAGAACCTCCTGGCCGCCATGGAGGGCGAAGGGTTCGAATTCCAGGAAATGTATCCGAAATTCCTGGCTGAAGCCGAGAGCGAGGGGAATCGCGGCGCTGCGATATCCTTCAGCAACGCTCTGGCGGTCGAGAGAATCCACCATTCGCTCTACAAGCAAGCGTCCCAGGCCGTGAAAGGCGGAAAGGACTTGGACGCAGCACCTATCTACGTGTGCCAGGTGTGCGGCAATACGGTAATCGGCGACCCCCCCGGTAAGTGCCCCATCTGCAACTCTCCGAGAGAGAAATTCTCTCTGATCAAATAGCCCGCCCGATACACAGTGCGAAGGAAGTACGCAACGTAGGACGATGGGGGTGGGTGGCTTTCAGGCAGATGGGTGAGCGAGGCGACGGTACGACCTCAAGCTATTGATCTCATCCGCGGTTCGCGCGGCAAGGGCTCCAGCCAGGGTGATTTCATCTTCCGACCAGTGGTGCGGTCCGGATTTGTACAGACTAAACACCCCTATTCCCCTCCCCCGGTGCACCATTGGAACGCCCAAGAACGCACGCACCCCCTCGCGGACCGAGCGTTCCCTTCTGGAGGGAGGAAGCCCGGGGTCTTCCATCAGATCGCTGATAATGAGGGGGTGCAAGTCGTGGACGATCGAGGACAGCCTATCGTCGATCCGAATGCGGTGCAGTCGGGACAGGGGATGCAGGTAGCCGTGGGCGACCCCTTCGGTGAGAAAATCCCCCTCGACGAGCCTTACGGTACATATCTTGCTCGAGGTGAGACGAGCGGCTTCGGTAACGGCAAGCTCCAGCATCGCCTCCACGCTCTGGGCCTGAGAGAGCTCTGCGCTGGTCTCCAGCAGGGAGGTGAGCCTTCGGGCTTCTTTCGACAATTCCTCGTAGTAGCACAAGTTGCTCAATGCCAAAGCGAAGCGATCCGAAAGTAAGCCTGCCTGCCTCATATCGGCATTGGTGTATTCATCCGGGCGGCGGCTCATCAGCAACAAAGCTCCTTCCACGTGGGGCGGGAGGAGCATGGGGGCAATGAGGGCGCAGCCGAACGAGTGATCGAAAATGGGGGCGGGACCGGCAACAAGGCGGGGCTCGCCGGCCGCAATGAGCCTCGCGAGCAAGGGAACAACATCCGGAGGAAACTCCGTCTCGCGGAGCTGTTCCCCCAGCCCCGGAATGCCCGCGGCGGCGATCAGCACAAATCGCTCGCCTTTCCTGAGCACCACGGCGGCGCGGTCATACGCCATGACAACTCGGACTTGCCCCAGGATGTTGGACAGGATGTCGGAAGAAGGCGGCAAATCCAAAGACAGCCTGGAGAGGCTCTTGTGGAAGGCGCGAAAACGCTGGAGCGTCACGTCGTAAGTGATCAACCGGTCGCGAAGGCCACGCGCGCTGCTGAGCGCGCGAGTGAGCTTGCGATAATCGTCCACGCAGGCAGTTGCGCCGGCGGAATACGCCTGGCCGAGCCGAGCGTTATCGATGGCAGGAGCAAGCAGCACTGTTAACGCGGCGGGTTCGACGCCCTGGATACCCTGCAGCAAACAAAAGGAGTCCCTTTGGGCCGAGTTCCAATGCGAAAGGACAAGTGGGCACGGCTGCTGCGAGACGGCGCGAAACAACCTGCGTCTGGAGCCAAAGTACCGGGCAGACAAACCGGCCGAATGAATCTTCTGGTCCACAGTCTGGGGGAAGGCCCGACTTTGAAGGACGAGCAAAGGGTCGGGAGGGGCGCTGAGCGCCCTCATTCCGATACCAGCCGCCATGTTGTTCCCCCGGCCCTGTCTTCTAATACGACACCCTGGCCAAGAAGATAGCTTCGGATTTCGTCGGCGCGACGGTAGTCTTTATTGTCGCGGGCGTCGGCGCGTTCAGCGATTAGGCGCACGATGTCTTCCTCGCGGATGCGAAGTCCCCGGCCCCGTTTCTCCGCCAGTTCCATGAGGAATTGCTGAGGATCTTCCTGGAAGAGGCTGATCGATCCGCCGACGCCTCGTATGGCTCCCACTGCCGCAGCAAGGACCCCCCGATCGCCTTTGGTCGGATTGTCCCTCACTTCGGCGATATATTGGTTGAGGCTCCGCAAGAGGTCGAATATGTGCGCGATACCCTGCGCCGTGTTCAAATCGTCATCCATGGCTTCATCAAATAACTCCGGCAGCTTGTGGACAGCGGGAACCACCGGCGCCGAGTGCCGACCGGGAAGTCTAGGTTGGGCTTCGTCGGCAATTTCCATGGCCTCCGCCAATGTTGAGTACAGCCTCTCCAGGGCCGTTTCGGCCTCGCGGACGGTTTGATCAGAAAATTTTATGGGGCTGCGGTAATGGTTACGAAGATAAATGAATTTTAGGACCTCGGGGGGATGTTGCGCGAGGAAGTCGCGGATGGTGATGACGTTGCCTATGGACTTGGACATCTTGTCGCCCGCGAAATCGAGCGTACCGTGGTGCATCCAGTACTTGGCGAACGGCTTTCCGGTGGCGCACTCGCTCTGGGCCACCTCGTTCTCGTGATGAGGGAATATGAGCTCCGGCCCGCCGGCGTGGATATCAAAAGTGCTGCCGAGATACTTCATGGACATTGCGGAACACTCGATGTGCCAGCCGGGCCTCCCCGGGCCCCAGGGGCTGTCCCAGGCCGGCTCTCCCTGCTTGGAGGCCTTCCACAAGCCGAAGTCCAGGGGATTGCGCTTCTTGGGGCTTGGTTCGACCCGCCCGCCGGCTTCCAACTCCGCAAGGTTCTGTCCGGAAAGCTTACCGTACCCGTCGAACTTCTGGACGTCGAAGAACACATCCCCATCGGCTTCGTAGGCGTAGCCTTTATCGATCAAGGTATTCACAAGAGCGACGATTTCGGGGATGTGTTCGGTGGCGCGCGGCTCGACGTCGGGTTTGAGCACCTTGAGCGCATCCACATCTTGCTCGTACTCGGCGATGTAGAACTCGGCGACGTCCATGGGATCCTTGCCTTCGTCTCGCGCGCGGTTGATTATCTTGTCGTCAACATCGGTGTGGTTGCAGACGTAGGTGACGTCGTAGCCTCGTCTCCGGAGGTAGCCGACCACGGCGCTGTAGACCACCACAACTCGGCCGTGACCAATATGTGCTGAGTCGTACTGAGTCACGCCGCACACGTAGATGCCGACTTTCCCCGGGACCACGGGGACAAATGCCTCTTTTCCCCTCGAAAGCGTGTTGTAGATACGTATAGGCATGGCGCCTCCAGACGACGCAGCCTGAATTCTATTCGTGACGCGCAGCAGTGTCAATCGGAATGGGACGCGGTTCGGCCTTGCAGGCATAGCGACATCTGATATAGAATCCGCCGATAACGGCAGCAAGGAGGTCGAAATTGGGAAGCGTACTGATTGCGGCGTCCGCGTTTGTTGCGTTCATACTCGCCTACGCCTTGTACGGAACGTTCATCTCGAAAAGGATATTCAACCTGGGGGAGTTATGTAAGTGTCCGTCAGAGGAGTTGTCTGACGGGCGCGATTACGTTCCGACAAAGCGGCATATTCTGTTCGGGCACCACTTCACGTCAATCGCGGGGGCGGCTCCGATACTGGGCCCCGCGATTGCGGTGATCTGGGGATGGCTGCCGGCATTGCTATGGATCGTGTTCGGGTCGATATTCATCGGAGCCGTTCACGACCTGGGGTCGCTGGTGGTGTCGACAAGGTGCAGAGGCCGTTCTATAGGAGACGTGTCGCAAGGGGTGATATGCTCGACGGCGAGAACCCTCTTCCTGCTGATCATCTTCTTCTTGGTGTGGGTGGTGCTGGCGGTTTTCGTGATGGTCATCGCGGCGCTGTTCAACATGTACCCGGCTTCCATTTTCCCCATATGGTTCGAGATTCCGCTGGCGCTGTGGCTGGGGCACATGCTTTACAGGCAAAAAGGAAACGCGATCCTTTGGTCGGTAGTAGCGGTGATTCTGATGTACGCGAGCATATACGTGGGGACGCGATTTCCGGTGGAGTTGAGCGACCCAGTGTTTCGATTCGGCGGCTACTCGGTTTCACCTCTGGTTTTCTGGATAGGGGTTCTATTCGTATACGCTTACGTTGCGTCCACGCTGCCGGTTCACAGGCTACTGCAGCCGCGCGACTACATAAACTCGCACGAGCTGTACATCGGACTCGCGGTGATCTTTGTCGGGCTGGTGGTGGCGAGACCGGCTATCGTCGCCCCCGCGTTGAATGCAAACCCCGTGGGTGCGCCGAGCATGATTCCTTTCCTCTTCGTGGTGGTCGCGTGCGGGGCTATTTCGGGATTCCACAGTCTGGTCGCCTCCGGTACCACTTCCAAACAACTCGCCTGCGAAGCCGACGCCAAATCCATAGGCTACGGATCGATGCTCCTGGAGGGTGCCCTTGCCACAGTAGCGCTGGTGGCCGTGGCTGCGGGCGTGGGACTGGGGCTGAAGCATGGAGGGGAAGTATTGACTGGGACGGCGGCGTGGTCTGCGCAGTACGCAAGTTGGGGTGCGGCGGAAGGGCTGGGCGCGAAGGTCGGAGCCTTCGTGGAAGGGGCGGCGAATCTGATTGCCGCTTTGGGTATCCCGAGGGACCTGGCTGCAACCATTGTCGCAGTAGTGCTGGTGAGCTTTGCAGGGACGACGTTGGACACGGCGACGAGGATCCAGAGATACGTGGTCTCGGAGCTTGCACAGGCTCACAACGTGCCCTTCATCGGGCGCACGCATCCCGCCACTTTCGTCGCCGTTGTCAGCGCGGCGGCTCTGGCGTTCTCTCAGCAGGGAGGCAAGGGCGGGCTGCGGCTGTGGCCCCTTTTCGGCACGACTAATCAGCTTCTTGCCGGACTTGCACTCGTCACGGTCACGCTCTACCTTGCCAAACGGGGAAAGCCGATTGTCTACACACTGGTGCCGATGCTCTTTGTGATCGCGTTCACGGGTTGGGCGATGATCGGGAATCTCACGGGATTCATCGCGAAGGACAACTGGTTCCTGAGCGCCGTTTCGGGGGTGATACTCGCGCTGGAATTGTGGCTGATTGTGGAAGCCATCAGGGCGTATGCGCGTTTGAGGGGCATGCTTGCGGCGGAGTTGCCTGCGGAGGCAGGGAAGTAGGCAAGAGGGCCGGCGTTACGGGAGGAATTTGCGAGACCTAATCGGATACGACGCTCAGAGCGCCGATCTTTATCGGCGGAGCCAGGAGCGCTCCTCCCACCCATTCCGCCTTGTCGCCGACGGCCTCCACGTTTCTTAGAGCGTCGTAGGTGTTCCCCGCAAGCATTACATCCTTGACTCGGCCTGTTATCTCGCCGTCATGTATCTTGTATCCGAGCTGGACGTTGACGGAGAACTCGCCGCTGATGGGGTTGCCCTGCCCCAGTCCCATCACGCTGTGGACCAGCAAGCCTTCTTTTGTATCCTTTATCATCTGCTTGTAGGGGGTGTCCCCTTCACCGATGACAAGATTTGTGGGGGAACAGCCGATGCCGTGTCCCGTGGTCTGCGCGGATGCCCGGCCGGCAGCGTCCAGGTCATAAAGGAAATTTTCCAACACGCCGTTTCGGATTATCGGCGTGACCTGTCGCGGAACCCCTTCGGCGTCGTACTTGCTGCTGGCAGCGGCATACTCGATTAGCGGGTTGTCCGTGACGGAAAACTTGGCATCCGCAATTTGTTGGCCCAGCTTTCCTCTCAACGGGGACGCGCCCAACACAACGTTCTTGCCGTTAACCCCCATTCGAAGCGACAGGAGGAGCACGTGCATCCCTTCCGGAGAGAATACCACCGGCATCTCACCGGACTGGACAGGGGCGATATTCTGGGCCATCCGGAATAGATCGACCGCCTTTCGAGAGAGGGCGAGGTGGTCCAGCTCACGCTTCTTCGAACTGTGGCCATGACCGGCCCACAATATATCCGTGCCCCGTACCCAGACGCCCGAAACACCACCCCCGAAGGAAGTGGTCTCGGTCGTGAACCCGACGCCCGCGGAATTGGCGAACTCGACTTGCGAACGAGATTTGCCCGCGCTTGCGCTGACTAATATCTCTGAGTTGAAACCTTTGATCAATTCAAGCATCTCTTGGCACACGACTACCATCTCCTCCCTAGTAACAGGGGGGACGGCGTCGTCATATACTTCCACGTTCTGAGCTTCCCGAGGGCCGGGGAACTGGAAGTGTGCCGGGCTGCCGAACTCCGCCGCTTCGACCGCCCCGGCTACCACTCCGTCGATGTCGTTCGAATCAGTCGTGCTGCAGGAACCAATCTTTCCGTCCAGTACAACCCTCACGGCGAGATGGGTGGTTTGAGAAGAGCGCGCCGACTTGAGCTTGTCGTTTTCGAATGCTATGTTGCTGGACTCGGTCCTGACGAAAGAGGCCTGGGCTCCTTCAGCTCTGGCCATCGCCTTCTCGACCAGCTTGCCTGCTATCATCACCTTCCACCCACCACCACGTTGCGAATGCGGACGTATGGGCCGCCGAACCCCACAGGGAGCGGACTTTGAGCGCCCTTCCCGCAGCCGCCACCTGCGGACGGCCACTCGACCTCGTCGCCGAGCATGTCTATGTTGTGCAGCGTCTCGAAAACGTTACCGGTCAAAACGACATCACGCACAAGCTCGGCAACGGCTCCATTCCTGATCATGTAGCCATAGGCGGCGGAGAAGGTGAACATCTCCACGCTCGTTTGCCCGCCTACCATGTCCACTGCGTACAGGCCGAGCTTCACGTCGGCTATCATGTCGTCGAACCGGGACTCACCTTTGTCGACGTAAGTATTGGTCATCCTGACCACGGGCTGGAACGGGTAGCTAACGGCTCTGGCATTCCCTGTAGGCCGCTCCCCCATCTTTGCGGCGGTCTCTCGTGAATGGAGCCGCCCGACAAGCACCCCGTCCTTTATCAGGTAATTCTCGCGGGTCTTGACGCCTTCATCGTCGTACTTATGGGTACCTCGCCGGCCGGGCAGGCTTCCGTCGTCGATGATGTCAAGTAAATCGGGACCGAACTTCTTGCCCAGAGTCATGAGGTCTTTCATGCGGTCATTCTCGTGCACGAAGTCAGCTTCGCTGAGATGGCCGAACGCCTCGTGAGCGAAGACGCCCGCCAGGCGGGGGTTAACGATGACGGTGTATTTGCCGCCCTTGACGGAAGGAGCTGAAAGGAGCTCGACTGCTCGACCTGCCGCGTTCTCCGCTTTCTCGTGCAGGCCTTCGGCGACCTGGAATCCCGAGGCCCCGGCGGCGCTCTCAAAGCCCCTCTGCACGTTGTCACCGTCTCGGGCGGTTGCGGATATCCTGACCGTCACGTCAGGCCGCTCGTCCTCGATGTACGTTCCTTCCGTGTTGGCGTACCAGACCTTCCTGAAGCTGTCACTGTACCCGACATCCGAAGTCTGTATCCTATCGTGTTTGCGAAGGACGATACGGTTGTAGTCCTCGACCACGGACTTCTTCTGAGAAAGAGATACGGCGCGGAAGTCCTTCTTGAGCACGGCTTTGGTCGCGTCAACGACAGGTTCGACTTCAGCGAAACTGCTGGCTTCCTTTCCCACGATGCGGGCCGATTCGCAGGCCTCTGCAACCCTGGTCTCCAAGTCGTTCAGGTCGTTGAAGGTTGCGTACCCCCAGCCGCCGCGAACCAAGGCTCTCGCTATCCCTCCGACGTTGCGGCAGGAACCCACGCTATCGAGTTCGTCCCCTCGGAAAGCGACCCAGGAGGATGTCACTTCCTCAAGGCGGATTTCGGCGTATTCGGCGTCGCTCTTCCGCAAAGCGTTTTCCATTCTCTCTCGCATGACGCGGCTCCTTGTGCGTCACCTGCCCGGGGCAGAATGCCTAACCCGGTCTTATACTCGCCATCCACTACACTTGCCACCGGTTTTCTTGAACAAAGGACCGGCGGCATTCTAGGCTACTCGAGCCACGCCTCAACGTGATCGTCGTCGTCGTGGATGTCAACCAGCCGGCACTTCCCCGCCTTTCCAAGCTCGGCAAGAGTTTCGCTGATGGTTTCGGGCTCCACGCCGGCCTCCCGCATCTTTTCCTTCGCCTTTGGCGGAATGAACCGGGTGACGCTGTTGCCCATCCACCTCGTGAAGAACAGCGGGATGCGGACGTTCACCTTCGCGTCACCCGCCTCGGTCACGCGGAGGCGAAACCAGCGCGCGCGCTCGGAGGCTTGGGGTTGCTCGTCGCGAGCGTTTGTTCCTACCGCGCCGCCACCGACGGCCTCGAGCAGCTTCGCCGCTTCTCCAGCGTTGATCTTACCTTCTTCCAGCATCTTCAGAATTTCCATTTCCTCCTCGCGAGCCATCGACAGGCCTCCTTCTTCTGGGCAGTCTGCGCGGAATTGCGCGAAGTTCTCTCAGCCGCCGAGTTTCGCTCTCCGATCCCGGAGTAGAGCCTTTCGGTCTGAGCTTGTTTGCCGCTGCGCGGCCGAGCATGGCGAACGGAAACAAGATGATACCAGCCGCGAGGCCCAACAGCAGGATCCCGAGTCCCAAGAGGGCCAATCCCATGAATCCGACGGCAAGCCCGGCTCCGATGAACCCGCCGGCGACGAGGAGCCCAGCGCCCTTGGCGGCGATCCTCGTCGGAGTGACCGGACGCCACGTGTCAGGCAACGCGGAATGAGCGCTCCCGCCGGGCCCGCCGCATTGAGCCAATCCTACGCCCCGGTCTTCGTCCGGCATACTTTGCCTGATCGCGCTCACAAGCCGCTTTGCTTCCTCTGATGTGACTTTGCCTTCGTCGAGCAACTTCCGGACTTCCCTCTCCGGCAGATCGTCCATTTCTAGTCTTCCTCTTCTTTCGCGGCCTCGGACTTCTCGGCAGTCCGGACTTTCGTTCCAGACACACTGCCTTTGTCGACCACCTGACCGTCCACCACGATGTCGCCCGTTACCGAAAGCTGCGCTCCAGACTCCAGAATGAGGTCCCCTTTGACCCTGATCTTGTCACTGACGGAGACTTCTGCTCTGTCGGCGAACTTGAGAGAGCCCCCGACGTTCATGCCGTCTGCGCGGACCTTGGCTTCTCCCTCGAACTTGACACTGCCACCGCAATTAAACGCCCCTGAGTGATCTACGTTTCCCTGGAACGTGGTCCCCCCGCCTATGCTGAGAGGCCCCTTGACGCCTACGTCTTTCTCAAATTTCGCTCCACCCCCGATCGTCAGGGGCCCGTGCACATTCGCCTCCTCGTCAAATCTAGCGGCCCCCGGGAAAACCTTCATCCCTCCCAGCTTTTTCGTAACCCGTTCGAACACAGACTGCGAATCGCGCTCCTTCTTCCCGGTCCCCGACGAAATTGCCTTCAGGAGATTCTCAGCTTCCTCGGGGCCTATTTTCCCCTCCCGCAGCATGTCAAGGATCCTCATTTGCTCGTCGGACATCTTCTTACCCTCCTACTTCTTCAGAAGCTTCAACGCCTCATCGACCGATACTTCACCCGCTTCGAGCTTCGCAAGAATTGCCGCGGCCGCACCGGTCGGAGCCTTTGCCGGCGCGCCAAGTGCCTGCAGGACCGCATCGAGACGGTTTCGGACAGTCGGATATGACACACCCAAGAGCCTTTCCACCTCCGTGATGTTCCCTCTGGCCAAAAGGAACACCTTTATGAACTCCTGATGCTCCCGAGGCAGCGTAGCCAACTCCGGCAGCTCAAAATCGCCCTCGACCGTTGTGCCGCAGGCTGCGCAGGCCAGCCGCACCGGCTTGAGGGACTTCGCGCAGCGGGGGCAGGACACTAATATTGCCATATCTTACCTCCTACTTAAGCTTTCTTCCTGCTGCTGCGCGATTCTAGTTCAGGCTGGGCTATGTGTCAACTATTATTTATTTCAACATAAGAATTGCGTGTTCAGGGGGTTCTCGCGGCCGTGTGAGCGCACTATCTTCCGGGGCCGAGAACGCATATAATCCCATCCTCGCAAACACGATGAAGCTGCCAAGAATGGAGGGAAGTCGATGCGTGCTGCGTTCATTACGAGGCCCAAGAAGGTGGAGTTGAAGGAAGTGCCATCCCCGGAGCCGAAGGCTGACGAGGTGCTGGTGCGGGTGCTTTATAACGCCGTCTGCGGTTCGGAGTTGCCCGGCTACCTGGGGATTTCCACGGGGTATCCGCATTACAGACACGAGGTCAACTACCCCGTAGGCCCGTTCGGACACGAAGCCGTGGGGCGCGTTGAGAAGGTCGGAGCGGAAGCCGGAGGGTTCAAAAAGGGAGACCTTGTTCTGGCAGGCGGCTACTACGAGTACCGCGCAATCCCCTCGGACGGTTTGGTGAAGGTTCCAGGAGGGATAGCACCCAAGCACGCGGCTCTCGCCATGGCAGGACTTGAGACTCTGTCAGCGGTAGAGATTATGCGGGCTTCTCCTAAGGACGAGGTGCTGGTTCTTGGCGCCGGGCCTTTCGGACTGATGATTGTCGAACACTTGAGAGAGAAGGGCTGCGAGTCCATCGTGTGCGGAGACATAGTGAAGTGGCGGCTGGGTGCGGCTAGAGAGCTGGGAGCCACGGGAACGATCGACGTGTCGGAGGAGCCGATAGCGGAAGGTGTCAAGCGGCTCATTCCCGAAGGGCCGACTCTGTCATTCGACACGACGGCGCGGGCGGAGCCGATCCGGTCATTGTTCAAGGTCACAAGGCGATTCGGGCGGATAGGGATCTACGCGAGGGCCGTCGAGACGATCGACAACTTCGAGGTGGAGGACATCTTCCACAAGCAGCTCGAGATTCGCGGATTGAAGTGCAGGGATTATTCACGTGAGATAAAAGAGCGAACGCTGGAGATGATCCGGCGGAATCAACTGCATGGCGACAAGCTGATCACGCACGTGTTCCCGCTGGAGGAGATAAACGACGCGTTCGAGCTGGCGGCGGTCAAGAAGGAGGGTTTGAAGGTCCTTGTGCAGTGCACTCCCGAGTAACAACCGGTTCATAGGAGGAGCGCCGGCGTTGACTGTGAGGACGAAGCTGGTTGCCGTTTTCGGGATGGCTGCGATTTGTGCCGCGACATCATCCGCGCTAGGGTATTTCGGGGCGAAGTTCGAGCCCCCGGACAGCCGAGTGCTGCATGGGGCCGGGCAGAGCCCCGACGCGTTCAGGCGCTATTGGGACGCCCTTCCGGGCACGCAACCGGCGGTGTTCATGATCTATTTCGGAGCCCATAAACTGGATTCAGTCCAAAAGCAACTTGACCGATACTTCGATAACTACCCACTCTTGATTCCACAGATCGGCCTGTCATTCGCGGGCGAGGGTCCGCACGGCCGGGCGCAGGACCGACTGGTGAAAGGCGAGTTTGACAGCGGCCTGCGGAGGATGGCCAGGGCCCTGCGAGACACGAACAGGCCGGTCTTCTTGCGCCCTGGGTACGAATTCAACGGCAACTGGAACGGCTACGATCCCGACGTGTACGTTGAGGCGTTCAAGAGAATTCACCGCCTCTTCAAAGAGGAGAAGGCCGACAATGTCGCATTCATCTGGTGCTACGCCAGCGGCGGCAACCAGTACTTCATGCGATGGTATCCCGGCGACGAGTACGTGGACTGGTGGGGGATCGACATATTCATGCCAAGAGAAATCATCTCAAGACCGACGCTCCGGTTTCTCGATGCGGCGATCGAACACAAGAAGCCGGTGATGATATGCGAGTCCACGCCCAGGAACATCGGCGTGCTCGATGGGGAGAAGAGCCGGAGACTTTGGTTCGAGCCGTACTTCGAACTGGTAAGGAGCAGGAACGAGATCAAGGGATTCTGCTACATAAACTGGGACTGGGCCAATTACGAACGGTGGAGCAACTGGGGCGACGCGCGAATTGAAGTCAACGAAGAAGTCCTGGAGCGATACAGGGAGGAGATGCGGAAGCCCACATACATCCACTACTACGACGGCATGTATGAAGAGCTAGGCTACGACGTCAAGGGCGCGAGCACCGGGACGGGACCAGACGAATGAAGACGGGAACCGCGAATCTTCCGTTGCATTATGGAGCCGCGCCGCGTTGGTTGTTCAACCGGATGAAGAAGCTTGCGCGGGAGATCGTGGTTTTCATGGTGTCCGACCTGGGCCCCGAAGAGGTGCTCCGGCGGATTGCCGATCCTTTTTGGTTCCAAGCGTTTGGATGCGTGTTGGGGTTCGACTGGCATTCGAGCGGGGTGACGACGACAACCTGCGCGGCGCTCAAGGAAGGGCTCAAGGGAGTCGGCGAGGGGCTGGGGCTCTACGTAGCCGGAGGCAAAGGAGGAGCGTCGCGTAAGACGCCTGAAGAGACCTCAAGGCACTGTGATAAGTTGTCGCTCGATCCGGAGCCGCTGGTCTTTGCAAGTCGGATGTCGGCAAAGGTCGACAGCGCCGCGGTCCAGGACGGCTACTCCATCTACCACCACTGCTTCCTCTTCACCCAGAAAGGTAGCTGGGCGGTGGTGCAGCAGGGAATGAACGAGTCCTCCCGAATGGCGCGAAGGTACCACTGGCTGATCGACGACCTTGAAAGCTTCGTGTGCGAGCCGCACAAAGCCGTCTGCTGCGACATGAAGGGGGAAGCGTTGAACCTTGTGGCTCGGGAATCGGCGAAGGCGAGGGAAGTGTCGACAGAGCTCTCCAACGAAAAGCCTGACAAGTTGGTGGCGGAACTCAAGAGGCTGCAACACCTGGAGCTCCCGCGTCGGCATCAGATCATGGTCCGCGACATCAACCCGGATCGACTGCACAAGACTCTCACGAAGACCTATGAGCGGTCGGCGGAAGATTTCCAGACGCTGCTTGGGCTGCGGGGAGTGGGGTTGAAAACGTTGAGGGCGCTGGCGCTTATCGCGGAGCTGGTGCACGGGGCTCCCGTGAGCTTCCGCGACCCGGCGCGCTTCAGCTTCGCGCACGGAGGGAAGGACGGTATACCGTACCCCGTGGACCGAGAGACGTACGATCGCTCCGTCGACATTCTCCGGAACAGCATCAACCACTCCCGCATCGAGCGAACGGAGAAAGACACAGCACTTCGGCGTCTGGCCGGGTTCAGCAGGGCCGGAGGGGACGCCTGAGGGAAAGAAACAGCGAGGGCCGGGTCTCGTCGCGCTGCCTGATGCAATCGCCAGGATTTGAATCTTCGGGCGTAGGCGTTTACAATGCTTCCTCGCGCGGAGAGAGCCTCACATTTCCGATGCACGAAGGAGAAAAGGATGGACGTACTGCAATTGCTGGAAAGGGGCGACCGAGCCGACATCTCCGGCAACCGGCTGACTTCCTACAGCTTTGACCTGGGGGGCGGAGCGCTGAACTACTGGAACGGAGAGAACATCGGGGGAGATCTGACGCTGGCGTTCGACGACCTTGTGATCGAGCTTGCACGCGCGGACGGGAGCCCTTTTTCCCATCGGCTCCTGTACCTTAGTTGGCGTCCGGACAGGATAAAGAGCTGGCATGTGGCGGGGCGTGAGCTGGACATCATCGAGCGAAAGACGATCTGGAATGACGTGTTCGTGAGCGAGTTGACGTTCTGCTACTGCAACAAACATTCCGCACAGCGGAGCCCACTGTCATTCGATGTCGTGTTGAAAGGAAACGCCCGCGGGACGCACGAGATGAAATTCGAAAGCGGCCTCCTCCACATAGATGAACGAAGCAATCACACTTGCCGGGTAATAGGCTTAGGCAAAGGGCAAGATGTGAATAGAGAGGAGGCGCGGCCGCCCGCGTTTCGTCTGAAGACACGGGTTGAGTTCGAGGGTTACGCTATAGAGGTTGAGCATGAGGAGCGAACGAAAGTCTACGTGATTTCCGCATCCGCCGACAGCTACGAGGATGCCCTGCACAAGTTCAGGGAGGTGGCAAGGGATCCCGAACAGGCGTTTGCCCGTCGAAAGGCGGAGTGGGAGGAGTACTTCGACAAGGCGGTACCCACCTTCACATGCGGCGACAATCTTTTTGAGAGGCAGTTCTATCACTCTTACTTCGTGCCATTTGCCAACCTGTACGATTTTGGGCGAGGATTCTTTCGGCGGCCCTTCTCATCTTTGGGGAAGTACCGTTTGCTGCCCCAGTGGTATTGGGATACGGGATTTCACTCGATGTACGAGAAGTGGCTGAATGACATGCCGCTTCCCAAGTCGGGCATCAAGAACCTGCTGCTATGGCAGGAGGTGGCCGAAGAAGTCCGCGCGCAGCTCAAGGAGAAGGGCCTGGAGGGGAAAAAGTACATCCCTGAAGACGACCAGCTTCCGTTTACTTTGGACATCAACTCTTTCGTCTTCGGGAAGCTCGTGGATCCGAACGTGATCCCCTGGGTGGTCTGGGACATATATCTGAAAGACGGCGACATGGATTTCGTAAGGGCCGTCTACGAGCCGCTTCGGAAGTTCGACAAGTGGCTTGAAGAAAACCGAGACCCCAAGAGCGAGAACCTGATAAATCTCGTCCATCAGGGCGAGAGCGGCTGGGACAATTCATACCGCTTTCTGCCGAACAGGATACTGAAATATCCGACAAGCCCTATGACCAACGAAGGCAAGACGATGCAGTCCCCGGACTTCAACACGTACTTCTACTTAAGCAGGCTGGCGCTCGCCAAGTTCGCGGAGTTGCTGGGAGACAAGCAGACCGCGCAGGAATTCAGGGATAAGGCCAAGAAGACGTTCGAGGCGATTCAGACCCTTTGGGATGAGGAAGTGGGGCTGTACATCGATCGATACGAGGCCGACCACACTCCCCACAAGGTGAAGACGCCCGGGGGGATGATTCCTATGCTGGCGGCCATTCCGGAGAGGGAGCACACTCGCAGAATGGTCGCACGGCTGACCAACCCTGAGGAGTTCTGGTCGCCCTACCCCATTCCGTCGTTGAGCATGGACCATGAGCTGTTCAACGTGGAGGACGAATACCAAAGCTACTGGAACGGCAGGATGTGGCCCCAGATAAACTGGGTGATGATCGAGGGCCTGGTGAGGTACGGGTATCACGATGTGGCCAGAGAGATCGCCCTGAAGACCATCGAGAGCTTCGCGAAGTTCGGCCCTTCGGCAGCAGAGAATTACCATCCGATCGAAGGGGGGCCCTTCAGAAAACACTCCACCAACACGTTCAATTACGGGTGGGGAGGACTGGGGGCGGATATCGTGATCAGGCGCTTGCTCGGCATTCAGGGGTATGCGGCAAAGGACACGATGATATTGGATCCGCTGTTCCCGCCCGGGTGGGACCACGCGGAGTTGGGAGACATCAGGATCGGCGCGCACGAGGTGGGGGTGAGTTACACGCGCTTCAGGGATCGCCTAAGATGCACTGTCACCCACTGCGGTGCGAGGCCGCTGAATGTCCAGACGCCGGAGGGAGAAGGGGCAGTCCACAACGGGAGCAAGAGTTTCGAGTTTAGGGATGGAGCTCACCTGGGGAAGCACTGGCTTGATTTCCTGACCGAGTAGGACCCGCAGAGCGGAGCTTTGTCAGCAATCAAAAGTGTGCAATCAACGCCTGGCGTCCTCAGGAAGAGGCGGCAGCGGCGACCTCGTAGACCCTTTCGTTGAATTCCTTCATACGGCTGACGCATTCCGTGTAGGGTTCGTCCCTGTAG
Organism: uncultured Planctomycetota bacterium; assembly: GCA_964493415.1. Classification (GTDB taxonomy): domain Bacteria; phylum Planctomycetota; class DG-23; order CAZBND01; family CAZBND01; genus CAZBND01. The sequence goes on along the minus strand of CAZBND010000009.1, from coordinate 31,275 downwards.
TTTTTGAGCCCGGACTTCCTGGTACGGTTTTCGATGTACGCACACCAATGCCAGCCGACTATCTGAGGCTTGGAGTATGCCCGCGTTGCGAAGTCCTGGTAGGCCTTTCCCCTTTCGGCCTGGTTGGGGACGTACACCTTCGAACCCGGGCCGACCTTGAGAAGCTCGGTGGGCGCATGAAAGGCGGAGTCGGCGAGAAAGATGGGCTTGCCTAGCATATCGTACCACCTGTCGAGGTCGGCCTCCATGAGCTCGAAGCGTGTGTAGTACTGAACCGAGAGCACGTCGATGGTGGGGGCAGCCTTTTTGAGCACAATGTCCGCGACGCCGCCGTCGCCGTCATATCGGTCTCCCATGAGCAGGTGATTGGGATCGTAGCGGCGGACGGCATCATGAATGACCTTGTAGTATCTCTCTGCGATTTCGCCCAGCGCAGCTTCTCCATCGGGAGTTTCGAGGTCGAGTCCCTGGGCCCAGTACTTGCCGTGACGGCCATCGATCCATGCAGGCATGTCGCTGTAGAAGTACCCGATTAGGTACGGGTCGTCGGCCATGTCTACGCAGTACTCGCGTGCGAGGTAGTCGCAATATTCCTCGAAATAGGAACCGAAGACATCGGGGAAGGCCGGATTGCGGTCATACATGGCGATGTCGGCGAACGGCAGGAGATGGCAGTAAGGCATCTCGGCCCACTTGTATTCCTGGGGGGACCATGAAGGCGTGTGGGCCATGGTCTTGGCGGCAATTTCCTGAGTCCATCCGATGGTGTTGAATCCCCAGGAGCGCAGGTCTTTGACGACGCCGTCGCGTATCCATTTCTCTTGGCTGCCACCGTGGCGTTCTTTCCATATGTGGACGTTGTCGGGGTATTTCAACGCTGTGGACGTCATGTGATTCACGCCCATGGAGATGAAAGCGTGGCCTTCGGGCGTAATAAACCACCAACGGCCGCCGATCTTCTCGACGCGAAAGAAGCCGGTGGCTTTCGATCTGACCGGCTTGTATCCTCCAAAGCGATCCAGTTCCGTCATGAGGGGTCCTCCTAGCGGCTCAGAGTGTGGGCATATTCTTGACGGCAATGGCTCGGACCGGGCTACCATCGCCGGACTTGATCTTGAGCGGGACGGCGCAGAAGAATACGCGTTCTCCACGGAGGGATCGCAGGTTGACCAGCGCCTCGACGATGCCTACGCCGCGCGCCAGAACGAGACGATGGAACTCGCCCTTACCACCGAGAGGATCCACCGATGGCGTATCCGTCGCAAGGGCCTTGATGCGGTTTTCGGCCAGGAAGTCGGCGACACCAGGGGAGAAGACGGGAAATGCGGTGAAGTAGTCGTCCTTGTAGAGGCGGTCCTCCCAGCCGGTGGAAACGATGAGGATCTCCCCCGGCTGAACCCCCTTGGGCGGCAGGTCCTCAGGTAGAATCTCTTCGCCGGGGCCCTTGTCAACACATACAACCAGAGCGCTGCCGACAAACCTTCCAAGAGGAAATTCGGAAACATCTTGCCCGCCAGAGATGTGGTGAAGCGGCACGTCGACGTGCGTGCCAGTGTGGGTCCCGATGGAGAGCTTGAGTTCGTTAACCCCGTCCTTTTCCCGATCAAGGAAGCGCTGGGCAAAGTAAGGAGGATCGCCCGGAAAGATGGGGGTTCGCTCGTCAAGAGGCGCAGACAGGTCGAACACTTCCACCGGAACACTCCTTTCGGTGACAAGTTATCGGGCGCGGCGAGCTTGGGAGGCCACGTCATAGACTCGGGAGTTGAACTCCCTCATGGCATGTACCAGGTCCTGGTAGGGTTCGTCCATGTAGTTTTTGACGCCGGAGCATCGCGCACGGTTTTCGAGGTAAGCGCACCAACCCCACCCTACTACGTGCGGGGTGGAAAAGGCCTTTGTGCCGAAGTCGATGTACGCGTCGCCGCGGGCCCTCTGGTCCTTAACATAATTCGCGGCGGCGGGACCGACTTTGAGAATCTCGGTCGGGGCCAGGAAGCCCGAATCAGCCAATAGGATCGGCTTGCCTGTGAACTCGTGCCAGTAGTCAATGCTGTCCTTCATGGGGTCGAATCGGGAGTTCCAGTTAGTGGATACGAGGTCCATCGTGGGCATCATGGCTTCGAGGATGAAGTCGGGGATTCCGCTTGCCCCGCGATACGAATCGCTCAGGAGGAGGTGATTCCTGTCGTACCGGCGAATCGAGTCATGAATTACCTGATAGTAGCGCTCTGCGATGCGTTTGAGCGCGTTGCGGCCCTCTTCCGTTTCCAGGTCCAGGTCATCCGCCCAACAGCGCACGTGCTCGTTGTGGGTCCAGCCGGGCATAGGACAGAAAGTGTAGCCGATCAGCAGGGGCTCCTCGGCCATATCAACGCAGACTTCCCGGGCAAGGTAGTCGCACCATTCTTCGAACTCCTCCGAGAAGACGTCAGGGTAGACTGCGTAGCGGTACCAGTATTCGATGTGGGCGAAGTCGATGTGGTAGATGTAAGGCATCCCCGCCCACTTGTACTCCCAGTAGTGCCACTCGGGGGAGTGGCGGAAGTCTTTCGAGGCTAGTTCCTGCACCCAGGCGATGGTGTTGAACCCCCAATCCCGAAGGTCTTTGGCTACGCCCTCGCGTATCCATCGCTCCATGCTGCCGCCGTAGCGCTCTTTCCATATGTGGATGTTGTCGGGGTACTTGAGTGCAGTGTGGGTGATATGGTTGACCCCGAGCATGATGAAGGCGTTGCCGTCGGGGTCAACGAACCACCAGCGCCCGTCAATTTTCTCCAGGCGAAAGAAGCCGGTTGCGGAAGAGGTGAGGCCCGTCCAGCCCCCATAGCGATCGAGTTCCGACATTGTCGTCTCCTATGAATTCGTGGTGCGGATGAACCGACGGGAATTTTATGGGGACTCCGGTGGGGTGTCAAGGCGGGAGGAAGAGGCCCGAAGCGGGGCTCCGAGGGAGCCGTCAAAATTTGCTTGCAAAGGATCATGGACGGAAGTAGAAAGGGAGAAGTAGCCTCACCCCGTCCGAGCAAGGGGCCAAGTCAGGCCGACATATGGATACCGGTACCCTGGTAGGAATGATCTATGTTGCCTTGAGGGTGGCAGGGCTTGCGGCCCTGATCGTGTTTGCGATATTGGAGATCCGAAAGGAACGGAACAAGTGAGTTCTGACAAGCTAAAGGCAATCATACGGAGCGAACTGGAGGCGGAGAAGATCATCCAGCGGGCGAAGGAAGAGGCCGACAAGGTGAAGAGCGCGGGAGAAGAAGAAGCAAAGAAGATAGAGGAAGAAGCGCGAAAGCGAATGGAGCGGGAAAGGAAAGACGCGATCGATAAGGCGAGGGCCATCGCAGAGGAGAGCCGCAAGAAGATATTTCGCGAGACCGAGGATGCCCTGGCTAGATGGAGGAAGAAGTTCGAGGAGGAGCGCGAGGGGCTGGCGGAAGAGCTGGTGAGCAGGCTTCTCGGTGGATAGCTATGTCTCTGGGGCTGTACTCATACTCTGCTGCATATCCTGTTCTTGGGGCGCTCAGGGCGCGTTCGCTCCGGGAGAGCGTGGTGGAGACGATGCTAGGAGCCGGTAGCTTCGGGGATTGCGTGGAGGCTCTCTCACGGGCTCTGGGAAGCGAGCCCCCGTCAGACGTGCCGGGCGAGGTGGATAGTTGGTTATGGGGTGAGTGGGAGAAACAGGGGAAAGAGCTCGCTCGCTTCATGCGTGGGCATTCAGGAAGATTCCTTGAGTTCTCTGTGGCGAAGTCCGACATCAGGAAGCTGAAGTTCAAGGTGAGACAGATTCGGACGCGGCAAGGACCAAGTACCGAAACCCGTAGCAGGCCGCCGGTCTTGATGAAGGAGCGGAAGCTCGAGGACGCCAGAACACTTGACTCGCTGTTGAGAGCCATATCCGGGACGCGGCTGGAAGGTGTTCTTCGGAGAGCCCTCCCGGCCTTGTCAGGAGGCGAGAGTTTGCTTCCGTTCGATCTTGCGATTGAAGTTGGTTACGAACGAGCGCTGGCGAAGGAATTGGACAGTTTGGGATGGGAAGGAAGACGCGTCCGCTCGGGCCTCTTTGACGACATATGGGGTTTGAGGGACTTTGTGAAAGCGCTTCGGCTGCGCTTCGGTTACGGGATGGAGCCGCAGGAAGTGTTCCATTATGTTGCGTTTTCGACCAACGAATTCGGCGAAACACAATTCTGGCGGGTAATGCAGGGGGAATCGCCTGGGGAATGTGTGGATTTGCTGCCGAAGGGAAGGCTGTCGGAGACATTGGCGAGCATTGGAGGGAGCCGGATGCCTCTGAATGATCTTGAGGTTGCAGTCAGGAAACATGCGTTGCGGGCGGCAGGAGTACGGCGGCCTGGCTCTCCGTTCGCCCTGCTGACGTTTGTCAAATACCTGATCCGCCAGGAAGTGTTGATTGAAGACGCCGTGACCGTGCTCGCGGCGAAGCGGCTGGCAATGGCAGAGAACGAGGTCCGCCCCCTGCTCTCGATTGCCACGGGAGAATAGCCGGTGTTCAGACCCGTGAAGATGGCATTGGCGCAGATATACATGCTGAGAAGTGAATTGCCGCGGGTCACCACAACGCTTATGAGCGAAGGTGTTCTGCATCTGGAGCGAGCAGACTGCTTCGCCCGCAAGTTGCCCGGCGTGCGGGCCGCAGACCCGGGACATCGGGTGGAGGAAATCGACGGCCTGCTCGGCCAACTGGAGGAACTGGCGCGGCGGCTTGGGATTCCGTGGGTTTCGCGAAGCACGCTCAACAGTTGTCCGCATCTCGATCCCGAGAACATCGTGGAAGAGGCAAGGAGGCGCGTGGGCGAGCTGAGCGATAGAATCGATTCGTCGATAGCGGAAATCGACAACGAGGAGTTAGCGATAAACAATTTGGAGCTTCTGTCGACCCAGATCCAGTCCCTGGGCGAACTGGGAATCAGAGGGGGGCTGTCAACCCAACACGCCTTCATACATTTCGACGTGGGAACTGTGCCCACGGCAAACGTGACCACGCTTCAGCGAAGCCTCGAATCAGTCCCACACCAGCTCGAAATATCAAGGCAGGTTGCAGGAAACGTGCTCGTAAACGTTGTCACGACGGCGAAACACGCCGAAGCCGTGGAGGGAGCGCTTCGCGGGTCGCACTTCTCCAGGCTCCGAATCCCTCCGAAGTACATGAGAGCTACCAACGCGGTGGAGGAAATCGAGGTGGACCTGTGGCAAAGACGGGAACACCTTTCCTCGCTGAAGGAGGAACTGGCTAAGCTGAGGGACGACCTCCGGGACGATGTCTCGCTGTGGAGAAGAACGCTTCTGGCCAACCGAAGCGTTCTTTCCTCGATGGCGAACTTCCTCCAGACGGACTACTCCTACTATATCACGGGCTGGGTGCCGCTGGGGGAAGCGGAAGCATTGAAGCGAGAGCTTTGCGGCGGGAATTCGCGCGGAGTCGAGGTGGAGTACGCGGCAGCCGAGAAGGTTTTGTCGCAACAGCAGGTGGAAGTGGAGGTGCCGACTAAGCTGAGCCACCCCGCGTGGATGAGGCCTTTCCAGAACCTCGTGAATCTGTACGGATGGCCCAAGTACGATGGTCTGGACCCAACGCTCTTCCTGATGTTGACCTTCACGCCGCTTTTCGGAATGATGTTCGGCGATGTGGGCCATGGACTAGTGCTGGCGATGGCGGGATTGGGGTTACTAAAGGCGGGGAGGAAGTCCGAGCAAATGGCGAGCGCGGCTGGGATTCTACTCTGGTGCGGGCTGTCGGGAACGGCCTTTGGGGTGTTGTACGGAAGCGTGTTCGGAATGGAGGAGCTTGTCCCAGCGTTGTGGATCAGGCCGCTGGACGACCCAGGCAGCCTAATAAGGGTCGGGGTCATTGTGGGTATCGTGTGCGTAACGTTGGGCCTGGTGTTGAACATCGTGCAGGCCGCCAAGAGGAGGGCTTGGCAGGAGATGCTTTTCGGACAATGGGGGCTGCTGAGCTTGGTCTTCTACTATTCGGCACTGCCAATCGCCTGGGCCGTGGTCACGTCCGGCAAAGCCCCGTTCGGGATGACGATGGCGGCTTTGCTTCTGGTTCTGCCGATCTTGGGGATGGTCGTCGGCAACGCCCTTGCGACCCGATTCGCAAAGAGAAAGGAAGATGAACCCGAAGGCATATTGGAGTTTGTCTTCAAACCGATGGAGACGATGATCGGGCTTCTGACAAACACGGTTTCTTTCGTGCGGGCGGCAGCGTTCGGATTGGGTCATGCGTCGCTGCTTCCGGCAGTATACATCACGGCCGACGCGTTGGGAGGAGTTGTCGGCGTTAGGGAGACGAACATCGTGCTTGGGAACATTCTTGTGATCGGTCTGGAGGGGCTCATCGTTTTCATACAGTGCATGAGGCTGGAGTTTTACGAGTTCTTCTCGAAGTTCTTTCTGGATCAAGGCAGAAGATACGAGCCGCTCTGCCTTCCGAGATAGACGTGCAAGAGAATGAGGAGGAATGGAATGGAAGACATCCGTAAGTGGGGTCTGAGGAGCAACGCGTTTTTGGGTGGGGTAGCTCTGGTGCTGCTGGTGATCGGCGTGGTAATCCTGGCCTCACCTAGCCCCGCCCGTGCGCAACAAGGCGGAGGAGCGACAGAGGCTGTTTCTCAGGGCACGGGGCATGCAGGCTACGCATTCATTGCTGCGGCAGTGGCGGTAGGGCTCTCGTGCATCGCTGCGGGGATTGCCGTTGCGGCGGTCGGCGCGGCGGCCATGGGGGCAGTGGCCGAGAGGCCAGAGCTAATGGGCCGGTCGATCATTTTCGTGGGTCTGGCGGAAGGTATTGCCATTTACGGGCTGATAGTGGCGATCATAATGCTTGGGAAAATATAGATGAGGATTCGCTGCATCGGCGACGAGACGCTTGTCTCGGCATTGAGGCTGGCCGGCATAACCGGGCGTGCCGTGGAAGATGAGGAGGCGGCACGCGCCGCGCTCGAGGAATATGTCATCGAGGAATCGATGGTGCTCGTCGGCCGAAGCATTTACGAGAAAATCCGGACGCATATCGAACGCTTATTGACCGAGAACCGTGAACTTTGCATCGTGGAGATTCCCGATCTCACAGGAGGACCGCTGGAAGTGGAATCCGAGCGCGAGATATTGGAAAGAGTACTTGGGATGAGGCTCTGAGATGCCGCAGGAGGAACTTGGTTCAATCCCGGAGCAGATTCACGCTGAAGCGGTGCGCCAGTCGCAGCAGCAACTGGAGCGGGCCAGGCGTGTGGCCGAGCGGCACATAGCGGCGGCAAAGGCGAAGGTCGAGGAGATGGAGAGGCGGCTACAGGAGGACCTCGGACTGGTGCTGAAGCATGAAGTGGAAAGGGCCGTCGCGAGAACCAAGATGGAAGCTCGCAACAGGAAACTCTTATTTCGAGAGAAGATATTGAGCGAGGCGGCAGACGCGGCGATATCGAAGCTTGCAGGTATCTCCCGGGACGAGGCGTACGAGAGGCTCCTGGTGAATCTTATCCTCGAGGGGGTCAGGGAGCTGGGGACACGACGCGCAAGGTTGTCTCTGAACAAGGAGGATTCGAGGCTGTTCGGAGAATCGGCGCGGCTTGCCAAGCTCGAAGAAGCCCTAACCCGCGAACTGGGCGAGAAGACCTCGGTGGAGGTATCCCCCGAGCCGATAGACTGCTCCGGCGGCGTCGTGGTAGGCACCCAGAACGGTCGCGTGTCCTACTACAACACATTCGAAGAGATACTCGGCAGACGGAAAGACGAGATACGCAGCGAGGTAGAGAGAAAGGTATTCGAAGAGAAAGATGGCTGAGGAAGTACTTGTCGGCGAATTGATTTCTGTGAACGGGCCGCTGGTCCGTGCAAGAGGCATGTCGCGAGCCGCTATCGGGGACCAGTCCGAAGTGGGCGACATAAAGCTGATCGGGGAGATCATAGGCGTCAGCGGCGACGTTGCAACCATCCAAGTCTACGAAGAAACGACCAGCCTCAGGCCGGGGATGCAAGTTAACAGTCTGGCAAGGCCGCTGTCCGTGGAGTTAGGCCCGGGTCTTATAGGCACGACCTTCGACGGAATCCAGCGTCCGCTGGAGGCGCTCGCGCAGGCCGGCGGGGACTTCATAGGGAGGGGGGTCGAGCCGCCATCGCTTAATCGAGAGAAGAAGTGGCATTTCGTCCCGGTGGCGCATGTGGGAGACAAGGTCGAGCCGACGACCATAGTCGGGGAGGTGAAGGAAAGCGAAGTCATCACTCACCGCGTAATGCTTCCGCCAGGAGTCGGTGGAGAACTGGTTGAGCTTGCGCCTGAAGGGGACTACACGGTCGAGGAGACGATAGCAAGGATTGGCGACGGGGAAGGCGTGAGGGAGCTCCAAATGTACCACCGGTGGCCCATTCGCAGGCCCCGGCCGGTCGCTCAAAGACTTGCGCCGCACCAGCCGCTGATAACGGGCCAGAGAGTCCTCGATTTTCTTTTCCCCGTGGCCAGAGGGGGGGCGGCGGTTGTCCCCGGGGGATTCGGCACCGGTAAGACCGTGGTTCAACACCAATTGGCCAAGTGGTCGGACGCGGACATCATCGTATACATCGGCTGTGGGGAACGGGGCAACGAGATGACGTTGATCTTGGAAGAGTTCCCGTCTTTGAACGACCCGCGAACGGGAAAAGCCCTGACAGAGCGAACCGTCCTGATTGCCAACACGTCCAACATGCCGGTAATGGCGCGGGAGGCCAGCATCTACACCGGCATGACAATCGCGGAGTATTACCGAGACATGGGGTATAACGTGGCGGTAATGGCCGACTCAACGAGCCGTTGGGCCGAAGCGCTCCGCGAAATCTCGGGAAGGATGGAAGAGATGCCGGCGGAGGAGGGATACCCGGCGTATCTTGCGTCGCGACTGGGAGCGTTCTATGAGAGAGCTGGAAGAGTGGAGGTCACAGGCGGAAGGGAAGGGTCGGTGACAGTGGTTGGGGCGGTATCCCCTCAGGGAGGAGACTTCTCGGAACCCGTCACGCAGCATACGCAGAGGTTTGCCCGGACTCTGTGGGCCCTGGACAAGGAACTGGCGGGACAGCGCCACTTCCCGTCGGTGAATTGGCTGCTGAGTTATAGCGGCTACGCGAAGGAGATAGGTTCGTGGTGGGCCGAAAGAGGGCTACAACGGTGGGACGAGTTGCGTTCTAGCGCCATGTCAATCCTGCAGGCGGAGAGCAGGCTGGAACGAATAGTGAAACTTGTGGGAGCCGACGCGCTGCCTGACTCACAGCGCCTGTTGCTGGAAGCGGGCAGACTGATAAGAGACGGGTTTCTGCAGCAGAGCGCTTTCGACCCTGTTGACTCTTTCTGCACGGCGGAAAAACAGCTCCGAATGATGGAGCTGATACTACATTTCTATGAGCGAGCCCGACAGATTCTCGAGGCTGGGGCTCCCGCGCTTACAATACTGGACCTCGAGTGCGTCAAGGCGCTCGTGCGGATGAAGAGCACCGTGCCGAACGATGGCCTCGACGCGCTTACGGCGATAGCCGAACAGGTGGACGAGGAACTGGATGAACTCGCCGAGAGACACGGGGTGACAACATGAGCGCCCAATGTGCGAAGGAGTATCTGGGGGTACAACGGATCACCGGCCCGGTGATCGCCATCGAGGGAGTGGAAGGGGCAGGCTACGGAGAGCTCGCCGAAATACGAAGCCGGACGGGGCAGGCCAGGACGGGGCGAGTTTTGGAAGTCGATGGCAGCAGGGCGGTCATAAACGTCTTCGAAGGGACGGAGGGGCTGAGCACGGGAGAAACCCGGGTCAGATTTGCCGGCGAGCCTATGCGGATGCCGGTCTCGGTGGAGATGCTTGGAAGGATATTCGACGGAGCCGGAAGGCCGCGAGACGGCGGGCCGGCGGCGTCGGGAAAAGAGGCATATGACGTCAATGGGGCTCCGATAAATCCGGCCAGAAGGGCCTACCCGAGGGATTACATCCAGACCGGAATAAGCGCGATAGACGGGACCAACACGCTCGTCAGGGGGCAGAAGCTGCCCGTTTTTTCGGGTAGCGGGCTGCCTCACAATGAGCTTGCGGCGCAGATTGTAATGCAGTCCACGATCCAGGAAACCGAGGGGTTTGCGGTCATATTCGCCGGTATGGGGATCAAGCACGACGACGCGAGGTTCTTTGCAGACGCACTGGAGAATGCCGGTGTGATGTCTCACGTCACCATGTTCTTGAATCTCGCAAATGACCCGGCAGAGGAGAGGCTCATCACGCCGCGCTGTGCGCTGACGCTGGCGGAGTTCTTGGCGTTCGAAGAAAACATGCATGTTCTCGTAGTGATGACCGACATGACGAACTACTGCGAGTCGCTGCGCGAGGTCGCGTCGGCAAGAGAAGAGGTGCCAAGCAGGAAAGGCTACCCGGGGTACATGTACACGGACTTGGCTTCTTTGTACGAAAGGACTGGCAGGATTCGCGGGAAGAGCGGGTCAATAACTCAGATTCCCATGCTGTCAATGCCCAGCATGGACATAACCCATCCGATACCGGACCTGACGGCATACATAACCGAGGGACAGATTGTGCTCTCGCATGAGCTGTTCCGACATGGAGCATACCCGCCCATTGACATATCCCTGTCCCTGTCCAGACTTATGAAGGACGGGATAGGAGAGGGAAGGACGAGAGGGGATCACCCTAACCTACAGAGCCAATTGTATGCAACCTACGCCGAAGTAAAGCGGATCAGAGCCTTGGCGTCGATAATAGGGGAAGAGGAGCTATCGGAGCTGGACAAGCAGTACCTGGAGGCAGGAAGGGTGTTCGAGCAGCAGTTCGTGGGACAGGGGCGGGAGGAGAACAGACCCATAGCACAGACGCTGGACCTGGGATGGCAGGTACTGTCGAATCTGCCGGCGGCCGAATTGCATAGAGTCACTGACGAGGAAATAGAAGAACACTATGGGACGAGCGTGATGTAGCATGGCGAGACAAGCGGTAGCACCTACAAAGGGGAACTTGCTGACGCTCCAGGAAGAGCTGGCCCTCGCCCATGAGGGGTATGAGCTTCTGGATCACAAGCGCGAGGTGCTGATAAACGAGCTGTACCGCGTCGTGAGCGACTACTCCCAAGCCGTCCGACGGATGAACGAGAAGCTAATACCCGCCCTGGAGCTTCTCAGAAGGGCCGTGGTGAGGATGGGTGAGGAAAGGAAGTCCGCCGCCCTCCCGTCCGAAGTGAACGAAATCGGGGTGATCCAGATGGAGCATAGCGTGATGGGAGTAAGGCTCCCGACTGTGTCCCTGGAAGGAACCCAGGAGCAGGAACGCCCCGGCACCTGGGACGGAAACGCCGATCTGGACGAGAGTTATGAATCACTTTCACAGTCGCCCGAATACATGGTAGAATATGTGCAGACGGCAATGTCCGTTAGGCGGCTCAGTTCGGAGATAAAAAAGACCCAGCGCCAAGTGAACGCCTTGGAGAGCGTGTTCATTCCCGATTACGAAGAGACGATAAGGTTCATAAGGGATGTCTTAGAAGAAAACGAACGGGAGGCTTTCTTCCGGCAGAAGAGGGTGAAGGCGAAGCTTGGGCAGAGCGGGACGGGAGGGACGAGATGACGAATCGGATTCTACTCGTTGTAAGCGGGTCGCCGGAGTCGAAAAGGGCGGCGGAATTGGTCATCCCTTTGGCGAGGGCCCTGAACTCGCAAATAATCGCCTTCAACGTGGTGGACGTCAGCGTTGCAAGAAGGATGCGGCATGCATCGGGGAAAAACGAGCACGAGATACTCGTCGAACTGGAGGAGACCGGTTGGAAGTACCTCTACCTGGTTGAAGAGATGGCAAAAGATGAAGGCGTGCGGATAGTCCTTCAGCAGATGGAGGGCTTTCCCGAGAACAAGATCATGGAGGCAGTAAAGAAGTTCAATGCGGACATCGTGGCTATCCCGATAAGCAGCACGAGGGGGGCGGCCATGGATGTAGGTAAATTCGTGGGACGGGCTTTCAGAGAGCTGAATCGCCCAATTCTGATCGTGTGATTGCTTTTCGAGGGCCAATGATGAAGCTTTCCGACTATATCTCCGAGGACCGTGTCATCCTGGACGCCGATGTGGAATCAGCGGAAGACGTCCTCAAGCAGATGTGCAGCGCCATGGAGTGCTGCGGAACGGTGTGCGCAGCGGATGATCTATACAGGAAGGTGCGGGAGCGCGAAGAGCTGGGCAGCACCGGTATCGGCGAGGGGGTCGCAGTACCGCACATCCACACGGAAGCGAACGCAATGTCGGTTGCAGTGCTCGTAACGCGCAATCCGATAGATTTCGACGCTATCGACGGAAAGCCCTGCCGACTGTTTTTCCTGGTCGTATCTCCCGACGAGAGACGGGCTGAGTATCTCCAGCTAATGGCCACAGTGTCGGCTCTAATCCACCATTCCGAGCTTCGGAACAGGCTTATGGAGGCACGCGATCCCGGAGAAGTGATTCAGGCCATCAGGGAAGCCGAGGAAAAAGCGGCCTGTTCCGCAAGGTGAGCGGGATGGCAGGCATGTCAGGGTGGTCTTGCGAAAATAAGAAAGCGGTTCCGGGACGAGCTTCTTGCCGGTATTGTGCCCGGAAAGCCCGAGGCACATGAGGGTTAGCGTTTCCAAAGGAGGTACGAGATGCCGGTGAAATACGATCATGCCTCCAACCGATCGTATTCCGAGTGGGTAGCTCGGGAGGCGGCGATAAGAGGAATTCCCGAAGAAGAAATCCACAAAATGGTGGAAGTGGAAGACTTCCGGTTCTGGGTCCAGAAGGGCGGGCTCGGGAGGGAGGATCCCGTCATGGGGGCGAGGGTTGAGTTCACGCGTCTTTGTGAGAAGTTCGACGCGGTGACGAACTTCAGCGAGGAGGCGTTGGAAAAGGTTATCATTATCAGCGGGACGGGCATTCGCTGGAAGGAGGGCGCACCTCAGTAGCGCGTAGGTGCGCCGTGGGCGCGATCGCGACGCTGATCGGGAGGATGAGCGCGTAGTAGACGGCGAGATAGACGACCGAGGCCAGTACTATCGTCATGGCGAGCCTCTCCTCGATCCCCAGCAGTACGAGCAGCCCTAAGAGCGAAGCTTCGACGACGGCAGGGCCCAACAGGGCGTGAATGGGAAGCAGAGATAGAATGGCGAGCAGGGTCTGAACCAGAGCGCAACTCCAGAACGACAGCCTGGCTCCCAGGGCAATTATCCACAGATGTAGAGCCAGGGCCGCCGCAATCCAGACCAGAATAGAGCATGAGAACGCGCCAATGAAAAGACGGCGATCTCGCCCCGCCCGCAGTCCGGAAAGCAGGTGGCTGAGGTTCTGACGCACGGCATCGCGTAACCTTTCCGGCAATCGGATAAAAGCCATGAGCCGATCCGCCGTCAAGTTTACGCGGTCTCTGAAGAAAGCTACCACCACTACGCCGATTAAAGCCCCTAGAAATATGACGGCAGCAGGCAAAATGATCGCGCCCAGGTGAAGCCCGGTGTCACCCAGCACCGCCAGTGCGATATAGAAGACTACGTTGGCTGCTATAAGGTCTCCCACTCTCGCCAGGGCCAGCGAAGCCATCCCCTCCCCCGCCGGAATGCCTTCTCTCCTGAGCATAACCAAATAGGAGAGCTCCCCAAGCCTGGCGGGAAGGAAGGCGTTCAGGGCATCCTGAAGAGCAGCTATCCGGAAAAGCCTGCGGACGGGGAGCCTGCGGCGGACGAGCAACCGAAATCTGTACGCCTTTATCGCAACCGCCCCAATGACGATTAGAAATGCGAGTGCGACGGGCAGGACTTGCGCCGAAACCAAGGCCCGTGCGAGTTGGGCGGGGCCGACGCGCCAAAGGAGCAGCCCGGCAACACCGAAGGCGAGGACGAACTGGAGTATTCTCTTCTTCAATCGGGTCTTCCCGCTTGGAGACGCATTGAAGGTCAGGATTTGGAGTATTCTGGCCGAATTGGAGCCCTTTGGCAAGGATTTAGCTTACCTCAACAGAAGCGATGGCCGGCTTCCATTCCCAGCCTGCGGTGGAATACCGCTGCAAGTCCGGCGGCCTGGATGGGCACTCGGAGGCGACGCGGAGGAACCGGGCGAGCGGGCCGCGGTATGCAAGGAACGGAATCCTCTTGGGTGACCCGATGGAATGTGTGTCGACCGGAACTCAACCAGGGGACGAGTTCACTACGCCATCACGTCGAGGCGAGGAAGCGTGGGTCCTGACGCTGAGGGGGCAAGGTCTGATTGCCCGGACTGGCGGGCCGTCGCGGTTTCCAGATTTGCCGCGTGCGTGAAGACCCGCAGCGGCCACGGATATATTTCACTCGCGCGCTCCGCCAGAGATTCCTGCGCGGTCTCTTGCTGAATAATCGCGCCGCGGACGACCCGCGCCTGGGACTCGAGTTCGGCGAAGTCCAGCGGCGGATTGCCGGCATCGGCTCTTTCTGTCGGGAGAGCAAACGCTTGGGTTTGTTGGGGCCTCACCCCGCTGGGCGGGATTTGTCCGCCCGTGACTCCAAGCCCGTCGATTCTCGTCATCACTGTCTCCGGTAATGGCCGGAACCCAGCCAGAGGGAGTTATGTCGTATACTCCGCGTTTATCTTTACATACTCGCAGGAGAGATCGCAAGTCCATACCGAAGCTTTTGCCCTCCCCTGCCCCACCTCCAGCCAGAACAAAAGGTCGGAACTTCGCATCTCTTCGCGAAGGCGCTCTTTCGGAACATCGGCAGGAGTTCCGCGGCGATAGGCGACCTCCTTACCGATATGGAGCACTAATTTCGCCGGGTTCAACTTCACGCCGGAGGTGCCCGCCGCAGTTACGATTCTCCCCCAGTTGGGGTCTTCCCCGTTCGCGGCGGCTTTGACAAGAGGAGAATTGGCGATGGCGCGCGCTATTGTCTCGGCCTGCTGGGTTGTTCGAGCGCCGGTGACGCGGACCTCAATGAATTTCGTGGCACCTTCGGCGTTTCGAACGATCTCTTCAGCCAGCCTGTTGGACGCGTAGAGAACGGCGTCGGCGAACTCCTCGGACTTCTTGCGCCCCCGTGCAAGCCGGGCGTTGCCCGCCTGGCCGTTGGCCAGAAGCACGACCGTGTCGTTAGGGCTGGGATGGCCGTCCACGGTGATCCTGTTGAAGCTCTCGTTTACCGCAGCCCGAAGGACCGCGTCTGCCAGCTCCTTAGACACGCATAGGTCCGTCGTGAGAAAACAAAGCATCGTAGCCATGTTGGGGGCGATCATCCCGGCCCCCTTGGCAGCCCCGGCGACTATGCCCCGCACGTTTCCCGCTTGCACCTCTACTGCAACCTCCTTGGGACGGGTGTCGGTAGTCATGATGGCGCGGGCGAAAGCGTGCCCCGCTTGGGCTCCTGGAGCCAGAGAGGATGCCGCAGCTTCGATTCCCTCTCGAAACCTCTCCATCGGAAGGGGGACCCCAATGACCCCGGTGGAGGCAACGAACACGCGACTCGGTGCGACGTGCAGCAGATTGCCGACAAGGGTCGAAATAACGGCGACATCTTCGAGCCCCTTTTCGCCGGTGCAGGCGTTCGCGTTACCGCTGTTGGCGATGACGCTCTGTAGTTCTCCTGCCGCCAGTTGGCGGCGTCCGCTAACTACGTGGGCCGACACAATGGAGCTCTGTGTGAATACCGCAGCAGCGACGCAAGGTGACTGGGAGTGAATAAGACCAAGATCGGGCTTTTGGCTGCCCGGCTTGATCCCGCAAAAGACGCTCGACGCCGAAAAACCTCTGGGACTGGTGACCGATCCGTGGACCTCTTTGATCATATCAGACCTTCGGTTTCGTCCAGACCCAGCATCAGATTCATATTCTGCACGGCCTGGCCGGAAGCGCCTTTTACGAGATTATCAATGGCGGAAACCAAGACAGCCTTCCGGCCCAGCACCTTGCAGCCAATATCGCAGCAGTTGGTGCCGAGAACATCCTTGGTGCGAATCGGTTCATCCGTCCGGACGCGCACGAAGGGACTGCCGTCATAGAAGAGCCGCAGCACATCGAGGATGCCTTCGTCATCCATGTCCTTTTTCAATATCACATAGGCGGTGGTCAGAATCCCGCGGTCCATTGGAACGAGATGAGGGACGAAAACCGGATCGACTGGGGCGGATGCGACATCAGAAAGCACCGTCAAGAGTTCCCCGGTGTGCCGGTGAACACCGATATTGTAGGCGTGAACGCTCTCGTTGCACTCGGGGAAATGGGTCGCTTGCGTGAGGGTTCGTCCGGCACCCGAGACGCCGGATTTCGAGTCGACCACGATCCCGTCACAATGACATATGCCCTGTTTAAGGAGTGGAGCCAGCGGGATTATGGCACCCGTGGGATAGCAGCCGGGATTTCCCACGATTCTGGCCTTCCGCACGAGGTCCCCGTATAGTTCGGGGAGCCCGTAGACCGCGTGGGGAAGGTTGGCGAGGTCCCTGTGCTGAACACCGTACCAGCGGGAGTATTCCTCGGGTGAGGTGAACCGGTAATCGGCACTCAGGTCGACGACGCGGATTTCATTCCTGAGAAACCGGGGCAGTAGTTCCATAGCCACGCCATGCGGGAGGCAAGAGAAGAGGAAATCAGTGCCGCCTGGTACGGCCGCGTTCTCGAGAGGACCGAGCGGGAGGTCACAGCTTTTGAGGAGCGAGGGGAAAACAGAACTGATGGGTGGCTGTTCGGGACGGCGAGAACCAAGATAGGAGATTTCAGCCGAAGGATGGCGGAGAAGTATCTTTATGAGTTCGAGGCTCGTGTAAGCCGTAGCCCCCAGTATGCCGACTTTGACCATCGCATGTCTCCACAAGTGGAGGCCCTGAAAACGCCTGGGGGGATTATAGCAAAGAACCGACTGCCCGCGCTAGGGCGGGCAGTCGGTTCGGGTTGGCGGAAAAGGAGAACTAACGCTTGGAGAACTGCGGTCCCTTGCGGGCCTTTTTCCTGCCGCATTTCTTGCGTTCGACTTCCCTTGCGTCTCTGGTAAGGTAGCCGCCGGCGCGAAGAATGGGCTCAAGTCCGTTATCGGCGGCCTTGAGAGCGCGCGCTATCCCCAGCACAACAGCACCGGCCTGACCCGATATGCCCCCCCCTCCGACATTGGCGAAGACGTCGTACCTGGTAAGGACCCTGGCCGCCTTCAGCGGGGCACGGACGGCGTTCTTGTCTCTCTCACTCGTGAAATACTCGTCTACGTCGCGGCCATTAACCAGGATGACCCCGTTGCCGTGACGTATCCTGACGCGGGCTACAGATGTCTTCCGCCTTCCAGTTCCCCAGTAATAGAGCTTCTCCTCGGCCAAAGCCTCGGCCGACTCCGGGTACCCGGTATCCGCTCTTCCAGTGATACTCGCCGTGTCCTCTGCCATACTTGCTAGACCTCAATAGGTTCAGGTTTCTGCGCCCGGTGAGGATGCTTCGCGTCGGGGTAGACCTTGAGCTTCGACAGCATCTTCTTCCCGAGAACGGTTTTGGGCATCATTCCCCGAACGGCGCGTCTAATGACTTCCGCCGGGTCTTTCTTGAGCATCTCGCCGAGGGCGGTCTGTTTCAGGCCGCCGATATAGCCTGAATGACTGCGGTAGACTTTAGACATGGCCTTGTTGCCGGTGACACGGAGCTTCGCGGCATTGACGACAACCACGAAGTCGCCCCCATCAACGTGAGGCGAGTAGGTGGGCTTGTGCTTGCCCTGAAGGAGCCGCGCGATTTTCGCCGCCAATCGCCCGAGCACCTGCCCTTCGGCATCCACCACATACCAAGATTGCTCGACCTGCATCTTGCCGCTCATACGTTCACCTAAGATCCGCCGGCCAGGAAGGCCGGTCCTTCCGAGCCTCCCACGGGAAACTACAATTTTTCAATGTTAGCACTGTCCCACACCCGTGTCAATGGCCTTGAGAGCCCGATTTGCCTCAGCGAGTCGTCATTTCTGCCGCGAGAGCCGACATTATCGCGTCGTGGGACTCGGCGAACTTCCTGACGCCATCATCTTCGAGGCGAGAAGTCACATCCTGCAGGCTGATGCCGAACCCGCTCAGCTTTTGGACCACGTCCTCGGCCGCATGGATGTCTTTTTCGACGGTCGGTTCGACCTTCCCGTGGTCTTTGAGGGCCTCGTAGGTGGCAGGGGGCAGCGTCGTGACCGTATCACGGCCGATGAGCTCTTCCACATAGAGGAGGTCGTTGTAGTCGGGGTTCTTCGTGCTCGTGCTCGCCCAAAGGACTCTCTGAGGTCGCGCACCCTTGTCCTTGAGCTGGAGGAAGCGCGAATCGGAAAGAATGGATCGATACCTCTGGTAAGCCAGCTTCGCATTGGCCACGGCGGCCTTGCCAAGCAACTCCCTTAGCTCACTGACCTCGGCGTCTGATTTGCGCTGCGCCATCCGCTCTTGCAGCAGACCGTCCACCATGGTGTCAACCCGGCTGACGAAGAAGCTGGCGACCGAGGCAACCGAGTCGAGGGGCTTGCCTTGGCGCGCTCTGGCCTCAAGCCCGCGAAGGTATGCGTCGGCTATCTCTGCGTACCTGTCTATCGAGAAGAGAAGCGTCACGTTGACGTTTATCCCTTCGGCGATCAGCACTTCGATGGCGGGAATCCCCTCGGTCGTCGCAGGCACTTTCACCAGCACGTTGCGCCTGCCGATGGCTGCGATGATACGCCGAGCCTGCGAAATGGTTCGTTCGGTATCACGCGCCAGATGCGGGGATACCTCTATGCTGACGTAGCCGTCCGCCCCCTGGCTTTCTTCATAAACGCCCAGGAAACAGTCGGCTGCCATCCGTATGTCCCGGTAAGCGAGCATGTAAAAGACCTCCTCAGGGCCCGTCAGGCCGCGAGAGGTTGCTTGTCTGAGGTCGTCTTTGTAGTCGCTGCTTCCGGTTATGGCCTTGTGGAATATGGTGGGGTTGGAGGTGACTCCTCTGAGGCCGTCCTCTTCGATCATCCGCTGGAGCTGCCCCGAGACGATCATCCCCCGGCTGATATTGTCGAACCAAACGCTCTGGCCGAGTCTGTGCAGTTCCACGAAAGGATTTGCCGACACTCTGCTGGTTCTCCTATTGAACTTTCGTCTTCGCACTCAGGGAGAAAGGCTCAAAAGCTTCCTAACCTGCTCAGGATACCTGGCAATGAACTTGAGTTCATCGACGGCAAGCGGCTTTTGCTTAAGGACGTTAGCGAATCTGACCAGCTCGAGAATCTCGCGGGCCTCGGCTTCGTCTTTGAACTGTATCTCGAGCCGCTCGTAGACGTTCCTGAAGCCCTTTATGCCGCTGTATTCGCCGACGACGATCCTGCTGCCGGTCTCGACTATATCGGGGTCGCCGCGTCCAAGTTCTTCGTAGTCATACAGCTCGTAATTCCTCCTGTCCTTGAGCACCCCGTCCGCGTGGATACCCGAGGAATGGGCAAAGGCATTGCTCCCCACGCCGACCTGATTGATGGGTATGGGCACGCCGAAGGCGTACGAGGCGTATTTGGCCAGACGCCAGCCCTTGGATAGATCGACCCGGTCGTCCAGCTTATACTTGCCGCGGAATCCTGCGGCCTTTTTGATGGCGAGAACGACGGCGAGAAGGTCTGCATTTCCCGCTCTTTCTCCCATTCCGTTAACACAGGTGTTGACGTAGGCATCGACGCCGGCGTCGATTGCACCTCTTGCACCGGCGATGGAGCAGGCGACCGCCATGCCGAGGTCGTTGTGACAGTGGACCTCCACGGGCATGCCCGTCTGAGAGGCCAGCTCCTTGACACGAACGTATATGGTGAACGGGTCGTCGTACCCGAGGGTGTCGCAATAGCGTATGCGTTGCGCGCCATGTTCCGCACAAGTCTTCGTAAACTCCGTGAGAAAGGCCATGTCCGTGCGGGAGGCGTCTTCGGCGTTGATTGCGACGGAGAGAGCGCCAAGCTCTGCTGCTTTATCAAGTGCTTTGACCGCCATGTCGAGCACGTCGGAGCGCTTTGACTTGGCACCGAACTTTCCCTTTATCATCTGATCGGAAGTGGAAATCGACAGACTCAGATCTCTCACCTTTGTGAGCTCGAAAGCGATTTCCACGTCGCTCTCTACGGCCCGCACCCAGCCACTGAGTATCATAGGAGAGAGCACGCCCATCTCGGCCAGCTCGATATTGGCGTTGAGGTAATTGGTTTCGTGACGAGTGGTGGGAAAGCCAAACTCGCTCTGGTGGATTCCCAGCTCATTCAGATACATGTTGATCATGGTCTTTTCGATCTTGGCAAGGCCGAGGTGCGCGGTCTGAACGCCGTCGCGGTTGGTAACATCAACTATGTAGATGGTTCCCGCCATGTGTTGTCCTCGGTTCCCTCAGGTCATCTTCCGCTCGCGGAGGTCCCTGGCAGCTTCCGCCATGATGCGAAGGAGGGCAGGAATGTCCTCTTCGTCCACGGAGGAGAAGGCCACTCGTATATCGCTGGGACCCGACGCAATTACGCCGACGCCGCGGCTCTCTAAGAGAAAACTCCTGTAATCTTCTGCGTCCAATTCTTTAAGCCTGAGACACATGAAGTACCCGGAGTTGAACGGATAAGGCTCCCAGACATCGCGAAAAGCGGGGTCCGCGAGAACCTGTTTCACTTTCAGGGCCCGCGCCTTGACGGCGTCCCTGCTTTCCCGCTTTTGTCGATCATATTGTGCATCCTGCATCGCGCGCAACAGGATCGACTGCGAAGGATGAGCGCAGTTCGAGATATAGCTCCTGATCGCGCCTGCGACCTTCTTTTCCAGAGCCGAATAGATTTCGGACTCTCCCCCTCCGGCCTGTGTGCTGAAAGTCAGGAATCCAACCCTGAATCCCCAAACGAAATCCTCCTTGGTGCATCCATCGGCCTTGACGGCAAGAAGCCCAGGATGGCTTTGCGCCAGATATGCGAAGAGCGATTCCGTGAGAAGGCCCTCCTCGTGAAAGAGCCCGAAGTAGGCGT
Organism: uncultured Planctomycetota bacterium; assembly: GCA_964493415.1. Taxonomy (GTDB): domain Bacteria; phylum Planctomycetota; class DG-23; order CAZBND01; family CAZBND01; genus CAZBND01. Next base: position 10,314 of record CAZBND010000009.1, on the reverse strand, counting down.
CATCGCAGACAGCGACGATATTGGAGCCTCTCTCGGCGGCGTGAACGAGTGACGTAACCATGCCCTCGCCCTCTTCGGCGGTCACCGAATAGCCCGTAGGGTTATTGGGGAAATTCAGCACGACCACCAGCCTTCCGCGCCGGGCGCTTGCCTCGACGGTCTTGCGGAATGCGTCGACATCAAACCCCGGGCCGGAGCCGAAGAGCGGATAGGTGGCGACCTGCGCCCGGTATCTGGTGCCGAAGATCAAGTTGTAGTTCCCCCAATTCGGCCGGGGGAGGAGCACGGCGTCACCTGGATCGATAAACAGGTCGGCAACGAGGCTAAGACCGTGGGTGACGCCGCTTGTGACTATGGGCAGGCTGAAGCTTTTCGATTCGAGGCTGGGGTTCTTCACCGTGAGGCTGTCACCCCACGCCTTGCGAAGCTCCGCTTTGCCGGTAGCCGGGGCGTAAGGGAACAACTCATCACCAGGGACATCGCGGAAGTGAGCCATCACCGAAGGGAGGAACATGGCGTGGCCGGACTCGGTCGCGATGCCGATGGTGGCGTTAAATCGATGCGCCTTCGCGTTCGCCTCGGCCGTTTGCGCCAGGATGCCCTTGGGGAAGTAGAGTTCCCTTCCCAGTTCGGAAAGCATCTCGTGCACTCGGCTCGAGCGCTCCCGGATGGTGTCATTCAGTTCCTGCGCGAGTGGATGCACTTCAACTCCCGAAAGCAGGATGGTCGCCTGAGCAAGCCATTCCGAACCGTGCCGCAGCCCCTAGGGATGCTACCAGTCGCCGCCTGGCAGGTCAACCGGCGGCTAAGAATCCATTAGCTGCTTTCTTTTTGCGAGAATCTCGAAAGGAAGCCCCTTTATCTTCGCAGCGTTGGAGCACCAGCGTTGATCGAACCCCCGGGCCTTTATCGAGCGAATCTCAGGCGAGAAAAGGGACGTGTTTGATTCCCTGCTGACAATGGTCACGTTGCCTCTGTAGAGGCTCACCACATACGAGCCGTTGACGACGCTCTGCGTCGAGGCGACAAAGGCGTCAAGCGCATTTTTGAGGGGATGATACCACTCTCCGTGGTAAACCATGTAAGCCCAATGGGCATCCACCCCTTTTTTGTATTGTATCTCCTCTTTGGTCAGGCACTGTTGTTCGAGGTCGCGGTGGAGTTTGAGGATCACGTGAGCGGCGGGGGCTTCGTAGATTTCTCTCGACTTCAGGCCCATGATGCCGTCTTCGAACATGTCGATCATGCCTACGCCGTTCCGTCCGGCCACGACGTTGAGTTCGGCAATAAGTTCATCCAGCGGAAGACTCGTGCCGTTCAACTCTACCGGGATGCCCTGCTCGAACCTCAGGCTTATTTGTTCCGGCTTGTCGGGAGCCTTCTGCGGGGGCACAAGCCACATCCAGACTGAATCGGGGATTTCCTGGTTGAGGTCAATAGCCCCTGATGCTATGGAACGGCACCACATGGTCTTGTCGTCCCCGCCGGTGATTGTCTCTGTTACAGGGACACCCCACGCTTTGCAGAGCTCCTCCTCTTCGCTTCTGGTCAGGTCGAAATCTCTAACGGGCACAAGGATTTCGAGGCTCGGAGCGAACATTTTGAATACGTTGTGCATCCGGTACTGGTCGTTTCCCTTGCCGGTCGAGCCTTCCACGAGACAGTCGCAGCCGTGCTTCAGGGCTTCGACGGCGACTATGCGAGCGACGAGTTGGCGGGTCATGGAGGTGGAGACGGGATAGCCGTTGTAGTCTGAATTGGCCCTTATGGCCTTGGTCAGCCACTCTCCGGTAAACTCCCCCTTGGCGTCAATGGTGATGACGTCGAGCCCGAGCGCTTCCGCCTTGCGGAGCCCCTCTTTGACTTCCTCAGCGCCCTGACCGATGTCGATGTTGATAGGCACTATGTCTTTGACCTTGTATTTTCTTCGAAGCAGTTCGACCGCCAAGCTGGAATCGAGTCCCCCGGAATAGGCCAAGGCCGCCTTTTTGACGTTGGCAACCGGCGTGGCCTCAACCTTCGCGATGATTTCATCCAGTGCCATTTAGACAACCTCCCGAAAGCGCAAATCAGAAATCCATGGCGTTGATTATCTTATCGTCGAGCCCCTCGCACTGGGCGGACAGGAATTGCTTGCCGGTCTCAATCTGCGCGGTGAGCAGCTTCCTCATCTCGTCCATGCTGCGGTAGGTAAATGGGTCCAACTCGCGGAGTCTCCGGTCAGGGAGGCCGGGCACCCTAACGGGGACCAGCACCTTGTCGCCCCAGATGGGATGGGGCTCGTACTCGACCGCCCCTCTAGCCGCCTGGTGAATGAAGAGTTCCGTCTCCTCGATGGAAGGTCCAGTGCCCCCGACGGGGCGGCGTCTGCCGTTTTCCTCCTCGAAGAAAACGGTGGGAGTACGCCCCCCCGCTCCGGTTGCGGAGTTTTCGGTCCATTCGTACTTACATCCGACAGCGCCGGTTGTATTGAGCTGATAGACATCGATGGGGTTGTCGGTGCCGTGCCTTGCGGCGAGATAGGAACGGAAACGGTGGACGTGGTCCGCATTCCCGACTCCCATCGTGAAGGGAAGGCAGTAACGGCTCTCGTACTTCGTTTTCCCGATGCCGGAAAGGCTCTGAGCCGGGTGACCAACCGTTCGCCCGTCCGCCAGAACCTTAGCCGCGAAGTCCGGGTCGTTTAATCTGAGCCACGCGTAGTCGCATAGGTAGCCGGGACTTATGAAGATGGCGAAGTTGAGCGGCTCGGTGGAGTCCACACTGCCGTCGAAATGGCCCGTATCCTCCAGCCTGAACACGCTGCGAGCATTTCGATTCAATTGGCCACAATGCTGAAAAAGTCTGCCGTCGAAGCTTACGTCGCCGTTTCCGTCCCACTCCGTGTTTTCATGTAGAGCATGGGGCGATCTCCCGGCGTTCCACATGGCTACCTGGTTGGCGTCGACGTCCTCCGTCTTGGTCCACGAGCCCTGCTCGGGGCTGTAAACGCCGTCCTCAAAAACAGCCACGATGTCATCGTTGCGGATCGCCTGATCTGAGACGAATTCGAGCAAATTCACCCCGAACTTGTCCATGAACATCTTGTTGATCCGGTCGTCGACGACGTACATTCCATGAGTGGACTTGCCGCTGCCGGTCAATCCCCAGGTGCACATGACTATCCGCTTTCTCTTCCCGTCGGTCCTCTTGACGACGAACTCTTTGAGGGAAGCGTGCTCTCCCGTTCCGCCGCGCCGGTACGCGTGACAAATCCAATGACTTAGAAAGCCCTTCTTGACCTCGCCCTGATATGAACTGACGGTTACGATGCTGTAGCCATGGTTGGGGAAGCGTATGACCCTGAGCATTTCACTTCCGCCGGGGACATTGGGATTATTGAGGTAGTGCGGGACGACGAACAGCTCCGCGTCGGGTTGCTCCGCCGGCTCCCCGGGGAAATTAAGCTCTCCCCATCTGTATGCCATGTCAGGGAACTGGGGGTCACAGTAGAGGCGGGAGCGCATCTTGGCCGGAGATGACGGGCTCCCCAGATTTCGGTCCACCTGTATCATCGGACGGCAGAGCATGTGTTCGAGGACGGCCAGCATCAGCTTCTTGTGCTCGAGCTGGAGCCCTTCTTCGGTGTCAACGACGACGCTCTGCGCGGCGCTTCGATGCCAGATATTCGAGCACCAACCCCAGCTCCCGTTCTTGTACTGTATCCCGTAAGACTGAGCTCTTTCCAGGAGGTCAGCAGGATTTCGGCGGAGAGCCTCTATCCCGACTTTTTCCTTATCGCGTACGACCTGTTGGAACAGCTTGCGGAAGCCGGCGATTGTTATCTGATTGACGGTTATCGGCATTGTGTGTTCCTTCTCCTCGATGCGCTATTGCAGGTCACTACTCGACCTCCACGGGGCGATCCGGGGTTCATTCGAGGGTCACCATGATGACGCCGTCACCCGAATCCGCATCCAAATGGAGGAAGGAGTGCGCAACTTTCCTTCCCAAGATATCCTCAATAGCCGCCTCCAGATTCGCCTTCCCCAGTTCGAAGGCGCGACTATAGAATTCCTCCAACAATTGACGCTCGTTACCGACTTCGACCAAGCGCTTCTCGGCCGGGGACATTACGCCCCGCAGTGTAACCACAACCGTGTCCGGCTGAATGCTCACAGCGACCGAGCACTCGGCACCCGACATCTGACCTCTCTGGAAGGTCGCGACAGCTTCGGCTATCCTTTGGTGCATTTCTCGCTCTTGTGCGTGTTGTATTTGCGCCATACCGGACCCCCCCGTAAAGAAGCCGATGGTAGAGTGCAAGAAAAAACCGGCAGCCCGTTAAGTCACGGCGCCGCCGGCTTATCCCTGAGCAGGTATCCTGCCTACCCCCTCGCGATCTGCCGGTCTCAGTAAGCACGACTATTATATCACGCTGCCCGACCTCGTCAACCCCAGCCCTGCCAAGCTCAGTCTTTTCCCAAAGAAGGGACGCCGTCCAGAGTGAAAAGGATGACTCGTTCGCCCGATGTAGTGCTGACGTCGGTGTGAAGGCTCCGCACCCTCCTCCCGGTGAGGTCTTCGATAATCGCCTCAAGGAGAGGGCGGGCTTTTTCGAGGAGTTCACTCCTGACGCGCTTTATCAAGTTTCGCCCCGTGCCGCCGTCCGGGGAGGTCGCAAGCTGCTTCTCGGCGGGCATCAAGACCCCCCTCAGCCGGACCAGAACCATCTCGTCGATCAGGTACGCCCGGGCCTCCTCTGGTCCGCGTCCCATGAACTCGCGCTCGAACTTGATGACCGCCTCGCTTATCTCAGCTTCCAGTTGTCCCCTGGTCTTCGTACGACCCATGCTCACTTATCCCGAGTATTCTCGACGACCACACGCAAGCCTAACGAGCCAACAACATATGATATGGTTTTAAATGGCAGTAGGCAAGAAGAAGGGAGCAGCTGGGGCGCGGAGGAGCGCGCAATGCTGACGGGGCCAACCAAGGGACCGAGAGCCGAGACTGCATTACCTCTTCCAGCCCATCTGTCCGAAGATTCTCGGCTGGAACTCGGCTTCCTCCAACAGTTCTACGCGCCCATCGATCGTGAGGACGTGGCGAGCCTTTCCGTGCTGGTCCGGCCGCTTCTCGGCGATGAGGAATAAGTTGGGCGGATCATCAATTCTGAGCCCGGGAAGGTATACATAGCTTGTCGACGAGGGTTGAAGCCCCGCTGCGTCTGCCGCGATCGGTGTTCGCGCCTCCACGGGCCTCCCAACGGCTTCCTCAGACGACGGGCAGACAAACGCCCCATGGTCGCAGAGGTAGCCGCTTTCCTGATATGCGATCATGCCGAGTGCATGGAACGCGTCCGTGCCCTCCGGCCCGACGGGGAACCAGCCGTCGCTGTCACCGGCGTAGAGGGCCATGGCTGCCCAAATCTGCTTGAGGTTGCTCCTGCAAGCGCGGGTGCGGAACCATTCGCTCGCTCGCTCATTCCTCCGAATGCCGTCAACTAGGGTGTAGCCGGCCACCAGCACCAGCCCGCCGAGCAGGAGCCACTCGAGTTTTGCGGCCCTGCGTTGGGCAGTTCTCGCAACGATCTTGGCCGCCCAGAACATGAGCAGTACGGCAGCCGCGGCGAACACCAACTCTCGCATGCCCACTTAGGATTTCTCCAGCAACAGGCCGGTGGAATTCTGGTCAGAGACGCCTCTTCCCACGAGGAGAAGGATAGTGACCATGAAGCACGAAATCAATGGTATCATCGAGCGTCGGCGTCTGATGGCGCATTCTCCAGCAGAGTCCCGACGGCGTCATCCCGGTGTTCGAGTCGGAGAAACATAATAGAATTGACCGGAAGCGGCAAGATCGTATAGAGTGAGGAGCCTTGTCCGTGGCAACGTTGACACCTCGCATGGAGCGAGAGATTCCCGGGTGTCGGGAGACGTTGCGCGGCTCGTCGAATAGTCTAGGAGTGGATGTATGAAGACAGTCATAGTTCCACTGGCGATTGCCTTCGTAAGCGCGGCGTCCTGGGTGTGGGCGATGGCCGAACCTACGATGCCTGAGAGATCAGCGCTCGTTTCAATTGGGGATGGGATCGTATCGATAGGAAATCTGAACGGCAGGACGCTCCCGCTGGCGAAGGCCATCGAGGCGCTCCCGCCGTCGGGCGGACGCATAGAAATCCTCCCGGGTAATTACGAGGCGGCCCGCTGCGCCGTCGTCTCGATTCCCAACGTCACGATCGGGGGATCGGGGAATTCCACGCAGATCTCGGTCAAGAGCGGGGAGGGACCGGTAGACTTCGTTCTTGCGGACGAGAACGCGTCCGGTTTCGTCCTCGAGGACTGCGCTTTTGTCTGGTCGCCGGCAGATGGTGAAAGGGCGCTTGTTGCCTGCGAAGGCTCGAACTCGCGGGTGCAGAATTGTGGTTTCGTGCTCGATAAGGGGGGGGAGCGAGAAGGATGGGCGACGTTCGTCGCCTTTGGCGCGAGGGAGCGCGCAATCAGGGGGTCGTGGGTGGCAGGGAACATGTTCACGTTAGGCGACTGGTGCCGCGCGGTACGCGTCGAGCGAGCCGTCGGAGTGCACGTGGCCGACAACCGATTCGAGGGCGAACTCGGTGAGCCCACCGAAGGGGTATACGTGCGTAACTGCAATCAGCAGCAATACGTGGGAAATTCGTTCAACTCGTTCGGGAAACGGAACGGACCCCACGCCAGTTATGGGATCTTCGTGGACAACACGGCAGGCGATATGGGACACCTCGAGATAACCGGCAACCACCTGCATACTTTCTTCGGAAGCGGAACGTGCGCGGTCAAGTGCGTGAGGACGATCTATGCGACCATAACAGGCAACGTGTTCGGGCGTTGCCAGGGATGGGGGAACTCCGCGATCCACCTGTCCGAGACCAGCGCCACGAACTTGGCCGGCAACCAGATTGAGAACTCCGACGGCGGGGACGACGGCGTGGTCGTCGCCGTGACCGGTTACTCAAGCGGCGTGACCGTCTCGTCAAACAACTTCGCCGACAACTATGTAACGGAGCTCGGGATAATCGCGCCTGAGAACCGGAGCAGCTCCGGTGTGGCAGTGCTTTCGAACCTGTTCGACGCCAGGGCGCACCCGCACGAGCACGGCATCGAGGTAAAGGGCACCTCTTTCGAAAGCCTCTTCATCGCGAACAACGCGTTCAACGATTATGCCGAGGGAGACCCGGTGTCGATCGAGGCGATGGACGGGGCGATCGTCCAGGGAAACATGGTCCTCTCCCCTACCCCAAGAGAGCAATACGAGGAACTGAAGGCGAACCGTAGGAGAAAGTTCGGTCCGCCAAAAGATTAGCGCGGCTACCTAGTCGGTGGATTCAGGACATCGGTTGAAGGCCGCCGGTCGCCTAGGCGGGCAGGATGGTGAAAAACGGCGGAAGAAAACCTGGATTCCAGCGCCTATTGCGAAGAGGCAAGGGACGCAAGCTGCCTCTTCGCAGACTCCACAAAGTGAGAATCCGGGTAGGCAATCATGAGGCGCTGGTAGGACTCCCGAGCTTTCGCTGGGTTCTGGAGTTCGTACTGATAAGTCTGCCCCATGAAGTATAACGCCCTCGGCGCCGCTATGCTGTCCGGGAAGTCCTCGAGTACGCGCTCGTATTCCGCGATGGCTTCGTCGTAGCGTCCTGTCATCTTGATATAGCCGGCAAGAGGCACGACCCACTCGGCAGCTTCGATAGCATCAGGATACTGGTCCATAGCCGCACGGAGCACTTGTTCAGCGCCGGCGTAATTACCTTGCGCGCTCATGGCACGGGCAACGAGGTCGGCGGCTGACAAATGCTTGTTCAAATCACCAGGGTGCTCGGCTTCCACCTTGTGCAGGCAGTAGGCGGCCGCCGCCCCTGCGAGGTCGAATTCGTTTCTGGACAAGTAGGCCTCTGCAAGACGCCGGAGGATGTTGTATGAAGCGGCGTCGAGAGCATCGTGATCGAAAGGATTCTCCAATACGGCCTTCCAGGTGAGCGCTTCCTGGCTTACCAATCCTTCCTTTGCTGCAAGCTGGTCGAGCCATGACAAGAGCGCCTCGTGGTTTGCGGCCGCGCTGACCGCGGTCCCCAGTGAAGCCGAGAGGAAATAGCAGAGGCTGCTCTCGGGCCAGCCGTCTAAAATGACCTGATCGAACGTCTGCTGGGCGAGGTAAACGTCGCCGCTCGCCAGATATGCGTGCACCAAGTTGCGCCTCGTCTGCTTTTTTATGTACTCATCCGCCGGCGAGGCCAGCACCTCCTCGCCGAGACGGATCGCGTCGTCCGGACGCCAGACGGCGTAGCGCTCAACCAATTCGAGTTTGGCTTCGCCTTGAACGTCCGGGTAGGGGCAGTGCTGCGCGATTTCATTGAACAGCTCGAACATCTTTGTCCTATTAAACCGCGCCAGCGACTTGGCCAAGGCCAATCCCGCCTCGTATCCCTCAATCGGTTCGTCTCCCCCTTTCAGCCCCACCATGCAAATCTCCCAGAGCGCCTCGAGGTCAGACACGCGCCCCCTTCTGGCGGCACGTGCAACCAGCTCCCACTTGGCCTTTCTTGCAGCCATATTCCCCGGATCAGATTCCAAGATGTTGATGACCCAGTCCATGCCGTCGAGAATGGTGTCCAGGGCGAAGTGGCACTGGCCGAATCTCTGAACCGCCTCCAATGCCGCAGTAGACTCGGGGTATTCGAGGATGATCTTCTGATATTCCGCCAATGACCCTTCCATGTCACCCTTAGCCGCGAGGGCTATGCCCTTCATGAGATGCGCCAAGGCGGCGACATCCGTATCGCGTTCGTCCGCAATGATCTCTTCAAGTAAGGCCAGAGCATCATCGTACTCGCCCGCTCCAAGCATCGCCTTGACCATGAGAATGCGGGGATCTTCCAGGGCGAGTTTGTTGGCGAGTGCCTGCCAGACCGAATCATCGGTTTCCGCAAGCGTGTCCGCTTGAGGGGCTTCGCCACCCTGGTCCGGAGCCATAGCATCGGCCTGGGTCGTTGTAGGCGATGCAGACTCCTGGATGGTCGCGGAAGCATGTGGAGCGGGTCCAAGCGACGTTGGATCGGAGCTCACAGGTGACCGGGCTGCCATTTCCAGGCGCCTGGATCCGACGAGGTGCCAAGCGATCAAAACGCACACCGCGACAATTGCACCCAGCGCAATGGTCATGGCAAGCCTTTTCACTTTCACGGCCTTCATCACAAAGGCGCTCCCCGTCTGAATCCGGTTTCAGGCCGCCACCGCGTGGCAGGCATCCCCATGATCCGCCCGCTAGAGAGCGTTTTCAAGAGAAAATCGCGGTAAATGCCGCGCTGGGAGAACGAAAAGACATGATTGAGGAAGGGCCACCTATAGATCGAGATACCACAGCAGCATGGTCTCTCCCGCCGCTTCGGGACAGCCGTGGTATCCGTAGAGGTTGACTGCTCCCAGCGTGCAGCCCTCCTTCCGGTAGAAGCGACATGCGCCCACGTTTATGTTCTGCGTCTCCACCTTGAGCTGCTTGCATCCTTTCTCGCGTGCCCAGTCAGCGGCGCGCTGGAACAACATCGAGCCGACGCCCCGCCGCCGGTGCTCAGGACGGACGCGAATATCCCATAGCACCACCAGGTCCTTGCGTCCGTCAAGCATCTGCACCTCCGGCGTGTCGAAGGCGACTGCCGCTCCGCCTGCCGCACGGTCTTCGTCGAAGGCCATGAAGAAGGCCCATCTCGAGACGTCGAACATCTCCGCCCACTGATCGGGCCTCCCATCTTCGCACGCATCATAATCCTTGAGGTACGGCGCGGCGACCTCCTCCTCGCGTAGCACAATCCCGCCGAAGCCCTCATCCGCCACGCACACGCTCAGAATGCTCTTCACCATAAACGAGGTCGGGATCTCGCCGTAACGGCGCAGGTCTCCCGGCCCGACTTCTCTAACCTCGATGCCCATCATTTCCCCTTAACGCCCGAGAGAACCGTCTTCAGTTCCGACGATGCTTTCAACTTCTCTTCGCTGAGGAATGCCGGGCGCAGCTTCCAATTGCTCCACAAAGGTATCTGGTCCTGGCTATGAGGACTCTCATAAAGCTCGCAATCGCCCGTGGACATGACCACCTGCGCCTTGTCCACATCCCCCAAATCTACTATTTGGGAATATGTGACCACGCTCAGCACGTGCGGAGTCAGACCCTTCGACCCTTCCATGACGAACTCACCGCAGTCCGGGTGTTTGACCTTGTCCCCCACGCCCAGTTCGTCAACTAGGTGGAGCACCTTGGTGGTGCTGACCTTCCCCCAGACCCACTCGGCCTTGTCCGGTCCGA
>CAZBND010000008.1:29451-97301 GCA_964493415.1 uncultured Planctomycetota bacterium | reverse complement strand
GCAAGGCCGAACCCGCTGTCCAAGTCCGTGATCGTGTCATAGACGACAGGCAGCGGAGAGTAATCGCGCTCCTCTTCATCGAATTGCTTCATGATGTACAGCAACGACTTGACCCAATAATAGTCGCTGATGACATGATCGAACCCGAACGAAGCCAGCCTGAGCGTCCGGACGCCGGGCACTTCCCACTTGATCTTGGTACTCGACTTCGCCTCTATCGCGTCGACAGCCACCTGAAGGCCGCATACGGCCCCCAGCACCAGCATCACGGTACCCCAATATAAGACTCGTTTCATCCGGCGCATCTCGGTTCGCTAGAAGCTTCTCTTTTCGAAAACCGCTGCCGCAAGCATGATCGCCAACGCGCTGTAGGCCAAGCCCCACAGCCCCGCGATCCCCACCCTGGCCCATGCCACGCTTATGTAATGTGCTGCCTCTGCTCGCACGTTGAAATTCTCGAGATTCGGCAGCAAGAGATACATGGCCCGGAAGAGAAGGCTCAGGAATCTGTTGCCTATCTCATTTGAAAGGACCTGGAGTTGCTCTGTCCAATGCCCAAATACAAACAACGTGAAAGTCACGATCGCTCCGAGCATCGGGGAGGTCATTGTCGACATCAGCAAAGCGATCGCCGTAACCACCATCACCTCCAGAAATACCATCACAATAGCCTGCAGGAGCGGAACGCCCGGCCTTCCGCCAAACAGGTAAAGGTAGCCGAGAAAGAACATCGACATGCCAATGATGCTCACGCCCAGCAGCATCACGATCCCCACGTACTTGCCGACCACGAATTCCCATCTTCTGACCGGCCTGGAAACGAGCGTGTATATCGTCTTCCTTTCCATCTCTCTGTAAACGAGATTCGTCCCACCTAGAACCGAAATAAGCACTCCGAACAGCAGCATGGCAGGAAGGGAAATGTCGATGATGAACTTCACCTCTTCCCCGGCAGAGATCATTCCAAAGGCACCGGAAATCGCTATGACAATCACTGCGAACGCCAAGAGACCCAGCAGTGCTTTGTCGCGAATGAGTTCCGTGAACGTGTTCGCCGCCACCATCAAGAGTCTCATTGCCGGCTCCTTCCAGAAGGCGGCTCGCTCCCAGAGGTGTGGAGGAACGCTTCCTCAAGAGTCATTCGTTGGGGGATTACCTCTCTCACGTTCCCTCCAGAGGCTCGGATCACATCAATGACGGCGTTGACATTCTCCTCGCAAACTCGAGCCCATACCCTCGCTCCCTCTTCGCTGACCGCGGTCGCCAATCCCTTAAGCTTTGGAATAACCTCTACGGGCAGCCCGTCAGCGGAAATGTCCACGCAATTGACGTCTTGGGGCAGCACCTCGGACAATGTGCCCACTGCTCGGAGCTTTCCACGATCCAGGATCCCGACCCTGTCGCAAATCATCTCGACATCGGGAAGAATATGTGAGCTGAAGAAGATTGTCACCCCGCTGTCTCTCAGCCTCAGTATCTGCTCTCTGACATCTCTTCGTCCTAGTGGGTCCAGGCCTGACATCGGCTCGTCGAGGAACACGACCCGGGGACGGTGAACTATCGCCTGCGCAAATCCGAATCGCTGGCGCATCCCCCGCGAGAATTCTCCCAGCCGTCTCCTGCCGTCATCGCCGAGCCCGACCTGCTCCAGCACTTCTTTGCACCTCTCTCTCGCCTCCTCCCTGGAAAGCCCGCTGAGCCTTGCGTAAAGTCTTAGAGCCTCATCCGCGCGCAGATACTCGTAGAAGTAGGGCGCTTCGGGGAGGAAGCCCGTCTGTCGTTTTGCCTCCGTGCTTCCGGCGGCATATCCCAGGATCCGCGCCTTGCCGCCTGTCGCGTGCGCTATCCCTGTCAGGAGCTTGATGGTCGTGGTCTTGCCTGCTCCGTTCGGTCCTAGATAGCCGAAGATCTCTCCAGATTCGACTTCCAGGTCCAGACCGTCAAGGGCAACCTTTTTCCTCAGCGTTATCCCAGAACGATAAATCATTGTAAGCGATTCAGTCTCTACCGCTTTCATCTCTTGGCCCTTCGTCCATCGCAGGATACGACCCGCTGTCCTGTTTTCACTTGTCATACTCTTCTGTGACCGTATGATCTCCTAGAGCGCAAGGGAGCGAATATGCCGGCTCAAGAAAAGACAACCGCCCGAGCTTTATTTCTGCTGGTTTGCTTGTCGATTTTGCCGGGTTCGCTTGCACGGGCCGCGCTGGATCAGCAGCAAGTCTTTGCCGTCGCAAGGCAGCAGGGCCTGAGCACTGATCGGATCGGGGTCTTCGTCGCGGCGCTCTCGGACTGCAAGCCGATTCTTGCTGTTAACGAGTCGACTCCCATGGTCGTTGCATCAAACATGAAGCTCATTACTTCAGCCGCTGCTCTTTGCATGATCGGGGCTGACTACGAGTTCAGGACGGAGCTGTATATGCTCGGCGACTTGGATTCGCACGGAACGCTTGACGGAGACTTGCTGGTTCGAGCAGGCGCCGACCCCAATATCTCCGGACGTTTTACTGGCCGCCCCACAGCGATATTCGAAAAGTGGGCCCGCGCGTTGCGGGAGATGGGGGTGAGTTCCATTTCCGGTGACGTAATCGGCGACGATCTGATATTCGACCGTGAATTCATCCATCCTGGCTGGCCTTCTGACCAGTTGACTTTCTGGTATGCCGCTCCCGTATCGAGTCTTTCCTTCAACGACAACTGCATTGACCTCACCGTTATTCCCGCCTTCCAAGCCGGTGCTCCCCCCTTAATTCGGTTGTCGCCGTCCACATCGTATATTCGTCTCGAAAACGGCTGTGTCACCCAGGAAAAGGCTACCAAGCCCCTCGTCTTATATCGTACTCCGGGCACCAATAACATTACCGTACGTGGCCATGTGACCCAGGGGGCATCGCCGTGGCGCGGGTCGGTCACCGTTCACAACCCTTCGCTGTACTTCGTTCACGTCCTCGTTGAGACCCTCCAGCGCTGTGGGGTCACGGTCCGCGGCGAGCCCAGGCTCCTTCGAAAGGACGAATCTCCCGCCGTCGATGCGGCCGCTCCCGCGCTCCTTCACAAGTCTTCTCTGGTATCGACTATCAACGTGATGAACAAGAGGAGCCAGAATCTTTACGCGGAGGATATATTCAAACTGCTGGGGCACGAAATAGTCGGCGATGGCAGCTTCCGGGGAGGCCGGAAGGCAGTCGAATCCTTTCTCCGGGACATCAACGCCTACGCCCCGGGCTGCAACATATCGGATGGCTCCGGCCTCTCCTCCGCCGGCAAGCTGGCTGCGAGCCAGTTGGTAGCCGTCTTGTGCCACATGTACCGCTCTCCCCACAGACTCGCCTATGTGGACTCTTTGCCTGCCTCCGGCAACGACGGCACCCTGAAGAATCGGCTGTCCGGACCACACATGGAAGGAAAAGTGTTGGCGAAGACGGGATACATTTCAGGAGCCAGCGCCTTGTCCGGATACTTGTTCCCCGAAAAAAGCCAACCCGTCGCCTTCAGCATCATTGTCAACGGCATAGGCCCTGCGGACAACTCGAAGGCAAAGGCCTTCCAGGATAAGCTTTGCCGTATTCTGGCTGAACTTGTCGAGTAGCCCCATCTTTTTCCTCCGGATCGTGCCGCATCCCGCACATTCGACTCGCTCGGTGGAAAAGCGGACTGCCGAGGTCTTGAACATCTTTCCGCCGGGCCTTAACATTAAGCTTCCGGCGTCTTGGCAAAGCGCCCTGCTCGCCGAACGCACAACTAGGTGGGGCATGCTGTACGATGTCGGATTCGCGCCCCCGGGCGCGGGGGGTCTGAATTTTCAAACGAACCGACCGAATGACCGTATAGAAAAAAGATGCTGTCCCGTAGGGAGGATTTCTGTTGATTGAAGTGGAGCACGTGAGCAAAGTCTATCCGGGCACTGTTGCCGTCGACGACATATCGTTCCAGGTTTCCGACCGAGAGATAGTCGGCTTCCTCGGTCCCAATGGTGCCGGCAAGACCACCACGCTGCGTATCCTGTCATCCTTCATGCCGCCTACCTCCGGCAGGGCGAGTGTCGCTGGGTTCGACGTGTTCAGGGACTCGCTCAGCGTCAGGAAGGCCATTGGGTATCTCCCGGAGAACGTCCCCGTTTACCCGGAAATGCGCGCTCGCGAGTACTTGACTTTCCGCGCCCGGCTGAAGGGCGTACCGCGACGCGACATTCGAACGCGTGTCGATTACGCCATGGAGCGATGCGGCGTCACCGACGTCGGCAGACGGATCACCGGCCAGCTTTCCAAAGGGTACCGGCAAAGACTGGGGCTCGCCGACTGCCTCCTCAACAATCCGAGGGTGCTGCTCTTGGACGAGCCCACCATCGGATTGGATCCGGCTCAGATCCGTCAGGTCCGCGAACTCATTCATGAGCTCGGCCAGGAACACACGGTGGTCCTCTCCACGCATATTCTCCCCGAGGTGGAGATGATATGCGGCCGGGTAATCATCATAAACAACGGCAGGATAGTCGCGTCCGACACGATGGAGAATCTTAAGGCGGGCTTCAAAAGGGGAAGGGCCATAATCGTCGAAATGAACGCAAAGCCCGCCGAGGCCGAGAAGGCGCTCGCAGCGACCAAGGGCGTGCGAGCGGTGAAGCTTCTCTCCTCCAATGGCACGTGCCGTTTCAGGGTCGTACCCGAAGCGCATGTCGACCCGCGGGCCGACGTCTTTCGATGCCTTGCGGCTTCCGGCTGGACGGTGACCGAGATCAGTTCCGAAAGCCTCACTCTGGAGGACGTGTTCGTTCGCGTTACCACTTCTGAAGTTCAAGGCGACCGTCAGACTGGAAAGACTGGATAGGGAGAGAGGGGATCGGGTTGCGTAATGTGCTGACTCTGTTCCGCAGAGAGTTAAACGCGTCATTCCTCTCGCCCATAGCCTATGTTGCCGCGACCTTCTTCCTGTTCATCTCCGGGCTGTTCTTCTATAAGATCCTCGAGGTCACGCGAGAGGTGACGCTTCGCTACGCCTTGGACAGTGTCAGTTTCTTCCTGATGTGCGTGACTCCTCTCGTCACAATGAGGCTCCTGGCGGAGGAAAGAAAATCCGGCACGATGGAAACCCTCATGACCGCACCAGTGACCGACGTTCAGGTAGTGCTGGGCAAGTTCCTCGGCGCCATGGGATTCATTGTCGCCATCCTCGCTCCCACCGGGGTCTACGTCGTTGCTTTATCCTTCGTCGGTGAGCCCGACTACGGGGCAATCATATCGGCCTACCTTGGCATGTTGCTCATGGGCGCGCTGTTCGTATCCATTGGCCTCTTCGTCTCTTCTCTCACCTCTAATCAGATCGTCGCCGCCATAGTCACTTTTATTTCTCTGATATGCTTGTGGATCGCCGGGGGGTTCTCCATCGGGACCAGCGGGAACCTGAACGCATTTCTGGACTACGTGGGTTTGCTTAATCACCTCCAAGCTTTCAGCAAAGGCATAATTGACACTCGGGATGTCGTCTATTACCTCACCCTGACCGCCTATTTCCTCTTCTTGTCCGTCCGCTCCCTCGAAACGAGGAAATGGAGGTGAGGATGGATCAAAACAGACTCAGAGTGATAAAGGGCATCGTCGGACTCCTTGGTGTAGCCGGCGTTGTCCCTCTCCTTGCCGGGCTCGTCAGCAACTTCTCCCAAAGCCAGTGGGGCATCATCAACCTGATCCCCGTCGTCGCTGGGGGCGGTCTGGTGATCGCGGGACTTGGCGTCAACCTTCCCGCCATTGTCAGAGGGATTCTGACCAAGAAAGCTCTGATCGGAACAAACGTCATCTTCATGGTGGTGTTGGCTACCGCCATCCTGTTCTTTGTCAGCTACCTCAATGCTCGTCACTATCGTAGGTTCGACGCAACCCAACTTCGCCGATACACTCTCACCGATAAGACCAAGAGCATACTGAAGAACTTGGACGAGCCCGTCAGAATCACCACGCTTTTCACCGAAGCACGTCCCGTTCCCCTCTACGAAGAAATAACCGACATCCTCGACGAGTATCAGTACTACAGCGACAAGATTGCCGTCGAGCACATTGATTCGTACTTCGAGCAGGCGAAGGTTCAAGCACTTGCTACGCGACTCAACACGGACGCCACCGGATTGACCGTCGATTCCGTAGTTTTCGAGGCGGGAGACCGGCGCAAAGACGTAATGTTTGCTGACATGGTCAAGCAGCCTCCTCCCCCCTCGCCTTATCAGTACCAGTACAATCCTGAGCCGCCCCAGTTGATCGCCGAATCCGCTTTCACCGAAGCGATTCTCAGCGTCGCGGAGCCTCGCCAGACCTTGATCTATTTCCTCACAGGTCACGGGGAAAGAAGCGTACTCGACCATGAAGATGGCGGCCTGTCCGATTTGGTCAAGGCCCTTAAGCGCGAGAATTACAGAGTGGAAGAGCTGAACCTGTTTGCCGAGAAGAAAATCCCAGAGGATTGCGAGCTTCTTGTCTCGCCTTCCACCGCCGCCCCGATCTCAGGAGACCTCGTCGTCGAGATATTGGAATACCTTTCCAACGGCGGCAGGCTGCTGGTAATGTTCGAGCCCCTCAGTTCGCGCGTCAGAAAGTCCGGGCTGGAGTCCATACTCTCAACTTACGGCCTCAAGGTCCGCAACGATGTGCAGGTCGTCAATTTCATGGGTATGGCCATGGGCGCTAAGCTGCTGTCTTACGAGCTCATCATCGATACTTACGCGCTCCACAAGATCACCGAAGGCCTGGAGAGACGAGCGTCGCTGCTGACGACCGCCGGCATGGTCGATGCTCTGCCGGGCGCCGGCGAGATGGGATACAAAGCCACAGTTCTTTTCAGGTCGCCCTCTTCCGCCTGGGGAGAGAGCGATTACGGTGGCCAGACAAGCTCCCTCAACTACGACAGGGACGTCGATGAAAAAGGACCCGTCGCGCTCGCGGTCGCCGTTGAACCCAAAAAGTCGGCTGAGGGGGCGGGAGCCGAGCAAGAGAATACCGGCGCCAAGATCGTGGCCTTCGGTGACGTTGATTTCGCGACCAACAAGTTCCTCTATAATGTGCCCGGCAATCTTGACCTCGTTCTCAACGCGGTAAACTGGCTTGCGGGCAAAGAGGCGCACCTGGGCATCGGCCCCAGGGAGCCTGAACAACGGGTGGCCAACCTGACTGACCGGAACAAGAGGCTCATCTACTGGATCACCGTCGCTGGACTGCCCGGCCTTTGCATCTTTCTCGGTGCTTTCGTCTGGCTTGTGAGAAGGCTGTAAGGAGAGCTTGAGCGCATGAAGTTCAGGACTACCCTTGTGTTGCTTGTGATTCTCGCGACCGTCGTCGCCTTCATCGCCTTCTACGAGTCGAAGCGACCGGGGACGGACGAAGTCGAGGACAAAGCAGCCGACGTGTTCGATATCAGAACGGAAGACGTCACCCGCCTCTCCGTGATCACGGGCAGTACGGAAATATCCTTGCAGAAGGGCGACCGCGAGTGGTTTCTTCTGGAGCCCGTCGCCTGGCGCGCCGACACGAGCACAGTAGACCGCATTCTCTCCGATCTCGAGTTCCTGCGCTCCGATGGTCGCTTGAGTCCGACGGATGACAAGAAGATGGACCTCCAAGCTTACGGCCTGGACGCCCCCGAAATGTCCATAAGCTTCCGTGAGCGCGGCCGTGAGCACATGCTGACTATCGGTTCCCGAAAGGGCATTGATGGAAAGCAGTATGCTCGTATCGACGAGACCGGCGAAGTGCTTCTCCTTGCGCCCAAAGCCTTGGCCGCGGCCAAAGTACCTCAGTCGAACTTCCGGGACAAGACCGTGCTGGAGTTCGGCACCGACAAGGTGTCGCGTCTGGAAATCGAACGGCGCATCGGGAATCTGGTCTGCGAACTCGAAGGCGACCAGTGGTACGTCACCGAGCCGACTCGCGTACGTGCATCCAAGGTCCAGGTCGAAAGTCTTGTGAATCAAATCGCCGCGCTTAAGGTCAAAGACTGGATCGACGATTCGCCGGAAAACCTTGCCGAATACGGTCTGAGCAGCCCCGAAGTGGTCGCGAGGCTGGACGTCGGCGAAGATGCGAAGCCCTCCCTTCTTCTGGGGGGCGTGGTCCCCGACGACCCTGAAAAGCGGTACGCGAAGATCGCCACTGCCGACCTCGTCTTCACGGTCAGGGAGAACATCGCCCCCGAGCTTCAAAAGCCGTATTCGGAGATCAGGGACCGTGACCTCGTACGTTTGAACACCGACCGACTCCGCGCCATTTCGATAGTGACCGACAGCTACGTCATATCGCTGGCAAGCGCAGGCACGCTCGAAAACCGGCACTGGGGGCTCGACAGTCCGGTAGAGATTGCTGCCGACTCTGATGGCGTTCGGAACTACGTTGACCGGCTCAATCGGCTGGACATTAAGGATTTCGTTTCCGATTCCGAAGATGAGGACTTGAGCGCGTACGGGTTTTCGGATGGTCGCCCCAAGCTCCTGTTCGAGCCATTGGACGTCGAGGGTGCGGGAGAGCCGCTGGAGGTCCTCATTGGCCGCAGAGATGGCGACGGGCAAATGGTGTACGTGAAGCGGAGCGACGAGCCTTCCGTCTACGCCATAGAATCAACTCAGCTTCCCAGAATCTTGCCATCCTACTTGACGTTCAGGACGAAGAAGCTCCTAGGCTTTAGTTCTGTCAACGTGGAGAAGCTTACACTGCGTCGCGATGATGGGGAGTACGTGTGCGAGAAGGAAAGCGTCAGCAAATGGCGGCTTCGCGAGCCGTTCAACGTATCCGCCAACGCCGCGAATGTGCGCACCATTCTGAATAATCTGGCCGGCCTCAAGGCAGAAAGGTTCATCTCGGACTCTCCAGGTGACTGGGCCCAATACGGGCTTTCGCCCCCGGCGTTAACCGTCACCGCCGAGTTCAAAAGCGACGCCGGGGAGGAAGATGCGGACACGAACCCGCCTGAACCGGTCGAGTTGGCGATAGGTTCGCAGTTTGACGGGGAGCCTCTCTACTTCGCCAGCCTGAAGGGAAACCCATTGCTTTTCCTGATCCCCCAGAGCCTTGTGGACAAGTTGCAGGCCGACCTGGTGGAGCGGGTCGTCGTAGATTTTCTGACTTCCGAAATACTGGACCTGACTATTACCTACCCGGACGAAAACCTTGAGATCCTGATCAAGAAAGACGGCACTCGGTGGCGGATGGTCGAGCCCGAGGAATCTGAAGTGGAAGCTTCCAAGCTCTCTGTCGTCACGTCCGCGCTCAGCCGCCTCAAGTGCGTTAACTTTGTCGAGGAGATCGACCCGAAGCCGGAGACTCTCGGACTTGATAGCCCTGTCGTTCAAATTGTCGTTAACCTGGGGTCCAAGAGGATCACCCTGAAGCTGGGAGCCCAGACACCTGATGGAGATTATTACGCCGAAGCTTCTTCTACCTCGCTCCCATTTACTGTGGCCGGCGAGGTTGCACGGTCTCTTGTGAAGAGACCCTCAGACCTCCGCAAGTAAGACCCGGATCGTCAGGCGGCCGCGTATGTCGCTGTGTTCTTCATTTGAAAGCCTGCGGGAAAGCGGCGTGTTTGTCAGGAAAGCTGTCCTTGTTCTGCTTGTTGTCTCTATGCTCCGCCCATCGGCCGCGGATGAGACAAGAGACCTTCGGATAACGCCTGTTGTGACCGCAGTCCGAAGGGCCGGGCCCTCTGTCGTCAACATAAGCACCGAGCAGATAATTGAACGCCCCTACAATCCATTTTCCGCTTTTGCAGACCCCTTCTTCGAGGACTTCTTTCGGCACTTCTCGTCCCAGTTCCCAAGAACTAGTTACCGAGTGCACAGCCTCGGCTCGGGCATAATCATCTCTCCCGACGGGTTTGTGATCACCAACGAACACGTAACCCGAAGGGCATCCAGGATCACGGTCACTCTGGCGGACGGGCGCGAGTTCGACGCCGAAGTCCTCAATTCCAGCTCTGAGGTCGATCTCGGTGTGATGAAGCTCAATCCGTCTGACCCGCTTCCCTACGCTAAAATGGGGGATTCCTCCGACCTCATGATCGGCGAGACGCTGATAGCCGTCGGCAATCCCTTTGGCCTTGAGAATTCAGTGACCACCGGCGTCCTGAGCGCGACGGGCCGTTCGTTAAACCTGGGCGGCGATATCGCTTATTCGAACCTCTTACAGACTACCGCTCTCATAAACCCCGGCAACAGCGGCGGGCCGCTTCTTAACCTCAACGCCCAAGTCGTTGGAATGAACACCGCCGTAAAGCTTGATGCCCAGGGCATAGGCTTTGCCATCCCCATCAACGACATTCGCGACATGCTCGTGCAGCTTCTTGACTTCGAGTTCGTTAAGAATACCTCGCTGGGTGTCGAGGTGCCCCATGACCCGTCTGCCGCAGTCGTCGTGATCTCTGTCAGGCCGGACGCTCCAGGGGCCTCTGCAGGCATCAAACCAGGGGACCGCATCGTCGAAGTGGATGGTCATCCGATAGGCGGGGTGCTTGACTACCAAATGGCTGTTCTTCGCAAGGAACTGGGCGACGAGGTCGAAATGGAGTTGCTCCGAGATGGGGGGCTGCGCAATGTAACCGCCGCCATCGGCGAAGCCCCGCCCCCTGCGGGCGCTGAGGAGGTCAAGAGGAGAACGGGTGCTGAGGTATACCCGCTTTCTGCCTACGTGGCGAGGCGCTTGGGCGTTCCCACGGATTTCGGCGTACTCGTGCACAGGGTCCAACCGGGCAGCCCTGCGGATTCTATAGGACTCAGCCCACAGGATGTGATAATCCTCTTGGGCGGAAAGAGGATCGGCACGGTGCCACAGCTCATGGCAGAGCTCGATAAGGTGCCGGCAGGTGGCCGTATGGCTATTGGTGTTCTGAGGGGAGGGCATTTGCTTGAGGCGACATTCCGGGTGAACTGACGTGTACCGATACTGTTTCGCCGCCATACTTCTCCTTCTTGGAATGAAGCACGCTCTCGCACGTGAGGCCGACCCTCAAGTCGTTTCGGCCTTCGTTCAGCCTCTGGGGCTGGAGGGCAGACACCTGACGCTACGGTGCAGCGTCTCGTGGGTTGGTGAACCCATTGCTTATCAACTCCAGCCTCCTCGCTTCGATTCTCTTGACGGCCTGGATATCCAGAACATATCGTTGATGACTAAGACGGAGATCACCGGCGAGTCGGGACGACATCGCTTTTCCGAGATATTCTTGCTGCGTATGACGCCGCAGCGATCCGGACTCGTCCGGACGGGTCCGGGAGACATTGCCTATCTCTCGCTCGATGGGTCATCTGGGGGAGTTCTTCCCGTTCCTTCCGCCGGCATACGAGTACTGGCATGGTCGTCGGTCCTGTTGATCGCGTTGGCCGTTCTTTCTCCTTTGACGGCGTCGTTGCTCTTTGCGGGCAGACGCACCCATCGACGGCGCCTGGCGCGAGGGGCTGGGCTGGCGTCCGTCACTTCCCAACAACGAGACTGATGGTGAGGGATCGTATGGAAAGCAGCGACGTGGCACAGATAACTGAGCATGTGAAAAAAGAAGCTGCCTTCGTACAGGGACTCAAGCAGGAAATCGCGAGGGTCATTGTCGGGCAGAAATACATGGTGGACCGCATACTCATAGGTCTGCTGGCCAACGGGCACATCCTCGTCGAAGGCGTCCCGGGTCTGGCCAAGACCCTGGCCGTGAAGACTGTGGCGATGACCGTCAGTTGTACATTCCACAGGATCCAGTTCACACCCGACCTGCTGCCCGCGGACTTGATCGGTACCCTGGTCTACAATCCCCGGAGCGGAGACTTCAGCGTCCGGAAGGGGCCGATATTCGCCAACTTGATCCTCGCTGACGAGGTGAACCGGGCTCCGGCTAAGGTGCAGAGCGCTCTCCTGGAAGCCATGCAGGAGCATCAGGTGACTATTGGTGAGCATAGCTACACGTTGGACGAGCCCTTCCTCGTACTCGCCACTCAGAACCCCATCGAGCAGGAAGGCACTTATCCGCTTCCCGAAGCTCAGGTGGACCGCTTCATGCTCAAGCTGAACGTCGTTTATCCGCGCAGGGAAGAGGAGCGCATAATAATGGACAGGATGGCCGCAACTTCCGTTGACCTCGCCCTCAGCCCAATCGTCGGTCCGCAAGACATCATGCGCGCCAGGAGTGTGGTCGATTCCATCTACATCGACGACAAGATCAAGGAATACATACTCGACATCGTCTTCGCCACCAGGGAGCCTGAATCCTACGGTCTGGAGTTGGGCCAGTACATACGTTACGGTGCATCCCCCCGTGCGAGTATATACCTGACTCTCGCGGCCAAGGCCCACGCTTTCATCCAGGGCCGTGGCTATGTCATCCCCCAGGACGTGAAGGCTCTCGCAATGGACGTTCTTCGCCACAGGGTCATCGTGAGCTACGAGGCCGAAGCGGAAGAGCTTGCCTCTGAAGACGTGCTCCAGCGCATACTGGACCACGTTCAAGTACCCTGAAGGTACGGCGCGCATGATTCCCAGAGAAATCTTGAAAAAGGTCCGAAGAATCGAAATCCACACCAGCCGCCTTGTTAGCGAGGTGCTGGCGGGACAGTACCGCAGTGTCTTTCGCGGCAGGGGAATGGAATTCGACGAAGTGCGTGAGTACCAGCCGGGCGACGAGGTGTCATCCATAGACTGGAACGTCACTGCTCGAACCGGCTATCCTCACGTGAAGCGCTTTGTCGAAGAGCGGCAGCTGACCGTTCTATTTCTCGTTGACGCCAGCGGCTCAGGGTTCTTCGGGTCCACCGATCGGCTCAAAGTCGAGATCGCAACCGAAGTCTGCGCTTTTCTCGCGTTCTCCGCCACGAAGAGCAACGACAGAGTCGGACTCATCGTCTTCACTAATGAGGTCGAAAAATACGTCCCTCCCGCAAAGGGCTCCCGGCACGTCCTTCGGGTAATCCGGGAACTCGCGCTGCTTGAACCTGCCGGCAAGCGCACCCGAATAGCGTCCGCTCTCGATTACCTCGGACGCATGTCGCATCGACGTTCGGTCGTCTTTCTCGTCTCCGACTTCATCGATGACGGATACAAGCGCGCTCTTACGATAGCGAACAAGCGTCATGACGTCGTCGCCGTGACCATAACCGACCCCCGGGAGGGGGCGCTCCCTCGCCTTGGGATTATTGAACTCCAGGACCCTGAATCCGGCCAAAAGCTCCCACTTGACACTTCCAGCCCCCGCGTTCGTGCAGCCTACGCAAGGGCTTGGTCCGAATTCTCCCGCCGGCGGGCCGACATCCTTCGCCGGGCCGCCGTCGACACGATCGCCGTAAGGACTGATCAGTCCTACGTAGAGCCCATAGTGAAGTTGTTTCTGATGAGGAAGAGAAGGGCACGATAGGCAGTGGTCTCATCTCGCGCTTCCACAGTTCATCTCCCGCATAGTGTACGGGCGAGTGTGGTGACCGCGTCTCTGGCCTGCGCGGCACTCTTTGCTATGGCCGGATGTTCCGATGGCTCAGGATCAACGCATATCGTTGCCTCTGCGGCTCTGTCCGCGAGCGAGGTCGCCATCGGAGTCCCGGTTCGATTTGAGGTCACTCTCGAATACCCGACCGCCCTGACCGTTGAAGTGCAAGAACCGGCTGAGTTGCTGAAGGGCTTCGGGACCAAAGGCCGTGGCGAGGAGGTCTCCAAACGCCTGCTCAGGAGGCGAAACATTCAGTCGCGCTGGTATGAGTTCGTCGCATTCGAGCCCGGTGAATATGTCGTCCGGTGGCCGGAGATTACATACTCCAACGAGGCGTCGCCTTCGCCCGAACGGTTGCCCGGCGTACCCTTGGCGCTTCGGGTAGTCAGCGTGTTGGACCCGAATGCAACCGACGTGCGCGGCATCAAGCCGCCGGTTGACCTGCCGGCGGGAAAATTCGGATGGATTCTTGCTGCGGCCGTGGGAGCCGCGCTCCTGCTATTGTTGGGGGTGTTCCTTCTTCTTCGGCGTAGGAGGAAGAGCCCCCAGGTCCCTCCGCCCGCACCTCACGAGGTCGCCCTTGCCGAACTCGACCGCCTGGCCGCGTTCTCCCCTGGCACTTGGGACGAGGTTAAGGGGTTCTATTACAGGCTTTCGCTCTGCGTACGCGTATACATCGAATCGAGATTCGGCGTCGAAGCTCCCCATCAGACCACGCAAGAGTTCCTATCGTCCCTGGCGACATCAGAAGAAGTCTTGGGCAAGCATAGGGACCTGCTGGGGCGCTTCCTCGCGCATTGCGATTCGGTCAAGTTCGCCAGGTACTTCCCAAACCCTGGAGAGGTCCAGGAATCACTGCGGGTCGCTCGCCGTTTTGTAGAAGAGACGAGGGCGCTTCCGGAAGAGTCTTCGCTGGCTGAGGTCGGTGCGGCATGACTTTTCGCGACCCATGGCTGCTTCTGCTTGTATTGCTTGTGCTCCTGCAGGTCTATCTCGCTTTCAATCGTCGAGCCCGCCCGGCCCTCGCATTCTCGGGCGCGTGGCTCCTCGCCGACATCAAAGCTTCGTGGAAACTCCGGCTCGCGAAATATTCCTTTGCCCTTCGCTCGCTGGCCTTGGCCCTATTCGTCTTTGGCTTGGCGCGGCCCCAGTCGCTCATCCCGGAGTCCCCAACCGAGACTTATGGCATAGACATAGTGCTCGCCATCGATGTCTCGACGAGCATGCGCGCGGAGGATCTCGCCCCCGGCAAGGACCGGCTCGCGGCGGCAAAGGAAGTCGTGCGTGACTTCGTCGCCGGCCGTAGCGGCGACCGCGTAGGAATGGTCGTTTTCGCCGGACGTCCCTACACCCAGTCCCCGCTGACGGTCGACTACGAGGTCATCACAGAGATGCTGGACCTAATCGACACGGGGATGGTGGAGGACGGCACCGCAATCGGGATGGCGCTGGGAACGGCCGTCAACCGCCTGCAGGACAGCAACGCAAAGACCAAGATCGTCATACTCCTGACAGACGGGCGGAACAACATGGGCGAAATCAGCCCGGAAACGGCGGCGCAGGCGGCGGCTTCCATGCGCGTGCGCGTTTACACTGTGGGCGTCGGCACCAGGGACCTCGCACCCTATCCGGTCGTGGACGCCCTTGGCAGAAAGAGGTACGTATATCAAGAGGCGGAAGTCGATGACGCGTCGCTCGGCAAGATCGCCGAGTTGACGGGCGGGAGATACTTCCGCGCAACCGACTCCAAATCCCTGCGGGAAACCTACGAGGAAATCGACCGCCTCGAAAAGTCCGAGCTACCTTCGCGGAAGTATGGCGAATACAAAGAGCTTTTTCCGGTCTTCGTCGTACCTGCCGCAGGGCTCCTGTTTCTCGAGTTGCTTCTTGCCGCCTCCTGGCTGAGGAGAGCACCTTGACCGAAGGAATCAGGTTTGGTGAATGGGACTACCTCTGGGTGCTGGCGCTCATACCCATTGCCTATATCATCTTGTGGGCGGCACGCTCGGCCCGCAGGAGAGCCGCGGAAGCATTCTCGGGCTCCCGACTCGTCCCGCGTCTCCTGCGATCTCACAGCCACTCCCGGGAACGGCTCAAGTCGCACCTCTTGGCGCTTTCTCTGTTGTTTCTCGTGCTCGCGTTGATAAGACCCAAGTGGGGATACGATTCCAACGAGGTCATCATTCGAGGGCCGGACGTAATGGTGGCTCTCGACGTGTCGCGAAGCATGCTTTCCCAAGACGTAACGCCCGATAGGCTTACGCGGGCCGTCCTCGAACTGCAGAATTTCGCTCTGGATCCCCCCGCAGGACGGCTGGGGCTCGTGGTGTTCGCAGGCACCGCCTTCACTCAATGCCCACTGACGTCGGACCATGCCGCTTTCAGGATGTTCCTGGGTGGCGCCTCCATCCAGTCCGTTCCACATGGAGGCACCGCCATCGGCGAGGCGATTCGGCGATGCATCAGTTCCTTCAACGCCGCCCGCTCCGCGCAGCGAATGATTCTCCTCGTGTCTGACGGCGAGGACCTCGGAGGCGATGCCATTGCTGCCGCCCGAAAAGCGGAGGAGGAGGGAATAACGATTTATACTATCGGTGTGGGAACTCCCGACGGAGTCCCAATTCCCATTACGGACGCCAACGGAAACGTGAGCTTCGTCAAAGAACCTGGCGGAACCGTTCACCTCTCCAGGCTGAATGAAGATGTGCTGCGGCAGATCGCTGGCGAGACAGGCGGAGCGTATTCTCACATCTCCTCTCCGTCATGGGGTATTGAGCAGCAACTCTCAGTTCATGTGCCGGATGACCAACGGCCAACAGGAAAAAAAGTGGTACGATACTACCACGAAAGATTTCAGCTTCCGCTGCTGTTGGCGTTTGTGTTCCTCCTTCTCGAGGCAATTTTGCCTCGCGCCGCAGCAAAGCGACTGGTGGAGGCCGGATGAGCAGAATCCTTGTCGGTCTCTTGACCCTTATGACGTGTCCCGCCGTGATAGCGGCGGGTGCCCGCGAGTTGGTCCGAGACGGCAACGACCTCTTCGCGCAAGGTGACTACAAAGGAGCCCTTGAACGCTACGCAGATGCTGAGGTAGATCTGCCGGAGTCGCCGCGGCTGGCTCTCAACGCAGGCGCGGCCCTTTACCGGCAGGACAAGCTTGAGGAGGCATTTGCGAGGTTCCAGCAGGCAGCGGAATCCGGCGACGCCGACGTTGCCGCCCTCGCGTACTACAATCTGGGAAACTGCTCGTTCAAGATGGGCAAGCTACACGACGCCCTCCAATTCTACAAGAAAGCGATTCAACTCGACACTTCCGACGTGGACGCAAAGTTCAACTACGAACTGACGCGAAAGATGCTTCAACAACAGCATGAGCGGAAAAAGGAAACCCCGGAACAGGACAAGGAGCAAACGAGCGAGGGGAACGAGGAAGAGCCACAGTCCGGTCCATCTACACCATCGCCGGGCGAAGAGAAGCCAGAGCCCGAAGGAGAAGAGGGGAGGCAGCAGGTCCCTTCTCCAACGCCGGCTCCGTCGCCATCAGCCGCGGCTGATGCCTCGCCCACTCCCGGCGAGTTAACCGATGAGCAACTACGGCAATTGCTCGACTATCTTGCAGGGAAGGAAGCTGCCGCCCCCCTGCCTCCGCGGCAACTGCGGGATTACAGCGAACCGGAGAAGAATTGGTGATGCCGTTGCGAAGTCTTGTCCCGAAACTGGTTGTGGCTTCTGCGCTGGTTTACGCAACGTTCTTGTCGGAATCGGTCGCTGCCGCCGATGTCTCCGTCGAGGCTTCGGTGGACAGGCAGAAGGTGCCCGTCGGAGAGGTGTTTGCCCTGACCGTAACGGTCCGCGGTGCCACGAACGTATCGCCTCCCGTCTTCCCTTCCGTGGACGGGATTCGCCTTCTCTCCTCCCGCGTAGCCAGCAGGATCACAACGGGCACTGGGGGGTTCCAAGCCGAAGTGAACCACATATACGAACTCCAGGCGGTTAAGGTCGGCAAGGTCGAGATCCCGCCGCTTGCGTTCCGTGCGGGGCGGACCTCCCACCCCACGCAACGCATTTCGGTAGAGATCGTGGAGGCCGTGTCGCCATCTCCGTCCGCCACCGCCTCCTCGCCACCTGGTCCGCCGGATAAGAGACTATTCTTGCGCGCGTTCGCAGAAGTCACCGACGCCTATGTCGGCCAGCAGGTACCGGTCACCATTCAGCTCTGCTGGGCCGGCATCAGGATCTCGTCCCCTAGGCTCCATCCCATCCAAACGGAGGGCTTCCGCAGGGTTTCGCTGCGAGATGCCGTCCAAACATCCAGAACGATAGACGGTTCGCGATACGATGTCGTAGAGATCACGGAGGTCTACTTCCCGCTCATCCCTGGAAGACTCAAGATCGGTCCTTTTCGCATCACCTGTGACCTGCTTGTCCCGCGGCAGTCGACCCGCCGCTGGCCTCCGTCCATCGACGAGTTCTTTGACAGTGATATCGGCACCTTCTTCGGCAATTTCTCGAGGACCCCGATCGATGTCACCGCGGACGAAATACTGCTCAACGTTCGCCCTCTTCCCGAAGAAGGCAAGCCGCCGTCCTTCAGCGGCGCTGTAGGCAATTTCAGCGTCGTAGCCGATGTCAGACCCACCGACATCACCCCCGGCGACGGAGTGACTGTGACGATGACCGTCCACGGAGAGGGAGATTTAGAGACCGCCACAGCGTCTTTGGTCAAAGGCTCCGACTCGCTAAGAGCCTTCCCTCCTGATATCAGCTTTCACGTCCTTCAGAACACGGACAGACTTCATACTCAGAAAATCTTCAAGCAGTTGGTGGTCGTTCAGTCCGCCGACGTACGAGACATCCCGCCTGTTGAGTTCTCGTACTTCAATCCCGCTTCCTCGGAATACGTGACAGTCAGCAAGGGCCCGTTCCCGGTGAACGTTACCGGGGCGGACACCAGTTTTCTGTCAGCTACTCAGAGCCCCGTTTCCAAGAGCGA
This sequence comes from uncultured Planctomycetota bacterium, assembly GCA_964493415.1. Lineage (GTDB taxonomy): Bacteria > Planctomycetota > DG-23 > CAZBND01 > CAZBND01 > CAZBND01. The sequence goes on along the minus strand of CAZBND010000008.1, from coordinate 78,883 downwards.
CGTTTCAATTCTTTCTCGCGGACTATTTGGGATCAAGACGGATGTATCGGCCATCACGCTTCCGCAGACCGGTTTCGGCCTATCTCCGATCGTGCTTGCCGCAGTCCTCGGAGTTCCGTTGATCATCGTCTCGACCTCCTGGATCGTGTCCAGAAAGGTCGAGAGGCTCAGGCTCGATAATGCCTACGCCCGCTCTTTGCGGGCGCGGAAGGGTGCTCTGGCGGAGCTCAATCTGGGTGGTGATGCCGCCGCAGACACCTGTTCCAAGGTGGCGCGTGCCCTCTGCGGCTTTGTCGCGGACAAGCTCGACCTGCCCATCGGCTCCGTCACAACCGACTCTGTCGGCAACGTCCTGCTGCGTAGCGGAGTGCGGGGCGATCTCGTAGATGATGTGCTCGAAGTCCTCCATGAGTGTGACCGCGGACGATTTTCCGGGCGCTCAGCCGAGCCGAAGCTCACCGGCGACCTTCCCAACAAAGCCCGTGCCCTGATTCGCGAACTCGACAAGTCCATCCGGAAGAAATAATGCGCGCTTTGGCAACGGCTATACTGCTGATGCTCCTCGCCGCTCGCCCTGTTCAAGGCCGGTTGCCGCCGGCGGAAGCAATCACGCTCTTTGCCGAGGCGAACGAAGCCTACCTCTCTGCGGAAAAGCTGAGCGAGGAACGAAATGCGGCCGCAGCGGCCTCGAAATATGATACTGCGCGGGACGCCTACGAACATCTCGCGGCCGACGGCTTCGGGCGAGCCTGCGTTTACTACAATCTCGGCAACACCTATGCTAAGCTCGGCAGGTGGGGCCATTCCATCTGGTCTTATCGCCGCGCACTCAGGCTCGCCCCTCGAGATGCCGACACCATCGCCAATCTGGCCTACGTAAGGGATAAGTCGTTGGACGCTATTCCCAGGCGGGAGTCAGCCTTCATTCGTTCTCTTCTCTTCTGGCACTTCGGGCTCAGTCCGCGTGAAACTCAGATTGTCGCGTTCTTCGCCTATTACTTGGCGTGCGTTGCCCTCTGCCTTTGTTTCTTTTTCCGGCTGCATCTACTGAAAAAGCTCACATACCTTCTGATCGTCCTGCTGATCGCCTTCGTCTCTTCCGCGGCAGTCAAGTTCGTCGATCACAAGCGCCCAGGGGAGGCCGTGATCGTGGCGGAGAGCGTTGATGTTCTATCCGGGCCTTCCGATTCCACCGAGGCCAGGTTTCGTCTTCATTCCGGTGCTGAAGTCAAGCTTGAGCAGACGGGTGACGGCTGGCTCAAGATCTATGTCGACAAGGAAAGACGGGGCTGGGTCCCGAGTTCGGCCTGCCGTGTAATCTAGGTTGCCGTGAGAAGTCTCCAGAGCAGGTAAAGCGCTGTCTTTGCAGCCCGGTCCTTCACCCGCGTACGCCCGCTTCCGAACGTGTACCGCTTGCATTCCTTGGCCTTCTCACCGATGATTGCGATGTAGCATAACCCAACAGGCTTCTCTGGCGTTCCGCCACTTGGCCCCGCTATCCCCGTTACCGCGACCGCCAAGTCGCTTCCGCTTCTTTCCCTTACGCCGCCGGCCATTGCCAGCGCGACCGCTTCGCTTACCGCTCCATGCTCGCGGATGAGGGCTTCCTCCACTCCCAGCGACTCCCGCTTCGATTCATTGCTGTAAGCGACCACTCCCTCGAGGAACCAACGTGATATCCCGGGCACATCTGTCAGCATGTGGCAGATAAGCCCTCCCGTGCATGATTCCGCGACGGACAGCGTCCTTCCCTTTCTTTCCAGCTCCCGCGCAACGGCGTGCTCCAAACCCTCGTCGCCGGTCCCGAAAACCCAGCCTGCCAGCCGCGCCCGGATTTCATTTTCAGCCCCGTCCGCCAGACCCGTCACCTCCGCATGGTTCTTTCCTCTTGCCAGGATTCTTACGGAGATTACCCCTCCCTCCGCCATGAGACCGATTTCGGGGTTGCATTCCGCCCCCACTAAGCCGGACAACTTCTCGTCGACCGCAGATTCGCCCATTCCAAACAGCCGGATTTTTCTCTCGATCCCGGCTGATGGGCACACGTCCCTGAGAATGCAGACCGTATCCGGAAGCATGGATTCCATTTCCTCCGGCACCCCTGGCAGCACAATAACTCGGGCCTTCCCCGCTTTCATCTCCCAGCCGTCTGCCGTCCCGATAGGGTTCTTTATCCGCTTCGAGCCTTCCGGAAAGAAGGCTTGTCTTTCGTTGACCAGTGGCATCTCGATGCCGCGGCTAGCGAATCGTGCCCGTATCCTCACCAGGGCGTCCGCCTCCTCCACGAGTCGAGCTCCCGACGCTTCCGCCACCGCCTCGCGGGTAATGTCGTCCATCGTCGGCCCTATCCCGCCCGTAACAATAACCGCGTCGGATGACTGGAAAGCCCGCTCCAACTCGGAAATCAGGTCTTCCTTCTCATCGCCGACTGCCACGCATCGAGAGACGCAGAAACCCAGGGACGTCAGCATGGCTGCCAGTCGCGCAGCATTCGTGTTGACCACACGTCCGGAGGTCAACTCGCTTCCGACGCACACTATGCAAGCCTTCATCCGCCTTCCCCCGATTCCAGCGACTTTCTCAGACGCTCCTCCTTGTCTCGTACCTGCGAAGCCATTGCTGCCTTCAGAGAGACGAGTTTTTCCGCGATTGCCTTGTTGCCCAGCGCGAGGATCTGTCCCGCCAGAATCCCCGCATTACGTGCCCCCGATTTGCCGACACCCATCGTCGCGACGGGCACCCCAGCCGGCATCTGAACGGTCGACAGGAGCGAGTCAAGCCCACCCATGAGACCCGTCGGTGCGGGCACCCCGATAACCGGAAGTGTGGTCCGCGCGGCTATCGCTCCCGCCAGGTGCGCGGCTCCTCCGGCGATCGCAATTATTACCTGATAGCCCGCCTCCCGCGCCTCCGCGGCAAATGCCGCTCCCTCCCCTGGGGACCTGTGCGCGGAAAGCACCCTCACCGTGGGCTTTACCCCCAGTTCCCTCAGGGCGTCAGACGCTTCCTTCACCAGAAATGCGTCGGAGTCGCTTCCGGCAATAATGGCTACACTGCTGCCTGTGTCTTGCCCGGCCATGTCTTTTCAGCTCCTTCCTTGTGCGACAGCGGGACTATTCAGACCAAGAGTCTAGAATCACGGAGCCCGAGAATCAACCACGCTCTCGGAAAATGGGAAAGCGAAAGTCGGTTGCGTTGACAATTAATCCTAATGTGGTATAATTATAGGTCTGGGTGCAAGCTGCGGCTGCATAAGGACTTACGTTTACCAACTATCGCCTGAGCTCCTGGGGGGAGCATGGGTAGCGTCCTTTCTCCGGAGCTTATTGACCGCGTGCGTGAGGCCGTCGACATCGTCGATGTCATTTCCGAGCGCGTACCACTCAAGCGCGCGGGCAAGAGCTTCCGGGCACTGTGCCCTTTGCACGAAGAGAAAACACCGTCGTTTCACGTCGTCCCTGACAAGCAGATTTTCTACTGCTTCGGCTGTCATCAGGGAGGGGACGTGTTCACCTTCCTGAGAGTTCATGACGGCATGTCTTTCGCGGAATCCGTCAAGGCCATAGCCGACCGCGTCGGCATCAAGATAGAGGACAAGTACCTGGCCGAGGGCCCCCGCAAGGACGATTTGGAGGACATCCGCAAACTTAACCTCGCCGCCCGCAACAACTATCATAAGTGGTTGCTCTCTGACCCGGAAGGTGCAGCTTGGGCTTTCCTTCGGGAAAGAAAAATATCACGGGAGACCGTGGAGTCCTTCCAGATCGGCTATGCCCCTTCGGGCGGCAGGGCGCTGCTGGACTTGGCCCTACGCCGTGGCATCCCGGCCGAGCGCCTGATGAGGGCAGGGCTGGTGACAATGGGCGGCGACGGGAACCATCGTGACCTTTTCTGGCAACGGCTGATATTCCCCATATCTGATGAGCGCGGGCGCGTTGTCGCTTTCGGAGGCAGGACGTTGACAGGAGCGATGCCCAAATACCTGAACTCCCCGGAGACCCCCGTCTTCAGCAAGCGGAAATCCCTTTTCGGGATTGACAGGGCCCACGATGAAATCAGAAAGAGTCGTCAGGCAATCGTGGTCGAAGGTTACACCGACTGCATAATGTGTCATCAGATGGGTTTGCGAAATGTGGTCGCCACCCTCGGCACGGCGCTCACCGCCGACCACGTGAGGACGCTTCGCAGGTTCGCCGACCGCATCTCGGTCGTATACGATGCGGATGAAGCCGGCTTGAAGGCCGCCGAGCGCTCTCTCGAACTGCTTCTCCCGGAAGACATCGATACCCGCGTGGCGGTTCTGCCTGAGGGCGAAGACCCTTGCAGCTTTCTCGTCTCCAAGGGCCCGGACCAATTTCTTCAGGTACTCGAACGTGCAAAGGAACTCATAGACTTCAAACTCGATATGGTGGTGGCTGCTCCAGGGTACGGTACAGTTGCCGGACAGGCTCGCTCGGCGGATGAACTGATGGGGTTGATAGCCGCTTGCCCGAACCCGAATGCTCGGGACCTGCTGGTGCGGCGGGTCGCTCTCAGATTGGGTGTGAACCGGTCCTCTCTTACGCGAATCTGCAACAGCAAGGGTCGGCCGTCGCAACGGAGCGCCGGAGCAGAGGAGCAGGCTCTTCCCAGCGGCAGGCTTGCCGCCGAGAGGGAACTCCTTGGCACGCTGATGTTGGACCTGGACCTCGTGAAACGAGCCCTCGAGGTGGGGGTCTCCGAAGAGTGGTTTCTGTCGCCGGAATGCAGAGAGGTCGCGCGGGCGGTGTTTGCCGCATACCGCGCTGAAGGTTCCAATGAGATACGCTTGGTGCTCTCCCATATTCAGTCGGTTGAGGGCCAGCGCCTTGCTGTAGAGTTGGAAGAGCTCGAGACGAGAAAGGGCAAAGCGAACAGGAGGTTCGAGGACGCTGTTGAATGCTTAGAGAAGATTTCCTGCCAAGATCAGGCCAAGAGGATTCGTGCGGAGTCCCCGGGCTCTATGTGCGAAGAGGATTGGAAAAAGTGGCAGGAGTTGGTCAAAAAGTCCAAAAAAGGTCCTTCCGACGTCGACCCGGAGGAGGGTCGCCTCGCTTCTTAGATCATTCGTATCTCCAGGGGATGTTATATGGCCAAAGTTGAAGCTGAGATAAAGAAGCTGTTGAGCAAAGGAAAGGGCAAAGGGTACCTCACCTACGATGAGGTCAACGACATTCTTCCCGAAGACACGGTGTCGCCCGAAGAGATCGATGATATCCTCATGGCATTGGACGACAAAGGCATAGAGCTTCTCGACGAGGCCGAGGCGGAAGCTCGCAAGGAAGGTGAAGAGGAAGACCACGAGGAAGACGAGCAGCATGAAGAGGCCGAGGACACCCAGGAGAAATCCAGGTCCGGACAGCACGAGACAGAGCGCGTTGACGACCCAGTGCGGATGTACCTCCAACAGATGGGGGAGATCCCTCTCCTTGCCCGCGAAGAAGAAATAAGCCTGGCCAAGAAAATTGAACTCGCGCGTAAGCAGTTCAGGAAAAAGGTGCTGGAGTCTCCCCTTTGCATGGAAAAGGCACTGGAGATCCTCCAATGGGTGGATGAAGGCGACGTGCCCTTTGACAACGCCCTCAAGGCCGATGCCGCCGTCGACGTAGGTAAAGGCGAGATACAGAAGCGTCTTCCGACTAACATTGCTACTCTACGCAAGCTTCTTCAGGCGAATCGAGAGGACTACGCGAAGCTCCGAAAGGTCCGAAGTGCCAAACGGCGAGAGCAAATGCTTTCCAAAGTGCGGCGACGTCGAAAGAAAAGCGTGATCCTCCTTGAAGAGCTCAAGCTCCGGATGAACAAAGTCGAGCCGTTGGCTGATGAATTGCAGCGCGCCCTGGATCGGATGGTCGAGGTCGAACGCCGGATCGAAGAGGCACGCTCGGCCAAGACGCACGACGGTTCACTGCGAAAGCTGAGAGACCAACTGGCCGAACTCGAAATCCTCGCCACTGAGGACAGTGCGGGGCTGAGAAAGCGCATAAAAGTCATGAGGAAGCGCCACGCTGAGTACGAATCCGCCAAGAGGAAGCTTTCCAGCGGCAACCTGAGGCTCGTCGTCAGCATCGCCAAGAAATACCGCAACCGCGGCCTGAGCTTCCTCGACCTCATCCAAGAGGGCAACACCGGCCTTATGAAGGCCGTCGAAAAGTACGAGTATCGTCGCGGTTACAAGTTCAGCACTTACGCAACGTGGTGGATACGACAGGCAATCACGCGCTCGATAGCAGACCAGGCCAGAACAATACGAATCCCTGTGCACATGATTGAAACTATGAGCAAGCTCCGCAACGTCAGCAAGCGCCTGGCACAGGAATGCGGCCGTGAACCTTCAATCGAGGAGGTGGCTACCGCCGCGAACATTCCGGTCCAGGAGGCCCAGCGCGTCATGAAAATCGAGAAACATCCCGTCTCCCTGGACCGCCCGGTCGGCGACGGCGATGACAACTCTTTCGGCGATTTCATCGAAGATTCCACCGTTGACTCCCCTGTTACCACCGCCACGCAGGATATGCTTCGAGAGAAAATCAACAGCGTCCTTGGCACTCTCAGTTACAGGGAGAGAGAGATCATCAAACTTCGCTATGGCATCGGCGACGGTTACACGTATACTCTTGAGGAGGTCGGTCGCATTTTCAATGTGACACGCGAAAGAGTGAGGCAAATAGAAGCGAAGGCCGTTCGCAAGCTCCAGCATCCGGTACGTCGGAGAGAGCTGGAGGGTTTTGTGGAAAGCCTGCTCGAATTGATCGAACGATGAGCCCGACGGACATTTCTTCAGATGCGGACCAGAAAGTCGTTGACGCGATGGAGACTCTGATGGCGCTTCAGCGCATCGACGATAAGCTGGCGAGGCTCGCAGAACAGAAGGGGGTCGGGCCGGCCCGCCTGAACCGCAAGGAGGCGGAGCTTCAAGACGCTAGCGAACTGGCCGACCGTGAGCACGACCGTGTCCGCGAAACGCAAAAGGATTATGATAAGAAAGAAGTCGACATCAAGTCTTGCGAGGAGCACATCCAGAGGCTGGAGGGCCAGCGGCTCCATGTACGCAAGAACGAGGAATACAAGGCTCTCACCCAGACCATAGAACACGAACAGGAGCGCTGCTCGCGACTCGAAGAGGAAGCGCTTGTTCTTCTATCTCAGATAGATGATCACAAGGCCCTTCATGCGGAGTCGGAGCGCCAGAGAAGCCGGATCGGCGACGAACTCGAAGCTCTAAAGGACGAAGTCCGTGCCGACACCGAACGCCTGGACCGCGAGTTTGCCACGGTTGCCAAGGAGCGCGACGATACTGCCCACAAGGTCCCGCCCGGATTCCTCGATAAGTACGAACGTATTCGTGAAGGCAGAGGAGGCAGCGCCGTCGTCGCGGTCGTCAACGGTGTTTGCCAGGGCTGCTCGATGGGAGTCACCGACCAGGCCATCAACCGGTTGATACTCCGCAAAGAGACCGTATTCTGCGAGAACTGCAGCAGGATGCTTTACCTGCCGCAGGACTCGATAGCCGAGCTGATCAGGGAGCCGCGACAGGGATGACCGGGAAGGGGGGCACACTTCCGAATAGAGAACCGGGAGAACTCCTCATCCAGATAGACGGAGCTTCAAAAGGGAACCCCGGACCCGCAGGTATTGGCATCGTCCTTGTCAGCGACTCCGGGGATACCGACGAAATCTCCGAGTACGTCGGTGTTGCGACCAATAACGTCGCGGAATACCTCGCGCTGCTGACGGCTCTCGAAGAGGCACTCATCAGGGGAGCTAAGCGCCTCACCATTCAAACCGACAGCGAGCTACTGGCCAAGCAGATAAACCGGCAGTACAATATACGAAAGCAGAACCTACGATTCCTCTTCAGGCGAGCTAAGCGGTTGATGGCCGCCTTCGAAAAAGCCTCGGTCAGTTACGTACCCCGCGAGCAGAATGAGCACGCCGACCGGCTTGCACAAGAGGCTGTCCCTCTTCCTGGAGAGCAATCCGGCTTTTTCTGAGGCCTGCAAGTTTCAAGATAGTGGAGCGGGCGAGGTGGCCGCGGGACTCGCGTTTGCCGCGTTTCCTGAGGAAAGTCCGAGCTCCGCAGGGCAGGGCGGTGGGTAATACCCACCGGGAGCGATCCCGGGGCAATGCCACAGAAACCAGACCGCCCGAAAGGGTAAGGGTGAAAGGGTGAGGTAAGAGCTCACCAGCGGCGGAGGCGACTCTGCCGGCTAGGTACCCCCGCCCGGAGTAAGGCCATGTAGGATGGGATGAGGTGGCCCGCCTCGTTTGACCATCGGGTAGGCCGCTCGAGGCGCCCGGCAACGAGCGCCCCAGACAAATGGCCGCCGCAGGCACCGAACTCGGCTTATCGCCCGCTCCCCTCTGTCCCGCTAACTGAAGACGATTGTCATTACGTCTTCGTGTGCTTGATCCCCGACGCTTTCTCCCTGTGCCGGGAACTGAGAACCCCCACCGAAACAAGCACGGCCGTTATATTGTCATCGCTCCGGCGCAGCTTCGCTTTGTCGATCAGCGCATCGCAGGTGGCCCCGAGTCCCTTTCCCGCATTCACGAGTTCAGCCATCTCTTCCGGCGTAACATAGTTGCTCAGCCCATCCGTACACAGCAACAGCACGTCCTTGTCCTCAGCGCGGTGTATGTGACTTTCTGCCTCAACCTCGCTGGAGGGTCCGATTGCCTTGGTGATCACATTGCGTAGGTAAGAGAATCTCAACTCCTGCCGCGGATCGCGCGAGTGGCGCGCGGCGTCGGCCAGGAGAGAATGATCGACGGTGAGTTGCCGTGAAGCGCCGCCTCGAAAAAGATAGGCGCGACTATCGCCGACGTGGCCCACCACAAAATGCTCGCCCGCGAAAACGGCCGACACACACGTAGTTCCCATACCCTGCAGCGCCGCATCCCTCTCAGACCTCGCGAAAATGGCTTCGTTGGCGGCAGCTATCGCCGACTCGATTGCGGCTTGCGCTCTCTCCGATGTACGCTTCTCGACCCGCGGGTCCAGCTGCTCGCCCAGCACCCCGCTAATCACCTGAACCGCCGTGTTGCTTGCAACAGAGCCGGCCAAGTGTCCACCCATCCCGTCCGCGACTATGAACACCCCATCCGAAGCGGAAAAGTAGAACGCGTCTTCGTTGCCTTCACGGGCAAGGCCGCGGTCAGTCTTTGCGCACGCAGAAAGCGTGATTTTTGGCCCGGTCATCTTGCTGTCCGAACTATTCCGCGAATTTTTCAAAGGCGCTCTTGGGCGCCCCGCACTCGGGGCAAACCCAGTCTTCCGGAAGCTCTTCGAACGAAGTGCTCCGATCGATACCGTGGTCTTCGTCGCCGACCGCAGGATCGTAAATGTACCCACATACCGTACAGCGCCACTTGTCCATCCATTATCCTCCTTGAGCTACGGCTGTGCTAGTTCGATTCCCTTTTCGAATGCGTCCGAAAGCGCGTCTTCGCGACGGAGAATCTCACCTTTTGCATCGACTCGTCGGGCTTCGACACGGGTGTAACTTGCTATGTAAATCGCATCGAAGAAATATCTCATGGTAAGCTCAATCCCGTCAAACAGCCTTGTCCCCCTGGTCCCTCCCACAGATACCCATGCGCCGCGTCTCTCCATCTCCAACGGCTCCTCCTTCAAAGGCGCCTTGAGCACATACTTCCTCGCCCAGAAAGACTGACAGCGGTCTATCATCGCCTTCGCCTGGGCGGAAGGCCCCATGAAGAAAACGGGCGTCGCTATCACTACGCGGTCTGCATCGGTTAGCTTCTTCGCCACGTATTGGAAATCATCCTCCACGACGCAGAATCCGCATCCGAAACAACCGTTGCACTCGATGCAGCCCGCTATTTCCAGGCGTGGCACGTGGATTTTTTCCACAGCAGCCCCGGCATCGGAGGCACCCGCGATGAGCCTGTCCAACAGAATCTCGCTGTTTCCGCCGGTTCGCGGACTGCACGCGAGTGCCAGGACCTTCGGTCGCCTTCCCATCCTTCCCCTCTCTGCCGTGGAGAGATTGTTCCGTAAGTCTAGGCGCTCACGCATGTAGTGTCAAGCAGCGAACATTCCCTTGCGCTGAGTCTCAACAGCTAATATCATGGTTCGGTGAGTTCAGGTTACTTAGCATCGGTTAGGTTTCGTTCGCATCGGCGACAGGGGGGAAAAGATGGCGCCTCGCTACACTATTGAAGACCTTGACATCAGCTTGGGCAAGCGCATAAGGTTGCATCGCATACTCTACGAACACGGTCCTGGCAACGGCATGGCTCTCATACTGCCCATCGACCAGGGAATGGAACACGGCCCGGTCGACTTCTTTCCCAATCCGCCGGCATCGGATCCGGAGTTCCAGTTGAAACTGGCTCTCGAAGGCGGCTACTCGGCTATCGTTTTTCAGGTTGGGCTGGCCGAGAAATACGTGAAAAAGTACGCCGGCCGCGTTCCTTTGATCCTGAAAATCAACGGCAAAACGAACATCCCCTCTGACGCGCAAGCGTTCTCCCCCTCGACCGGCACGGTCGAGGACGGCGTCAGGCTTGGTGCCGACGCTATTGGATACACGCTCTATGTCGGCTCGCCATCTCAGGACAGGGATTTTATCCAGTTCCAAAAAGTGCGTAGAGACGCCGAACGCTACGGGATGCCTGTCATTATGTGGGCTTATCCCCGCGGCGAAGCGATAGAGAAAAAGGGGGGGAGAGATTCACTGTATGCTGTCGACTATGCAGCCAGGATTGCATGTGAGCTGGGCGCAGACGTGGTAAAGCTCAACCTTCCGCAGGCGGACCCCAAGAACAAAACCGATTGCCCCAAGCCGTACAACCAACTTGAGATGTCTCAAGAGGAGGCCGTAAAGAAGGTCGTGGACTCGGCAGGCAAGACCTTGGTCCTCATCTCCGGCGGGAGCAAACTGGGCGATCAGGACCTTCTTGACAAGGCCAAAATGTGCATCGATGCGGGGGTTACGGGCCTGATATTTGGCCGTAACATGTGGCAGCGCCCGTTCGATGAGGCCCTCGCCATAACACGGAAGATAAGACAACTCATGAAGTGACGCGCGCTCCGGCGGGCCTATGCGGCCGTATCTCCCTCGTCCTCCCCTTTCTCCTCGGCGGGCTCGAGCGAAATTCTGCCGTCCTTCGCCTCCTTTATCGTCACATCCACCGGATGCAGCCCCCGACTCTCGTCCAGAAGCCGCAGCTTCACAAGCTCCCGAACGCGCTTGGTCAGCAAACTGGTCAGCTTGAACCTCCCGTCCTCTTCATCAGCAAGATCGTTCAAACTGACGTAATCAAAATCGCTCAGAATGTCCCTTCTCTGTTTTGGCATGTCCCCCCTCTTCCCAAGGTCCAACAACGGCAAGATCGTCACACAGAGCGGCGCACATTATATCACTTCATGCTGTAGGCGACTACCTTCGAAGGAGCGCTCGGCATGTATTTTGCACGACGCCCGGCACACGCCGCGGTCCAACGTGCTCAAGCTAGCTGTCGCTCGCGAGCTCCTTCGATCTGCGAGCTGCCGCCTCCACCGCCCTCCGGAATGCTCCGCTGATGTCTGATTTCTCAAGCTCAGCCAGGCCCGCCGCGGTCGTCCCCCCCGGCGTGGCTACAGCATCCCGCAGCTCGGCTGGGGTTTGATGCGTCTCCTGTAGCATTCTGGCCGTTCCTACGACGGTCCGCAGCGCAAGGTCCATTGCCGTTTTCCTATCCAAGCCCGCCTCCACGCCTCCTTCAACCAGTCCTTCAACAACGCTCCACAAGAATCCGGGCCCGCTTCCGCTCAGACCCGTGACGGCGTGCAGCTTCGATTCCTCCACCTGGACCACTCCACCCACGGCTTCGAAGAGCGACTTCGCCAGCGACGCATCGTCGTCGGACGCTCCGCTGCCCAGCGCGAAAGCCGTGGCACCTTCGCCCACGCTGCAGGCAATGTTCGGCATCGCACGGATGACTCTCGCATCGCCTGAAAGCGCCGATTCCATCGTCGCTATCTCCACCCCGGCAGCTATGGATATTATCAAGCGCCCCCCAGCCGAACCGGCGATCTCCTCCAGCACCTGCGGCATTACTTTCGGCTTGACCGCCAGTATCGCCGCATCCACTTGCTCTACCGCTTCCGTCGGGCCGCCCGAAGGCCGAAACCCCAATTCACGCGCAAGCGCGGCCAGCCTCTCGCCGTCCGCGTCGAATGCCGTCATCCTGTCTGCCTTCACGAGGCGTGCTTTCATCACCCCGCGAGCCAGCGCACTTCCCATCTTGCCGACCCCGATTATTGCGAGTCTCTTGTCCATGTGTTCCTCCCGCGTTCAGAAGCCTGGCCCGTTCCCAGTTGTGCATGCACCAGGCGATAGAGCGGATCTCCCTTCTGGATATTGCATACGCTGGCGAGCACAAAGTCCACACCTTCTTTCTTGATCATCTCGGCCAATCGGCGCGCCCCCGGGTCGTCGGGATTGTGGTATCGCAGCGCGCTTGCCATGCCCATGCTGAGAACCCGCGGCTCAATTCCGTAAGCTAGTGCCAGCCGCGCAGCCCCCACCAGCCTCTCATTAGGCCCTAGCTTCCTAAGAGGGTCCCTCCCCACCCGGGCTATTGTGTCGCCCAGAGGGCGATTGGCGAACCGCGCCAAGAGTTGCTCGACGTGGATACGGTAATCTTCCTCGGCAAACCCATGTCTTGCTATCAACGCCCTACCCGATTCCCAAAGCCCTTCCTCGACAAGCGACCTCACCTCCCTATCTTCTATGCTCTCCCATATGTACGCGTAGCCCCTCTCAAAGCCGAAGTATGCCGTCAGCGCGTGTCCGCAGTTATGGGTGTAAAGCTTACGCTCTTCATACGCTCTGAGGTTCTCGATGGGTTCCATCCCGACTATCTGCGGGATCTTCCCAACGAAAGCCTTCGCGTCCACGGGCAAAATGCAGTACTCTTCGGCATAGACTGCCAGAGGATCGCGCCGCCTTTGCTCTTCTGTTACCACCGGGACCATCCTGCTCACGACCGACTCCACGAGTCCTACCTTCCTCCTTACGAAATCGCGATGGATGTCTGGTACTTCGGCGATCAGGTGTTCCCTGAGAATCCTTGCCACGTCCAGAAGGTTCTCGCAGATGATCACGTTAAGCGGGCGTTCAGGACTGTTTCTCGCTCTCACGGCGACACCCTTCGCGAGCAAACCGGCTATTTTCGGCAACGCGCGGCTGCCCGCAGCAATGCTCGCAAGATCGCATGATGCCACATCCCGTGCCGCCTGGTCCGTCTCGCGCGCATCCACACCCCGGACGTGCCCCACTTCCACGTCATGCGGCTCCGGCCCCACTATGTGGACCGTGTATCGGCCACGCTCGTTTAGCAGCCGGACAAGCTCCTGGTCGATGTCTACAAATATCGTCTCGTATCCGGAGTTCCAGTAGAGCTGACCGAGGAACCCACGCCCTATGTTCCCGGCACCGAAATGGACTGCCTTCATGGAGTCTTCACGACGAGATCTATTTCCTCTTTAGCTGACTTGTTACCCACCTTGTCGCTGACGGTCACACGGAGTTTATACTCCCCCGGTCTCAGGTCGGAGGGTACGTAAAAGCGTGTTCCCACGTACAAGTCATCCCTCAGGTTACGGCTCCTATCTACCACCTCAGGAGGGTCCCACGACCAAACGGCTTTGCTTCCGTCCCGTATCTCTATCTGGATGTGCAATGTGGACAAATACGCCCCTTCTCCTTCCTTCTCCGCGACGAAGTTGTCCACCTCGCAATATAACAGCACCTCCTGCCGTGGAACGACCCATCCCCGATCGTACTCTTCATACACCCCGTAGCTGGAAATCCGATTGCACAGTGTAAGCTTGGTGACCTTAAGCGGAGCCTGTTCCTTCCATCGTCTCAGGACCTGATCCGCCAGGGAAATGGCCGCGTCGGTCTCTCCGATCCGAAAGCTGGCGGCGGCCCTCACCAATGTCTCCCAGTTTTCCTCCTCGCCACGCCCGGAATTCGCCGCGAGGAATGCACCTTCAGCATCGCCCACAGCCAGCAGGAGAGCCGCCAACACCCGTTTGAAACTTGGATTGCCCGATGCCCTGTCCTCCATTTCGGCCGCAATCTCACTGACTGTCGGCGGTCGCCGTTCCACAAGGTAAACGGATGGAGCCGGCGCGGGGGGTTCTTCGACTACTCTCGGGGGCGCTTTGGCTGCGACGACAGGCTGGGCCTCCAATATGGGCGGAACGTTCTCGGCCTTGATCCCTGTCCCGGGGCCGGCTCCCTTAAGCTCCAGGAAATCGGCCGTACCCCTTTCATCGTCGGATTCGGGTCGTGGATGTGTTTCTCCTTCAGCTCTTGAGCCTCTCAGCGATTCTCTGAACTGCTCTATCTCCCTCAAGAGCTCTTCGCTCCCGTCGTGCACATAAGCGTTTTCCGGCCCGGGAGCGGCCCTTTGCAGCCCGCCGGTTGTGCAGGATGCCGACAAGATGCCGATTGCCGCCAACAGCACCAGCAATGCCGCATGCTTCCGCATGATCATTCCGCGCAGAGCCTCACGATAAGAGCCTCGGCCAACACCTCGTCAGGTCCTCCTCCGGATCTCAGCAAGCTCTGGGTCTTCAGCACGAGCCACAGCTTGTCTTCGATTTCCTTCTCCTCCAAATCCTCTGCCTGCTTGGCTATCATCGTCGCCACATAAGGGTGTACCCCCAGCTCGGCTGCAAGGGCTTTCTGACCTCGGGATGCGCATATCCTCTTTGCGCGAAGGAGATCGCGCAGCCGCGAACCGACATAAGTTATTATCGTGGTGGGCTGCATCCCCCTTGAAAGCCCCTCTCGCATCCTCTCCAGCGCAAGGCTCGGCTTCTTCTCTGATACCGCGTCAACGATCTCGTAGCTGGCGAACTCGCGTTCCAACCCAATTATCGCCCTGACGTCCTCTTCCCTGATGTTCTTCCTAGTCCCCGTGTAGAGGTCGAGTTTCTCAAGCTGAGACTCCAGTGTAGACAGGTTCTGCCCGGCAAGCTGCACCACCATAGTCGCCGCCTTGGCAGGGATGTTTTTGCCCGTGCGACTCTTGACCTGCCCCTGCAACCATGCGGGCATTTTCTCCGGGTAGAGACTTGGGCAATTGACGATCAAGGTCTTGCCCGCCGGCCCTCGCACATGGCCCGGCTTCGCCTTCTTGCCCAGCGAGACGAGCGCGAAAACGTTCGGTGCTATCGTCTCTGGTGTTACTGCGGCCAAGTCCTCTTCTGCCAGGTCCTCCGTCCCTTCGACGAATACCACCCTCGCGCCCCCGAAAAGGCTCTGCGTGGCGCACTCCTGCGCAAGCTCACCCGGGCCCAAATCCGCCAGCGGCAGCCTGAGCACCTCCGGCTCGACGCCGCCTGCTCGCACAGCCGCGATTACCGCCTCGAAGGCCCTTTCCTTGTAGTAGTTCTCCTCCCCGATCAAAAAAAACAACTGTGGGAGCTTCTTCCTTCGCAGGAATCCCGGCAAGCCGGAGCCGTGCACGATGGGAACCGTCGGCTTGCGGGTGTTTCCCGCCATCTGGGACACGCCTCTCGCCTGTTGTTATGACTACTCGCCGAGCTCGCTCGCTCTACGACGCCACGCCTCCGGCAGAGCCTCCTCGTCAGCCAGCTCTCGCCATATCCGGCGTGCGTCCCCCGCCAGTCCCAATCTCATCATCGTTGCCGCCAGCGCCCACTTCGCCTCCGCAAAGCCAGGGTCTAGCTCCAGTGCAACCTGGAACGCCGCCAGGGCGGAATCCAGTTCACCCAACCTCTGATATGCCGTTCCCAGATTGTATTGATGTTCCGCGTCGCTTGAGCCTTCTATAGCACTCAGAACCTGCACGGCTTCCTCGTATTTCTGAAGCGCCACCAAGGTTGCCCCCAGATCGTTCGTCACTCTCGCGTCCTCCGGATACTCTTCGTGAGCTTCTCTGAGAAGCCGCTCCGCCTCGCCCAGATGACCTTTTGCCCGCAGGGACGCGCCTTCCCTCTCCATCTCTCTCGCGCTCTTGTCCGGCTTCTCCATTTCAGGAGCCGCCTGCTTCGCAGGCGTCGGAACCACGCTGTCCGTCCCAGGCCTCGTCGCATCGTCCACGCGTGCCTCCGGCTCGGGCAGTATCCCTACTTCGGTTGCCTTTGGCGCGACAAGCGAAGTCTCTGCCGCGAAAACCTCGCCGGACGCCGCCTCGGAAGCGTTCCCAGCCAAATCAGTCACCGTGACTTTCACCCGGAATTGCGCTCCGGCAATCCACGGAGCTTCCCACAGGTAGTCGCCCGTATTCTCCAAGCCTGACGCTATGGGCCTCCACGACTCCCCGCCGTCCGTACTGTAGAACAGCGACACGGGCCGGGGTGGCAGGTTCTCGTCCGACGCTCTCCACACCACCTCTTTCGCTTCCCTGCCGCTCCACAGTTCCCCGCCGATAGGGGAGACCAGAGAGACCTCTGGGGCCTCAGTGTCTACCAGGCACTCCCACTGGGGAGCCACGCCGGGGGAGGGACCGACCTCCCGCTCACCGTTTCCACCCTTTTCCACCAGGCGAAAGCCGTACGCCCCGTCATTCGGCGCCGGAAACTCGACATTCTCTTCACCCGCGACTATTTCTCCATGTTTCCGCCAGCTTTCACCGCCGTCCTCGGTTACCCAGAGCTCGGCCGAAGAAGCTCCCTCAGAAATCTCATCAGGAGGCGAAATGCTCAGGCGGATTTCCCTGGATTTGCTGACAACGGGCCCGGTTATCAGCCACGGCACTTCAATGGGCAGTCTTCCAACAAACACGCCGAGGCTGTCCTCACCCCAATTTGTGGCCTTGTCCATTGCCCGTATGCGAATGCCGACATCGCCAACAGCCGTGGCAGGCGGCTGCCAGGAAAAGCGCCCCTCGCTCTTGAACCCCGTCGCTGCCAACACCCAATCTTCGGCCCCCGGCATCTTGTAGCCTATTTCAACACTGCTGTCTGCCAGATTCTCGTCAGTGGCCTGCCACACCAGTGACATCATCTCGCCGCGTCGGAACCGTTCCCCCTCGGACGGGCTCAGAATAGTGACTACCGGCCGTTGAGTGTCGACCGCCACCCTCATCTGGGGTGCAAGGGGTGCCGGTTGGCCTGCCGTCGCACTGTCGGTCGCCGCCCTTATGCAGAACAAATACAGCGCGTCGCGTTCTGCGGCGAAGCTGATTGGCGCTTCCCCATCGTCGTCCGCGCCGTAGTACAGCCATTGGGTCTCATCACCGACGGCGTACCACAGCTCGACCTGGAAACCTTCTATTCTCTCGGGGAGATAGTTGATGGAGAACATTCGTGAAGGAGAGTATATGATGCCGTCGGAGGCGGGAGTGACCAATCTTTCTTGCGCCTGGGAACTCGCAGAACCGGAGAGGAGCAAGAGGCAGATGACACCGCCAAAAAACGACAGTTTCACCTCCAGCACCTCCGCACTTCTTGTCCGGCCTGCCCTTGGGACATCCGCTAGCTCGCAGCTTAGCAGTCCCCGATTCTACTGTCAAGGCGACCAGCGAAAAAGGTTGATGGTCGCGCGGGGCGGGTCTATACTTGAGCGTAGGTTCATGGATTTCCGTCTCGGACACGTTCAGCAGGCCCGCGCATGTTCCTTTTCCCCAAACGGTGGAGGGTGCAATGCAGGAGCCATGGGAAGGTCCTCTCGAAAAGGTATCTGACTTCTGTTGGAGGATTCCCAAGTCTTACAAGCAAGGGATGCTTGTCCCCGGCCTTATCTACATCGCCGAGGACGCGGTGCCGCAGATGCGAAAGGACTCCGCCCCCGAGCAGGTTGCCAACGTCGCCCATCTGCCCGGGGTAGTACGAGCCTCCTACGCAATGCCTGACATCCACTGGGGATACGGATTCCCCATCGGAGGGGTCGCCGCCACAGATATCGATGCCGGCGGCGTGGTCTCGCCCGGTGGAGTCGGCTACGACATTAACTGTGGCGTTAGGGTTCTCCGCACTCGCCTTTCCGGCTCAGACGTAAGGCCACGGATAGAGACTCTCATAGAAGCTCTATTCCGCGATGTGCCGCTGGGATTAGGTTCCAAGAGCTCCATCACCCTTTCGCCGGCCGACGAGCGTGCGATCCTCGTACAAGGAGCCGGGTGGGTCGTCGAAAAGGGCATGGGGACACAGGACGACCTGCTTCACTGCGAAGAGCGAGGCGCTATGAAGGGCGCTTCACCGGGTGCCGTCAGCAAAAAGGCCATGGAGCGCGGTCGCCGACAGGTCGGCAGTCTGGGGTCGGGGAACCACTTCCTCGAAGTCCAGGTCGTAGACCAGGTTTATGACCGCAGGGCCGCCCAGATTATGGGGTTGGAGGAGGGAGGAATCACAGTGATGATTCACTGCGGATCCCGCGGCTTCGGCCATCAGGTTTGTCAGGACTACATCGAATCCCTGGCAGGAGCGCCGAAAAAGTACGGCATAGACATCCCCGATCGCCAACTGGTCTGCACCCCCGTCCGATCGCCCGAGGGCCAAAGCTACCTTGGCGCGATGGCCTGCGCCGCCAATTTCGCTTGGGCCAATCGACAAATGCTCACCCATTTCACCAGGCAGGTCTTTCAGCGCGTGTTTGATGCCGGCGAAGACTCTCTCGGCCTTGAACTCATCTACGATGTGGCCCACAACATCGCCAAGCTTGAGCGGCACCAGGCACACGGCGAAACGAAGACCCTCTGCGTGCATCGGAAGGGGGCCACCCGAGCGTTCCCCCCGGCACACGCCGAAGTGCCCGCTCGCTACAAGTCCGTCGGCCAGCCGATCATAATCCCCGGTGACATGGGCACTGCTTCCTACATACTCGTCGGCACCGAAACCGCCATGTCGGAGACCTTCGGTTCCACTTGCCACGGAGCAGGCAGAACCATGAGCCGGCATCAGGCGATTAGAATTAGCAAGGGCCGCAACCTCCGCCAGGAGATGCAGGCGCAGGGAGTGATCGTGCGGGCTCCGGGTTGGCAGAGCATAGCAGAAGAGGCTCCCTACGCGTACAAGGACGTGGACCAGGTGGTCAACACCGTCCACGGCGCCGGACTGTCAAAGAAAGTCGCGAGGCTCAAACCTCTTGGCGTGATAAAGGGCTAGTGGGCGTGCCCGGGGAGGGTGAACAGATAGCCAAGAAAACCAAGGGATACTTGGACATCTCCTCCGGATTGGCGTTCAGCGCTATTTTCATCGCACCTCTTCTTCTCGCGTACGAAGTAGGCATAGCCCTCGTTGTCCCGCCTCTCCGTAACGGGGCTGAGATAGCCGTCAAGCTGCCCCTGTCGTTTCTTGGCCCTGCGGGTGCTCTCGTTTTCAACTTCCTGATCGCAGCCGGCGTAGTCGCCGCATATTGGCGGCTCAGCGCGGAGAGACATTTCCGGGCTCTGACTTTCTTTCTGCTCTTTTTGGAAAGCACCGTCTACGCAGTCGCACTTGTCCTGGTGGCGCTCCTTGTGCAAGGAGCGACCCTCGCCGTCGCCGCCCCAGTGCAGATATCTCCGGTAGCCGCCGTCCTCCTCTCCATAGGTGCGGGCGTTTATGAGGAGTTTCTTTTCCGGTTGCTCCTCACCGGCCTTCTCTTCTATCTCCTTAAGGGTGTTGCTCCCCAACGGTCTACCTTTTGGCCGGCCATGATAAGTGTCACTCTCTCCGCTCTGATATTCGCCGCAGCACACTACGTCGGCTCTGTGAGCGATACGTTCTCCAGTTCCACCTTCGCTTTCCGGTTCCTGGCGGGCCTTTATCTGTCCGCCGTGTACGCATCGCGTGGGCTCGGCGCCGCGGTGTACACTCATGCGATCTACGATGTCATAGTTTTCGTGGTTCCCTTATTGGTGGAAGGACGTTGACCCTGGCGGTCGAACGCCTATAATCAGGCGGCCTTGTTCCTTGCGCGAGGGCAGCCGTGCGTTTGCCTGGTACCAAGCTCGCACCGTGAGTGGACCTGCGAAATGTCGGACTGTGAAGAAGTGACCGCCCCTTCTCGCATTCGTTCTAAGCAGCTGAAGGCTGGCAAGCTTCGAATCCTCGCGCCCGCCAAGCTCAATCTCTTCCTCGAACTCGTGTCCAGGAGGGCGGACGGTTATCACGACCTCTCCACGGTTATGCAGACCGTAGACCTTTTCGATGAGCTGGCACTTTCTCGCGCGGAGTCCGGCGTTGAGCTTGTAACCACAGGACTTGATGTCCCCCAAGGGCGGCAGAACATCGTTTGGCGCGCGGCAGACCTGTTTCTCGAGCGCTTTGCTCCCGGCATGGGGGTGCGGATAGCCTTGGCTAAGCGCATACCCGCCGGGTCCGGGCTGGGCGGCGGCAGCAGCGACGCTGCATCCACACTGGTCGGGCTCAACCGGTTACTCGGGCTTAGGCTCGGCTCCGCGGAGTTGCAGCGCCTTGCGGCCGTTCTCGGCTCCGATGTCCCGTTCTTCATCGAGGGTGGTACGGCGTTGTGCCAGGGCAGGGGAGATGTCGTGACTTCCGTCAAGTCTGCCTCCCGCCTCCACTATGTCATCGTCTGCCCGTACGCTAAGGTATCCACTCGGGACGTATATGCCCGGAGCAAAATTGCCTTGACGGGTCCTAGGAGAGAAGCTAACATTCTATTGGCTGCGCTCGAGAAGGGCGATATAGGGGAAATAGGCAAGGAGGTCTTTAACAGGCTGGAGCTTATAAGCGTCGCGATTCACCCCCCCTTGCTCGAGTTGGAGGAGACCATGGCAGGTATGCCGTTCGCCGGGGTCGGCATGACCGGAAGCGGCTCGGCTTTCTTCGGGATATGTCGCTCCAGGAGGGGGGCGACAGCAGCAGCCGCGTCGCTCACGAACGCGGCAGTAGGCGGGGTGTTTTCCGCAACGAGTTGGCCATAACCGGGTAGCTGCCATAGGCACAAGGAGCTCAGAGTGAACATCACTGAAGTCCGCGTCAAGCTTGTTCCGCAGCGGGGAGATAAGTTGCATGCCTTCTGCACGATAACTATAGACAATGACTTCGTCATTCGAGACCTCAAGATAATAGAAGGCAACAAAGGACTTTTCGTGGCCATGCCTAGCCGGAAGCTCACCGACAACTGCCCCGTCTGCGGCGGCAAGAACTATCTTCGGGCTCGCTACTGCAACGAGTGTGGAGCCAGGCTTGATGATAAACGGGTAGAAGACTCTGACGGGCAGCCTCCCAAGCTCCACGCCGACATCGCGCATCCCATCAACTCAACTTGCAGGGAAGAGCTTCAAGGGATGATTCTTCGTGCATACGAGGAGGAAGTGAGAAGAGCAGAATCAGAGGGATACGTGTCAGATGACTTTGAACAGCCTCGGCGTCGACCGGGTTCGACGCCCGGGACTTCTTCCCCTCAGCCGGATAAAGATGATGAGCCCGGTTTCGAAAGCGGCATTTTTGCCTAGGGTTGCCCGGAGTGAGTGCGCCGTTGGACATACTTCGAGTGATTAATATAACCGCTGTTAATGTGCCATCGAGGGTGGGTGGCGGCGTCCGGTAGGGCGCGCCGGGGAGGTAACGGGTATGGTTCTCTTCGTACGCATCCTTTCATTTGCCCATGAGGAGTCTCCCAAGTGAAGAAAACCGGAGCACAAATACTCGTAGATACGCTTCTGTACGAAGGAGTCGAGGTCGCGTTTGGCATCCCCGGGGGCTCCGTGATTCCCTTGTTCGACGTGCTGTATGAATCACCGCTCAAGTTCATTCTCTGCGCTCATGAACAGGGGGCCGCCCACGCTGCTGACGGATACGCCCGCGCCTCGGGCAAGGTGGGCGTCTGCATCGCCACCTCCGGCCCCGGCGCGACCAATCTGGTAACCGGCATCGCCACTGCATACATGGATTCCTCCCCGGTTGTGGCCATCACGGGTCAGGTCAAGACCCACCTCATCGGCAATGATGCTTTCCAAGAGGCGGACACCACCGGCATAACACGGCCTGTCACCAAGCACAACTATCTCGTCAACGACGTGAGGGAGCTTGCCAAGACTCTCCGGGAAGCCTTTTACATCGCCGGCACGGGCCGCCCCGGGCCCGTTGTGGTCGATGTCCCTCTCGACGTCTCCCTGGCGGAATGCGACGCGACTATCCCCGACAAGCTCTCTCTCTCCGGCTACAAGCCCAAATACGACGGCAACCCTCGGCAAATACAGCGTGCCGCCGACGTGATCAACGAGGCGAAGCAGCCTGTTCTCTACGCCGGCGGCGGCGTCATCTCCTCCGGGGCTTCGGACGAACTGCGGGAGATTGCAAGGAGGATTGGAATCCCCGTTACAACTACGCTCCTCGGCTTAGGATGCTTCCCGGAAGATGATCCGCTGTCACTGGGAATGTTGGGGATGCATGGCACCGCGTATGCCAACTACGCAGTTCAGTCCGCCGACCTCATCATCGCAGTCGGAGCGCGCTTCGATGACCGCGTCACAGGCGACGTCAAAACATTCGCGCCGAAGGCCAAGATCATCCATATAGACATAGACCCCGCTTCCATCAGCAAGAGTATCCCCGTTGACATCCCCGTCGTCGGCGACGCAAAGCGAATCTTCGCCGAACTCGGCAAGCTCGTCAAACCCGTGGACCGCAAAGACTGGCTCGAGAAAGTGAATAAGTGGAAGGAATCGCACCCTCTTGGCTACGAGCCGGATGGGCTTAAACCTCAGTACGTCGTCCAGCAGATTCACGAAGTGACTCGGGGGGAAGCCATAATATGCACCGAAGTCGGTCAGAACCAGATGTGGGCGGCTCAATTCTACACCTACACGATGCCGCGCTCGTTCATTTCTTCTGGCGGGCTCGGAACCATGGGATTCGGATTTCCCGCTTCCATCGGAGCCCAGATCGCCAAGCCCGACAGTATCGTTTTCGACATAGCCGGCGACGGAAGCTTCCAGATGAACGTGCAGGAGCTTGCCACCGCAGTCAAATGCAACGTCCCCGTTAAGGTCGCCATTCTTAACAACGGCTACCTGGGAATGGTAAGACAATGGCAGGAACTGTTCTTCAATAGGAGGTATTCTTGCACCCGCCTGGACGGCGCGCCGAACTTCGTCAAACTTGCCGAGGCCTACGGAGCGGCGGGCTTCCTGGTCGAAAGAACTGAGGATGTCCGCCCGACTCTTGAAAGAGCGCTGGAGATCGATAAGCCTGTCATTATCGATTTCAGAGTCTCTCCGGAAGAGAATGTCTACCCAATGGTCCCCGCGGGCAAAGCCATAGACGAGATGATCGGCGGCTTGGCTTAAAGGAGAGTTGACCGTGGCCGATTCGGAGAAGGAACACCGACATGTCTTCACCGCCCTGGTCGAGAACAAGGCTGGAGTCCTGGCCCACGTTTCCGGCTTGTTCAGCAGCCGGGGATTCAACATTGACAGCCTCGCCGTCGGCGAGACCGAAAATCCGCAGTTCTCCCGCATGACCATTGCAGCACGCGGCGACGAGCAGATACTCGAGCAGATAATCAAGCAGCTTCGGAAACTGATCTACGTCATCAAGGTTCAGGATGTCACCCCGGCAGATCACGTCGAGAGGGACCTCATATTGATTCGCGTCAACGCAGAGCCCCACAGGCGGCAGGACATTTCCCAAATAGCCCATATCTTCAGGGCGAACATCGTCGATATCGCCCAGCAGGACCTCATAATCGAACTGACCGGCAACGAATCGAAGATCGAGGCGCTCATTAAGCTCCTTAGGCCGTACGGGATAAAGGAAGTCGCCAGGACGGGCACCGTTGCGATGCTTCGGGGAAAGAAGTAGCCGCACTCTGAAACGAAACCTGGCCCATGCCCGGAGCCAGCTACATGTCTAGAATCCTTATCTTCGATACGACTCTGCGTGACGGCGAGCAGGCCCCGGGGGCGAGCCTCAACATCCGGGAAAAACTCGAGATCGCCAGGCAACTCGCCGGCCTTGGCGTTGACGTAATTGAGGGCGGCTTCCCGTTTACGTCGCAGGGGGACTTCGACGCCGTACGAGCGGTCTCCGAAGAAGTGAAGGATGTTTCTATTGCGGCACTCGCCCGCGTCCGTAGGGACGACATCGATGCCGCGTTGGAGGCCCTCAAGCCGGCTCGTGCTCCCAGGCTCCATCTCTTCGTTGCTACCTCCGACATACACCTCGAACACCAGTTGCGGAAATCAAGATCCGAAGTACTCGATATGACCTCCGAGGCCATCCGCTACGCAAAGCGCCGCATGTCCGACATCGAGTTCTCTGCCATGGATGCCTCCAGGACCGATATCGCTTTCCTCAAGGAAGTGGTCGGAGTGGCCGTCAATGCGGGTGCGACCACCATAAACATCCCGGATACCGTCGGCTACGCTCTCCCGGGACCGTTTGCTGAGATCATTCGTGAACTCGCCTCGAATGTGCCAGGGGTCGATCGCGTCGTGCTGAGCGTCCACTGCCACGACGATCTGGGGCTTGCCGTGGCGAATTCCCTCGCTGCCGTCGAGGCGGGTGCACGCCAGGTGGAGTGCACCGTCAACGGAATTGGCGAACGCGCCGGCAATGCGGCTCTAGAAGAGATAGTCATGGCCATCAACACCCGCCGGGATCACTTCGGTCACACTTGCAGCGTCGTCACCAACCGGCTCCTCGCGACCAGCAGGCTCGTGAGTTCTCTCACCGGGATTTACGTTCAGCGAAACAAAGCGGTAGTTGGGGAGAACGCCTTTGCTCACGAAGCCGGCATCCATCAAGACGGAATCCTCAAAGAGCGAATCACCTATGAGATCATGAAACCCGAAGACGTCGGCTTCGCCAAGTCGGAGTTGGTCTTGGGGAAGCATTCAGGCAGGCACGCCTTCCGGAAACGGATCTCCGAGCTCGGATACGAGCTGTCCGATGAAGAGCTGGAGCACACCTTCAGGCAGTTCAAGGCTCTGTCAGACAAGAAGAAAGAAATCTTCGATGCCGATATAGAGGCCATAATCGAGGCGGAAACCTCCCGCGTGCCCCAAGTCTTCGAACTGGTGTCCGTCCAGACCTACAGCGGCACCAATTCCATTCCCACTGCGACCGTGGTCGTAAAGACACAACAAGGCGAGATCAAACAAGATGCCGCCACCGGTGACGGCCCGGTGGACGCAATATATCGGGGCATCGACAGGTTAACCGGCATCCCCGGCGTCCTTTCCGATTACATGATACGGGCAGTCACGCATGGCAAAGATGCGTTAGGGGAGGTATCGGTCGAGGTGGAATCGGGAAGTCTCAAAGTGCGCGGCAGGGCGGCCAGTACCGACATCCTCGAAGCCAGCGCGCTCGCCTACCTCCACGCCGTCAATAAGATTGCGGCACGCCGAGGCGGCAACGCAAAGTCAAGCGCGAAACCCTGACACGCCTCCCTACTTGCGGGACTCCTTCTTTTCCTGTGCTTCGTCTATGTGGCGAAGGACCTCGATCAACTCCGTCGTCGTCAGGTAGCCCATCTCGAGCATTATCAGTCCGAGCAGGCGGTGTTGCTTGCCCATCTTATCCTCTTGCTCTTGGATCGCCAGGGCTTCCTCCAGGTCTTCCTTGCTCGTCAGCCCCAGCCTCAGGGCTACCGCTCCGAAAGGCTCTCGCTTTTTCATCATGTCTCCTCCGTACTCGGAACAACATCTTGCCATGCATGCCGGACAGATTCAAGAGATTTCGTGCACTTGCCCATCCTGGCAAAAGGAGGTAGAATACTTTTCATGGCACAAACGCACGGAGAACAGACATGAAAGAGGGCATTCATCCTAAGTACGTGGAAGCTACAGTCACATGCGGCTGCGGGGAAACCTTCAAAACCCGATCCACCAAGGACAAGATCTCTGTCGAAGTATGCTCCAAGTGCCATCCGTTCTACACTGGTACTCAAAAGCTGGTCGATACGGCTGGACGCGTCGAGAAATTCCAGAGAAAGTACGGGTGGCGGTATGGGGAGCGGAACCTCGACGCTAAAGAGGAAGCTGCTCCGAAAGGTGAGTCGGAGTGAGCGGGGCTGCCGCCAACATGGCTCTTCATCTTCGTCGCTCGAGCGTATCTCTCTAACCCCTGCTGAGACCGGACTACGCTACCTTTGCACCCTCGTCGTGGCGTAGGTCGCTAGGGTTGACCAATGTCTCTCATCGACGTTCTTGAGGCTAAACGGAGACGGCGACTGGAGCTGGAAAAGCTTCTCGCCGAACCTGCCATCACCTCGTCGCCGGAGCTTTATGCCCAGCACGCAAAGGAATACGGAGCCCTCGGCAAATTGGTCGCTCTCTATGACCGTTATCTTGCGATGGAGCAGCAACTCCAAGAGGCAAGGGCTTTGGCCGAGCGTGAGACTGACCAGGAGCTCGTTAAGCTTGCAAGGGACGAGGAGGCGAGCTTGGTCGAAGAATCACGTAGAGCCATGGAGGAAATTCGGCAGGAACTCGTTTCCGACCCGGACGATTTCCGCGACGCCGCTATTATGGAAATCCGAGCGGGAACCGGAGGCGAAGAGGCTGCGCTTTTCGCTGCCGACCTCCTTCGCATGTACTCCAAGTTCGCCGAGAAATCAGGATGGAAGATAGAGTTGTTCGATATCAGCAGGAGCGCTCTCGGCGGCGTTAGGCAGGCCATTTTCTCGGTCAAGGGGCGTAGGGCGTACAGGATGCTGAAGAACGAGAGCGGCTGCCATCGTGTCCAACGCGTTCCGACGACCGAATCGGCCGGACGCATCCACACCTCAGCCGTAACGGTCGCCGTCCTGCCGGAGGTCGAGGAGGTCCAGCTCGAAATCGCCCCCTCCGACCTTAAGGTCGAAACCTATCACGCTTCAGGTCCCGGAGGCCAGAGCGTGAACAAGGTGGCTTCCGCAGTAAGGCTCACCCATATCCCCAGCGGTATCACTGTGCAGTGCCAGGACGAGAAGTCGCAGCATCAGAATCGCGCCAAAGCCATGCGAGTATTGAGGAGTCGCCTCTATGCCATCAAGCAGCAGGAGCAAAAAGCCGAAAGGGACACCGCCAGGCGCTCGCAAATAGGCACCGGCGATCGCAGCGAGAAAATCAGAACCTACAACTTCCCGCAGAGCCGCGTCACCGACCACAGAACCAACCTCACCGTCTACAACCTGCAGGCCGTCCTCGAAGGTGAGATCGATGAATTTGTCAACGGCCTCATCGAGCGCGAACGTGAAAGCCGGCTGGCTAACCTGAGATAACCCCTTCCGGTGACCGATTGGCTGAGCAAACCTGGACAATCATGCGACTCGTCGAGTGGACCCAGAAGTATTTCCAGCGCAAGGCCGTCGACTCGCCCCGTCTCAGCGCTGAGATCCTGCTGGCCCACGTGCTTGGATATGATCGCGTCAAGCTCTACACCAATTTCGACGAAACCATCGGCCATGACAGCCTTGCTTCCTTCAAGGAGCTCGTCGTGAAGCGGGGAAGGGGAGTGCCGGTTAAGTATCTAACAGGCCACGCCGAGTTCATGTCTCTGGATTTCGTCGTCACTCCCGATGTCCTTATACCCAGACCGGAGACCGAGCTTCTTGTAGAGAAGGCTATTGAGCTAGGCTCCGGCACACCGGCACCCGCCGTCGCCGACATCGGCACAGGATGCGGCAACATCGCCCTCTCGGTGGCTGTCGGCCTTCCCTCAGCTCGGATCTGGGCAACGGACATCTCCGAACCGGCACTGGGGATCGCAAAGACAAACGCCGAGCGTGTGTCCGTCGCTGGCCGGATTGAATTCCTTCAAGGAGACCTCTACGAACCCCTCAGGAAGCTTGCCGAGCCGGCCGGGTTTGACATCATATGCTCCAATCCGCCCTATGTCCCGGAGCCGCAGTGGGGTACGTTGAGCCCGGAGATCAGGGATCACGAGCCTGAAATCGCTTTGAAAGCCGGCCCCGATGGGCTAAAGTATCTTATCCCGCTCATTGAAGATGCGCATAATCTGCTGAAGCCCCGCGGCTCTTTACTACTCGAAATCGGAGAAGACCAGGGCTCGCGAGTCACAGCAGTTGCCGCCCGTACGCGTGCTTTCTCCGCGGTCGAGGTACTGAAAGACTACGGCGGCAAAGATAGGCTCCTTGTCGCAAAGGGAAACGACTGAACAATGGACAAGTTCGTTATTGAAGGACCTGCGCGGCTCAGTGGAGAAATCCACGTCCAGGGCAGCAAGAACGCTTCCCTCCCAATGATGGCTGCTACGGTGCTCTCAACCGGGACATGCACCCTTCGCAACGTGCCGGACATATGGGATGTGGATACGCTCAGTCGCATCCTCAAGGAAGTCGGCATGGAGGTCGACCGCCGCGACCATACCATCACCGTGGCCGCATCACACCCCTCGAAATGTGTTGCTCCCTACGACTTGGTACGGAAAATGAGAGCTTCCTTCTTCCTGCTCGGCCCACTGTTGGCAAGTCGAGGACACGCCACAGTGTCGTACCCGGGCGGATGTGTGTTGGGGCCGCGCCCCGTCGACATCCATATCAAGGGGCTCCGAATGCTGGGGGCCGATATCAAGCTCGAACACGGCTATGTGACCGCTCAGGCGGACAAACTCCGAGGGGCAGAGATCTACCTGGGAGGACCCAACGGACCCACCGCCGGAGGCACTTACAACGTTATGATGGCTGCCGCACTAGCCGAGGGCACTACCGTGATCGACGGCGCTTCGTGCGAGCCCGAAGTCGAGGAACTTGCGAATTTCCTTAACGCCATGGGGGCCAAAATATCCGGCGCGGGAACTCACAGAATAGTCATCGAAGGCGTTCCATCCCTGGCCGGCGCTGACTACTCGGTCATGCCGGATCGGATGGACGCTGCCACACTAATCTTCGCAGGAGCCGTAACCGCAAGCCCCATTTCCGTCAGGGGCGTCGTGCATCGTCACTTGGCCGCCGTGGCAGACAAGCTGAGTACAATTGGCGTCAGACTCGAAAAGCTGTCTGACGGCTATCGCGTGCTTCCAGCCGAGGCATTATCGCCCGCGGACGTGACGACACAACCTTACCCAGGTTTTCAGACGGACGTGCAGCCAATCCTATGTTCGCTCCTGACTCTTGCAAGGGGGATCAGCATAGTTACCGAGAGGATCTTCGAAGAAAGGTTCACCCACGTCTCCGAACTTGCCAGAATGGGGGCGAGGATCAGAATGCAGGGCTCGAGCCTAATCATCGAAGGCGTACCCGAGCTTTCAGGCGCTCCCGTCATGGCATCCGACCTGCGGGGCGGAGCTGCCCTCGTTGTCGCGGCACTCGCCGCAAAGGGTGTTACGGAAGTCAACCGCGTGTACCATGTGGACCGCGGTTACGAGGCTCTGGATCAACGCCTGAAAAAACTCGGCGCGAAAATCGCCCGCGTCGAGGTCTAACGCAGGGAGATAGGTGGTGTTTGAGAGTCTAGCGGCCAAACTTGGCGATGTCTTCAGTCGGCTCCGTTCGCGCGGCCTTCTCACCGAAGAGAACATGGCCGAGGGCATGCGCCAGATACGAACCGCCCTCCTCGAGGCGGACGTTAACTACCGCGTCGCCCGTGACTTCGTTCAGGCGGTTTCAGAAAAGGCCGTCGGCCGGCAGGTCATAAAGAGCGTCTCCCCAGCGCAGCAAATCGTCAAGATCGTTCACGATGAGCTCGTCAATCTCATGGGACCTGGATCCGCTAAACTCGCCATGGCAGACGTGCCTCCGACCCTGATCATGGTTGCCGGCCTGCAGGGCACCGGTAAGACGTCCACCTGCGCCAAACTGGGAGTCCATTTTCGCAAGCGCGGACACAAGCCTCTCCTCGTCGCTGCCGACCTTCAGCGCCCGGCGGCCGTCGAACAGCTTCGTGTTCTCGGAGAGCAGGCGGGGCTGCCGGTTTACTCGGAAGACGATTCCGATCCTGTTCGTGTCGCCAATAACAGCCTGCCTCACGCGCTGCGGCACGGCAACGACGTCGTTGTGCTCGATACTGCAGGGCGGCTCCACGTTGACCCGGAGATGATGGCGCAGGTGCGCGATGTCGCCGCCGCAGTTTCGCCTCATCAGATATTGCTGGTTGCGGATGCCATGACCGGACAGGACGCCGTCAACAGCGCCAAGGAATTCAATGAGCAACTTGAGCTGACGGGCTTGATACTGACTAAGCTTGACGGCGACGCGCGCGGCGGCGCCGCTCTTTCCATAAAGGCGGTTACCGGCAAACCGGTCGTCTTCGTTACAACCAGCGAGCATCTCGACGGCTTGGAGGAATTTCACCCTGACCGAATGGCGTCCCGAATCCTGGGCATGGGCGATGTCGTCAGCTTGGTCGAGAAGGCTCAAGAATCTGTCGACGTCCAACAGGCCGCCGCTCTCCAGGAAAAAATACGCAAGGAAAAGCTCGGCCTTGACGACTTTCTCTCGCAATTGCGCCAGCTCCGCAGGATGGGGCCGCTTAAAGGCCTCCTGGAGAAAATCCCAGGCCTTGGCAAGAGCCTCCCCCTTGACGACTTCGACGAGTCTGAATTGTCTCGAGTGGAAGCAATGATCTATTCCATGACCTCCCAGGAGAGGTCGGACCCGGATATAATAGATGCCGGTCGGAGGCGTCGCATCGCGACCGGCAGCGGCACCGACCCCGCAGAGGTCGCCCAGTTCCTCAAGCAGTTTCGTCAGATGCGTAGAGCCATGAAGCATGCAGCACTCGGCGGGGGGATGGGTGGTCTCCTTCAGGGCGCGATGTTCGGCCGCGTTCCGAAAGTCAAAATGCGCAGCAAGAGACTTAAACCGAGAAGAAAAAAGCGTTCTAAACGAAGGTGAGAAGGAGGAAAACGTTGTCCGTCAGGATCAGGCTCAAAAAAATGGGAAGGCTTCACCGACCCTACTTTCGCGTCACGGCGTGCGATATTCGCGCTCCGCGTGACGGCAAGGTCCTCGAGTGTCTCGGAACCTATCATCCTCTCGAAGAAGATGAAGACAAGAGGGTGGCCATCAGTCGGGAGAGGGCGGCGTACTGGATCGACCAAGGCGCTCAGCCGACCGATACCGTCTGGAGCTTGCTCAAGAAGATAGGTATCTATCCGCGCGCCAAGGGGCGCGGCAAAAAAGCCGCCCCCGGAGAGTCCGACAGCTAGTCCCGAGCTTCGCCTTCAATCATCGTCCTGCGCTTCCCGGAGAGGTCGGATGAGAATCGACGTCCTCACCATCTTCCCTGACATTCTTAAGCCCTTCTTTGCCGAGAGCATGCTTGGGCTCGCGCAGAAGAAAGGGGCCGTCCAGTTCGCTCTCCACAACATACGCGACTACTCCACCGACAGGAGAAGGACCGTTGATGATCGCCCCTACGGCGGCGGACCAGGGATGGTCATGCGGCCTGAGCCCGTCTTCCGCGCCGTGGAGCATGTCATCCGGGATAGCCCGGTAAAGGGGCGCCTGATCCTCCTCACACCTCAGGGCTCTCTGTTTGACCAGTCTCTCGCCTGCGAGCTTTCTCAAGAAAAGCGTCTGATCTTGATCTGTGGCCGCTATGAAGGGTTTGACGAGAGGATACGAGACGGCCTCAATGCAGAAGAGATCTCAATAGGCAACTTCGTTCTTGCGGGTGGGGAAGCTGCAGCTCTCGTCGTCGTAGAGGCGGTGGTGCGCCTCCTACCTGGCGTTCTGGGCAACAGGCGATCCGCGGAACTTGAATCCTTTCAGTCCGCGTTACTCGATTACCCGCAGTACACTCGCCCCGCGGAGTTTCGCAGCATGGCGGTCCCCGATGTGCTCCTTCGGGGAAATCACGACGAAGTTTCCCGATGGCGGAAAGAACAATCCCTCTTGCGCACGCGGAACCGTAGGTCCGACCTTCTCAGTGACCATGGCACCCTGCGTCATCCCGCGTAAGCCACCCGCATGCTGAACAGGCTCCTGGCTTCAACTTCCCCTTAGAGAAACCGCGGCTTATCCGCATCCCTGCCCGGCACTGCGCCCCTTTGCACGATGGCAAATCGGTCGCCTTCGCTACCAGTCGGCCTCGGCGCTACCTTCGTCGAAAGCCTTTCCTTCAGACACCCTCATAGGCAGTCGACCAGCTCCATCGCGAAGGTTCGCGTTGCGGCACCTCTTGCAGAACCGATGATATTTGTCCGTCAGTATGATCTTCCCACACTTTAGACAGGGGAGCATCTTCTTTTGCGGCGTCGTTATCCTTCTCATCATCTCTGTCGTCACTTCCCTTCTTCGCCCCGGGGTGACAATCCCCGAGGTTCCCTATCTTTGCATCTCAAGCAAACGTTGTGCCAATTCGTTATCGCGTGGGGTCTCAAATCCACCGCTCCCGCCGCCGTCACTGCCTGATCCCCCGTATTCTGCCTTCCAACTTCGCTCCCAAGGGCTGTTGACCTGGGCGAAAGTGGAATTGCTCCGGGGCTCTCATGCCTGAACGGGGATGGTCGAGGCGGGAATCCGGGCAGCCTTATGATATCCCTAGCTGCCCTGGGTCGCACACTCCAACCTTGGGTACGGCTGGGGAACTTGTCGGTTGACGAACCTGGAATTATACCTCCTCGCGCCCGCAACGCAAACATCTTCCAGGCAAATTTGGCAATTTATGTGCCGGAATCTACACGATTGACAAAGCTGGGATTCCGGGGAATCCGGCCCCCGCCGCCGTTTCATTATGAAATGTTCCTCTGCTGCCTTTGTGGCAGCCCGCATCCGGTGCGTGGCGCGGTCGGACCGCAAAGACACGCCCTCCCCACGCACTATCCCGCACCCAGCCTTCGCCGAAGAGTCACCGGCGTGATTCCCAGCAACCTAGCAGCCTTGCACTTGTTCCCACCGCAGAGCTTAAGGATGTCCTTCATGTAGCCAACCTTCATCTCTTCAAGGGTTGGTATCGGGCGTCCCGCTCCCCAGAACGGCAACCCGATCGTCGGAATACCGCCGGGAGACAACCACTTCGCTATGTCTCGCAGTCCGATCTCACGCTTCTGCGCGAACAGCACCGCCCGCTCGATCGCGTTTCTTAGCTCACTCGCGTTGCCCGGCCAAGGGTGCGTTCTAAGCAGGGCCATTGCCTCCTCAGAGATCCTCTCCACCTTTCTCCCTACGCGTTCTGCAAACCCCCTCAAGAAATGGTACGAAAGCAAAGGTATATCCTCGATTCGCTCTCTCAGCGGCGGGATGTCGATTCGTACAGCGCTTGCGGCCGTCAAGAGGTCCTCCCTGAAAGCACCCCGGGCAACTTGATCTTCCAGTGCCACACTTGTCGAGGCGATGATCCGCACTTGAGCTTCGCTTCCCTTTCTATATCGCCTCCGGTTCCCCATGAGGCCCGCCAGTTCGCGTTGAACGGCTAAAGGCAGCCCGCATATCTCATCAATCAAGAGCGTCCCTCCTTCGGCCAGTTCAAGCGCTCCTGCCTTGCTATTCTTGCATTCCGGCCCCCTGCGACCGAACAATTCCTCGCGAGCCAATGAAATCGGCACCGCTGAGCAGTTCATCACAACAAACCGCCCTCCTGACCGGGCGCTGCCGTAATGAATCTCCCGGGCGATCAGTTCCTTACCTGTTCCACCTTCGCCGCAAATCAGCGTGTTCTCGTCAGTCTCCGCGGCTTTCCTCACCATGTCATTGACGGCCTTCATCTTCTTGCTTCGGCACGGCGCTATCGTGTGCTTTGCGCTCACGCCGGAACCACCTCTCCGTCTCTTACCTGTGCCTGAAGGAGTCATCTGGCTTCCTCACCGTTTCTTGGGCCCGAGTGATGCAGGGGGTGATCCATCCGGCGATCGGAATCCGATCACAGTCGGCGAGGCTTTTGCCGTCGGCGATTCTTAGGCGTATCCCGGGGGTGGGCGGATAACGGCGATCACCGGGCCGCTTACCGCCGTGACAGGGTTGTTTCAGCGGCCTTCCCTCAAACACACGGCCGGCCCGGACCCTCGCGAGTGGACTCGCCCCCCACAAAGTCAATTGCTTTCCAGGCGTCGGGTCAAGTGCGAACGGAATCGTTATTCTTGACCTGCGGAAACGCGGTCTCTAGAATGTGCAAAAGGTCCACCATGCAGGGCCTGGGGCTAGTGGATGACGAGCCGTAAGGCTAGGAGGCAAAAATGGCGAGAGCGTACCTCAAAATCTCCGTTGTCCCTGGGTCAGAGATAACGGTTCGCGACGCGATATCTCGAATAAAGGGTGTCATCAGCGCGGACGTGACCACCGGCGAACAGGACATAATCTGCCTTGTTGAAGCGCCCTCTTACGATTCTCTTCTCAGCACGGTCATGAGCCAGCTACGCAGGATCGAGGGTATCGAAAGGACCGCGACCAACTTCGTCATCGAGTAAGCCGCGCGGCCTTTCATGGCTCGCCCCCAGGGAAGCGCCCCTTTTCGATAAACTCGAGAGCCTTGTCGAGGCGTTCGAGCGCCTTGTCCCTTCCCAACAGCACAAGCGCTTCGAAGATTCCCGGGCCAACCGCCTTGCCCGTCACCGCAACACGTATCGGATGGATCACGGCTCCGCCGCCAAGTCCTTCCTTCTCCGCCATCTCCCTTATGCTTCGCTCGACGTGCTCCTCGTCAAACGGCTCCGCCCTCGAAAGGGCCTTGCGGGCGCTCAACAGGATTTCCGACGCCCCCTCTTTGAGGAGCCTCTTCCGCACCGCCGCGGGATCGTACTCCACCTCGTCCGCCAACAGGAACCCGGCGTAATCAACGACATCGGAAAGCACCTTCAGCCGATCCCCTATAGCTGCCACCGCCTTCTCAAGCCAGCTCCGCGTATCCTCGGGCACCTCCTCCCCGAGGAGTCCTTCTCTCTGGAGGACGGGAATTACAGCCTGCGTCCTCTCCGCCACGCTCATTCTCCTCAGGTGCTCCGCATTCATCCAAAGGAGCTTGTCCGGGTCTAGGGCCGCAGCGCTCACGCTCACCCTATCCAGGGAAAACCCTTTAATAATCTCTTCATCGCTCAGCAGCTCCGACTTGTCGTCCAGCGACCAGCCCAGCCGCGCAAGGTAGTTCCTCAGCGCTGATGCAAGATATCCTCTCTCCCTGTACCAACCCAGCGACGCAGCGCCTTCCCGCTTGCTCATTTTCTTGCCCCCTCCCGGGGCAAGAACCATGGGCACATGAGCGAACTCCGGCGGACTGACTCCGAGCGCCGCGCAAAGGATTATCTGCTTTGGCGTATTCGACAGGTGCTCGTCAGCCCGGATCACGTGCGAGACCTTCATTTCCGCATCATCAACCGCCGACGCGAAGTTGTACATCGCGCGTCCGTCCGATCTCACGATTATCTCGTCACTCAGCAGGTCCCGCTGGAACTCGATTTGCCCCTTGATCAGATCCCTCACAATCAGTGCCCCTCGTCCCATCCGGAGGCGCAACACGCTCCTTCTTCCCTCCTTCTCGAGTCTGCCGCGCTCGCTCGCCGCAAGGTTTCTGCACTTCCCACTGTACGCGTACGGGCGCTTTGCGGCCAAAGCGGCCTTACGCTCCTCGTCGAGTTCCTCCCGCGTGCAGAAGCACGGATAAGCAGCACCAGACTCCAGTAACTGGATCGCGTAGCCTCTGTAAATCTCGCCGCGCTGCGACTGGAAATACGGCTCGTGGGCTCCACCCACTACGGGGCCTTCATCCCAATCTAACCCGAGCCACCTGAAGGAATCCAATATCGTCTCAATCGCATCAGGCGTAGACCGGCTTCGATCCGTATCATCTATTCTAAGGATGAACGCTCCGTTGTGATGCCGGGCGAACAGCCAGTTGAACAGGGCAGTCCTGGCGTTCCCCAAATGCACCTGACCCGACGGGGCAGGGGCGAAGCGCGTTCTGACGCTCTCACTCATGCTTCCTCTTCCGTTCGTACAGCCTTTTCGCAGTCCAGTACGAAAGTTTCGGGCAGCGATGGCCGCTCAGTATCCCCTTGTTGTTCTTCGTTCGCGGTCTCTGCATGGCTCTCTCTGGAACCACCTCCACATCCGCCATCTGCCAGATGAAGCACCCAGACAAATCCTTCCGCTTCAACAGGATTTCCATTGTCTCACGAAGGAATTTCTCTTGTCCTTCTTCGCTCCATTTGACCGCGTCAGCGCTATGGAAACCTTCGATAGCTGCGGCCCCGAACTCGGTTACCAGCAAAGGCTTGTCGGGCCAGACCTCGCGGCATCTGTTCAACAGCGCCGGCAACTCCGCCGGCGTCCCACGATACCATCCCAGGTATTCATTGATGCACACGAGATCAACCAGGTCGAAGTACTTGTCATCCTCCCCCCTGACGGCGCTGCAATAGGTGACGGGCCTTGTCGGGTCGAGTGCACGGACATGGTCGGCGAGCTCGCCTACCGTTGCGCGTGCGCGGTCGCTCTCTATCTGCGTTTCCGCCTCATTCAACACGCCCCATGCCATCACGCAGGCGTGATTGAAGTCTCTTCCTATCATCTCATCCAGCATCTGCCTTATCGCCAGTTTGGTTTGTTCCGACCCGAGCTGCTCGACGGATAGTTGATATGCGGGGACTTCTTCGAAGAATGCGATTCCGCGCTCGTCGCACAGGTCGAGCACGAGTTCGTCGGGGGGATAGTGCGCCCCGCGAATCGCGTTGCACCCCATGTCCTGAATCAGCTCGATATCCTTCAGCAGCAGCCCTGGCGGGATCGCGTGTCCCCAGTCGGGATGGTCGTCGTGCCTGTTGATCCCCCTCAGGAAGACCTCTCCACCATTAACCTTCAGTGCGGGCCCGTCGTACGAAATCTCCCGGAATCCAATCCTCGTTCTCCGTTCGTCACCGCCTGCCGTCACGCTGATGTCGTACAGGTTAGGTGCGCCCAGGTCCCACAGCCTCGGATTCCCGATTCGAGTCTCCAACTCAATTGCCTCTCGCGCATTTCCGTCAAGTCGGGCCTCCACTCCGGCGAGCGTCTCTCCCGACACATGCAGCGCGACGGGAACTCTGGCTGGTTCCTCATGCCTGTTCATCAGACGGACAACGGCCTTCATTTTCCCGCTGCCTGTCGTAGCGATCCGAACGTCTTCTATAAACACGGTTGGAACTTGCTCACACCAGACGTCCCTGGCTATGCCTCCGTACATCTGCCAGTCGACGGAGAATTCGTGAGCCCCCGGAAGGACCCATTTGCCCCAACGGTTATCCGCCCTGACTACCAGCCTGTTTTCACCCTGAAGCTCCACGACAAACCAAAACGGGCTGAATCCCCCGGAATGCGTTCCCAACTCCTGCCCGTTCAGCCACACTTGTGAATAGTAGCAAACTCCGTCGAAGCGCAGCAGAACACCGGCACCGGGCTTGCCATAGAACTTCTTCTCGTACCAAGCCGCCCCTCGATAATCGCGCAGGCCTGCCTTCGTGTTCCAGCACGAAGGCACCAGCGTCAGCGCGGCCTCGTCGGGTAACCCGTCCTGGTATCCTTGTCCAATCCCTACGTCCTCAGGATCAGGCCAAAACCTCCAGACCCCGCGTAGATCGGTTTTCTCCCTCTTGGGAGTAGGATCATGCAGCCGCAAGTCAGCGCTCCTAAGATTCCGGCGTGTCGAAGAATTCTATTCCAATGTCATTCGCTGTTCAACGTTGACGTTGCAGATTGACCCGGCGCGAATCTGTCGTTATCATAAATGGTTCTGCTCGTCTGACGCCCCGCAACGGAGAATAGCATGCCCGAACAGGAGTCTCTTAACGACAAAGTCAATCGCCTCAACCGCGAAATGAAATGCCCCATGGGCAGAAACCAGGTCCTCATTCACAGTTCTATGCTGCGCGTGTCCGATGCCGCCGAGCCCCCCGAGATAAAGATGCGCTGCAAGCTGCGTTCTATGCGCGGCGACAAGGAACTTGTGACCCTGAACTTCATAGAAGGAGTTTGCACAAAAGACCCACTCCTTTGCCCCGTCTACCGCCAGTACCTAAAGGACAGGGGAGAGGACTAAACGATCTCTGAGAATATCGCGTCGGCCACATAAACACCCCGATCTGTAAGCCGCACCCGCCCCTCCGCAAGCTCCATCAGACCCAGGTCGCAGAAACGCTCGATCTCCTCTCCGCATAGACCCAATGCGTCATATCCTGTTTTCGACTCGAAATTGGCCAAGTCCACCCCATCCCGCATCCTCAGTCCCAGGAACAGCGTTTCTCTTGCCCGACTCTCAGCGTCCAATCGTTCTTCGTATTCGTGCGGCGCTGTTCTCCAATCCGATATCGACACGTATCTGCGAAGGTTCCTGACGTTCTGGCCGCGTGTGCCGCCGATAAATGTAACAGCCGAGGGTCCCACGCCCACGTACTCCTCGTTCCGCCAGCACTTGATGTTGTGCCTGCACCGCATCCCCGCCTTGGCGTAATTAGATATCTCATACTGCGCATATCCCTCCCGTGATAACCTCTCCATGGCCGTCTCCATCATTTCGCGGAGCTTATCCTCGGGCAAAGGATTGATGCTTCCTTCAAGAACCATCTGGCTGATGCCCGTGCCTCTCTCGATGGATAAGCAATAGGTGGATATGTGCTCTGGAGCGGCTGCGGCCGCGAGAGACAGATCATTCTCCCATTGCTTGGCGGTCTCGCCCGGGATTCCAAATATCAAATCCAGATTCAGATTGCCAAAGCCCGCGTCTCTGGTCAGTCTGACGGCGCGTCCCGCCTCCTCAGCGGTATGAACCCTTCCCAACAACGATAACAGATCGGGGTCGAAGGTCTGCACCCCCATGCTGATCCGGTTCACACCGAATTCCTTGGCAACTGAAAGTCTCTCCGAATCCACGGACTCGGGATTGACCTCCATCGTGAACTCGCAATCCCAGGTCAACTGTGCCGAGTTGCGAATGGCCAAAAGCAGGGCTCCAAGCTGCCTGGTGCTCAGGCAGCTCGGAGTTCCTCCACCTATGTAGATTGTCTCGAAACGCCGTCCGCCCGATCTGAAGCTAATCTCTCTCGAAACAGCCTCAACGTACTTATCGGCGGCATCGCCATCGTACGTGGTAGAGAAGAAATCGCAGTAGTTGCAGCGCCGGCGGCAAAAAGGTACATGAACGTACATAGAAATGTCTTGCAAATGTCGTTCGGGAATCATTCGTAAGGGAGCCGGATTGAACTTCGCCAATTCCCCAAAGGCGCATTGACTGGACGCGCTTTTCGATTATCATTATAGCACTACGCTGGGGCCAACTGAACAGCGAGGGCGGAAGCGCCCCGCACGGGCATTGCTCAATAGGGGGTTCGGGGCTGTGACGACAGAGGTCTTGCGCACGATCGCTCGGAAGGTGGAATCGCTTCCAACGCTTCCGACCGTGGCCATCAAAGTTATCGAGACTGCCCTGGATGAGAGGGCTTCTGCCAGGGATGTCGCTGAGATCATCACCACCGACCAGGCACTCGCCAGCAAATTGCTCAAGGTCGTCAACTCCCCAAGCATGGGGCTCCGCCACGAAGTGAGCGACATCTCCCAGGCGATTGTGTTGCTGGGCTTCCAGGTGCTCAAGAGCCTCGTCTTGAGCGTCTCTGTCTTTCCAGAATCATTTGATACCGGAGGGAACAGAGGCCTTAGAAAACCGGGATACTGGCGGCATTGTCTGGGGGCAGGAGCGGCAGCCAGGGCCTTGGCGGTCCAGCGTCGCTACCCTAATCCCGAAGAGGCGTACATCGGCGGGCTGCTTCATGACCTCGGCAAGGTCGTGCTCGATCAGCATGTGTCCCAGCACTACACCAAGGTTCTTGAACTGCAAAGAGAGGCGGACGAGGCTCCGAGGGAGGTGGAATACAGCGTTCTTCACACCGATCACGCAGAAGTCGGGGGCTGGGTGGCACAACGCTGGAATCTCCCCAAGTGCATACAACGCGTCTTGAAGTATCATCACAGTGCGCTCGATTCCGCCGAGCTCAGCTCGCAAGATCGCGTCCTTGTCGCGTTAGTCTCCGCCGCTGATTTCATCTGCTGGACTCAAGGACTCGGTTCAGTTCAGGCGAAGCGCCCTCCCGCCTTGTCGACCAGCGTTCAGGAAATCATCGATTTCGACAAGATCGATGCGCCCAAGGTCATGAACGCCGTCGACGAAGAAATCCGCAACACCGCTGCGCTTTTCAACTTCAAAGTCCCGGATGTCGGCAGCTACCGCGACGCTCTTCAGCGAGCCAATCTCGAACTCGGGAGAATCAACTCCCTTTACCATCAGGTGAAGAGGCAGCTCGAGGGACAGGTCAAGATCATCTCTTCAATGAACGAGTTCATCAGAACCGTCCATAAGGGGCTGCGGCCTGACGAGGTCGTTGATACGGCTCTCCAGGTTGCGCGCAGCCACCTCGGCTTCGACCGGGCGATATACCTATCTGTCGATCACAAGAGAAAGATGGTCGTTGTGGAGAAAGCTCTTCCCGAAGAATACGGCAGTTCCGACGAGGCAGCCAAGATATCAATTGGAGACGACGGGGGAGGGTTGAGTCGCTGCGTTTACGAGCAACTTACGATGAATTTGACCACCAAGGATGAAAGAGATCGAACTTTCCTCGACCTCTTCGCCTCGCCGGAAATGGCTGTAGCGCCCCTTGTCGCTACCAAGCAAACCCACGGCATCATCGCGGTCGACAACAACCTCAGCGGAAGGGAAATCACCGAGACATTCCTGCATTCGTTGAGAATGTTGGCCCACGAGGCAGGCATGGCTCTCGACAACGCCATCCTTTACGAGAGGACCCGGCAACAGGCTATTACTGACGAATTGACCAAGCTCTACAACAGACGGCACGTCATGTCCATTCTGGACATGGAGATCAAGAAGGCTCAGCGATACAAACGCCCCCTTTCCGTTGTCATGATGGACATCGATAGGTTCAAGGGATTCAATGACAACTACGGACACCAGTCCGGCGATACAGTGCTTGGCCAGGTAGGCGCTCTCCTAAGAGCCGCAACCAGACGCACCGACATCGTCGGCAGGTACGGCGGCGAGGAGTTCCTCATGATCCTGCCTGAAACTCCCGCGGAAAATGCCGGCATCTTCGCCGAAAAGCTGCGCAAGCTGATAGAGTCTTTTGGCATACGCCTGAGCGGTTCCTACCCGAAGTGTTCCCTCAGCGCGAGCCTGGGAGTCGCTTCCGTCCTTCCCGACGATGAGGTCGATTCCCTTATCTCGCGTGCCGACAAAGCCCTCTACCAAGCCAAGGAAGAGGGCCGGAACAAAGTCAAAGTGCTTCACTAGCCGCCGTCCTCCTTGGTCATACCTAGAAGCCTTAACCTCTTTGCCGGCTCAGACTGTTCGCACGGTCTGCCGTCTCCTCGGCAAGCTTCCGCTTTGACAACAAGCCCCTTCACAGAAGGTATTCCTCTTGCATCAGCCGCTCTCGGGCTGATAATGGACTTAGTCGATTACAGACGGTGCCGCTCCGGCGCCGACGGAGCATGCGATCACGCGAGGAGGTGTGGAAAATGGGAGTGACTCTTACGTGGATTGCCCACGCGACGTTCAAGCTCAGCGATCAGGCCATTGTATACATCGACCCCTGGAAGCTCCATCTCGAGGATACCGCGGATGTTGTCCTGCTGACCCACGCCCACTACGACCATTGCTCTCCAGAAGACGTCTCTAAGATCGCAGGTGATGAGACGATCATCGTTGGCCCGGAAGAGTGCGCATCCAAATTCCTGCTTAATTTCCGTCCTGCCGTCAGCGGCGCTAAATTGACCGTCGGCAACCTCGAACTGACCCCTGTTCCGGCGTACAACGTCGAGAAGCAGTTTCATCCAAAGGAGAAGGGGTGGCTCGGATACGTGGTCGAACTCGACGGCAAGCGCATATACCATGCTGGTGACACTGATCTGATTCCGGAAATGGCAAGTCTCAAGCGCCTTGGCATACACGTGGCCTTGCTGCCGGTCGGAGGCACGTACACAATGACCGCCGAAGAAGCCGCAGCCGCCGCCAACGAGATCGAGCCCAAGCTCGCGATACCCATGCACTTCGGAACCATCGTCGGCGGGACCTCCGACGCGGAGCAGTTCAAACAGCTCTGCCGAGTCCCGGTCGAGGTGTTGAGCCCCGGCTCGCACTTAACTCTCTAATCACCCACCGAAACTACCACTTTGATGGGCTTGCCTCGCATCTCGGCGCAGGTGAGCAACGCTTCCTCGACCTGCTCGAGCCCGAATCGGTGCGTTACCATCGGTTCTACACGCACCCGTTTCGAGGCCAGCAGCGCAATTGCAGGTGGGTACGCCCACCGGTAGCGCCATACGCCCAGAATATCCAATTCCTTCTTCATGAACTCGAAGAAGTTGAACCGCAGGGTCGTTTCCGGCGAAAGACCTATGGCCACTACTCGCCCGGCTGGGCCTGCCGCGTCTATCGCTTCGTTGAGCGTTTCTTCCGCTCCTACCGCCTCCAGTACAACATCGACACCTCTTCCCTCGGTCAGTCCCATAACCTGCCTCACTGTGCCCATCGAGGCGTCCAGAGCCTCAGTCGCCCCCAGCGATCTCGCGGCCTTCAGCCTGTCCTTGTCGAAGTCCGAGATGAAAACCTTCGAGGCTCCCGCGCCATAAGCCGCCTGCATCGTCAACAGCCCGATCGGTCCCGCACCTATTACCAGCGCGACGTCCCCCAAGCCCACTTGCCCTCGATTCACGCTGTGCACGGCAACCGCCGTCGGCTCGACAAAGGCGCCTTCTTCCAGACTCATTTCATCAGGGATCGGGAACACGAATCGTTCCGGCGCTATGACATACTCCTGGAACGCTCCATCTATTGGCGGAGAGCCGAAGAAGTCCACCTTGCGGCACACGTTGTACCTGCCTGAAA
The DNA here is from genome assembly GCA_964493415.1 of uncultured Planctomycetota bacterium. Classification (GTDB taxonomy): domain Bacteria; phylum Planctomycetota; class DG-23; order CAZBND01; family CAZBND01; genus CAZBND01. Next base: position 36,172 of record CAZBND010000008.1, on the reverse strand, counting down.
GGCAGATGTCACAAGTCCCGCACGGGAATCCCGGCTCCACCACCACCCTGTCCCCTTCCTTGACCTTACTGACTGCGCTACCCACTGCCGAAACCACACCGCTGAACTCGTGCCCCAGCACTATCGGCTCTTTAACCACAAAGTCGCCGATCTTTCCCTCCTTGTAGTAGTGCACGTCCGAGCCGCATACTCCCACCTTGCCTACTTTTATCTGGACTTGGTCTGCCCCAGGCTTCGGTACACTCCGTTCCTCGAATCTGATGTCCCTCTTGCCGAAAAGCACGGCTGCTTTCATACCAGTTCCTCCTCGCGTCGATACCTCCGGACCACCAGGATTGTACTTGTCGGATCGGGCTTGGTCAAATCTCTGCCCCTTAACACAACCGCCTCTGCGTAATAAAATGGGTCGGTACTCATTCAACATTTGTTGGGACGCATTCGTTGGTAGACTTCGACACCGCCCTAAAGCTCGTATTGTCCGCCGTTCCCAGACTTCCAGCCACTGGCCGTGACTTGGTCAACGCTCTCGGCGACGTCCTTGCTGCGGATGTCCCTTGCCCCGAAAACATCCCTCCTTTCCCGCGGTCCGCTATGGACGGCTATGCGGTCCGAAGCCGTGATTTTCGGGAGGAACGGACGGAGTTCGTGATCGTCGAGAATATCCCCGCCGGCGTCGCTCCCCGGCATGTCCTCGAAGAGGGCGAAGCCGCCCGCATCTTCACCGGCGCGATGCTGCCGCAAGGTGCCGATGCCGTCATCATGCAGGAAGAGGCCGAGTTGCTTGGCGGCAACCGCGTCCGGTTCTCCTCACGGCCGGTTGCCGGAAAGTTCGTGCTGAAGATCGGAGATGTAGCTCGCGCAGGTGACCTCATTCTTAAGCGAAACAGCGTTCTGACCCCTCCCGCACTCGCCCTCTTGGCGTCCGCAGGCATTACTGCGGCAACTGTGTACGGAAGGCCTCGTTGCTGCGTGCTTGCGACAGGTGACGAGTTGGTGGAGCCCACATGTTTCGCGCGACCGGCGCAGGTGCGCAATTCCAATGCTCCCATGCTCGTGGCCGCTCTGATGTCGGTGGGCGCACGTCCGGAATATCTGGGCATCGCCAGGGATGACCGCCCAAGCCTGCGGGCTTTGTTGGAGAGAGGCCTCCAGGGCGACATCTTGCTTGTCTCCGGCGGCGTTTCCGTTGGAGAGCACGACCTAGTGGGCGATGAGCTCATTAACCTGGGCGTCGAGCCGATCTTTACGCGGATCGCGATCAAGCCGGGCAAACCCCTCTTCTTTGGTCGTCGACAGCACGCTATTGTGTTTGGCCTCCCCGGGCATCCAGCCTCCTCGCTGGTCAGTTTCGAGCTTTTTGTCAAGCCGGCGATATACAAGATGCGCGGATTTGGGGACAGGCCGCCTGAGTTCCGCAGAGGTAAGCTCGCCGACACTGTGACTCTGATACGGGACAGGCTTACCTTCTTGCCGGCCACATTTACCGAGTCGGTTCGCGGCGTCGCGATTCGCCCCCTGGAATGGGCGGGATCCGCGGATATCAGAGCGCTAGCCCGCGCCACCTGCTTGGCCGCAATCCCCCCCGGCGAATCCCCGCTCCCAGGAGGTGCTGACGTCGATTTTCTGACATTTCGATGGGCGCGATATTGTTCTTGACCGCACCTGGACGCTATGCTAGCATTACCACCGCGGTGCAGCCGTGCGGGGATGTGTTGCCTGCGACTATCGGCAACGTACGCCTCGACGCTTACGCACTAGGGGCCGAAGCTATAGCGTGCGCATGGGGCTACAAGGAGGTTATACAATGAGGATGCCCGCAAGCAGGGTATGCCGGCTGCTTCTTTTCGCTATGGCGGCGATCTCTGTTGCCTGGCTTGCTTGTGGAGTCGCTATCGCCGCTGGGCTCGTCAACTCGCCTTGGCCTAAGTTCCATCGCGGCCAAGGAAACACTGGACTTGCCGGCAACCCGGGTACCTCCAGTAGCCAAGTTAAGTGGTCACGTTTGACGGGCGCCGACATCGAGGCCTCTCCCGTCATCGGTCCTGATGGCACCGTCTACATCGGCTCGCACGACGGGAAGCTTTACGCTCTTGATGCCGATAATGGCTCTATCAACTGGACCTTCTCCCTCTCCTCTGGCGTGGCCTCCGCCCCGGCGATAGCTGACGACGGCACAATATACGTGGCCACTCTCGACGGCAAAGTCTATGCGCTCATCGACAACGGCAGCAGCGCCGGCCAAAAGTGGCCCGCCTTCCAGAGAGGAACCGTGGGCCTGGACGAATCATACGCGTCCCCCGCCATCGCCACTGACAGCACAATATATGTTGCCGGCGAAGACGGTTTCCTCTACGCGATTGACCACACAAACGGCTCCGAGAAATGGCGATACGATTTGGGTGATTGGGCCGATTCCTGCCCGGCGTTAGGCCCCGATGGGACCGTATACATCGGTGCAGGCGGAAACCTCCATGCCGTTACCCCTCTCGGAGCAGCCAAGCCCGGCTTTCCGGTGTCGCTTAACGGGGTGGCCGTCTCCAGCAGCCCTGTCATCGGAAGTGACAGCTACATCTACGTGGGAACGGTCAATACGGGCACCGGTTTGGGTTACCTTCACGCGATCAGCCCTGCAGGTGTGCAGCTTTGGGCATTTCAGGCAGACGGTCCCATATACTCATCGCCCGCCGTAGATGGTAGCTGGAACATCTATTTCGGCTCGGATGACTATAACCTCTATCGCGTCACGCCCGCCGGCGCGGAAGACTGGACTTTCCCGACGGGTTCGTGGGTTGACTCGTCGCCCGCGCTCGGCTCTGATGGGACCTCCTACTTCGGCTCGAACGATGGATGGTTCTATGCCGTTGACCCAACGGGTAGCGAAGCCTGGTCCTATAGGATAGGTTCAGAGGTGAGTTTTTCCTCTCCCGCCATAGCGTCCGACGGGACGGTCATCGTGGGGGCCACCGACGGCAAGGTTTACGCCTTCAAGGTGACTGGAGAGATCAGGATAGCTGCCTCCGATGCTTACGGCGCGCCGGGGCAGGCCGACGTGCCCGTGGAGGTCTCCGTAGATTCCGACGTCACGATCACTGAATTCGATTTCACTCTTAACTACGACTCAACGGTTATAGGGAATCCTCTTGCCACCGACGTGAGTACCACCCTGGCAGGATTCACTCTCACCGTGACCCCCGGTTCCGGCCAGATACGAGTGGTCGGCCAGTCTGCGTCTCCGTTGGCTCTTGTCCCAGGCGAGACTCTCGCGACCGTGAATTTCGATGTGCTTGATCCCCCCGCTTATGATACCTCGTTGCTAACGATCACCAATCCTTCCCTCGCCGATGATGTCGGCGCCCCTGTGCCCGACGTCGCGGCAGGCGCCCCGGGAGTATTCAGCATCGTTGACTTCACCATTTACCCCAACTCCCCTAACGTCACCGTCGGGTCTTATCTCAACTTCAATCTGCTGGGGCCGGGGGCGTTGGACATGTGGATCCTGACCGGCACGGGCTCCGGTCTGGACGCCGAAATTGATCCTCTCACCGGGATATATCGCGCAGGCTCACAAGCGGGTCTCGATGAGGTGACCGCGTTCATCGATGGTGGGCAGTTTGTGAGTACGGAAGTAACTGTCTCGCTTTCACCGCCTCCGCCTGGTACCCCGGCCGCGCCCACTTCGCTTGATGTGGACGGCGGCGGCGTCTCGATCACGGATGTGATTCTCATACTTCGGGCAGTGGTGGGTCTGGAAGTGCTCACGCCCGAACAGGAAGCCGCGGCTGACTTCGACGGCGGCGGCGTCGGGATCAGCGACGTCGTGTGTGCCCTCAGGATAGTAGTAGGTTTGTCGCCAATGCCTTAGGCACCACTTGTCTTGCACGACAACCGGGGGCCCGGACGATCCTCCGGGCCCCCGTCTTACCAGCATTGCCGCTATCTAAGAAGGAAGGTCTTTATCTCGAACCCGCGCAGCTCGGTCTCGAACTGGCTTCCGCTCTGCGTACGAGTTCCTTCCAGAGGTTCTTCAATCAGGTTGACCTCTTTGATCTCCCCGAAGTCCCTCGCCAAGGAGATCGTAGCCTGAGTCGGCTCACCGGTCGCCTCGTAGACCCTGACTATACCAGCTCCGCGATCCTCCTCTGAGGGCTTGCAAGCCGATACTACCACCCCTGCCGGCTTCGCGCTGATCCACGATTGCTCAGACGGTACAACTCCGTCGTGCCGATCCGTTACCATGGCTAGCAGGGGATAGTTGAATCCCTGCCCGGCCCGAAACACCAGTCCCTCCTTCCAAGTCCCCTCATAAGACGTGAGCGCGTACTCAAACCTGTGCTCTCCGTGCCCCATTGCCTTCTCACATTTGTAGGGGGAAGCCAAGTACCCCCCCTTGAGAGGCGACCTGAAAAGCGACATCGCCATCCTTCCTTCCTTCACCCGAACCCCTCCGGTCCCCCGGTTCAGCAGCGCCACCCCGTACCCCGCCCCGTCCAGACCTACCCACGTCTGCGCGGGCCAATCCCCGTCCTGTGCCAGCGGCATTGGAGCGTACGGCTTGCGCACCATCGTTCCGTACTGAATCTCGTACGCCGCTTCGTCCGTCTTGACAGTGGTAGGAAACAGCACCGAAATCCGCGTGTGGTGTCCCTTCCACTCGAATTCAGTCGCGAAATCCACCCGCTTTATCCCCGGTCGTAGCGACACCCGTTGCCTATACGCCAGGTGGCTCTCTTCGAGCCACCTCAGCTTCGGGAACGTCCCGGAGAGACTGAGCGAAGCACTCACCCCCGTTCTCTCAAACCCTTCCAGTCTTGATTTCGCGCAGTAGCCCGGCACCGAGCCGCCGGGATACGTGCCGACATAAACGTCACCCGTGTCGTGCTCGCATAGCAGCTCGTTAGCGACCCCGACCTCCGAGTCGATAAGATCCCGCTTCAGCTCCTTGTCGAAAATGCGCACAACTCCCTTGTTCGTTGCGTCGATCCTGTAGAACTCGTTCTCAATCGTGCCCTCCGCGGCCTTAAGTCGCGTCTCAGGTCTCTTGCCTTTGCTGATGAAAAACGTCTTGTGTCCCAGAGAGGGGAGGGAAGACGCCTGGAAGGTCACTTCCACGCTTCGCCCGTTCTCGGTCGCTTTTGCCTCGGTTGGGACGGCGCTGCCGTCCCGCGCGACGACCACGATTTCCCCAGCTTTCCGACTGTCTTCCGCCGGGACGCTCACCTGGGCCATCTCCGTCCGTCCCCATGCGACCGGGTTGAACACGACGACAGGCGTCCCCAAGCCCTCCTCCGCACAAGTGCTCGTGTTCGCCGCCAGAAACGCCATCGCCTTCTCCGCTTCACTTTCGGCTAGCCTTGTTACGTCCCTGTAATACCCCGTCAGCAGATCATCGACGAGGTCGATATGACAGCCGCAAATCCCGTCATGGTGGTGCGAAAAGAGGAGCTTCCTCCAACTCTCCAGGAGGGCCTTTTCAGGCACTGCGTACCCCAGAGGAATGGCAATCGACGCCAGGCTCTCCGCCGTCAGCATGGCCGCTTCAGCGCGTCTGTTGGCCTTCTTCAGCCAGCTTCGCGTCGTGTACACTCCGGTAAACTCGGGGTTCATCTCACCTGTAGCCACCGGGAGCGACTGCCCCATTTCCTTTTCAATCGCCTCAAAATATTCCCGCGGCAGTCCGAACCTGAACTCAAACTCATCCTGCTCCTCATTGAAGTCCTTTATCTTCTTGGCAACGTGCCAGCTCGGAGTCTCCTCCTCGCTTACCGGTTCATACCACAGTATCGGCAGCGTGTTCTCCTCGTCGAAGTATCGCGGCTTTGGGATGTCCCACCCCTTCTCCTCTCCCTGCAACACGAACTTGAACCTGTTCTTGAGGTTCTGAAATACGTGAAGCACGTTCTCGATCGCGAAGTATTCCCAGCCGTTGTGCGCGTAGTCCTTCGAGTGGACCAGTACGCGCGTCCCGTCCAGCCCCTCCCAGTAGCAGGGCACCTTTACGTCGGTCCTGCCGAAGCGTATCGCGTGAAGGTACTTGAGCCCGGACTTAACCAGAATCTGCGGACATTGGGCGCTCAACCCAAATGTGTCGTAGTACCACGCCGTGACCGGATCGACCCCAAACTCCTGCCGTTCGTATCGTTTCCCAAGCAGGATTGTCCTTACCATGGATTCGCTGCCGGGGATGTTGGTGTCCGGTATCACTTCCATCCCGCATACCATCTCGAATCGGTTTTCTTCGATGAGCTCAAGCAGCTCCGGCTTGCGCTCCGGATTCTCCTCGAAGTAATGCCTGAGCACATCCGCCTGACCCAACGCGAACGTGAACTCCGGGAACTTCTTGCAGATGTTCAAGAACTTCGTGATGAAATTGAACTGCCACTCCCTGTACTGGTCCGGCGGCTTGCGCCAGACCGGGTCGAAGTGCTGCTGTGGGATTGTGTACACTATCCTCTTCTTCGCCGGCATTCTCTGCTCCTTCGGGACGAATCCGCTTGAAAAATCCCCCAAGACCGTGATGGGGCGTCGCTTGTCAGAGCCTGACCTCCGACACACGCAATTCAAAAGCGTCGTCCGGTCGCGCAGCCTCGTAATAAAATAGCACCCGGTCCTCCAGGATCACGTAGTCCATGTAGCGCACCGCCCAACACTTCCCCGGCGTCGGCGACTGGATTATTGGCTCCACCGGAGTGAGATCGGTGAATGTCCGCAAGTCGGGAGAAAA
>CAZBND010000008.1:0-29351 GCA_964493415.1 uncultured Planctomycetota bacterium | reverse complement strand
GGGCTCTCGACGTCGCCCAGTTTCACTATCACCCAGTTCCTGAACTCCTGATCGATTGCCATGTAGAGCTTGAATAGGCCCGTCCACGGGTCGATGAACAGCGAGCAACGTTCGATGGAATTGACCTTGCGCCCCGTGAAGTCCTTCTGCCGTATAACCTTGACCTCTTCAAACGACACGCCGTCCTTAGAGCGCGAGATGATCAGCTCCCCGCCGCGCTTGACCTTCGTTCTGTCGCGGTAGCTCAGCCATATGTTCCCGCTCGCGTCACATGTTGCGGAGGGAGCACCAGTCCAGTTCCTGTCTTCCAAAACGCTTGGCGTAGCGATGACTCGGTACTTCGATACATCAGGAATTATCGGCTCGGAAAAATGCTTCATCCCCCTGTCTCTCTGTGCTGCGGACGTTGACATCATCAGTCCTTTCCTTCTTGCGGGACCCGTGTTCGAAAAGTCAGCGTTGCCCTCACTCGGTAGGCTTCGAGCCAAAGCCTAAGTCTATCGCCGCGGCCTTTGCCGATCAATCTTGCCATCTCCGTTTCCACGATATGAGAACATAGTCGTGCTGCACGGGAGGCCGAGGACCGGTATCTACCGGACCTTAGATGGCAAATTCGGCAAGCTGCCGTCATCCGGCGATACTCGACTTGGCGGGGAAGCCCCCGCCTCACATACCCGCTCCCTCGGTATTGCAGACTATGAAAAACCATGTTATCATAGTCTATTGTTGTGCTAGGAAACTGTGTATTGTAGTTGCAGCGTATTCGGCCCAAGCATCTGCAAGCCGTGATGCGGCTGATAGAATAACGCTCTGTTGCGTACATGAAAGGATATGCTTGATGAGAGAACAAGTTGAAAAGGCCCTCGCCGAAATCCGGCCCGCGCTTCAAGCTCACGGTGGAGACGTAGAGCTTATCGATGTGAGCGAGGACGGCGTAGTGAAGGTCAAGCTCACCGGCGCCTGCGGTGGGTGCCCCATGGCCCAGATGACGCTCAAGCAGGGAGTCGAACGAGGGCTGAAGGAGCGAGTGCCCTCAGTCGCTCGCGTCGATGCCGCTTGAGTTGGGTGTTTCTGCCTTTTCCGATTCCTGCGATGGCGGACCCGCCGTGTAACAAATCGATCCCGGAAGGAGGTCCAAGGACTTGCCTCATAGAATCACGGAAGACTGCGTTGCCTGCGGAACTTGCATGGGCGAATGCCCGGTCGAGGCGATAAAAGAGGGCGATCCTATCTACGAGATCGATCCCGAGGCATGCGTTGACTGCGGGTCTTGCGCCGAGGTTTGCCCCAATGACGCGATCATCGCAGAACAGTAAGGGAAGCAGCCGCTGCTCCCGGAGTTACCGCCCCTGGAGTCCCGTTGGCGGGGCGGCCCTCCGGTATGCTCCAACCGACGCAGGCTTATTCCTCCCGTCTTTCCGGGGGCCCTGTTCTTTCTAGAAGCCTGCCTGCCCGCAGGACTTGCATTGTGAGTTCCGTTCCGCGCGGAAGCGCCGCCTCCCCTGCCTCCACGATAAGAAGGCCGTCGGCTACCGAGACCGACGTCAGTATCCCCGAGCCTTGCTCCCTCGCCGGGTAGGCGACCAGCTCCTCGTCCTCCCTTTCTACAGACACCCTCATGAAGTGCACCCGCGCGGACCGCGTGATCCCCATCCCGGTGCGAACCTTGACTTCCGGCCTGAAGACTCGTCGCCTCCCTGTCATTTTGAGGATTGCGGGCCGCACGAACATCTCGAAACAGACCATGGACGCCACCGGGTTGCCCGGAAGCCCGAACCACACCGTCTCGCCAATTCGCCCGAACGCCATCGGGCTCCCCGGCTTCATGGCGACACCGTGGAAGCGCACCTCACCGATCCTCTCCGCCACCTTCGGCACCAAATCGTATTCGCCTGCCGATACCCCGCCGCTGGTGATCAGGATGTCGGCTTTGCGTCCGCATTTCATCATGCTCTCGAGCTCGTCTTCTCTATCGGAGGCTTTGCCCAAGACTTCAGCTTCCCCCCCGGCCTCCCGAACCTGGCCGAGCAGCGTATATGTGTTGCTGCTTCTCACCATCCCCGGAGAAAGCTCCTCGGCAACGTCTATCAGTTCGTCCCCAGTCGTTACTATGGCGACAACAGGTCTGCGAAAAACACTCACTTCTGGAAACCCGAGTGAGGCCAGCACTCCGAGCTCCGCAGCCCGGACGAGTTCCCCGCTTCTGTAGACGACCTTCCCCTTTCTGATGTCCTCTCCCTTGCGCCGCACGTTCTGGCCGGGCTTCGCCGGGGAGAAAATGAGAACCCTCCCGTCCTTTTCCCTAGCTCTCTCCACGATCACCACGGCGTCCGCCCCGTCCGGCATCACACCGCCCGTCATGATTCTTGCGGCTTGCTCTCGCCTTACGGTCGCATGCGGCGGCGGTCCCGCCGCAATCTCTCCCACGACTCGCAATGCCACCGGCTTATCGTCAGTTGCCTCCCGTGTGTCCGCGGCGACTACCGCAAAACCATCCATGGCGGAGTTGTCTGCGGAAGGCACATCGTCGCCCGACACGACATCTTCGGCCAGCGTGCGCCACAGCGCCTCCGAGAGGTCGACTCGCTCCGCGCCGAGCAACGCGCAGGAGGCGAGCACAATCCTTCTTGCCTCCGTGAACTCCAAAAGCTCATTGCCGCGCGCTCTCATACCTGTTGCACCCTTCGTGGGCGAAAGTCGCTGATCCTTGCTGGTCCACCTGAGATCAACGCACGAGGGAAGATGCTTTGGCATCGCGGACGCGCGGGAAACTCATGTGCCCAAGAGACAAGCGTGTGGGCTATTCCTGCCGGCTTCCCTTCTCCGCGTCTTCGGTGCCCTTTCCCTCTCCCTGCGGCCCTGCCTTCTCGTCCGACCCCTCCTTTGCCTTTTGTTCAGCTTCCCATGCCTTCTCCCAGTCTTCGAACACTTCTATGAATTCCTCTTCTTCCGGCGCGGGGAACAGCCCAAGGATCACCCGTCGCCACTTGATGTTCTCGAGCTTCTCTTTGCCCCATCCGTCTTCCGGGGGGAATTTTTTCAGCAATTCGGCACGCTCGGACTCAGGCGACGCCTCCGCGGCCGGTGGTGTGGGGGAGGGGGTAGGCGTTCGCATCTTGGGCACACTGGGTCGCGGGGCCGGAGTAGTCGGCTCATATATCGTCACCTTCTCGATCGGCCTTATGGAGATAACAGAGTCGCTCGCGAGTGTCAGCCGGCCTGCGAAGGCAGCAGCTCCCGCCGATACGTCCAGAGTCACAGAGTCTGTAGCTATTTTCAGAAGCTTGCCGCTGACCGTCCAGCCGCTCTTCATTGAAACCTCGACCGGCTTGCCGACCTCCAGCTTCGCTGCCGGTAGCTCGCGAGTCAGGATGAACAACCCCAAAAGAGCGCAACAGACCAGACCGGATCTAACTGCAAATCGCTTCTTCATTGCCGCCTACCTCCTATGATGCTATCCTAGCTTCGTTGATCTATTCGGTCAAGTGCGCCGTGCAGTCGAGGACATTTCTTTGGAAGCGTTGATTTACGATGGGGAGCTCTCCTTCACGCCCGATTATCCCATGCCCGTCAGAGCCGCCGGCGAGGCCCTCATCCGGATGACCACGGCCGGGATTTGCAGCACCGACCTAGAAATAACCCACGGCTATATGGACTTTCGCGGAGTTCTCGGTCATGAATTCGTTGGGATCGTAGAGGAGGCCGAGTCCTCCGCCCTCCTTGGACAGAGGGTTGTCGGCGAGATAAACTGCCCCTGCAACGAGTGCAGCTACTGCAACCATGGGCTCTCCAATCACTGCCCCTACCGTACCGTCCTTGGGATTCTGGGACGTGACGGCGCGTTTGCCGAGTACCTCACCCTTCCCGAAGCCAATCTGCAGATCGTCTCTCAATCCGTCCCTGACGACGAAGCTGTCTTCGCGGAACCCTTGGCCGCCGCCCTGGAAATCACTGAGCAAGTAAAGGTGCACCAAGGTGCCAATGTCGCGGTTCTGGGAGACGGACGTCTTGGCCTCTTGGCGTCCCAGGTACTCGCGCTCACCGGCGCATCCGTTACCTGCATCGGAAATCACGAGGGAAAACTTGCCCTGCTCGAAGGGACTTCAGTCAAGCGAGTCCTTGCCGGGCAGGACACCTCGACACGGTTCGACCTGGTCGTGGACTGCACCGGATCGGCAGGGGGATTCGACGAGGCCCTTCGCCTTGTTCGACCTAGGGGTACCATAGTCTTGAAAAGCACCGTTGCTTCCAAGGCGAGTCTCAATCTCGCACCGCTCGTGATAAACGAGATAACGGTCGTCGGCTCTCGATGCGGGCCTCTTCGAAAGGCGCTGGACCTGCTGGAGCAGCGACGCGTCGAGGTCGCCAGGCTCATCACCGACCGTTACCCGCTATCCGGCGGGCTGGCGGCTTTCGACGCCGCAGCCACGAGATCTGCCGTCAAGGTGCTACTATATCCGACTCCGCAAAGTTAGCCGGGACGTAGCAGGACGCCGATCACTTCCGCGTCGGGATTCCGAACGACTCCCTTCTCGGTTATCAGCGCATCCACGTACTCGTGAGGGGTCACATCGAAAGCTGGAGAGAAAGTCTTGACCCCCCTGGGCGCGATATCGACGCCGCACGGGCAGGTTATTTCGTCTCCCCCTCTTTCCTCGATTGGAATCTCATCGCCGCTCTTTATCGCCGGATCTATCGTCGAAACGGGCGCGGCGACGTAAAAGGGCACCCCGTGTTCCTTCGCGAGCACCGCAAGGGAGTAAGTCCCCACCTTGTTGGCTGTGTCGCCGTTCCCCGCAATCCTGTCCGCCCCGACCACGACGCAATCGATCTTCTTCGTTCTCATGGTCCATCCGGCCATGTTGTCGCATATCAGTGTAACGTCGATGCCGGCGTGCATCAGCTCCCAGGTAGTCAACCTCGCTCCTTGAAACAGCGGGCGAGTCTCATCCGCAAAAACCGATACCCTTTTACCCATTTCCTTCGCCGCAAAGATCACCCCCAGCGCCGTACCGTAGTCCGCTGTCGCGAGCCCGCCGGCGTTGCAGTGAGTCAGCACCGTGCTCGGATCCGGAAGCAGCTCCGCCCCGTGCCGTCCTATGCTTCTGCAACTTGCTCTGTCCTCCTCTATTATTGAAAGAGCCTCGCTGAGGAGCTTTTCTCTCAATCGGGGGACATCCAGCCCGAGGTTCTCTTTGGCGACATGCTTCATTCGGTCGAGAGCCCAGAACAGATTCACCGCCGTCGGCCGCGATGTCGCCAGGAATTTCGCGACTCTCTCGACCTCTTCCACCAAGCTCTCGGAAGTTCGAAATTCCTTTCCCTTCAGCCCCGACAACACCCCCAACGCCCCTGCTATCCCCAGGGCGGGCGCGCCCCGCACCCGCAGCCGTTTTATCGCTTCCCACATGCAGTCCGGATCATTGCACTCGATGAAATCAAGGGAGCCAGGCAGTTTTGTCTGGTCCACCAGCTTTGCCGCGCCGTCGACCCCGCCGACCCACTCGATCGTCGCTATCGGCATGTCACAAGACCTCCGAGCAAAAGCCTGCAAACATTTCGCGGCAAGCAAGTCTATCAACTTCCCTCTGTACCGGCAATGGTTTCGCTTGACATCGCCCGTGCCGACCGGTAGCTTTCCCTACCGTGATTCTCGCGCGAGGGACCGCTGATGATTGCAATTACCATGGGGGACCCGTACGGGATCGGCCCCGAAATCATATTGAAGAGCCTTGCTGACGATGAGATTAAGAAGCTCGCCGGTTTTCTCGTCTTCGGTTCCCGGGGGGCTATGGAATGGAGCGCCGACCGGCTCGGAATCACTTGGTCGGTGAAGGTGATCAAGAGCGCAGAGGACGCTCCCGACGGCGGGATTGCCATTCTCGACGACGGACGATTCCGCTGGGAGCGGAGCTCTGTCGGAAAGGTGACCCCCGAGGGAGGAGAGGCCTCCGCTCGTTGGATAACCGAAGCAGCAAAGGTCTGCCTCTCCGGTAAATGCGATGCGATGGTCACAGCCCCCATAAGCAAGGAGGCGCTCTGGACATCCGGCAACCAGTTCGCGGGCCACACTGAACTCCTGGCGCACCTGACACGCTCCTCGCGCGCAGTGATGATGTTGATTGGAGGCGGCCTCCGCGTCGCTCTTGTGACAACACACACTTCCCTCAAACGCGTGCCCGCGCTTATATCCAAAGGAAGTGTTCTTAATGCCCTCATCACAGTACACGCCGGGCTGTCCGGACTGATGGGCATAGAGCACCCGAAGATCAGCGTCTGTGCACTCAACCCGCACGCTGGAGAAGGCGGACTCTTCGGTGACGAGGAAACAAGGGAGATCGCCCCCGCAATAGAAGAAGCCCGGAAGCGCGGTATCGATTGCCTTGGCCCTTTTCCTGCGGACACCCTGTTCCACGCGGCTTGGAAGGGACAATTCGACGTCGTGGTGGCGATGTACCACGACCAGGGCCTCGTGCCTCTCAAGTTGCTGGCCTTCGAAACCGGAGTGAATGTGACCCTTGGCCTTCCCATAATTCGCACTTCGCCTGACCACGGCACCGCCTACGACATCGCCGGAAAGGGCATCGCCGACCCTCGATCCATGAAGGAAGCGATCAAGCTCGCCGCGAATATGGCGTCCAGAAAGCGGCGTGCCTGCTAGCCATTCCAGGCGCGGACTTCCATGTCAACAATCAACTTGTTGCGCCTCACCTCCAACCGTTCGTGCCCTCACTTGCAAGGGGTCCCGATTAGTGATATTCTGCCCTTTGAGGAGGCATAAATTGGTTCACGCCGTGCACTTACCTCGAGATGAGCTGCAACACAAGTTCGGACTCTCCAGCCGTCTGGTCGCCCGTCTGGGCGCTCTTATGGCCAAGGGTCTGGGGTTCAGCGAGTCGGTGCTGGAACTTGCAGCCGTCGAGCGCGACATGGCCGAACTGCTCCTTTCCACCGGCATTCTCGAACAGGCTGACGCTCTGACCACATGGAAACTCGAGCACCTTGCTCGCGAGCTCGGCTTGGAGGAGTTTGTCGAGCGCAACCCGCTCTGCGTTTTGGAGCAGCCGGATGCTCGCATCCTCGCGCTTATGGACGAGGTCGATGCCGAGGCCGTGTGGGATGAGCAACCCGATCACAGCGCGGAAACGCCGCTCGCGGTCGCCGAAGTCGCCGCCACTCCAGCAGGCCCTGGCGTCGCCGGTCTTGTCGCCGATGAGGATGTCGATGAGCTTAAGCTCACCATCCTCACCAGCGCTGAGCCGAAGAGAAAGATCGAAGCGATCAGAAAACTCTCCTATGCCAGACTATCCCCCAACGAGAAGGGGAAACTCCTTGTCTCGGCCCTCGCGGACGACAGCACCGAGGTCAGGGTTGAGGCAACCCGGGCATTAGGGCCCCTCGGACTCGATCCTGACCTTGCCGTGCAGATTCGGGAGCTGTTCCAGGGGGAGATGAGCGAGAAACGTATTGCCGCCAGAGTCCTTGGGCGATTTGCAGGGGAGGGAACCTTCTTGGAGCGTGCCGTCACCTTCGTCGTGGTATCCAAAGCGCTCGGCGAAGAACCTTTCAAAGGCTCACGCACCGAACTCCTGGAGGCCCTTCGCGAACTCTCCGACGTCATGGTTGCTGATGAAGGGTTCGCTTCCGAGGCAGCCGCTCAGCTTGTGACAGTCCTGGCCGATTCGGACCAGACCGGCCGTGCACTCGCGCGGGATGTGCTTGCGCGCCTCACTCAGGCTTCTCCAGAGAAGATGGGGGAGATGCTGTGGAAACGTCTGCCTGACATAGACGAACCGGTAGTACGCGCCGCTTTCCTTTTCGCCATCGGGCCTCACTTGCCCTCGGGGATCGACGTTGAGGAATTCGCTCGCCTCGTAATTGCCGAGTCGCTCAGATTCTCCGAGTTGGACCCCGAATGCTGGCAGCTCAGGGTTCTTGCCGCCGGGCTGGGTGATGATGCCGTTGCCCCCGCCGTCAAGATGATGTCCGCCGTTCCCCCCCACGCGCGCATGTCTCTCTTCAGGCTCATCGATTTGCTCTGCAGGGGACGTGACCTTTCTGACAAATCTTATCGGGCAGTGGGAGAAGCGGTCGTAAACCTGCTGGCCGCCGGCTCCGATGCAGAGCGAGTCGCCTTGCTTGGCCTTGCCTGTCTCACCGAAAGTCGCTTCTCTTCCAACACTAGGCAGAGGATTGCCGCCGAGTTGCTTCGCGAGTTGGACTCGGCCCTGATGGAGAAGACACTTGAACAGATAGACGAAGCTCTCATCTCCCTCGGCCCGGCGACTCTAGCCCCAATCATTGACTATGTGAAAAAGGAGAGAGAGACCCCAAGCAGCTTGAGGGCTCTTCGAGCGCTCGGCATGGTAGTTACTCAGATGTCTTCCCCCTCAGAGCGCGAACGTGGACTCATCGAAAGCGCAGCAAACACTTGCCTCAAGCTGATCAGCTCCGCCCCCCCCGACGGCGCTCCCATGATAGTGCTCGGACAGCTCTGCAGCACAGGACTGCTCAAGGACCGGACGCTCCAAAGGGCGGCGAAATTGCTGCGCGATAGCCTGCGTACGAGCCCCTTCCCCTTCCAGGCGGTCGAGGGCCTCGGCTGGCTGGCCTCCAGCCCCGAAATATCTTTGCAGTTGAGGGTCGAGATTGGCAATTCGCTCTTGCGTCTCTTCGAGAGTAAGCTGCCGGAAGACCTGCTGCGCGAGCGACAGACTGTGGATGGAACCGTGCTTGACGTCGGAGCGGAAGCGAAAGCTTACAACGAAATGCTGCCTGCTGCCATTGATGGTTTACGCAGGATTTGCCTGGCGTCCAACCCAGACAGCGCCCTCAGGGAGAGGATCGTCAAGTCTTTCTTGGAGAAGTGGCGGCTGCTCAACGAATGGGAAGAGGTGTGGGGACCGGCGAATGTTGCCGCGCTTGCGGATGCGCTCGGCGATATCGCGTCCGACCCCTCCCTTTCCAGAGATGATAGAGCTCGGATAGCAGGTGCGTTGGCCGGCAGTCTGGGCAGATTGTCCGTCGTGAGAGCATTGACGAGAATACTGCTTCTCGACGGTGATTCCGTCGAGTTGGGAGAAGTCGCACGCAGCGTGGCGGAGACGCTCCTGGGCAAAAGACTTGCCGAGAGAGGCCTTGCACCTGAAGAGCGTGAAGCGATTCTCGGCGCTCTCGGGGCAATAGCTTCCAGGCGGGCTCTGGGCCGTCGTTCCCACTCCCTGCCCAGGCTGCGCGCTCGAATTGTGAGCGCTCTCGAAGGCGCGTTGCGGGAGCACCTCGGCGTCGCCCACGAATGGTTGTTCAGGTTGAAGGAATCCGATGCCCTTTCCGAGTTCCAGCGCAGGGAGATCGGACGAAGGTTGTCGCGATTCCAACGTGTCGTGCCGCGCTGAACTCCTTTTGCGCCGCCTTGGGAAAAGGCCAACGTTGACCCCAGACCGTGACTTCGCCGTCAGCGGGCTCTTCCGGCGAGTCAATAACAAGTCGCCACGCCGGCTTGGGGCCGATAACCTTTCACGAAAAGAGGGTGACATGCAGGTGAAGATCATTACACCGCAGCTGCTGAAGCAGGAGTTCATCCAGCGGAAGGAAGAAGGATGCGATG
This sequence comes from uncultured Planctomycetota bacterium, assembly GCA_964493415.1. Lineage (GTDB taxonomy): Bacteria > Planctomycetota > DG-23 > CAZBND01 > CAZBND01 > CAZBND01. The sequence goes on along the minus strand of CAZBND010000008.1, from coordinate 19,744 downwards.
TCCGGACGCTGGATAAGGACATTCAGGATGTCGCATCCCTTCCCGAGGAAGAAGGCAACGCCAGAGCGGAAGGCTTGTTTCGGAAACTGGAAGCCCTCTCTCCGGCGGCGGATTTTCCATACCGCGAACCCGGCGACCTCGACGAGATCAAAGCGGCGAGGCCCGGCGAGGCCGCGTCTATCGGCATGTCCGTCGATAAGGAAACGCTTCTCGACCGGACCCACGGCGCGTGGCTTGGGCGCTGCGCGGGCTGCATGTTGGGCAAGCCGGTTGAGGGTTGGCACCGCGAAAGGATCGAAAGAGTCCTTCGCAAGGTCAACGCCTATCCCCTCGATGACTACTTCCCGCCAGAGGCCCGTGAGGTCGAGGAATTGGACAATCCCCTGCGCTTCGACAAGAGCGTGACGCGCGGCGGCATAACGTATTCAGTCCGCGATGACGACACCGACTATACGCTTCTCGCGCTGCACTCCCTGGAGAGCGTCTCCCGCCTCCCTGCGTCGGCTGATTTCGTCAACGAGTGGCTTGACCATCTTCCCTACCGCAAAGTTTACAGCGCCGAACGCGCCGCCTACCGCAACTTCGTCAACGGCGTTATGCCCCCGCTGTCAGCAACCTTCGTCAATCCCTACCGAGAGTGGATCGGAGCCCAGATTCGGGCTGACTTCTGGGGATATGCCTTCCCCGGCGAACCGGAGCGCGCCGCCGAAGTCGCCTTTCAGGACGCGCGCATATCTCACGTCAAGAATGGAATCTACGGCGAAATGTTCGTCGCAGCCGTCGTTGCCGCCGCTTTCGCCGCCGACAACATCGAAGAGATTCTCCAGGCCGGCCTGTCACAGATTCCTGCCGAATCGCGCCTGGCTGAGGCCGTGCGAAGAACAATCGAATGGTCCAATTCTGACGCATCTTGGGAGCGTACATGGGAACGCGTCATCGGGGACTATGGCAATTACCATCCCGTCCACACAATTCACAACGCCGCCTTCGTCGTGTTGGCGCTTCTTCATGGACAGAAGGATTTCACCCGCACTGTTTCCATTGCCGTGATGTGCGGACTCGATACGGACTGCAACGGCGCTACCGCCGGGTCCGTAGTCGGCGCGATGTTGGGTCACACGGGGATTGCGGAGAGCTGGAAAGCCCCTCTCAACGATACGCTCATGACGGCGCTGGCGGGCATGACCACCGTCAGAATATCCGACCTTGCGGCGAGAACCCGCAAGGCCGCCGCGACAGTCACGCATGCCCAATGACCGGTGCAGCCTAACCGGACCTCGCCACCGTCCGCAGATCGTGAGAACCGTCCGCCCGGCAGAACTCGAACCAATAACGGATGCTGTCGCCGAGCCTGACCGCCTCGACGTATCTCAACGATGAACTTCCCTCGGGCGACGTCAGAATGGGGCCGTTCTCGCTCACCCGCTCGAAATTTCTCAAGTCGAAGCTCTGCATCAACCCTGTGCGCTCTTCACAATTCTCCGTCTCAACCGTTGCGCCGTCGTAGAACGCAAAAAAGACGGGAGGCACGTGAATTACCGTTGACAGCCTCACGCAGTACGCGTCCCATCCGCTGCCTTGCATCACCTTTCCGAGCCACCGAAATCTCATCCCGTCTTCGCTCACTGCAAGCGACGTGTTCTTCCTCCCGCTCAACTCCCGCACGTGCACGTACATGTACCACAGATGTCCCACCTTCAAGACATATGGATCCTTGGTCCAACGAACGCCCAGACCTTCCGGCTCTATTACCCTTCGACGAGATGAAGGCTTGAACCCTTCTGGTCTCGGCGCTTCCATCACGTCGATTTTCCATCGGTTGTCCGCCGAATCCTCGTAACTGATGTAGAGTCGATAAGAGCCGGACTTGACCTTCATCAAAGCAGCTCGCTCGATGGAAATTGCATCAAGCTCCCCCTTGTTGATGTCCCAAATCGGGGTGTAGCTCTCCCCGTCTTCGCTTCTTGCGACCACGGCTTTCAACCCCCGCTCCTCCGGCACCCTTTCGCGCCACGACAGGAAGAAGCACTCGCGCTCGCCGTCATACGTCGCCGAGGGCCCTCCCACCCAGTAGCCTTTGCCGCTCCCACACGGCTCAGCCACGACCTTCGCATCTTCGATCCTTGGAAGTGCCAGATCGCCGATTCTCTTCTCCGCAGTTCCGTCCATTTCGCTCCTACCTGTTCCCCCTCTGCTGCGCCTCGCGCATCCGAGTCCCCGCGATTCCTCTCTCGACGCTCACCCGCAGAGGATCGGGTCGCGCCCCGAGCTGCCCCTCCAGCCACCTCGCCAGTCTCACCTCGAGTTCTGCCGCAGCTTCGGGCTCAGTGTCGTAAACATTCCGCGTCTGCTTCGGGTCCTCTTTCATGTCGAACAGTTCCGTCGCCGGCTTCTCCCAGACCCCGGTGTCTATGTTCTTGATGAGAGCCCACCGGTGGGTGCGTATCATCCTGTTCGCCTGCCAAAGCCCCTGATTGCAGTACACCGCGTCGTAAAGCTTCTCAGTTTCCTCTCGAATGACCGGCCACAAGCTCCTTCCCTGGTATTGCTCCGGGACGGGAACCCCGAACCATTCGAGGAGCGTCGGTGCCACGTCGATCATCTGAACGAGCGAATCCACCTCTCTTCCGCCTGATGCCAGCGACGAGTGACTGAATACCAGGGGCACGTGGCATACTTCCTCGTAGCAGCTTACGTGGTCGATGGCGCAATCGTGTTCCGTAAAGGCTTCACCGTGGTCCGAGAAGAAGATGAAGAGGGTATCGTCCAGCACCTTCATTTCCTCAAGCACCTCAACCACCTCTCCCACCTTTTCGTCCACGTACCTGATGCAGGCGTCGTGCCGCGCGAGCACGTATTCTATGTCGGTCACCTCTCTCGTACCGTCGCCCAGCGCATGAACTGCCCACCTCTTGAAGTTCCACCACGCAGCGATTTCCTTGTTCGGCTCCAGGCTCCTGTTCTCAGGGTCATACGGGTCGCCATTATAGAAAATGTTCCAGTACCTATCTGGGATCAGGTGGTAGGGTGTGTGCGGATCCCAGTAGTGCAGGAACAAGAAGAAATCCTTCTGACCGTAAGCGCGGAGCCAGGGCAGCGCCAGTTCGTTTATGTCGTCGGCTATCACTTTCTGCACCGAGGCGGCATATTTCGGCCTCATGTAGTGCTGAAATCCTCGCGCGAACCACGAACTAAAGCTGTAAAGCGTGCTCACCGCCGCCGTTTGAACGCCCTCACTTGCCAGCACCTCTGGGAAGAACGGCACTCTCGGCTCCAGTATCGTTTCCTCCGCCTGTCCGTGAGTCACGATTCCCGTCTTCACGCCTCGCCTGCCTGAGAACAAGGACGTGAAGCATGGCTGGGTAGGCACGTCCGAGGCGTAAGCGTTCTTAAATATCACACCCCGTTCCGCCAGTTTGTCTATGTTGGGCGTGGTCGGCCTGGCATTCCCGTAGCAGCTAAGCCGGTCGTACCGGGTCGTATCAAGCGCGACGAACACGGTTCTCATTCTTCTCTCCTGGTATTAACTTCGCTAACGTTATGACATTGCCTTCGGAGCATGCTTCTTCGATCCGCCCTTCACATTCTCCCACCCGCAATGCGCAGCAGGATTGGCCGCCCGCTCCAGACTATATCGGGGATCACGACCCCGGTCGGTTCGATCGCAACCCTCGCATCCTGGGCCGTCCCTGCCACAACATCTATGAAAGTCGCGCCCGGCCCGGCCAGTCTCGTCCTCAGATCGAACTTCTCCGCCGCCGGCTCGCCCTTGGCAGGCAGCATCACGATCAGAATCGGTCCCTCCCCCCTGTTCGATGACCCGATACACCTGACCTCGACCCCGGGTACGCCTTCCACAATCTCATCCGCCGGCATCACCACCGGGTCTGCCGGCACAATCGTTGCCAATAGCCGCAGCGCGTAAGCGGGTAGGGTCGGCTCCTCTCCACGGAAGAACGCGAAGAAAGGCCTTTCTCCTTCGGTGGCGTGCCACCACATCAGCGTGACATCCCTGGTCGCCGCCTCTATTGTCCATTCCGTCAGCAGCCACGCCTGCTCATCGGGGGACGTTGGTCCCCCTTGAACGTTCAGATACTTCCTCAGTGGAGCACCGGCATCTTTCGAAAGGGCCTCCACGGATGACTTGACGGAGGCTATCATATCTTTTGCGCCGTGATCACAATCCACGTCCACGCAGATTCCGCCGGTCAGGTTGAGCAACTCCTGGAATCCCCCAAGCCCCGCGAGGTCTTCCGGCCTCAGTCCCCCCAGAATCACCTTCCTCCCGGGCGAGCCGTCTTGGACAGCCTTCGCGAGCGCCAGCATGTCCTTCGTCGAGCCGTCCACCTCTATTGCGAATTTGGGCTCTCTCAACTCACTCGCCAGATAGCGCGCGATTTCCTCGGCCCTTGCGCCGCTTGGAGATTCCATGTCGGCTTCCAGGCGCAGCACGTGCGCTATTCCGCTCTCCGCGCCCTCCTCCAGCAGCGCTCGCGTTGGTGGGTTGAGCACCAACTTGCCGTCACGCTTCACCATCCTGCTGGCGATGCTGTCCGGCTCCACCCGAACGATGTTCACTCCCAAATCCCGCAGAAAATACCATTGCCTCTCGTCCGTAAAGATGGGGTTGCTGTTGTAAACGCCCGATGGCCGGACCGTTCGATTAGACGACGCCATCACCATCGTCCCGTATTCTTTCAGCGCCACGTTTCTTCCTGCCGAGTCGATCACCTCAATCTCGGCAAGCTGCGCGGAATAACTGTCCCTGGAGCCCGATTCCGCAGGGAGGTCTCCTACCGTCAGGAGCACTTGGCTTACCATCTCCCCCTCGAATCGCGCCACCAGCGCATCCCCGCCAGGCTCCAAAACCAACCTCTTGTCTGAGACCTCTTCTCCTGTTTCCGTCGTCAGCTTGGCTGTGATTCCCGGCAGCGCCTCCCCCTGGACACCGATTGCCCTGACCTCGACCACTTGGCGCGGCTCGGCCAGATCCGCCAATATCACCACTTCATCCTCGGGCGAGTTGGTGGGTTGGGAAGACCAGCTTACCCCTGCAACACTGTCGCCGCCCCTCATACCGGGATACACGGTCAAACCGTCGTTCAAGTTCCCTTGTGACCAGGCAAGTAAATCTTCCGTCACCAGATCCGCGTTCGCCCCTGCCGCCGGGAATCTGTGCTCGTCCGACTGTTCCGTTACCACCTGCCTCGCGGGAAACTCGTTTTCTTCCTGTACCTTGCGTGGATAGAGGGACGGCTCGGGAATCCTTACCACGTTCACCTCATACCTGTCCTCGTAAACCCGTACCACTGCGTAGCACAGTTTGAAGTCGGGATCGCCTGACAGGTGCCAGCGCGCCCACCTGGGAAAGCCGCTTGAGGCCAGGGTGAACAAACGAGTTCCCCCATAGCGGTTGAAAAAGAAATGGTGCGTATGCCCGCACATGAGCATCTCGACATTGTGCTCCTCGCAAAGGTCGAGGAGTTCCTTGCGATAAGGCTGATCTACCGCGTCGTAGTTTATCTCACCCGGTTCGCTCAGTTCCTTGTACATCGGGTGCACGTGTGCGAAAAGAAACCGGAATCGCTTGTCCTGCGCCCCCGCCAAATCCTTTCTCAGCCATTCCATTTGTGCCTTGCCGTCGGACGTGTCGCTTCCTAAACCCATCGTATCAATGTACGCGAAGTGGCACCCTTTGTGGTCGAATGAGTAATATGTTGGCGCGTCGAACAGCTTCACGTACTCCTCTATCGTTTCGTCGGTTAATCCCTTGTTCCCGAAACCCTCCTTCTGGTTGAGAACGAAGCTCGGCTTGTTCCCCACGTCGTGGTTGCCGGGAACGTAGTAAAGCGGCATCTTGAACTCGCCCAGGATTCGTTTTGCCATCTCCGCTGAGCCCCTATAACCGGGGCTCCAGGGAGACACCGTTATCGTGTCCCCCAAATTGAGGACGAAATCCGGACCCAAAGCGTTAATCTGCTTCACCAGCTCTCTTTGCTTCCTCTCCCGCGGCCCCTCGTTGGTGGAGAAGTGCGGATCCGTGAACACTGCAAAGCTGAATAGCGGCTCCTCCACAAATCTCATGTCCAATTCCGGCAAAGGGTCGGTCGCGTGCCGGTAATCCTGGTAGGGTGGGGGAGACTCGGCTTGTGAAGGCGCTGATGCGTCCCGCAAGACCTCCACGAAATCCAACTCAATTTCCGCATTTCCTTGCGCGCTAAAGATCAGACCCAGTTCTTGCGCCATCGTCACCGCAGGATGCTCCCCGCTTCCAGGCGTCGGCAAGGGAACCTCCACCGTCGTCCACTCTGCTCCCACTTGCTTGCCTTGGGACGTGAATCGCCCGCCGGATGATGGGTAGTAGGGGTTCAACGCCGGCACGCACGTCACACGCACGCTCGTGGGTGCGCTTGCTCTTGCCCGAATCCGCACCTCATTGTACCTGTTCCCGTCCAGCAGATGTCCTCTCATCGAGAGATACACGGTCGAGCCTCGTCCGCGAAAACTGGCCACTCCGCCCTGCACGCCTCTTAGTTGCAGCCCCGGCAGCACCATGCGAATGTCCTCTCTGCCTTCCATGTCCCACGGGTTGCCCGTTACCTCGGCGGCCCAGTCCAAATCAGCAACCCCCTCTGCCGCACAAGCGACTACCAGCGCAAACAAAAACACTAGAACCCACAGAGATCTCATGAGGCTTCCCCCGTTCAACGCTCACATTCATCAAAACCTTGTTCGTGTTGCCGACGACTCAATCCTTCGCCGCCATCTTCCTCAGGCAGCAGTGCTTGAACTTCTTGCCACTCCCACAGGGACAAGGATCGTTGCGCCCCACTACCGGCGCGGCCTCCGGCGGAGCCTCCGCCCGCAACGGCATTTCTGGTACGCCGTATTTCTTCCTAAGCGAACTCTGGAGCTTCGCGCTGAAGTTCTCCCATTCGGATTCCACCTTCTCGAAGATCATCCGCAGGCTCTCGCAGAAGTAGTTGCCTCCCTTCGCGTGGCTCATGAAGCCAGGGCTCCGGTACTTCGTGCACCCGCCCTTGCAGATGGAGAACCACCGGCACTCGTGGCATTCCTGGCGATACGACTGCACCAATCGCTTGAAAGAAACCCACTTCTTGCTGTTCAACGCGCTCGCGGCTCGGCACTCCCTTATGTTTCCCAGCATCCACTCCCTGCTGACGTAAAAATCGCAAGGATACAGGCTCCCGTTCGCCTCCAGCGTCAGCACGTTGTAGCACGTGTCCCGAAATATGCAGTACTCCGGCTCAATGCCGAAGAAGCTCCTGACCACGTTGTCGAGCAGCCGTATGTGCGTCTTCTGCGGGTTGTCTCCAATCCAGACTTCAAAAAGCTCCACAAGAAAATCACCGTACTGCCTCGGCGTTATCGAGTAAGGCTTCATGGTGTTATTCGACCCGAGTTCCGCCACCGGGATTATCTCTATGAAGTTAATGCGTTCACCCCTGAAGAAGTCGTACACCTCGCTCGCATACCTTACGTTCGCGTCGGTCACCGCGACAAGGACGTTGAAATCGACCCGCATCTTTCGCAACAGCATGATCGCATTCATGGCTCTATCGTGCGTGCCCTGCGCGTCCCGACGGTACCGGTTATGCACCTCCGGCGGGCCGTCGACGCTCACGCCGACCAGAAAGCGATTCCGCGAGAAGAATTCCGCCCACTCCTCCGTCACGAGAGTCCCGTTGCTCTGGATCACGTTTGTGACGGGCACGCTCGCTTTGTTGTATTTCTTCTGCAGCTCAATTGCGCGCTCGTAGAACTCGATCCCCGCCAACAGCGGCTCTCCCCCCTGCCACACCATCGTCGGGGAAACCGTCGAGATTTCCAAATAGTCCCTGATGAACCTTTCAAGCTCGCCGAATCCCAGTCTCGGCGCTTCATTGACGATCTCAGGGATGGGGCGGTAGTAGCAGTAGGTGCAGTTGAGATTGCACCTGCCGTTCACGGGCTTCACCATCGCCCCTAGGTAAGGGTTCTCCATTACGAATATTTCCTCTGCAGCTTGCGGAGAGCTACTGGTCGTCACCATCCCTTCGCTCTGAGCTCATCCTCAAATCGCCGTAGCCTCAATTCGAGTTCCCGCCCGACTTCAGGGAATTCCGCCAGCACGTCGTGCTGCTCGGTCAAGTCGCCGTCACGCCTGTAGAGCTCCGGCGCTTTCTTCTCCAGACTATCTTTGGGCTCCGCGTCTTGGGGCCAGTCGGGCCAATACATATATGCCCACTGCTTTGTCCTTATGCTCCTCGATTCTCTGCCCGCCCCCCTATGCGCTCCCCCGTGGTGTGCGGCGACCGCAAACTCCCTTATCGCCTTCACCTCTCCCGTGACCATGGGAAGGATCGACTTGCCGTGCATTCCTTCCGTGGGGCGAAGTCCGAAAGCATCCAGGACCGTCGGGGCCATGTCACACGACTGCACGAATCCATCGAGCCTCCTCCCTCTGCCGTACCCCTCCGGGTGACGCACCAACAGCGGAGCGTGGGCGAGTTCCTCGTAAGGCCAGGGGCGGAACTTGCGCCACAACCCGTGTCCCCATTTCCCGTCGCCGAGCGGCTCTCCGTGGTCGGACGTGAAAACCACCATGGTCTCATCCATCAGTCCGATGGCCCGGAGGTGTTGTATGAGCGCCCCGACCCACTTGTCCACCAGCGTGCACGTGCCCGCGTAGAGTGCCCTTGTGCAACGCACTTCCTCTTCGCTAAGGTAGAAGCCTTCCATCCTCAAGTCCGGCGCTGCCGGCAGCAACTGGCCCTCGTAATCGGGGTAGTAACGCCGCCAGTACTTTTCAGGGGGAAGCCACGGTTCATGGGGATCGAACATATCAACCCACAGCATGAACGGTCTCTTCCGATCGTAACCGTCAAGCCAGCGCATTGCCGCCTTCGCCGTCTGCGCCATCATGTAATCCTCTTCGCTCTTCCACGACGCCACCAGCCTAAGGTAAGGCCGCAAATGCGGACTGTTGATCTCTCTCCCGGGCGGATAAAGACGCGAGAATTCCGTACCTTCTTCGCCCTTTGGGCATCGGCCCAGCCTGTCCACTGACATGAACTCGACGTGAGCGAAGCTGTCCGTAAACCCGTGGCCGCGCATGAACAGCGGCAGAGAGTCGCCGATCAGCGCCGGATATACGCCGTTAGCTAGAAGAATGTGCGAGAGCCGCTCATCGGTCGGCTCGAGGCTTCCCCATCCGCGAAACGGAAAGGTGTATCGCCCCGTAAACGCCGCAGTACGCTGCGGGAGCGTCGGGAGTCCCTCTACGTACAGGTTGTCGAAAATCGCGCACTCCTTGCTGAACTCATCCAGCATCGGAGTGCGTATCCAGTCGTTGCCGTTGAATCCAAAATGATCCCACCGCCAACTGTCGGCAAGAATCACAACCACGTTCACAATGCGCCTTCCGCTCGAACATCCAATCCGCGACCGCTACGACAATCATGGCGGCCGGTCTAATTCTGGGATGGCTCGCTTATATCAGCCTCTTCTTCGGTCTTCTCATCCCACCCAAGCCCGACGTGAAACGCCGCCGCACCTGCTGGCCCGAGGCCGACAGGAACTCTGATCTCCTCACCCTTTCGCTCCCACTCGACCTCCTCTCCGCCGAGCGCGTCGACCACTACGGCGCTCTCGCCGATGGCGAGGGCCTTCGTGTCTATGATCAAGTCTCCCGAAGCCGGCTCATCCAAAAAGTTTCTAACCGCAAAATGAAGTGTGCCCTGCGACCAGTAACCGTATCTCTCCGCTCTCAGAGAAGAGGTGTCAGTGTGCGCGTGTGTGATCGGTTCCCATCCGCCGGTCCCGAGAGCCCTTATCACCGGCATGTACTTGCGATACATCTCCCTGTACGGGTCGGGATCCTGCCACAGCCCCTCGCTCAGGCTTGGATATATGGCGAAGAACAAACACCAGTCGAAGTAGACCTGAACACGCCCCATACCGAACGCCTCTATTTCCTTATCGCTCATCAATTTCAGCAAGTAGCAGTAAGGCTTCTGGTAAGTCAGCGACCGTCTCAGGTAGTTCGTTCTTTCGTTTCGCCAATCGTGAGGTGACACCGACATCCTTCCCTCCCGGATGTGCTTCTCCCCGAACCCCGCCGGCGTCTGCCACCACCCGTGCCACACCTCTGCTCCCGCCACGTCCACAACCGAAGTGTAAAAGCCGTACCTCATCGGCGTACCGTTGGTCATCAACAGCTTCCCCGAGTTGTGCAGTTCTCCCTCAATCGCCTTCAGGTATTCGAACCTCGCAACTCCCGTGTTGATCCCGGGCACCGCCGTCGCCGGGTCAAATCCCAGCGGGTAATCCGCATAAGCGAAGTGGTCCTTTCGGCAGTTGATCGTCTCCGCCATCCACTCGGACGAATCGATGTACTGCCCATCGTATCGCCCGTCGTAAAGGCTCAGCATCCTGGCCAGTTGGGTTTCCTTCCACCCGTCGAACCGTGTCTCTCCATCCTCGGTGAAAGGTATCTCGGGGTCCGTCGCCGCGCTGAAAAGGCACCGCCAGCCGATGCCCGGGCGCGGCAGCACGCTCAGGTAGAATGTCCCGTCGGGGCGCGTCGACGCAAGAGCCAGCGTAGCTGTGGCCGCACGGTGTTCCGGTGATTCGGGATCCTCGGCGAATTCCCTCACCTTCTCCAGAACGTATGATTCCTTCGGCCTCTTATAGTCCCTCACGTCAAACGCACCCGGTTGGAAATACTCCGCCTTCGGCGGACCCTCCTCGCGTTCCTCAAACGGCAGGCTGATCCCCACTCGCCCCGGCTCATCGTACATGAACGTGTAGAAACCCAATTCATCGTCCACAGACAGCGAGTTCGTCTTGACCGACGACACCTGGTGGAATGTTATCCCAAAATCCTCCGGGTCGAGAAGGCGCTGCGTGGGCGTCCGCGCCAGCCACAGCCCTTCCCTATGCACCCTCTTCACAAAGAATTGCGGAAACAGATCGTAGTATTTCTTGAGCGCCGAGCGAAACCCCCACTCCCCGTCTTGCGAGTAAAGGTAAAACGTGATGTGCGCCCTGCTCGGAAACTTGGCCGTCGCCGCGCTCAACCCCAAGTCGAACTCAATGAAAAAATCCCCGTCATATCCGACTCGCGCCAGCGTCGGAGGGTCCATCGGTACCGCAAACGTCAGCCCGTGTCCGCGCTCCTGAGAAATCGCGCCCAGCGGGTACCACCAGACCGGAAAATTCCCTTTCTCCTCGTTCTGGTAACGCACGTACCGCTTCTCAGGCTCGATAACCCTCGATGTCGCCACATCGTCCCACCACAGCCATCCCTCCGCTTGAACCGGCATCTGGAACCTCAAAGTCACCGCCCGGTCTTCCCCCGAAGTATCCACAAGTTGCAGCGAGAACTTCACGTAGTTCGGCAGCGCCCGTGCCTCGCAGTCGATCTCCACCTGCAACTCGTCGCTCTTCCCTACTATCGCGATGCCATCTTCCCCATCCTCCTTCATGTTCGTCGGAATCCTGCCCGTGCGTTCCGGTACCGTGTAGTCCCTTATGCTGATAGTGGGGTAACTCTCGTCTATGAATTTGAGCGGGATGTGCTCCGTTCGATTGACCAACGAAAGCAGCTCCCCCGTCAAACCTCTGAATCTCAGGTATACTCCATCTTGGGTTGAGATCTCCACAGCATCGGCCAAATCGAACGAAAAGAGAACTGCAACGGCAACCACTACGCTGTTGACTAACAAACCTAAGGCTCTGGGATGGCTTCTCACGTTCCGTCTCCTAGCCGGGCGGGGAAATACCGTTGCGCCAGTGTGAGTAAGCAGGAAAGCCTATGATAACCCTTTTGCCGCCCCCGCGCAATCCATGCACACCCTCAATAGGGCATGCTCCAGCCCTACGATTCCATGACCCCCTTAATATACCCCCCGGTGCGAGGCGACGCTTGCTCGAACACCTCCTGCGTCTTCTCAATCCCAAAACGATGCGTCACCAGCTTCTCCATGGGAAAGGCGCCTCGGGCCAGCGCAGCCACTCCCCGCCTCATGTCATCCATCGCGTCAGGAGAATAGCTGGGATGTGGGTTCACCGCTTCCAAGCCCTTCTTCGCCCACAGCATGAAGTTGTAAGTCTCCGGCTGGGGGTGCAGCCCTGCCAGCACAAGTCGTCCTCGCCCGCGCTTCAGGAGATCGCTCGCAAGGTCAACTGCCGGAGCACTTCCTGCAGCCTCGATGCAGACGTCGGCCCCTTTGCCGTCCGTCGCTCTGAGAACCGCCTCTCTCACGCCCTCCCTGGCGTCTGCTGTCATCGTCGCCCCGCATTCCTTTGCCGATTCCAGCCTTTCGGCGACGAGATCGACAGCAATAAGATTCCGCAGGTAAGTCCCTGCCAGCAACGAAATGCACATGAGCCCCATGAATCCGCAACCCACCACCGCCACGCTGTCTCCCGCCTCCGGCCTTGCCGCCCGAACGATCGTCATCACGCACTGCAGCGGATCCCCCATCGCGTACTCCCTTGCCACAGGGAGACCCTCCGGCAGCTTCATCGTATGACTCAAATTCTTAACGACAGTGTAAGGCGCGTACCCTCCCCACCATCCCGTCACCAAATCACCCTTATTGTACCCCGACACGCCGGCCCCGACTTCCTCCACTAATCCCACCCCCTCGTGTCCAAAGAAGCGGGGGTACTTCAGCCCGGGCACCCGTCCGTCGAAGTACGCCACATCCGTGCCGCAGATTCCATTCCCCAGGATCCGCACAAGCATCGAGTTCTCACTCGTCTCCAATTCCCGCTCGCGGACTTCGATCCTCCCCGGCTCGATGAGACAAGCGGCTGGAACCTTCATACCTCTCCTCCGTCAGCCCAAGCGGACCACCCTGTCGGATATCCGTTCAAACCTCTTCATTACCGTACGGTCGTGCCCCGGGATAACCTTAATCGGGTCTTTCACCAGCGCTTTCATATCTCTTATCGACTTCTCGGCCTTGGCGAAATCCCTGCACAACCCCGGCGCCTTCTCGCTCATTACGTTTTCATAAACATACGCGTCATCTGATGCAAGCACAAAGCGGCCTTGCTTCGTCTCGACAACCACGTACTGAAGCCCCGCCGCGTGCCCGCCCGAAAGCCGCACGCTTAGCCTCGGCGCGACCTCGCAATCTCCATCCAACACCACCAACCGTCCCTGTCGCTCGGTTTCGTTCATCGCCTCCACATCCGCCAGGCGCACTGCCTGGCTATGCGGCTTTTCCGGACTCACCAGAGAACGGGCATCCTCCAGCGCCTCTCGCTGTACGTAAACCTTGGCCCTCTCGTAGAGGCGGACGTCACCCACATGATCCCAATGCATGTGCGTGATTATTATCTCGGTGATCTGTTCCGGCGAAAGGCCTATTTCGCTAACTAGCTCGGACGGGCGTACGAAGCCGGCCGCATATTCTGGAACCTTGGGACGGTTGTCTCCGCAACCTGTATCGATAAGCACCTTGCGCTTTTCCGAAACAGCAGCGAAAAAAAGCCATGAGTTGTCAACTTTGTCTTCGCCCGCCCCCCGCACCATTGCGCCGTGTCGAGACCGCGAAAACCCGTACGCCAAAGCATAAAGCTCATACATCCGGCGCTCCCCGTCCGGTAATAGCCGTTGTGGACTCTTCCACGGCAGAGATAGCCCGTAGCTGAAAAAGCTCCTCGTGTCGCGAACCCCGCAGTATATCTCCCCGCGCCGGGCAAATAAAGAGCCCCTCGCCCGACCTGCGGACGAGGGGCTCTGGGCGTTTCGCTAACTTACTTCAGGATGAACCTTTCGTACCCGTCGGCGCTCCAGAGGTCCGGCGGCTGGCCGTTTATCGTCAGCGAAGTTCTCTCCTCGCTGTCCATCGGCCCGTCCGAGTCGAACACCCCCACCTGCATCAGGACAACTCCCTTGTCTTTCACTGAAGGTGCCATCTTCTCCAACAGCTCCATCGGTATGGCCACTTCCACGTTGTACCCCCAGTATCCCGACTTCGTCTCGACTTCCGCCGCTTGAAGCTCCGTCTCGTACCATCCCTTCACGTTCACGTCCGTCTCCCGCTCGCCCGTCATCGGCCTTATCAAGATTCGGTTGACCCCTTCACGCCAGTCGTAAGGGTCGCTGCTGAAATAAAACGCCACCGAATCTCCCGTCCGGATGTTGTCGTCATACCCCGCGTTGAGCTCGTCATCCTCCACCTTCGCCATCAGGTAGAGGGCCTCGTCGGTGTATGCCAAGACGAAGGTCGCAACGCAATCGTTCGGGCTCTTCAGAAGCGGGGAGCCCGGACCGGTTACCTGATCGTTCGACCCGATGGTGAACAGGGGCTGCACGCCTTCGTAGCTCCAGTCGGTCAATGTGCCGTCGACCGTTATCTCGACCGGGAGCCTCTCAACGACGATGCCTTCCGGCACGGGTGCCTCCATCGGCATGGGCGTCGCCGGAGTGACTTCTACGACCTCAGCCATTGGTTCGGCCTCAGGCTTGGCGGGCGCTTCCGCCTCTTCCTCCACAAGTTGGACGCAACCGGAAATCGTCACTGCCAATGCCGCCAGCACTGCAATGCGTACTATTGCTCTTGCCAACCTGACCTCCCTTCGTTTTACTGAACTCTCCTCGCGGACCGCTGCAATACTCGATGTCTGCCTCCGCTTCCACTGAGCACTGCGCGCCTCTCCGCTCATTCATACGTGTCGTCGGTTCGTCTCTATCGAGCCTAGACTATTCTGTCAAGCGCATCTGCCTGCTGCGTTTTCCTGAGCGAGACCGGGGGCATAAGCACCTCGTGCATCACTATGGCGGTCACTATGGGGCTCCGGTATTGAGGTAATCTCAATTGCCCGGCGGCTTCGCGTTTACCCCATTCCCCTTCGGCCGGCTTCAGCGTTTCCACCAATGGGCTCCTGCTCCCCCTGCCCTTAGGCGCGGCTCTCGGAGGCCTTGCCTCGCGCTGCCTTCGCTGTGCCGGCGCCTGCCGGCGCACCTGTTCCACCACCACGTCGGGCCGACGGCTCCCCTGCCTTACCACCATGATTTCCGCCTCCGGCTCTGCTTCCTCGGCCCTGCTTTCCAGCGCCTGCCTCATCGCCTGCCGAACATGCTCCGGCAACCCCTCTTCAGGCTCGCCTTTCCCACGCTGCTCCTCCTTGGCCGCCTTGTCGAGTTGCTGCTTCAGGCTCATCGCGATCGCAAACACGATGATCAACAGCGTCACTATCAGTTGGCCCAAGCTACTGCCCCTTTCCCGAGCTTGGCGGCTGTGCCGAGTCGGATATCGAACTCCGCATGTCAGTGTCCGCTTGGATGTTCTTGAGCTTGTAGTAATCTATGACGCCCAGATTACCCTCGCGGAATGCTTGCGCAATTGCCTTCGGAATCTCCGCTTCCGCCAGTACCACCTTGGCGCGATTCTCTCTCACCAGCGCCGACATCTCCTGCTCTCTCGCAACCGCCAGCGCCCGGCGTTCCTCGGCCTTCGCCTGCGCAACCCGCTTGTCCGCCTCGGCTTGATCCGCTTGGAGCCTCGCGCCGATGTTCTCGCCTATGTCAACGTCGGCGATATCGATGGACAGAATCTCGAACGCCGTTCCCGAATCCAGCCCTTTCTCCAGCACCGTCTTCGAAATCCGGTCGGGGTTCTCGAGCACCTGCTTGTGCGTTTCCGAAGAGCCTATCGTCGTCACGACGCCTTCGCCCACTCGCGCGATTATCGTCTCCTCCGTAGCACCGCCCACCAGTCGATCGATGTTCGCCCGGACCGTCACCCGCGCCTTTGCCTTCACCTGGATGCCGTCTCGCGCAACCGCGTCCACCGTGTCCTTGCCCTTTCGCGGATCGGGGCAATCGATCACCCTCGGATTCACGCTCGTCTGCACTGCCTGCAGCACATCTCTTCCGGCAAGGTCGATTGCCGCCGCTCGCGAAAAGTCCAGCTCGATCCCAGCTTTGCTGGCTGCTATCAGCGAGCGTATCACGTTCGGCACGTTTCCCCTCGCCATGTAATGCGCCTCCAGCGGGTCCCACTCCACCTCCAGCCCAGCTTTACTCGCCATGATCATACTGTTGACCAGCACCGCCGGGTTGATCCTTCTCAAGCTCATTCCTATCAGCCGCATGAAGGATATGTGCACCCCCGACGCCAGCGCCTGAATCCATATCCATCCATACCTCAGCAGGATCACCACAAAGATGAAAAGCCCGAAGGCCGCAACCAGCAGCACAAGCGCGAGAATTGGGTTCATTCCTCACTCCTTTCACTGGCGGATATCCTATCCGCTAAGCCTTGACTGACCTCACCACGACTCGATTCCCCTCTACTTCAAACACCTCAACACGTGTTCCTTTCCCGATCATCTCTCCGTCCGTTACCACGTCTATTCTTTTTCCGTCGATCTCCGCCGTCCCCGACGGCCGAAGGTTCGTTATCGCCACTCCCTGCGTGCCCACCAGCTCCTTCAAGCCCGCTTCCGCTGAAAACGCATCCTGCAACGTCCTCTTCACGGCGAATTTCTTCGATATCACGTGATACCACATCACGGCGAACACCGGGACCGTGACTGCTCCCGCCACCAGAAGCGTTATGCCCAGACCCTCCCCTTCCTGGAAACCAAGATAAATCCCCCCGACCACCATCCCAAACCCCACTATCCCCATTATCGCTCCCGGCAGCAGAATCTCCGCGAATATCAGCACCAGCCCCACCATGAACAGCCCTATCGCTAGCAGTGTCTCCATCCTTTAAGCCTTTCTTACAACCACCTTCGTCCCTCTCGCCTCGATCACCACAACTCGTTCACCCTTTTCGACGAACTCCCCTTTAGTGACCACGTCAACCACTCTCCCGTCGATCTCCGCTTTCCCCGCCGGCCGCAGCTTCGTCACACTCCTTCCCTCTCTTTCGAGTAATCCTTCCGTCTCCCTCGCCCCTGCTACGTATCCTTCTTCGGCCCTTTCCCGGGCCGTGATCATAAGCTTGCCAGGAAGCCCCACCTTTGGCAAGTATCTTGCCAGCACGAGCCCGACAACTATCACGCTCCCGACAGCCAGGCTGAACTGCCATGCCCATGTCGTCAACCTCTGGAAATCCGGTAACTCTCGCGGGATCCAAAAGGGCAGCGACGCCAGATAGATGCCCGCGATGATGAACAATATCCCCAGGATCCCCGCGACTCCAAAGCCGGGGATCACGAAAATCTCCAGCGCAAGCAACCCGATTCCCACCACGAAGAACATGATCTCCATCGCGTCCGCCAGCCCAGCTACGTACTTCCCGAATAAGAAAATGGCGATGCACGCAATCCCCAATATCCCCGGCGCTCCGAACCCCGGCGTCTTAAGCTCCACGTATATCCCTAAAAGACCCAACGCCAGAAAGACAAAGCTGTACGTCTGAATAAGACCGGCCAGCCTTTCGGACCATGTCGGCGAAATATCGACCACCTTCGCCGCGCCTAATCCGTAGAACTCCAACAACTCCTCTTCGTTCCTGACAACCGCCGCGGCAAAGCCCAGGTCCTTAGCCTCCTCCGCCGTCATCGTCAAAAGTTCACCCGCTCGGACGATGACCTCCTTCTTCGCAACCTTTGCTTTTTCCGCCTCGGGCAGATGCTCGAACTCGTACGAGAAAATGTAGCTTTGCGCCCCGTCATCCATGGTTACCCTCAGCACCTCCAGCTCCTTGGTCACCATCGCTTCCGACAGCTTCTCCGGGTAGCCGTTCCGCTGGGCGTTCGTCCGAAACACCGCGCGCAGCTCCGTCTGTATCTTCTCCGCCAGCTCCTCCAGCCCCTTCGGCTCTCCCCACGGAAGCTGCATCAGAGGTTCCACATCCCCGATTCGAGTCCCCTGTCGCATGACGAGGCTGTTGCAGGAAAGCGCAATCAGCGCCCCTGCCGAGAGCGCCTTCTCGGATACGTACGCTATGGTCTTGATGTCCTCGAGATTCCTCAGGAGCGCGTGTATGATCTCGGCCGAATCGACTTGGCCTCCGTATGTGTCCAGCTCGAGCACAATATGCGTCGCACCCGCCTTACTTGCCGCCTCCAGCGACCTTTCCATGAACCTCGCCGCCCCGTAGTCAATTGCCCCTTTCAGCCGGATCATAGCCACCACCGCTCGCTGTTCGCCCGCGGCCCTCTCTTGGGACAAACTGGGAGCGCCAAGCGCAAGCATGATCAGAATTCCCGATAATGCCATCCCTCTCGCGAGTCGCATCTTCCCCCTCCGGCCACGAGCCTTTTCACCCGAGCGACTCACGCCTCCGCACCCCCTCCTGCCGTCCCTAAGTGTATGACAACGTGGAGGATACGGGATTCGAACCCGTGACCTCGACGCTGCCAGCGTCGCGCTCTCCCAGCTGAGCTAATCCCCCTCCTGCTGCACTGAATCCTAGCACCCTGTCACACCACTGTCAATACTACCTCCCGTCAGCCGGGCTCATCGACCCCTGCTTGCAGCATCGACGCATCCCTGACCCCACGTTGTCGACTCGAACGACCGGGTGGGGGAGGGCAGGTGGGGCAATCAGCGGGAGGAACCACGTGACGCTGCGTCCTCTGCCAACATGTTTGCCAGCTTGACTATCTCTTTCGGACTAAGCGACTCGCCCCGTCTGTCGGCATCCACGCCGGCGCCTTCGAGCAGTCCCTTCACCGTTTCCTTATTCGCCTCTTTCGTGACGTGCCTAAGCGCGCTCCCCAGCTTCTTCCTCCGATACCCAAAGGCCGCTCGCAGCACCGCAACCAGCTTCTCCACGTCCTTTACTTCGTCCCTTGCCTCCTTCCTGATGACGAACCTAAGGATGGTCGAGCTCACCTCCGGCTTCGGCCAGAACGCCGTCGGCGGCACCGATCTTACAGGCCTCACTTCCGAAAACACCTGTGACAGCACGCTCAGCGTCCCGTACTCCTTGCTTCCAGGCCGCGCCGTGATCCTTTCAGCCACCTCCTCTTGCAGCGTCAATACCATCAGCTCGATTGGCAACTCGCCCAACAGCAGCGCGCCGAGAACCAAAGACCCGACGCTGTACGGCAGATTGGAGACTACCTTCAGGTGTGTCTCCTTTCGACCGGCCAACATCGATCTCAGCTTCGCAATCACTTTCGGATTCAGCTCGCTCTTGCTCTCCATGATGTCGCAGGTATCGATGACCACGTTCCGAAACTCCGTCAGCCGCTGTCTCGCGAGTTCAGCCAGCCTCGGTTCGACCTCAACCCCGTAGACCGCTCCCGCTCCTTCCGCCACAAGCTCCGTCAGTCTCCCCGTCGCGCATCCTATCTCCAGCACGACGTCCTCCGCCGACAGCGCCGCTTCCTCCACCATCACGCGCATGAGGTTTGAATCGACCAGAAAGTTCTGCCCCAGTCGCTTCGACGGACGTACCCCGGCGTTCTCCAGAAGCGCTCTCAGTTCCCGTTGGCCGCCCGTCATCTCCCCGTAGCGCCTTCTCGCATTCGCGACAGAACCTCGGAGAAGAACTCCTTCACTTCGTCCATCGGGTGAAGGATGAAACCGTACTCGCGGTCACTCGCGATCTTGTCGAATTTCATATCCTCCCGCATCCTCCCAAGTCGGTCTTTCTCCCGCCGAAAGTCAGCCTGTATCTTCTCCAGCATCCTCCCGTTCAGCTCCCTGATCTTCTCGAATCTGCGCCTCGCCTCATCACCTGGCCGAGGATCGTTTTCAATCCACGCGAACTTCTCCTCGGCGAGTCTTCGGAAACACTCCTCCTTGCCCTTCTCGTCG
>CAZBND010000007.1:66748-103800 GCA_964493415.1 uncultured Planctomycetota bacterium | reverse complement strand
AGGGCGGGCAGCAGCAAGCCGGCGAGGATGGCGATAATGGCTATCACCACCAACAGCTCGATGATCGTAAAGCCTCTCACCTTGCTTCTCATATAGTATCTCACCTCCTCTCTGAGTTCGTGCCACAATTTTATATACCTGCTCCCGCAGAAAATGTCAATAGGGATTTTTCGGGCAGTAGGGTCGAATGTGTAACCGGGAGACTGCCTGACGGGTGAAGGAGGCCGGATAAGCGGATGAGGGCTGAGAAGACTCGACCCATTTAATGAAGCGGTTTATGGTGGTTAACCGAATTCTGGCATTTGCGTAATTAGTCTAGCCCGTATATGCGTTTGGGGTTGTCGTAGAAGAGCTTTCGGGCAAGGCGGAGGGCCTCCTCGAAACTCACCCTGGAGGCGTCGACGCGGTCGGCAAGCACGCGCGCGACGTCTTCGCGGGCCATGACGAGGTGGCCCCAGGCCTTTTCCACGGGTTTGTGGTAGTCGGCGCCGAAGGCGATGATCTTGTTCGTGGGGACGAGGTCCAGCCATTCCTGGAGGGTGGAGCAGGTCATCTCCTGCGAGATTATGTGGCACCAGCAGAGATTGAGGGAGACGTTGGGGAAGTTCTTGCCGATGACGCCGGTTTCTCTGGGGGACGGCATCCCCGCGTGGAAGAGGTCGAACCGTGTTTCGGGGTGCGCCATGATGACGGGAATGAAGTCCACTGCGGCGAGCTTGGTGAAATCGCCCCACATGCCGGTGTGGACGGCGACGGTGAGGTCTTCCTCGACTGCCAACTTGTAGGCGCAGTCGCGAATGTACGCGGCGAGGGGAGCGAGAGATTCGTCGGACTTGCCGTCTCGCGTGATCCGGTCGAATAGCTGTTGAGCTTTCTTTCGGGAAGGGGGGCAGTAGGGACTCGTCTTGGATTTGAGCCCGACGGCGCCCAGCTCTTTGCGTTGCCTGACGTAGGCCTTGAAGACTTCGAGGTAGTCGTCGAGGGTGGCGGCGGTCATGCCGAGATCGGCCGACTGTTTTTCGATGACCTCGCGCGAGGTGACGTTGGCGAAGGGATTGACCCCGGGGACGAGAGCAAAGAGGCTGCGGTCATAATCGGTGTAGGGAGTGCAGGCGAGGACCTTTTCGATCTTGCATCTGTCGCGCAGGATGCGGTTGTAGAGGCCGGGCGCGTTTGCGGCGGATATGCGTTCGGATAGCGGGCGATAGGTCTGGTCGTTGATGTCGTCGAATCCGAAGAGGTCCCGGGCGGCGATGAAGGCGGGCCTGGCGTAGGAGCCGTGGCGGATGTGTTCGAGATACGGCTTGAAGGAGCGCCAGCGCCTGTCGAGGTCCTCGTCGGGATTCATGAGCCGGTCGTATTCGTGGGGCTTCATCCCGGCGGCGATGAGGTCGACTCGGGTGTAGTGGGAGAAGAGGGTGAACACGTCGACTTCAATGGAGGTGCGCAGATGCTCCGGGCCGAGGTGTTCGTGGGCATCAATTATGGTGAAGTCTTCGAGGGCCTGGGCGATTCTTGTGGCGGTCTTGGTCAACTTCATTGGTTGCGTTCCTTTGCTGAATCTGCGTGGGGGTTGACGTTGAATCGGTCTTTGTTTGCGCGCCACCACTGGTCCCATCGTGCCAGGGCTTCCCGGCGATGGTGCGGCTTGAGGCCTGGGAAGAATCCCCGTGGGGAGGTTTCGCCGAGGAACTTGCGGACGAGCAGGATGTGCCCGAGATGGAGAGAGAGGTGGAGGGAGACGCGCTTGACCATCTCGATAGGCGTTTCGGAGGGGTTGTCTTGCAGGCCGAGCAAGTCATCCGTGGACACGGAGGCGAGGGCATGGAGGGTGGCTTCTCTGGCGAGGAGGAAGGCATTGACGGTGTCGGAGAAAGGAGGCAGCAAGGGCAGCGTATCTTCGATTTTGTTTCCCGGGCGGAAGAGGGGGCTGACGTTCTGCGAAAGCCTGGGCGCACCGGAAATGGTGGATTGGAGGGCGTCGAGATGGCAGCCGCAGTGTCCGACCATCCACGCTATGGGGTTGGCGTCGGGTGCGATTTGAGCCCAGACATGTTCGGGCGAGAGGCCTTCGAAGGATTCGAGAAAGCAGGAGCTTGCGTTCTCGACGAGCGTAGTTGCGAAATGCGGGAGGTCCATCTGGGTCCTCCAGAGGTAGAACTCAGGCGGGTGGAAAGCGTCCCGCGGGCCGTTGACAGATTACACGAGGCTGGTAGAATAGCTGAAATGCCCTGGGTTGGCAAGGGAAAGACCGGGGCAGAGACAGGAGAGAAAAATGACACATCCGACAGTGCGACAGATCGAGCAGGAAGAAGGGAAGGGAAAGAGCCTGCCCGAGTTTGGGGTGGGCGATACGGTGGATGTGAGGGTGAGGATAGTGGAGGGGGATAACGAGCGCATCCAGATTTTTCGGGGGACGGTGATAGCGCGAAAGGGAAAGGGTCTGCGGGAGACGTTTACGGTGCGGAGGGTCGTGCAGGGGGAAGGGGTCGAAAGGGTGTTCCCGCTGCATTCGCCGAAGGTTGCGGGAGTGGCCGTGACGCGGCGGGGGAAGGTGCGGAGGGCGAAGCTTTACTACCTGAGGGATCGGGTGGGGAAGGCGACGAAGGTGAAAGAGCGGAGAGATTGAGCGAAGCTGAGGGGAAATCCCGAAGCGGGCGAGACGCCGAGCTCCTGGCCGAGAAGGCGCTGCGTTCGCGCGGCTACAAGATCGTCGATCGGAATTACCTGACGCCGATGGGTGAAATCGATCTCGTGGCCATTGACGGCAAGACCGTGGTCTTCGTCGAGGTGAGGGGGAGATCGAGCGAGGAGTACGGGAGCCCGTCGGCGAGTGTGACGCGGCGAAAGCAGGCGAGGGTCGTTCGCGCGGCGCGAGCGTACGCCGCTCGTCGGCATCTGGGGGGCGCGGAGATGCGGTTCGACGTCGTTGGCGTCAAGTGGCCCGAGCGGGCGGGCGAACCGGAAGTGGAAATCACGAAGGGCGCGTTCGATTCCGCTGTCTGAGTTGTGGATTCTCTCTCGAGCTGATGCATACCCGCGGTCCAATTGACACGCACGCACACTTGAGCGCCTGCATGGACGCCGAAGAGCGGGAAGAGGCGTTGCGGACGGCGCGGGAGAGCGGGCTCGAGGCGATAGTGGACGTGGGAATCGACGCCGCCGACAGCGAGGCGGCGGCGGGGCTTGCGAAGGCGTCGGATCTGGTCTTCGCCGCCTGCGGGGTTCATCCGAATACCCGGAACGGCGACCTGGAAGAGGTGCGAAGGCTGCTTCCCCAGCCGCGGGTCGTGGCTGTGGGCGAGACGGGTCTGGACGGATACCGCGATTCGGTTCCCATGGATGTGCAGCGAGAGCGCTTCGAAGCGCACCTCGACCTTGCGGAGGAGTTTGGGCTCCCTGCGATGATCCATTCCAGAGACGCGGAGACGGAGTGCGTCGGGAGGGCTGTGGCTCGTCCGAAACTCAAGGCGGTTTTCCATTCGTTTTCCGGAGGCGCTTCGGAGGCGGCCAGGATCATGGCGGAAGGGTTCTTCATATCGTTCACGGGTGTGGTGACGTTTCCGTCGGCGGGGAGGCTGCGGGAGACTGCGAAGGAGGCGGGGGTGGATCAGCTACTGCTGGAGACGGACTCCCCTTTCCTGGCCCCGCAGCCGGAAAGGGGAAAGCGGAACCGGCCTTCGTACGTCGAGCACAGCGCGCGAGTGCTTGCCGACTTGCTGGGGTATTCGGTGGAGGACGTTGTCCGGGCGACGACGGTGAACGCGCGGCTGCTGTTCAGGCTGGGGGGGCTGCCGACGGAGCCCGCGGTCGCGTACAAGATCCGCAATTCGCTCTACTTGAACATCACAAATCGTTGCAGCAACGACTGCACTTTCTGCATGCGCCAGTGGCAGGACTACCACGCGGGGCATTTTCTGAAGCTGAAGTCGGAGCCTAGCGCGGCGCAGGTGATTGCCGCGATAGGGGACCCGACGGAGTATGACGAGGTGGTGTTCTGCGGGTTCGGGGAGCCGACGGAGAACCTGCCCGTGCTGATTGAGGTGGGGAAATGGCTGAAGCTCAAAGGGGCGGCGGTGCGTCTGGACACGAACGGCCAGGGGGACCTGATCAACCGAATTGACGTCGTGAAGGCGATTTCGGGGATTGTCGACAAGGTCTCAGTGAGCCTGAACGCAGTGGACGCGGAGACCTATGTGGGGCTGTGCCGACCTCGGCATGGTGTCGCTGCGTATGATTCTGTGGTAAATTTCATCCGACGCGCGGCTAAGGCGCTTCCAGAGGTGGAAGTGACTGCGGTTGAAGTTCCTGGCGTGGACGTGGAGGCATGCAGGCGGATGGCCGAAGAGACGGGCGCGAAATTCAGGAAACGGAAGTTCCGCGGAAGACGGAGGGTGTGATGGGGGAGATGTGTCTGGTAACCGGTGGAGCAGGGTTCATCGGCTCGCATCTGGTGGCTGGGCTGCTGGATGCGGGACATGAGGTGCGGGTGCTCGACAACTTCAGCACGGGAGCGCGGGAGACCCTTCAGCCGGTGGCTGACAGGATCGAGCTTATCGAAGGGGACATACGGGACGAGGAGACGTTGGCAGAAGCCATGCGCGGTGTGGGGGTTGCATATCACGAGGCGGCGCTTGCGCGCGTGCAGAGGTCGATCGATGCGCCGCTGCAGGTGCACGACGTCAACTGCACGGGGACGGTGAAGGTGTTCCTTGCGGCGCGAGACGCCGGAGTCCGGCGGGTGGTTTACGCTTCGTCATCGTCGGTGTACGGGGACGCTGAGAAGCTGCCGAAGGAGGAGAGCGATCCGTGCGCGCCGATTTCGCCGTACGGGGCGTCGAAGCTGTCGGGAGAGATTTACGCGCGGGCGGTGTCGAAGGTCTTCGGGCTGGAGACGGTGGGGCTTCGGTATTTCAACGTATTTGGGCCGTGGCAGAATCCGGCGTACGGGGCGGCGATTCCGGCCTTCATCGAACGGCTGCTGGAGGGGAAGGAGCTGGTGATTCAAGGGGACGGGAAGCAGACGAGGGATTTCACCTACGTGAGCAACGTGGTCTCGGTGAACATGCTTGCGGCGGAGGCGGACGTTGAGCCTGGGAGGGCTTTCAATATTGCCGGGGGGAGCAGGGTGAGCATTATCGAGCTGGCGGAGATGCTGTCCGGCATCTTCGGGGTGGAGACGAAGTGCATCTACACCGAGCCGAGGCCGGGAGATATCAAACATTCGGCGGCGGACATTTCGGCGGCGAAGAGGGAGTTGGGTTACCGGCTTGACGTTGATCTGGAACGCGGGCTCCGGAGAACTGTGGAGTGGTTCAAGAAGAACCGGTCGGCGGGGTGAAATCTCGCAGGCTGAAGAGGAGTGTGTGGGCCTTAGCCGCTCTGGCGTGTGCGGCGGTGGTTCTGGTGGCGGCTCAACTTCTGCTGCCGCAGGAGATGATTCTCGAGCGGGTGAAGGGAGAGCTGGAGGAAGCGTGGGGAGTCCGGCCCGATGTTAAGGGCTTTGGCTGCACCATTCTGGGGACCTTTCGGGTGGAGGAGATACGCGGGAGCGATTCGACATCGTGGGTCAGGATTGGGGCGGCGGCGGAGGGAGTGAGAGGAAGGGTGAGCTTGCCGGCGCTGCTTGGAGGCCGCGTTAAGATCTGGGCCGAGGCCGAGGAGCTGAGGGTACGGGTTATATCGTACTTGGATAGCGAGTCGGAGGCGCTTCTGACGGGAGTAAGCCTGCACGCGGCGGGGGGATCAAGCCAGGGAGAGACGCGGATGAGGTTGGCCGCCGCGTCGGCGGAAGTCGACGAAGTCAAAGGCGGGAGGGTCGAGATCAAAGCTGTTGATCGTCACAGCAAGTTCGTCGTGGAGGAGGCCTATTGGGATCTGACGCCCGGATGGCTGCGCTTCGACGGGGAATTCGGAAGGGCGGGCAACCCGTACTTGGACGCGCAGGTGGAGGTGGAAGGAGTAGACTTGGCGCGAGTTCCGCCGGCGCAGGCGGTCGCGCGAGGGAGCGTGTCGGGTAGGGCGGAAGCGCGAGGAGGGGTTGAATCGGGGTGGGGGGAGGCTAGTATATCGTTCAGCGTGAAGGAGGGGAAGTTGATGCCTGAAGCGCTGGAAGGATTGGAGGGATTGAGTAAAGTGAGACAGATGGCGCTGGGGACGGGCGAGTTCGACGGGGGTCTTCCTTTTCGCGAGCTGTCCGCGTCGCTGGCGGCGAACGCGGCGGGTGTGACTGTTCGCTCGTTCGGGATTTCGGGTGAGGGCTACAGTATGAGGGGTACAGGATTCGCGAGCATAACGGGTAAGTTGAGCTTTCTGCTGCGAGGGGATTTCGGGGAGCAAGGGAAGGGGAACATCACAATAGAGGGAACGATTTCTTCCCCGGAGGTATCGTGGATCCCGGCTGAGGGGGTGACGGGGGTGAGCGTAAGATGAGGGCCTTGGGGTGGGTGTGGGTGCTGGTGGTGATGCTGGCGGTGGTGCCGGCAGCGGGGGAGGAGAAGGCGGGGGTCCGGTTTTTCGGTTTCGAGGACGATCGGGATTTCGACGGCCAGCCTGATTTCTGGCGGCGGGTCACGTCGCCGGAGTACCCTTCGTACTTGAAGGCGAACCTCACGGACAGAGTGTCGTACGAGGGGAAGCGTTCGCTGGTATTCTTGCAGAACGGCGGGAGCCTGCTCTACCGTTCGCCACAGCTTGAGGTCTCGCCGCTGCAGGACTATGAACTCGTGGCTTGGATAAGGACGGAAGAGCTGGACAGAAGCGAGGCGCGGGTGCGCGTGATTTGGCTGGATGCGGCGAAACGCGAGGTCGGGAGAGTGTCCACCGGGGCGGTCAGCGGAACCAGTGACTGGACGGAGGTGAGATTGTTCGAGGAATCCGTGCCGGCAGGGACGATGTTTGCGGTGATCGAGTGCGTGATGGAAGGTCGAGACATAAGGGGGTCGGCGTGGTTCGACGCGATCAAGTTTGCGGAACATCCGAAGCTGTCTCTGGGGCTGGGGGTGGAGGGAAACTTGGTCGGCCCGGGTGTGCCGCGGGTGGTTATCGGGAAGATCACGGGGCTGCCCGGGCGTTCGACCGAAGTGAAGTTGGCGTTGCGGGATCACGCCGGAAGGTCGGCGTGGGGGCGAACGGAACAGCTTGGGGCTGTTACAGACTCGTATGAGTTCGCGTGGCGGCTTCCTTCCGGCCTGTACGGCCACTATTCGGCGGAATGCTCGGTCAAGCCGTCTGGAGCGGAGCCGCTGGAAGTGCGGCGGGCGATGGTGTTTCCGCCGCCGCTGCCAACTGGATTGGGAAAGCGTGAGCCGGCGCTTGCCGTCGACGTGCCGGACGCGGCGGGCTGGGCGGAGGATAAGGCCGACTCCGCCATAGTAGCGAGAGCTACGTCGGCTGGACTAGGAATGCTCGAGATGCTGGGGGTGGGGCTCAGGATGGAGATCGACATGTCCGACGAGGATGAGGCGGGTGCGGTGCAGAGCTTGCTGCGGCGGGTGGTGGGGGAGGGGTATTACACTGTGGCTGTGATACCGATGGGGATGATAGTGGAAGGCGGCGAGGATGCGGTTAAATGGGCGTTGATAGAATACGGTGACCTGGTGAAGGCATGGCAGGTCGGAGTGGAGGGTGAGGAGGTCGAGATGACCCCGACGGTGGGAAAGGCTCTGGAGTTGCTCCGCGAGCTTGCTCGCCCTGCGCTGGTGGGTATGCCTGTCGGGCTTGCGGAGGGATTCGGCTCGTTCTCTCCCGATTTTGTTGTGGTGAGGGCGGCGAGCGAAGCGGCAGGCGAGATTGCGGCGGATGCGGTGCGGGCGGCGAGGGGGTGGAAGCGCGTGTGGGTGGAGCTGCCTCCCGGGCTTTCCGACGACATGAAAGATTTGGTGGAAGCGACGCTCGGCTGCCTGCGAGAGGGGGCTGAGCGCGTGGTGCTGCTGCCTTCGGAGAACCGTCCGGCGTTGTTCGACAAGGGGCTTTTCCCGAAGGCTTCGTATCTTGTATGGCGCAACTTGAATTCCCTCTTCTCCGGGGTGCGCTATGCCGGGACCCTTCGCCTGCCGGAAGGGAGCGGGAACATGGTTTTCAGGGATGAGAGAGAGTTTCGGCTGGTGTGCTGGTCCGACGGCAAGCCGGAGCTGGAGGGGGTGAACCTGGGCGGCGACGTGAGGTTCTGGGACGTGTTCGGGAGGAGGTTGAATTTCCCGATCGTGGGGGGAAAGTCGCAGATCAGGACGGGTGCTCTGCCGGTATTCGCGACCGGCCTGAACCGCACGATTATGGAGATGACGCTGTCTGCGCGGCTGCTGTCCCAGGCGCTGTACATGGAAGCAGGGCTGCAGAGGGAAGGCCTTTCGGTGGCGAATCGATTGGGGGAGAATCTGGAGTGCAAGCTGGATTTGCGGTACCCGCCGGGATTCACGCCGGAGCGCCGCCGGTACGTGTTCGATCTAGGTCCCGAGGAGGAGTTCGTGGCGGAAGCGCCGGTTTCGGTGCCGAGGGACATAGTGCCGGGGAAGCAGATGCTGTACGCGACGCTCGAGGTATCGGGACGGGAGTCGCTGTTCCTGGAGCTGTTTAAGGAATTCCAGGTCGTGAGCGAGATCGAGATGCGCGCGGATGCGAGGAGGGATGGGGAGTTCGTGGAGGTCTCGCAGGAAGTTGTCAACCGCGCCGGGTCGACCTTGGAGCTGGTGGGGTTGGCGGGTGTGCCGGGGGAGCTTCCTCAACAATCGCTGTCGGCGACCGTGGAGCCGGGGGGGATGATCGTGAGGAGCTACCGATTCCCGGCGGAGGAGGTGGTTGGCAAGAGGGTGTGGGTAGCGGTTCGCGAGGCCAACGGGACGAGGTTCGTCAACCAGTACGTGGACGTCGATGACGAGAGCGATTGACCGGGCTCGGGAATTGAGTACGGGTTGTGGGAGGCCGAGATGGCAGTCGCTCCGTGATGGACCGGAACCGGAGCAGGCCTATCTGCTGGCGGCGCGGTCGCCACATTTCTTCTTTCTCGACAGCTCGCTGGCGGACGAGACGATGGGACGGTTCTCGTTCGTGGGGTGGAAGCCGAAGTTGATCCTTTCGTGCTGGGGCAGGGAGTCGGTGGTCAGGGCCGGGGGGGCTGAGATACGAAGCCGCAGGTCGAACCCCTTCGCGCAGTTGAGGCGGTTCATGTCGCTGAACGCGGCGGCGCGGGAACAAACGCCGTTTCCATTCTGCGGCGGGTTCGTGGGGTTCATGGGGTACGATCTGCGTCATTTTCTGGAGCGGCTTCCGTCCAAGGCGGCGAGGGATATCGATCTGCCGGACCTGTATTTTGCTTTCTACGATCGATTCATCGCGTTCGACCATTTTGAGGGGAGAGCCTACGCGGTGAGTTGTGGGGTGGAGAGGGAAGGCAAGAGGGGGGTTGGGGAGGGCGAGAGGTTTGCGGCGGAAGCGAGGAGAATGAATGTTCCTTCGGCGCTGCGGGTGCGGGCGGGGGGGATTCGGTGCGGGTTCACGCGGAGGTCGTACGTGGAGGCGGTGGAGCGGGCGAGGGAGTACATATTTGCGGGGGACATTTTCGAGGTCAACCTGTCGCAGAGGTTCCAGGCGAAGCTGAAGAGCAGCGACGTGGAGCTTTATCTGAAGCTGCGGCGCGTCAATCCAGCGCCTTTTGCGTGTCACATCGGGCTGGACGGGAGGTCGGTGCTCAGCTCATCGCCGGAGCTTTTCCTGCGAGTGCGGGGAGATCGCGCGGTGACGCGACCGATAAAGGGGACGAGACCACGGGGAAAGACCGAGGCCGAGGACAAGCGGATGCGGGAGGAGCTTTTTGACAGCGCCAAAGATACGGCGGAGCTGAACATGATAATGGACCTGGAGCGGAACGACCTGGGAAAGGTGTGTTCGTACGGGAGCGTGCGAGTGGACGAGCACAAGAGGGTCGAGACATACCGCGCGGTGCATCATCTGGTAGGGACGGTGAGCGGGCGGCTGCATCCGGGCAAAGACATTATCGACTTGGTGAAGGCCACTTTCCCAGGCGGTTCCATAACAGGTGCCCCGAAGATACGGGCGATGGAGATAATCGATGAGCTCGAGCCGACGGCGCGAAGCGTGTACACGGGGTCGATCGGGTACATGGGCGCGGACGGCCGATCGGACCTGAACATCGCGATAAGAACGTTTCTGCGCTGCGGGGACGATCTGTACTTCCAGGTAGGGGGCGCGGTGGTGGCGGACTCGGTGCCGGAGATGGAGTATCGCGAGACGCTGGACAAGGCGAGGGCGCTCTTTTCGGCGATAGGGGGCGACGTGGATGAATGGAGGTAGGCGAGGACGAATGGTGTGGCTGGGTGGGCGGCTGATTTCGGCTGATGAGGCGGAAGTCAGCGTGTTCGACCGTTCGGTGCTCTATGGCGAAGGATTGTTCGAAACGATGCGGGTCTACGGGGGGATGCCGTTCGCGATGAGCGAGCATCTGGGGAGGCTGCTGCGGTCTGCGGAAGAACTGGGGATTGCGATTGGATGGTCGGCGCAAAGGTTGGAGGAGGCGGTGATGGGGACCGTCGAGAGCAATCATATAGTCGAGGGATATGTGAGGCTGACGGCGAGCGGCGGTGCCGGGGACATCCGTGTGGAAAGGGGAGAGGGGACGGTTTTCGTGTATGCGGGGGAGGGGTCGCCGTACGCGGCGGAGATGTACGAGCGGGGCGTCGGCGTTGTTATCGCACATGAACGCAGGCGCGGCGACACGCGGCTGGCGAAGCATAAGACGACTTCGTACTTGGCGAACCTGGTTGCGTGGCGCGAAGCCAAGGCGATAGGAGCCGACGAGGCGGTGTTTCTCACGCCCGACGGAGAAGTTGCCGAAGGGACGCGGACGAACGTCTTCGCAGTGATTGGGGGCAGGCTGGTGACTCCTCCGCTGAAAGTGAATATCCTTGCGGGGATCACGCGGGCGAAGGTGCTGGAGGTGGCTGAGGCGGAGGGCGTGAGCGCGGCGGCGGAGGTGATTTCGGTAAGGGAATTGCGGGAGGCGGGGGAGGTGTTTATTACGAGCTCGCTAATGGAATTGATGCCGGTGGCGAAGGTCGAGGGTTGGGAGGTGGGTGAATGCCCTGGGGAGGCCACATTGAGGCTGTTGCGGGGGTACCGGGAGCTGGCGAATTCGCGCTGAAAGGGGCTGGGGGGAGCGTCCGGGTAAGGGGTCGGGGTTGACAGGTTTTTGGGGGGCTGGTATATTCGCAAGGTAAGACTGTGCTTGATCTAAGGTAAATTCAGTCCTTTCGCGGAGAGAGGGGGTCCATTTGCCGGGGAGAGACTCGCTCGAGGAATTGCGAGGCGAAGTGGATCGGGTGGACGAAGAGCTCGTGCGCCTCATCAACGAGCGCGCGGCGCTGGTGCAGAAGCTGCACCTGCTGAAGAAGGCAAATAATGAGGAGGTGTACGTTCCGACGCGGGAGAAGGAAGTCTACGAGCGGGTAAAGGGGATGAGCAAGGGGCCGCTCCCGGAGAAGAGCGTGGAGGCGATCTACCGCGAGATAATGTCCGCGTGCCTGGCGCTGCAGAAGAAGGTGAAGGTGGGCTACCTGGGTCCGCCGCTGACGTTTTCGCACCTTGCGGCGAAAAGGAAGTTCGGATCGTCGGTGGAGTACGTGCCCTCTGAGCAGATTTCGGACGTGTTCAAGGAAGTCTGGGCGGGACGGGTGGATTACGGAGTGGTGCCGGTGGAGAACTCGACTGTGGGCGCGGTGACGCCGTCTTTGGATATGTTCATCGACTATGACATGAAGGTGTGCGCGGAGGTGCTGCTGGAAATCCATCACAATCTGATGGCCAGGAGCCGGAATAAGGAGATCACGAGGGTCTATTCCCATGCGGCGGCGATGGATCAATGCCGGAACTGGATCGGCGCGAACCTGGGAAAGGTGGAGAGAGTCCTGGTGGCGAGCACCGTGGAGGCGGCGAAGAAGGCGGCGTCCGAGGATGGGGCCGGCGCGATCGGGAGCATCGAGGCGGCAGAGGAACACAAGCTGGAGGTCGTGGCCGAGTCAATCGAGGACATACCAGGTAATGTGACGCGGTTTTGGGTGATAGGAAGAGGTTTTTCGGGCCCGAGCGGAGACGACAAGACGTCGGTGATCTGCTCGATAAAGGACAGGGTGGGAGCGCTGTACGAGATGCTGGAGCCGCTGAGAAGACGCGGGGTGAATCTCAGTTGGATCGAGTCGCGACCGTCAAGGCGCAAGGCGTGGGATTACTGCTTCTTCCTTGACATGAAGGGGCATTGCGAGGA
This sequence comes from uncultured Planctomycetota bacterium, assembly GCA_964493415.1. Classification (GTDB taxonomy): domain Bacteria; phylum Planctomycetota; class DG-23; order CAZBND01; family CAZBND01; genus CAZBND01. Next base: position 91,526 of record CAZBND010000007.1, on the reverse strand, counting down.
GAAGAAGGTGAAGGACGCGCTGGAGGAGCTTCGGGGCATCTGCATGGAAGTACGGGTGCTGGGGTCGTACCCTGCGGCGAGCTGAGGTAATCCTTTCCAATCCGGCCGACGTAGCCCGGCCAGGGTGGGCTACTATGGCGGAGTAAGCTCGGACTTGAGTAATGATCATAGTCCTACAGCCCGGAATAACCGATGAGGAGTACAACCATGTGCTGAAGGTGATCCGGGGCATGGGATTCCAAGTCCACGTGTCGAAGGGCGTGAGGCGGACGATAGTGGGAGTGATAGGGGAGGAGGATCGACTGCGGCTGCAGCCGCTGAGCGCGATCAAGGGCGTGGAGAGGGTGATTCCGGTGCTTACGCCCTACAAGCTGGCGAGCAGGGAGTTTCAAGAAGAAGATACGGTGATCGAATGCGGCGGAGTGAAGATCGGGGGGAAGAACGTGGCGGTGATTGCGGGCCCGTGCTCTGTGGAGAGCAGGGAGATGCTGTTGAAGGTGGCGCGGCGGGTGAAGAGGGCGGGGGCGTCGATCTTGCGGGGAGGGGCGTACAAGCCGCGGACATCGCCTTACAGTTTTCGGGGGTTGGGAAGGGAGGGGCTCAAGTACCTGCGCGAGGCGGGGGACGAGACGAAGATGCCGGTGGTGACGGAGGTGATGGACGCGCGGCAGGTGGCGGAGGTCGGCGAGTACGCCGACATCATGCAGGTGGGTGCGAGAAACATGCAGAACTTCAACCTGCTGGACGAGGTCGGTCAGTGCGGGAAGCCGGTGTTGCTGAAGAGGGGGATGTCGGCAACGGTAAAAGAGCTGCTGATGTCGGCGGAATATATACTCTCAAACGGGAACGCGAATGTGATTCTATGTGAGAGAGGGATCAAGACGTTCGAGGACTCGACGCGGAACACGCTGGACTTGAGCGCGGTAGCTAACATAAAGGGACTGAGCCACCTGCCGGTGGTTGTGGACCCGAGCCATGCGACGGGCCGTGCGGATTTGGTTCCGGCGATGGCTCTGGCGGCGGTGGCAGCCGGGGCGTCGGGGGTCATGGTCGAGGTGCACCCGTCGCCGGAGCAAGCTCTTTCGGACGGAGAGCAGTCACTGACGCCGGATGCATTCGAGGAAATGATGCGGCAAGTGGAGCGAGTCGTTAGTGCCGTGCGGAGTAGTCTCCGAAAAGGCGCGGCGGCCAAACAGGAGGAGAGCGGATGAGGAAGCCGTTTGTGGCAGGCAACTGGAAGATGAACACGGACATGAATTCGGCGGTTGAACTTGCGGCCGGCGTGAAGGACGGGGTGAAGGAGATCGTGGGCGTGGATGTAGCCGTGTGTCCCCCGTTCGTGTATCTGGCCGCGGTGGGTGAGGTCGTGAAGGGAAGGAATGTGGCGCTGGGCGCGCAGGACTGCTATCACGAGGAGAAGGGGGCGTTCACGGGGGAGGTGTCTCCGGAGATGCTGAAGGACGTAGGGTGCACGTACGTGATCCTGGGGCACTCGGAACGACGGCACGTCATCGGCGAGACGGATGAATTGATAAACAGGAAGTTGCGGAAGGCGCTGGCGAGCGAAATGAAGGTGATATTGTGTGTCGGGGAGCTTTTGAAGCAGAGGGAGGCGGGTGAGACGGAAGCGGTTGTGAAGGGCCAAATCGAAGAGGGGCTTGGCGGATTGTCGGAGGATGAAATGAAGGATGTTGTGGTCGCCTACGAGCCGGTGTGGGCGATAGGCACCGGAGTGAACGCCACGCCGGCGCAGGCGCAGGAGGCCCACAAGTACATAAGGGGGCTCATCGCTTCGATGTTCAGTGACGCGACGGGAGATGGCGTGCGGATTCAATACGGTGGGAGCGTCAAGCCTTCGAACGCGAAGGAATTGATGTCTCAGCCGGATGTCGACGGCGGATTGATAGGCGGCGCGAGCCTGGATGCGGGCTCGTTCGTGGAGATAGTGAAGTCGGGAGCAACAGCAAAGAGCTGAAGAGGAGAAAAAAGTGTCGGTGTTTGTGACAGCGCTAAAGGTGTTGTTGGTGTTGGACGCGATCTTTCTGATCCTTGTGATCCTGCTGCAGGCGGGCAGGGGAGAGGGGATTGGGGCGGCTTTCGGCGCGTCTTCGATGCAGAGCGCGTTTGGAACTCAGACGGGGACGTTCTTCGTGAAGATCACCGTGGGAGCGGCGGCGCTCTTCTTCGGATTGGTGATCGTGATAACGAGGCTAGGCGGGTAAGGGGCGAGACTTGCGGAAAGATGAAGTGCTGAAGCTGCTTGGGGATTCGGGTGCGATACTGAAGGGGCACTTCAGGCTGCACTCCGGCCTTCACAGTGACGTGTACGTGCAGTCGGCGCTGGCGCTTCAGCATCCGAAACTGGCTGAATTGTTGTGTCGCGAGATGGCCGCGCAGGCGAGAGGCTGGAAGCCGGAGGTGGTAATAGGCCCGGCGGTGGGGGCGGTCGTGCTCGCGTACGAGGTGGCGAAGCAGCTCATGGTGCGGGGGATTTACGCGGAACGGGTGGACGGGAAGATGACGCTGAGGCGAGGGTTCGGCGTGAGAAAAGGGGAGCGGGTGCTTATCGTCGAAGATACGGTGACGAAGTGGGGGTCGGTGAAAGAAGTGGCCGCTGCGGTCAACGAACTGGGAGGGGAGGTAGTCGGGAGCGTGTGCATGGTGAACAGGTCGGGAGGGTTGGAGCCGGGGTTTCCGTTCAAGAGCTTGGCCGACGTCGATTTGGCCGCCTATGATCCTGAGGATTGCCCGATGTGCGCCGAGGGCAAGCCTGTGGATACGCCGGGTTCGAGCTATCTGCGAGGGGGAGACGAATGATTAGAAGCATGACGGGTTTCGGGGAAGCCGTTGCGCACGTGGGGCAGTGGTCGGTGAGAGTAAGGGTGAGGACGCTGAATAATCGTGGGCTGCGGACGAATTTCCACTTTCCGGAAGAGTTCTCCTGGCGGGCGCCGGAGATGAGGAAGCTGGTGAGGGAGTACTTCAGAAGAGGCACGATCGACGTGTGGCTTCATATAGTCAGCGAAGCCGCGGCGGAAAGCGTGGTCATCGATGGCGAAGTGGCGAGAGCATACGCGGAGGAGTTGAGGAAGTTGCAGTCTGATCTGGGTCTGGCAGGGGCAGTGGATGTGAGTACGGTTGTCAATCTTCCGGGCGTGATGCGTGGGGTGGAGCTCGAGGCGACGGACGAGTTGTGGAAGGCGGCAGTGCAGGCGGTGAAAGATGCAGCGGGGAAAGCGGTGGCGATGAGGAGGGTCGAGGGAGAGGCGCTGGCGAAGGAGCTGTCGGAAATCTGTTTGAGGTTGGAGGCATTCGTGGAGGAGGCGGAGGAGAAGGCGGCTGGTGTGGTTGAGGGCTACAAGGAGCGGCTGCTGGCGAGGCTGAGGGGCCTGACCGAGGGCGAGGAACTGCCGCTGACGGAGCAAGACGTCATGCGTGAGATCGTGGTTTTCGCAGATCGGTCGGACATAACGGAAGAGCTGTGCCGGCTGGAGTCGCACATAAGCATGTTCAGGGAGGCGCTTGGGTCGGAGGGAGCGGAGGGTAGGAGGCTGGAATTCATGGCGCAGGAGATGCTGCGAGAGGCCAACACTCTGGCGGCAAAGGCCAATGATGCGACGCTTTCGCAGATATCGGTGAGCCTCCGAGCCGAGGTCGAGCGTATAAAGGAACAGGTTGGAAATGTCGAATAGAACTGGGGAGCGTTGTGCCCTGAGCCGCCCGCGAAGCGCGGACAGGGGGTAGGGGGCGGGGCTGCTTTGGGGGAGACGGGTCGAGCCGAAGATGCGAGGAAACCAGGAGGCGAGACTGACGCGAGAGGGGTCTGCGCTGGTATTTGTGATCTCCGGCCCTTCGGGATGCGGAAAGACAACGGTTTCGGACCTAGTAGTCAGAGAGCTGGGGATCAGGCGTTCCGTATCGTCGAGCACGCGCAGCCGGAGGCCGGGCGAGATAGGGGGGAACGATTATCATTTTGTCTCGCGGGAGGAATTTCTCGATGGCGTAGCGCGCGGCGAGTACCTGGAGCACGCGGAGTACCTTGGTAATCTGTACGGGACGCCACGGAAGAACGTGGAAGACGCGCTTGCCGAGGGCGAACCGATACTGCTGGACATAGACGTTCAGGGTGCCGAGCAGGTTAAGAAGCTTTACCCGGATGCGGCGTTGATTTTCCTGATGCCGCCGAGCGAGGAGGCGCTTTCAGAGCGGCTTGGGGTTCGAGGTACCGAGTCGCCGGAGCAGGTCCGAAAGCGTCTCGAGCGAGCATGTGAAGAGATGAGCCGGATAGGCGACTTCGATTACGTAGTGGTCAACGACAGGCTGAGAGATACGGTCGATCGGATCAAAGAGATCATAGTGAAGGAGAGCGGGAAATAGTCATGGATGGAGTCAAGCCTTCAGAGATGGCAAATGAGACCGGAGAGAAGTTCAGGACGACGTCGATGTTGCTGAAGCGGGTGAGGGAGATGGTGAAGTTCAGCTTCGGCGGGCCCAAGTCGCGGGCGAAAGAGATGATAGATGCCGCGGCGGCGGACGTCGAGAGCGGGAAGGTGGACCTTGAGAAGTAAGGGGAAGAAAGTGCTGGTGGGAGTGACGGGCAGCGTTGCCGCGTACAAGGCGGCGGAGCTCGTTTCGTCTCTGCGGAAGGGCGGCTTCGACGTGCGGGTGTTGATGACGAAGGCTGCGGAGAAGTTCGTCGGGAAGTGGACGTTCTTCAGCTTGAGCGGCAATCCGGTGGTGACGGACATGTTCGAGGAGATCAAGGAATTCAATCCGCTTCACATATCGCTGGCGGAGTGGGCGGACGTAATGGTAATCGCGCCCGCGACGGCGAACATGATCGGGAAGCTGGCGGGGGGACTTGCGGACGACGTGGTGAGCTGCACGGCTATGGCGGTGACGGCACCGATAGTGGTAGCGCCCGCGATGAACGAACGGATGTACAAGAACAAGGTGCTGCAAGCGAACGTGGCGAAGCTGCGTGAGCTTGGGATGGAGGTCCTGGAGCCGGAGGAAGGGTGGTTGAGCTGCGGGGCGCGCGGCAAGGGGCGTTTGCCGTCGGTGGCGGAGCTGGTAAAAGTCGTGAAGGCGAAGGTGGCAAGTCGATGAAGCAGGTGGAGGTGTACATAAAGAGGGAACCGGGCTGTGAGGACGTCCCACTGCCGAAGTACATGAGCGAGGGGGCGAGCGGGATGGACTTGTGTGCGGCGGTGGAGTCGGACGAAGTGTTGGAGCCGGGCGAGATAAAGATGATATCAACGGGGATTCGGATGGCCATTCCCAAGGGTTACGAAGGGCAGGTAAGGCCGAGGAGCGGGCTTGCGGCGAAACACGGGATAACACTGGTGAACGCGCCGGGAACGATTGACAGCGACTACCGGGGCGAGGTGCGGATAATCCTGGGGAACATGGGGCGAGAGACGTTCACCATCACGCGGGGAATGAGGATCGCGCAGCTTGTCGTGTGCGAGGTGACGAGGGCTGAGTTGATCCCGAACGAGGAACTGCCGGATACGGAGCGAAGCGAGGGAGGGTTCGGTCACACGGGACTGCATCATCAGTGAGGCGGAAGATGGCAAAAGAAGGCAGCATCCTGAGACCGATCATCGCCGTTGTGGTGATAGCGTTCGCGCTGCTCTCGTTTCTGTCCCTTGTGACGTTCGATCCTGACGATGTGGGGTTTTTCAGTGCCGTGCCGAACCGACCCGTGCACAACTGGAGCGGGATTGTAGGCGCGTACTTGGCGAAGGAGATGCTGTTTTGGTTTGGGCTGGCGTCTTACGCGCTGGTGGGGATGGGGTTTGCGTGGGGGATGGTGTGGTTGGTGCGTGGCGGAGTGACGAATCCGCTGACGCGGCTGGCGGGAGTGGTGATATTCGCGCTGACGGTTGCGACGGCGCTGTCGATGCCGGAATCGGCGCTGAGGTACGGGTATGCCCCGAGCGCGGGAGGTGCGATTGGCTTGGCGGGCGCGACGTTGATGAAGCACTTCTTTGCCGTGCAGGGGGCGGGGATTCTCCTGGCGGCGTTGGCGGTGCTCTCTGCGATTCTGGCGACGGACTTGATGCTGTACGAAGTGGTGGTTGCGGGGGGGAAGCGGCTGGCGGGATTCATCGGGTCCAGGCGCTCCGGGCCGGCGGGGAGAAGGAGGAAGTCCGCTCGTGCTACACCCGCACCGCAGGTGAGAGAGCCGGAACCAGAGCCGGAGGCGAGGATGTCGCCCGAGCCTGAAGGGCTGCCGGAGGTCGAGGAAAAAGAGCCAAGGCGCGAGCCGGTCATTGTCCAGCCTTCAGAGCCTCTGAAGAGGGCAACGCCGCTCTTTGAGACAATTGCCGACATTGACGGCTACGAGCTTCCTTCGATCGACATACTCGACGAGATCGAGTCGGAGCGGGGCGGCGACACGGAAGGGATGGCGCAACAGAGCGCGGCAATACTGGAAAGGACGTTGAAGCACTTCGGGATAGATGCGCGGGTGGTGCGGATCGAGCGGGGACCGGTGGTGACGCTGTTCGAGCTGGAACTGGCCCCCGGGATAAAGGTGAATCGCGTCATATCGCTGGCGGACGATCTTGCGATAGCTTTGCGAGCGGCGGCTGTGAGAGTGGTGGCGCCGATCCCGGGAAAGTCGACGATCGGCGTGGAGGTCCCGAACACGCACAAGGACATGGTGGGACTGCGTGACCTGATCGAGCGATGCCGGGAGAAGGTGGACCGGTACTCCATTCCGCTGCTTTTGGGTAAGGACATATCGGGAGATGCGCTTGTGGCTGACCTGGCGCAAATGCCGCACCTGCTAATCGCGGGGACGACGGGGTCGGGTAAATCGGTGTGCCTCAATGGGATCATCGTGACGTTGCTGATGACGAGGTCGCCGAGGGACGTGAAAATCCTTCTGGTCGATCCGAAGATGGTCGAGATGACAGGGTTCCAGGGCATTCCGCATCTGCTGATGCCGATCGTGACGGACCTGAAGCAGGCTACTCTGGCGCTGAGCTGGGCGACGAAAGAGATGGACCGGCGTTACGATCTGCTGGCGCTGGTGGGCGCGAGGGACATAAGGCAATACAACAAGCTGGGCGTGGAGGGGATAAGGGCGCGGCTGGCGGCGGACATCGAGGACGGAGCGGAACTGGACGACGTTCCGATGCATCTGCCGTACGTGATCATAATAGTGGACGAGTTGGCGGATCTGATGATGGCGTCCCCGAAGGAGATCGAGTACTCGATAACACGGTTGTCCCAGAAGTCGCGTGCGGTGGGCATACACCTGATCGTGGCGACGCAGCGGCCGTCGGTGGATGTTATCACGGGGCTGATAAAGGCGAACATGCCGGGGAGGATAGCGTTCCAGGTGTCGGCGAAGACGGATTCGCGCATCATTTTGGACCAAAACGGCGCGGAGCGTTTGTTGGGCTGCGGGGACATGCTGTTCCTGGGAGCTGGGACGTCGAAGCTGGTGCGGGCGCAGGGGACGTACACCAGCGACGCGGAAATGAAGCGCGTGGTGGACGCCGTTACGGAGGCGTCGGCGACGGTGTCGTACGACGTTGGTTTTGACTCACAACAAGTCTCGAGGTCGGACGGCATACACGAGCTGCCGACGGCTGCGGATTTGGAGCCTTCGAGCCGGGACCCTCTTTACGAGGACGCGGTGAGGGTGATCCTTCAGACGGGGAGGGGCTCGGTGTCGCTCTTGCAGCGGAAGCTGGAGATAGGATACACGAGGGCGGCCCGCCTGGTTGACATGATGGCCGAGGACGGGGTTGTGGGGGGATACAAGGGAAGCAAGGCGCGGGAGGTGATTATATCGCTGGATGAGTGGGAAGAGCGGCAGAGGGCGCAGCAAAGAAGCATGTGAGAAGGGAGTGGGTGGATGAACGTTCCGAACAGGCTGACCGTTGCGCGGCTTGTGATGACGCTGGTGTTCTTCGTGATGCTGACGATCGGAGGGACGCTGTGGCTCGACATAGGGTTGGCCCTGCTGATTGCCGCGGGAGTGACGGATGTTCTCGACGGGGTAGTCGCGAGAAGGGCGAACCAGATGACGCTGTTCGGGCAGGTTGCGGACCCCGTCGTGGACAAGGTGTTGATATCGGGAGCTTATCTGTTCTTTGCCAGCGGATTCGAGACGAGCGGCGGCAGTTGGGCGATATCGCCGTGGGCACCGTTGTTGGTGATGGGAAGGGAGCTGGTAGTAAGCGGGCTTCGGAGCTATGCGGAGGCTCAGAATACGCCGATAGGCTCGACGGTGTTTGGAAAGAGCAAGTTTGTGGTGCAGTTCCTGTCGGTATGCATTGTGGTGCTGGTGCTGTCGCATTTTTCGGGCAGTGAGTTGGCGCTGGCGGCGGCGGAGGGGGCGATTTGGGTTGCTGTATTCGTGAGTCTTGCAACGGCAGCGGTGTATCTAGTGAGGGTGGAAACGCTGCTGAGGCGGCGGGGCATTGTCTAGGGCGCTTTGGAGCTTTCTCTATCTCGGGTACAACCCGGTGCTGCCGGGTACGGCGGGAAGTCTGGGGGGGCTTCTAATCTATCTGGTCGCGCAGCAATTTCCCGGGGCGGGATTGGTCGTGCCGGTGTGCGCTGCGATTTTGTTCGCGGCGGCCGTGTGGGGAGGTCGCCTTGCGGAGAGCTACTACGACGAGAAGGACCCGAGGCCGTGCGTCGTTGACGAGGGATGCGGCGTGCTGGTGTCGCTCATCGGGATTGCCACCGTGCCGATCTGGCACGGAGCGGTGCTCGGGTTCTTGCTGTTCCGGCTCTACGACGTGCTGAAGCCTTTTCCGGTGAGGCGATTGGAGAGGCTGGAAGGGGGATGGGGGATAGCGATGGACGATGTGGCGGCGGGGGTGTACGCGAACGTTTCGGTGCGCGTGCTGCTATGGGCGCTGGGGTCGGTGCTCTAGCTCCTACAGGGAGAAGTCCTCGCCAAGGTAGGCGCGTTTCACTTCGTCGTCGTTCACGAGTTCCTCGGCGTTCCCGTGCCTCCAAATGACTCCCTCGTGGATCATGTACGATCTGTCGGTGACGGAGAGGGTTTCTCGCACGTTGTGGTCGGTGAGAAGAATCCCGATACCCCTGGCCTTGAGGCGGAGTATGACGGCTTGGAGGTCGTCCACGGCTATGGGGTCCACGCCTGAGAAGGGCTCGTCGAGTAGGATGAGGAATGGATTGGTGACCATGGCGCGGCAGATTTCGAGTCTGCGGCGTTCACCGCCGGAGAGAGTGTATGCCTTCTGGGAGGCGAGGTGCGCGAGGCCGAACTCCCGCAGGTAGTCGCCGGCACGCTTGAGGCGGTCTCGTCGACTGATGCCAATCGCTTCGAGGATGGCGAGGATATTCTCTTGGACGGTGAGCCCCTGGAAGACGGAAGGCTCCTGAGCGAGGTAGCCCATTCCGAGACGAGCGCGCTTGTACATGGGGAGGGTGGTGACATCTTGTCCGCGGAAAGATATTCGTCCGCTGTCGGGCCGTATTATGCCGACGACCATCCTGAAGGTGGTGGTCTTTCCAGCGCCGTTGGGGCCGAGTAGGCCGACGATCTCCCCCTCTCCGACGGAGAAGTCGACGTCTTTGACGACCTTGCGGCGGCTGAAGGCTTTCGTGAGGCCCTGGGCCGCTAGAAGTTGCTGAGCGGAATCGGGGTGTTGGTGTTCCACTTAGTATCCCTTAAGGCAAAATGCGCCAGCGTTGCGGCGGCCAGAAGATGACGGATGCCTGCGCGACGAGGTTTTCTCGCGGCACGAAAGGCGAGTTGCCCCACCTGCGGCTGTCTTCGCTGCTGGGGCTGTTGTCTCCCAGAACGATGTAGTGGCCTTCGGGTATGCGGAGCACTTGGTGGTCGGAGGCCCAGGGGCCCATGTTGGTCCAGTACAGGTCTCGGTAGAGACGAACCGAGCGTATCGTCAGCGAGGAGTCCTCGGCTGTAACAGCGAGCGGCGGCGGGAGGCCGGCAAGCAGCTCATTTGCGGCGAGAGACGGATCGAACTGCTCGGACATGAGAAGGTTGCCGTCGAGCATAAGGTGTGCGGTGCCGTCGTAGCTGGAGAACTCGACGGAATGGAGTTGGCCGGGGGGCCAGTTGGGAGTTCGGACGCTGTTGAGTGTGGATCCGTTTCGTTGAAGCGACCAGGTGATTCCTTCAGGTTTGAAAGAAGCGGATAAGACCGACCTTCCGCGCTGCCTCCAGAAGACCTGGGGCGAGGAGAAGCGCCGGGGCGTGGCTTTGCCCTGAAGGTCGCGGAGCGTGATCTGCAACTCGCCCGTTGCGTTATCGCTGACGGCCAGGCGCACCTTGACCATCAGGTCGCCGACGAGATTTGCGGAGTCTCTGAGGGAGGAAGAGACCGAGTCAGTCACGAGAGTGTTGTACGAGAAGGAGGCGGGGCGCTGACGGCCATCGAGGACCAGGGCCCCTTTCTGCAATGCCGCATCGCCCTGCGTGGTCCATTCTCCGGGGAGAGGTGACTGGGAGGCGTGAAGGGAAGCGACCTCGGACCAGATGCCTCGCTGCTTTTTGAGAGGCTTGCGAAGGATTTCGCCGTTGATGTATGCGTCGCCTTCGTGGATTTCGAACGTCTCGCCCGGCATCCCGACCACCCGCTTGATGAAGTCCCGCTTCTTGCCTACGTCTTCGGGGAATTTGAAGACGATCACGGAGAGGCGCTCGGGTTCGGAGAATGCGAGAGAGGCCTTATCGGCGAGGATTTTATCACCCCTGGCGTAGTCGCCGTGGAGGGTGGGTTCCATGGAGCCCGTGGGGATGGTGAAAGGTTGAAGGGCGAAGCTGCGGATGACGACCGCGAGAACGATAGCGCCGACGGCGGGAACGATGTTCTCGGAAACGAATCGGGCAAAGGGATGGTGGCGCGTATGGGCTGGGTTCATTTGTCGTCTTCCACTGTCAGGACGGAAAGGAACGCCTCCTGAGGAATGCGAACGTCGCCTACCTGCTTCATTCGGCGCTTGCCTTCCTTTTGCTTTTCCAGAAGCTTGCGCTTTCGCGTGACGTCGCCGCCGTAACACTTGGCGGTGACGTTTTTTGCGAGGGGCTTTATGGTTTCGCGGGCGATTATCCTGCCCCCGATCGCGGCTTGGATGGGAATTTCGAAGAGGTGTCTTTCGATTTCGCGCCTGAGCCTCTGTACGAGGGCGCGCCCGCGGCGGACAGCCTTGCTGCGGTGGACCATCGTGGAAAGTGCGTCGACACGCTTAGCGTTGATCAGAATATCGACCTTTACGATGTCCGCCTGCTCGAATCTGAGAAACTCGTAATCCATGGTTCCGAATCCGCGTGTGGCGGACTTGAGCTTATCATAGAAGTCGAATATCACCTCGGCAAGAGGCAGGTCGTAGACGAGTATGGCCCTGGTGGGGGTGAGGTAATCGGTACGGTCGTGCCGACCGCGGCGTTCCTCGCAGAGCCTCATTATGTTGCCGATGTATTCGGACGGCGAGACGAAGTCGGCGCGAACGATGGGCTCGCGGACCTCGATGATTGTATCCGGCGAGGGGAACTCGTCGGGCCCGTGAACGAGGCGGGAAGAGCCGTCTTTGAGGACGACCTGGTAGGTGACATTTGGCGCGGTCTTGACAAGCTCGAGCTGGCTCTCGCGTTCGAGACGCTCCTGCACTATGTCCATGTGAAGCATGCCGAGGAAGCCGCAACGGAATCCAGGACCGAGAGCGTCTGATTGCTCGGGCTCGTAGACCAGGGATGAGTCGTTGAGGCGGAGCCTGCCGAGAGCTTCTCTGAGAAAGCGAAACTCGGTGTCGCCGCTGGGGTAAAGGCCGCAATAGACCATCGGCTGGGGCTGGCGATAGCCCGGAAGGGGGGCGGAAGGGCTGTCGGCGTCGGTGACGGTGTCCCCAACGCCGACGTCGTCGAGTGAGCGGATGCCGGCGATCATGTAGCCCACCTCCCCGGGGCCCAGACGCGAGCAGGGCTTCATCTCAGGGGCGAGGATGCCCACCTCGGTCACCTCGTGGGTGGTCTTGGTGCCGCAGAGAAGGACTTTCATTTTGCATTTGATCTCCCCCTCGAAGACCCGGAGGTAGACGATGACGCCGCGATACTCGTTATACTCGGCGTCGAAGATGAGGGCCTTGAGGCGCTCGCCCTCGTGATGCTCCGGCGGGGGAATGCGGCCGACCACGGCATCGAGGACCGCGTCGATTCCGAGTCCCTGCTTGGCGCTGACGAGGAGGATTTCGTCGGAGTTGATGCCGAGAGTGGACATCATCTCCTCTGCGACCTCTTCGGTGCGGGCTTGCGCGAGATCGATCTTGTTGATGACGGGGATTATGGCGAGGTCGTGCTCGGCGGCGAGATAGGCATTGGCTACGGTTTGGGCCTCGACGCCCTGAGCGGCGTCGACGAGAAGAAGCGCGCCCTCGCAAGCGGCGAGGCTGCGGGAGACCTCGTAGCTGAAGTCAACGTGGCCGGGGGTATCTATGAGGTTGAGCGTGTACGTTTCGCCCGCGTGGCGGAAGTGCAGAGTGATGACGCTGGCCTTTATGGTGATCCCTTTCTCGCGTTCGAGGTCCATGGCGTCGAGGAGCTGCTCGGCGTGTTTGCCGACGGCGACAGCGCCCGTGACCTCGAGAATCCTGTCGGCGAGGGTTGACTTGCCGTGGTCTATGTGAGCGATTATGCAGAAGTTGCGTACTTGTGGAACACGCATCCGGCGGCTCCGATAAGGCCGGCCTTTTCGCCAAGAGAGGCGAGTGCGACCGATGCTTTGGCTCGAGGTACGGGGAGCGTTCGCGTCCTTGTCACTTCCAGTATGGGGCTCATTATCATGTCGCTCGCGGCGGCGAGGCCGCCGGCGAATAGGACTCTTTGGGGATTGAGGATGTGTATTATGCTGACGGCGGCGACCCCCAGGTAGTATCCGGCCTCGCGCATGAGCCTTGCGGCGAGGAGGTCGCCGGAAAGCGCGCAGGTGTAGACTTGTTCGCCGGACAGTTCGCCGTTTCGGAGGTAGGTTTCGAGCACGGACTGCTCGCCTTCGTCGATGGCCGTTGCGGCTCTTCGGCGGATGCCGGTGACGGAGGAGTAAGCTTCGAGACATCCGCGGTTGCCGCAGCCGCACGGTTCGCCGTCGGCTTCGACGATCATGTGTCCGAGCTCGGCGGCGGTGTCGGTGAAGCCGTGCCAGATCTCGCCGTTGAGGACTATGCCTCCGCCTATTCCGGTGCCAAGAGTGAAGAGTACTACGGAAGAAGCGCCTTTCCCGGAGCCCATCCAGTACTCGCCCCAGGCGGCGGCGTTGGCGTCGTTCTCGACGACGATGGGCATTCGAAGCTTGTCCGACAGCCGTGGTCCGAGTTCGATTTCATTCCAGCCGGGCATGTTGGGAGCGAAGTGGACGGTGCCGGTGTCCGTGTTGGTGAGGCCTGGACAACCGATTCCGAGCCCGACTACGTCTTCGGGAGCAATCACGAGGTGTTTCATTACCGATTCGGCTACGGTGGCGATTTTCCAGAGGACTGCATCGACCCCTTCGGAAGCCCGGGTTTCGGCTCGGATTTCGTGGAGGATCTTGCCCCTCTCGTCGATGGCACCCGCCTTAATGAAGGTACCTCCCAAGTCGACGGAGACGGCGATCCTTTCGGGCATTTCAGACTTTCCTTTCGGACGTTGGGCGAAAGGCGACGGCCTCGATCTCGACCAAGGCATCCCTGGGCAGGGCGGCGACCTGGACGGCGCTTCGTGCCGGAGGTTCGACGGGGAAGAACTCCTGGTAGACGGCGTTCATTTCGGCGAACTGAGCGAGGTCTGTCATGAAGACGGTCGTCTTGACCACATCGCGCATGGAGAGGCTTGCGGCTTGAAGCACGGCGGAGATGTTTGCCAGCGCCTGGCGGGTCTGTTCTGCGATGCCGCCTTCGAGCATTTGGCCCGTTTCGTCGAGAGGAATCTGGCCGGAGCAGAAGACGAGGCCGCCGCATCCCATGGCCTGGCTATACGGTCCTATGGCGGGAGGGGCCTTGTCTGTGACGATCCTCTTATTCACCTTGAGTCCTCCTGTCGGCGGCGGTCAGTAGTCGACGGCCATGAGACACAGGCCGTGAGGGGGAGCGGTGGGCCCTGCCCGCGCGCGGTCTCTGGATGATATGATATCCGGGAGGTCTTCGGGCGACATCTTCCCTCTTCCTACCTCGATGAGCGTACCTACGATGGCTCGCACCATATTGTAAAGGAATCCGTCGGCGGAGACCGTAATGAACAAGAGGCCGTCTCTCTCTTCGATGTCGAGATGAGTCACGCGCCTGACGGAGGTCTTGGCGGAGCTTCCCGCGGAGCGGAAGCAAGCGAAATCGTGCTCTCCGCGGATGAACCGCGCGGCGCGCCTCATGGCACCGATGTCGAGCTGCTGGTTGACTAAGAGGGCGGTTCGGCGGAGGAGTGGGGAGCGTTCCATGCGGTTAAGTATGGAATAGGCGTAAGTCTTGCCGCGGGCGCTGCGCTGGGCGTCGAACTCGGCAGGGGCCTCCTCGAGGTCCAGGACGGAAGCGTCGTCCGGCAGATTCGCGTTGATGGCGGCCTTGAGTTCGCCGGCGGTGAGGTGCGACGAGGTCCCAAAGGAGGCGACCTGTGCGAGGGCGTGGACTCCGGCGTCGGTTCTGCCGGCCCCCGTAACCCGCACGGACTCTCCGGTGACTGCGGCTATGGCGCTCTCCAAGGTTTCCTGCACGCTTCTGGCGTTAGGCTGGCGCTGCCAGCCTGAATAATCGGTGCCGTCGTACTCTAGAGTCATTTTGATGTTGCGCATCCGACATCGTTGCCCAGGGAGATGACTCCGTTGATCAGATGAGATGTTCGGCGATCTGGACTGCGTTGAGGGCCGCGCCCTTGAGTAGCTGATCGCCGGAAATCCACATGGAGATACCGCAAGGGACGGAATAATCCACCCTTATCCTTCCCACGAGTACGTCGTCCTGTCCGGAGGCGTCAATGGGAAGGGGATAGAGATTTCGCGCCGGGTCGTCGACGACTTTGACTCCGGGAGCCGAGCTGAGGATGGTTCTTACCTCGTCAGGAGTGAGAGCGCGTTCGAGTTCCAAGTTGAGGGCTTCGGAATGCGCCCGAAATACGGGAACGCGGATGGTCGTGGCGACGACGCGGATCTCGCGGTCGTTGAACATCTTGCGTGTTTCGTTGTGCATCTTCATCTCCTCGGTCGTGTAGGCGTTATCGGTAAAGCTGCCTATGTGAGGGAGGAGATTGAAGGCGATCTGGTGCGGATAGACCTGGGGCTGGATGTCTTTCCCGGCGAGTATATGCTCCGTTTGGGTTCTCAGCTCGGTCATGGCTGCTCTTCCGGTGCCGGAGACGGCTTGGTAGGTCGAGGCGACGATGCGCTTGACTCGCGACTTCTGATGGATCGGGTAGACGGGAACCACCATGACTATTGTGGAGCAATTGGGATTGGCGATGATTCCTTTGTGCTTGGCTATGCCTTGAGGGTTGACCTCGGGCACGACGAGGGGGACGTCGTCGTCCATCCTGAATGCGGAGCTGTTGTCTATCACGACGGCACCGGCCTTCGCCGCGTAGGGGACGTAGTGTTTGCTCTGGCTGGCGGGAATGCTGAAGAGGGCTACGTCAATGCTGCCGAAGCTGTCCTCTTTGAGCTCCTCGACGACGACTTCGCCGCCCTTGAAGGGGAGCTTCTTTCCGACGGACCGGCTGGAGGCGAGGAGCCTGAGGTGGTCCACAGGGAAGTTCCTCTTCTGCAGGACGTTGAGCATCTCTGTGCCCACCGCACCCGTAGCCCCGACGACGGCGACTCTAACGCCCATTGATATTCCTCGTCCCTATCTTATGGAAACGCTTTCAATATCTTGGAAGAATGTGGGGTACGTTTTGGCGACGCACCCGGGATTGTGTATTCTAACCCCT
Organism: uncultured Planctomycetota bacterium; assembly: GCA_964493415.1. GTDB lineage: Bacteria > Planctomycetota > DG-23 > CAZBND01 > CAZBND01 > CAZBND01. The sequence continues at coordinate 75,619 of CAZBND010000007.1, read as the reverse complement.
TTTGTACGCAAACCCAATAGCGAGATGCTCATGGCGATGCGATGGTCGTTGTAGGTTTCGAAGACCCCACCTGATGGCGTTCCGGGGCTGATCTCCATTCCCTCGGGATGCTCCTTTACGTGGATGCCGGCTTTGGCGAGTTCGGTTGCGAGGGCGCTGAGCCTGTCGGATTCCTTGATTCGCAGGTTGGCGACGTTGGAAATTCGGGTGGGACTCTTTGCGAATACGGCGGTGACGGCGAGTGAAGGAACGAGGTCGGGGGCATCGGAGAGATCGATGGAGATTCCCTTGAGAGTCGCGCCCGCCAACTCGACGGCGCGAGGGTGCCAGGTCACGCGGCAACCCATTTGGGCGAGAATGTCGGCGAAACGCACATCGGCCTGGAGTGAGTCTCGACCGACGCCTTCGACACGTATGGAGCCGCCGGTGATTGCGGCGGCGGCGAGGAAGTATGAGGCACCGGAGGCGTCTGACTCGACGGTGTAGTCGCGGGGCTCGTATGTCCGGCCGGAGGGGATGCGAAAGGCGCGGTAGCCATCTCGCTCGACCGAGACGCCGAAATCCTCCACGAGGGCCAATGTCATGTCGATATACGGACGTGATACGGGCTCGGAGGTGAGCCGTAGTTCGACGGTTTTACGCGCGTAGGGGGCGGAGAGGAGGATCGCCGAGAGGAACTGGCTGCTTCGCGATGCGTCGATTTCGGCGCGACCTCCGGGAAGTCCATCTGCAAGTATGCGCACGGGAGGGAATCCGCCGGTGCTTTCGATGTCGACGCCGAGGCTCTGGAGGGAGGCGACGAGCTCGCCGATCGGGCGGCGGCGCATCCTGGGGGTGCCGTCGACGACGAACTCGCCTTTTCCGAGCGTAAGGTAGGCGGTCATAAAGCGCATGGCGGTGCCCGCGTTTTGGATGTGGATGGTGGCTTTGCGGGCAGTCGCAGGGCCGCCGATGCCTTCGACTTCTATGAGAGATTCCCGCGGGATGTCCCGGACGGTGAGGCCGAGGGAGCGAAAGGCTTCGATCATGACAATGCTGTCGTCGCAGAATGCAGAGTTATGAAGACGGGAGCGGCCGCGGGCGAGGGCGGCGGCAACGAGAGCGCGGTTGGTGTAGCTCTTCGAGCCGGGAGGGCGAACGACTCCCCGGATGGTGGAAACGGGTTGGATTTCGAGGATGTCTGCTGTCATGGCTTTGTCATCTGAGTCTGACCAGAAGAGGGCGATACTTGTGGTAGTCGGGGTGTTCGCCGATGTCGGCGATGAAACGGCGCGCGTCCTGCACGTAACCCGAGGTAGGTGCGAGTCCGCCGACGCGCCGGCACCAGTAGGAATTCAAGAGGTGGAGGAGAAGCTCGCGGAGGTATTTGCTGAACATCGAGGCAAGTGCGACCGTGGGGGCCTGGCGTTCGCCGTTTTTGACGAAGCTCACGCGGACGGGCCTGCCATCGATCTGCATGAGGTACTGTGAGCTGTTGCGCCCTTCGTGCCCAATGTGGACCCACGAGTTGAAGCTCTGCTGAAGCATGGGAGCGTAATGATTTCTGCCGCCGAGCTTGTCGCAGGTCAGAAAGACCTCCGCGTCCGTGGCTTCGAGAAGGGTTTTCAGATGCTCGGCCACGCGCTGGTAGACTACGTCGGCCTTGTTCTTGCCCGCGGTGACTTCGTCATTGAGGGTTCCGCTCAGGACCGGATGCGCGTGGAACGAGGCAAAGGCTATCTTCGCCGGCCCGGCGGCGGAGGCGAGGTCGCCGGCGAGAGCGTCTATGCGTCCCCGGTCGGCGGAAAGAGGGAGGGGCAGATCATGAGCGAGGTCGTACCAGGGGTAACTGTCGGTTGAAAGGTCGGCCCCCAGAGATAGGAGCAACTCGCCCAGGGTCTCGGGAGGGTGTCCGGTCGAAGCCGTGACGAAGGAGAGGCATCCCTCTTCAAGGCGACGAATACCGTGGGGCCTGCGGAAGAGGAGCTTGCTGTCTTGGACCACGAGGCCGTCCCAGTGTGCGGCGGTCAGCCGCACGACGGGGGCGAGGTCGTTCCACAAGTCCGCTTCCGGCTTTTCGCAGGCGAAGGCGGCGCAGCTTACCACCAGCGGGCCGAGCAAGGGGCCGTATCCGGCTTCGTCTATTCCAGCATAGATGGGCAACGGGCGTCCTTTCGGTGGCTACGCAACGGAATAATAGCCTCGGCGCGCAGATGTGTCAATCGAGTCGGAGGGGTTAGCTTGACAGGTGTCTTGGCGAGGGCGTATACTTGCTTGGAATCTGGAAAGGAGCCTCAGATGGCGATTACGGGCAAAGTGGCGAAGATCGTCGACGAGACCACGGTGGTCATTACCGTTGGAGCGAAGGACGGGGTCAAAGACGGGATGAGGTTCGTGATAGTGACGGAAGGTGGCGAGGTGAAAGACCCGGATACCGGGGAGTCGCTTGGGAACTGGGAGGTGGTGAAGGGGCGGCTGGTGGCGGCTCACGTGCAGGAGAAGATGACGGTATGTGTGGCGGAACTGCCGAAGAGTGAGGAGGGGTCGGGCACGAGAACGTTGAGCGCGGCGATGATCGAAGTATCGATGCCGGGGAGACTGACGGGCAAGCTCAACGTCCTGCCGGGGGAAGCTTCCGGGTCGCCGGAGGTCGGTCCGGTCAGGGTCGGGGACAGGGTCCGTTCGGTGGAGTGAGAGTTCTCTTGCGATGCTTCCCTGCGACGGAGAAGCGTTTCGTTCGTAGGATAGGTATCTACGTGCCTGGGGGTGAATGAGCGAGCTGGAGGCCCAGATCAGCGATGGGATATTTCCGAGACAACATAGAGCGAATGCATGGATACGTGCCCGGGGTACAGCCGACGGGGCGGGACTTCGTCAAGCTCAATACGAACGAGAACCCATACCCGCCTTCGCCGAAGGTGCTGGAGGCGATCAAGGGTGCGGCGAGCGAATCGCTGCGGCTCTATCCGGACCCGATGGCGAACGAGTTCCGCGACGCAGTGGCGGAAGCGTACGGCGTGAGGAGAGAAGAGGTGCTTGGCGGGAACGCGGCGGACGACCTGCTCTCGATAATTGCGACGAGCTTCGTGGGGGAGGGTGATGGGGCCGTGTATCCTTACCCGACGTACTTTCTGTACGAGACGCTATGCGCGATTCAGGGCGCGAATGCCGTGGAGATGGATTTCCCCGACGACTACGGCTTGCCGGAGGGGCTGTTCGGGGTGGAGGGGAAGGTCTTGTTTCTGTGCAACCCGAATTCGCCGTCGGGGACGGCCGTTCCGCGTACCGAGGTAAAGCGGGTCGCGGAGAGCTTTCGCGGTATTGTCGTCGTGGATGAGGCTTATGCGGACTTTGCGGACGAGGATTGCCTGGGACTCGCGCGGGAGTGCGATAACGTGATCGTCGTGAGAACGCTGTCGAAGTTCTATTCGCTGGCGGGGATGCGTTGCGGGTTCGCGGTGGCGAACGAGGAGCTGATAGAAGGTCTGGCGAAAGTGAAGGACTCTTTCAACATGGACCGCGTGAGCATCGCGGCGGGAGCGGCGGCGCTGAGGGACAAGGAATACGCGCGCAGGAACATGGAGAGGATAAAGCGAACGAGGTCACGGTTGAGCGCGGGGCTGGGGGAATTGGGCTTCTCCGTTTATCCTTCCAAGGCGAACTTCGTGCTGGCGAGGATCGGGGAGCCGCGAGCGGAGGAGATTTACGAATACCTTTCAGACAGACGTGTTTTCGTTCGATACTTCAACAAGAGGAAGCTGCGGGATTGCCTTAGAATAACCGTCGGAACCGACGAGGAGATAGATAGGCTGCTGGAAGAGTTGGCCGGCATTATGAAAGGCTGAATTGGAGGGGGCGGATGGCTGAGAGAAAAGCGGCGATATCGCGGGAGACGCGTGAGACGCGAATTGACCTTAATCTGGTCATCGACGGCAACGGCCAGAGCAAAATCTCGACCGGCATAGGGTTCTTCGATCACATGCTGGTTTCGCTTGCGGTGCACTCGTTGATGGATCTCGAGGTGGAGGCCAAGGGCGACAGAGAGGTCGACCAGCATCACACCGTGGAGGATGTGGGAATCTGTTTCGGGCGGGCGATACGCGAGGCCGTCGGGAGCAAGGCTGGGATAAACAGGTTTGGGTTTGGCTGCGTTCCCATGGATGAAGCTTTGGTGGAGACGGTGATAGACTTCAGCGGGCGGGGGCACCTGGTGTTCAACGGCGAGATGCCGGTCGAACACGTTGGTGACTTCGAGACGAGCTGCATCGAGGATTTCCTGAGAGCTTTTGCGGTCAACGCCGGACTTACGTTGCACGTGAACGTTCGGTACGGTACGAACGCGCACCACATGATAGAGGCGATGTTCAAGGCGCTTGCGAGGGCGTTGCTGCAGGCGTTGGGCAAGAGCGCGGGGCAGCAGGGAATTCCGTCGAGCAAGGGTGTGCTCTGAGAGTCTTTGGGAAACAGAGAGGCGGTGTGAGCTGCCGGTAGATGAATGAGGTGACGGTCGATCTTGCCGGAGCGGCGGTTCTATTGGTCCTGTCGGGAATGTTCTCGGGGTCGGAGACAGCCCTTTTCTCGCTTCCCAAAGGACAGTTGAGGGAGGCGCGTCGGAGTCGTTCGGCGACAGGTCGGGCGATAGCAGCGTTGCTTGCGAAGCCCAGACGGCTACTGGTAACGTTGCTGCTGGGCAATACGGCCGTGAATGTACTCTTCTTCGCGACGTCGTGGACCGTGGCCGGAGAATTGTCGCGACGAAGCCACAGCCTGGGAGTATCGGCGGGTGCGGCTTCGTTCATGGCGTTATTGATGTTGGGTGAGATAGTCCCAAAGGCCGTCGCGGTGAGGTTCCCCGGGCGAGTGTCACGACTGGCGGCATTCCCTCTCCTCTTCTTCACGTATCTGCTTGCGCCGGCAAGGATGTTCTTGGGATACGTCGTGGACCTTGCCAGCACTATCTTCGGTCAGAGCGGCCCAAGCCAGGGGATGACGACGGAGGAGCTTCAGCGACTGGTGGGACTATCTGAAAAGAGGGGCCTGTTGGAGATGGGTGAGGGGCGGATGATCGCCGAGGCCATGCGCCTGCCTGAGGCGAAAGTGAGCGAAGTGATGGTGCCGCGCGTGGACATGGTCGTGTGCGACGTTGGTACGTCGGTCGAGGATTTCCTGAAGCTTGCGTGCCGGACACGCCTGACCAGCATTCCGGTCGTGGAGGGAACGAGGGACAACGTGGTAGGCACAGTCGCCGTGAAGGAAGCGGCGGTGTCGGAGGGGCGAGGCTTGAGAGAGCTGGCGCGACCGGCATATTTCGTTCCCGAGATGGCCAACTTGGAGTCACTGTTGGAGCAGTTCAGGAAGCGTCGAATTCGCTCTGCTGTCGTGGTGGACGAATTCGGCGGGACGGCCGGAGTGGTGACCTTGGAGGACGTAGTGGAGGTGATAGTTGGAGACATATTGGATGAATTCGAGGAAGGGGAGCCATTGCGCGAGGTGGGTCCGGGGCGGTACGTGGTTTCGGGAAGGCTGAGATTGAGAGAGCTGAGCCAGGCGCTGGGGGCGGATTTTGAGACGGAGTCGGCGGACACTGTGGCGGGTTTCCTGGCGGAGCAACTGGGGAGGATTCCGGCGCGGGGAGACGTGGTTGATCATGAGGGGTTCCGGCTGACGGTGACGAGGACCATTGGGCGGCGTGTTGTGGAAGTTCAAGTGGATGCGGAGGCGGGGGAAGAATGATAGCGGCGGTGTGCCTTGTATTGATGCTTGTAGGCATAGTGGGAAGCGCATATTTTTCCGGCTTGGAGACGGGAGCGTACTGCCTGAACAAGCTGCGGCTGCGGATGCGGGTGGAGGAGGGGGACGCGCGGGCACGGTTGCTGGCGGAGCATCTTGACGATCCGCAGGTGTTCATAACGGCGCTGCTGATAGGGACGAATGCGTCGGTCTATCTGGCCACGGCTGCGCTGACGCATCTGGGCAGGACGCGTGGGTGGGAATTCCCGAGCGTTACAGCGGCGCTTGTGCTGGCGCCGGTTCTGCTCGTCTTTTCGGAGGCGATACCAAAGAACATCTTCAGACGTAACGCGGAGGTGCTGCTGTACAGGACGGTGGGTGTTACCAGGTGGGCAGTGACGGCGCTTGAGCCCCTGGCCCGAGTGCTCTCGAAGCTGGTCCCTCTGGGGGAGAGAGGAGTTCACAGTTGGAGGGAGAGGTTCTTCAGCCTGCAGCGCCTGAAGTACCTCTTCCTGGAGAGCACGGAAGAGGGGGTGTTGACCCCGTACCAGAATGTGATAGGTGAGAACATCCTGTCGCTGCGGGAGCGGCTGGTCAAGTCGGTGATGATTCCTCTGGGGAGGATAGCGGCGATAGAGGGGGGAGCCGGGAAAGAAGAGGTGTTGAGGATGGCGAAACGTTACGGTTTCTCGCGGTTCCCGGTTTACAGGAAGGACAGGTGGAACATAGTTGGGACGGTGGATTTGTTCGACGCGCTTGGGGAGGAAGGGTTTTCTCTGGAGGAGGCGACGAGGGATGCTCCCGTCCTATCCCCGGGAGATACGGTGGCGTCGGCGCTGATAAAGCTGAGGGCGGCGAGAAAACCGATGGCGATAGTGCGCGACTCGAGCGGGCGCGCGGTGGGGCTGGTGACCATGAAGGATCTCGTGGAGGAGATAGTGGGGGAGCTGGCTGAGTGGTGATGTTTTTGTTGACACTTGCGCGCACAGATGATATATAAGCCGCGATGCGGGAAAAGGTTACGGTGGCGGGACTGACTACGGAATAAAAGCAGAAGGAGGCGGCAATGCTCAGGTGGCTTTTGGCCATGCTACTGGCTTTCTCGTTGTTGGCTACTGCGGGCTGCTTCACGAGGAACGTTACCCATAACAGGAGACACCTGAAGGGTTTCAACGAGGAGCTGAAGGCGCTGCACGAGGATATCGACTTCACTGCGATGTATCCGCTGGGTGAGCCGGAGTAAAGTTGGCCAGGGGGAAGCGTAGATGCCGAAGAAGATAAGAATCGGGTTGGTCGGATATCAGTTCATGGGGAAGGCCCACAGCAACGCGTACCTGAACGTGGCCAAGTTCTTTGATTTGGACGCCGTGCCGGTAATGCAGGCGGTTTGCGGTAGGCATAAGAATGCGGTGAAGGCGTTCGCAAACAAGTGGGGATGGGCGAGCTACGAGACGGATTACAGAGAACTCGTTGCGCGGAAGGATATCGACCTTGTCGACGTTTGCACTCCAAATAACACTCACCGCGACATGGTGCTGGCTGCAGCGAAGGCGGGAAAGGCAATAGCATGCGAGAAGCCGCTTGCGATGAACGTGGCCGAAGCGGAAGAGATGCTGAAGGCGGTGAAAGCGGCCAAGCTGCGGCACATGATCTGGTTCAACTACCGGCGTTGCCCGGCGATAGGGCTGGCGAAGCGACTGATCGACGAGGGCCGGATTGGGAGAGTGTTTCACGTTAGGGCGGTGTACCTGCAGGATTGGATCGTCGATCCGGAGTTTCCGCTGGCGTGGCGGCTCCGGAAGGAGGTGGCCGGGTCAGGAGCGCACGGCGACCTGAATGCGCACCTGATCGATCTGGCAAGGTACCTGGTTGGGGAGATTGGGGAAGTGGTGGGGATGTCGGAAACCTTCATCAAGACCAGGCCCGTGGAGTCGGCCGGAGGAGGATTGGCAGGGAAGGCGGGCAAAGGGAAGGGGAAGGTGACGGTTGACGATGCCGTTCTGTTCCTGGCGCGATTCGAGAACGGTGCGGTCGGGAGCTTCGAAGCGACGCGCTTCGCTTCGGGCCGAAAGAACTACAACCGGATCGAGATAAACGGCAGCAAGGGGTCGCTGGTGTTCTTGTTCGAGAAAATGAACGAGCTGCAGTTCTTCTCGAGGCAAGACCCGCAGCACGCTCAGGGTTTCAGGACCATCCTTGCGACTGAGCCGGTGCACCCCTACATGGAAGCCTGGTGGCCGCCGGGGCACCTTGTGGGATACGAGCACACGTTCGTGAACCAGGCCCGCGATCTGATAAACGGCGCCGCAAATAACACCCCGTTAAAGCCGGACTTCAGCGACGGTCTGGCCTGCCAGAAGGTGATGGATGCCGTACTGAAGTCGGTGGAGAAGAAGAGCTGGGTGAAGATCGACTGAGATATGCAGCCGTTGAAGGAGAGGAGTAAATGAAGCTAGGCGTGATGATGGCTCTGTTCGCCGGGAAGACGCTGGACGAGGCGCTCGACTACGCGGCCTCGCAAGGGCTGGATGTGGTAGAGATGTGCTGCGGCGGATATCCGGGAAGTCCGCACTGGAACGTGGCGGAGCTGCTTTCGAGCGCCAAGAAGCGAGACGAGGCGGCGGCGAAGTTCAAGGATCGCAATCTGCAGATTAGCGCATTGTCGGTCCATGGCAACCCTCTCCATCCGGACAAGAAGATCGCGAAGGAGCATCACGACGCGCACCGCAACGCGGTGAAGCTGGCGGAGAAGATGGGCGTCGACGTGGTCATAAACTTCTCCGGCTGCCCGGGTGATTCCGAAAGAGCGAAGTACCCCAACTGGGTGACGTGTCCGTGGCCGGATGATTTCTCGGAGATCGTCAAGTGGCAGTGGGAGAAGAAGGTGATCCCCTACTGGAAAGCCGAGGCGAAATTCGCGGCGCAGAGAGGGATAAAGATCGCGTTCGAGATGCACCCGGGCTTTGTGGTTCACAGCACGGAGACGATGCTGAGGCTGCGGGAGGCCGCAGGAGAGAACCTCGGGGCGAATTTCGATCCGAGCCATCTCTTCTGGCAGGGGATGGACCCGATTGTCTCGCTGCGGCAATTAAAGGACGCGGTGTTCCACGTGCACGCGAAGGATTGCAGGATCGACCCGGTGATGACGGCGCGAAACGGCGT
>CAZBND010000007.1:59270-66648 GCA_964493415.1 uncultured Planctomycetota bacterium | reverse complement strand
GGGCGAGATGTGGTGGGCGTAGACTGAACCAGACTTAGTCAGGATTCGAAAAGACCGGCGCTTTCCCAGGCGCCGGCTTTTGTTGATGCCAGGGCAGGGAGAGCTTTCATGCCGCGTATGAAGGAGAGAACAATCGGGGTTGCGGTGGACCTTCACGGCTGTCCGAACCGGTGCAGACATTGCTGGCTGGGGAGCGGGCCCAATAGGAAGCTGCCACGGGACATGCTGCGGGAGGCGGCGAGTGCGTTCTGGAACTGGAAAAGGCGGGGGGAAGATGCGCCGTGGCTTCGACAGGTGCACGTGTCACCATGGTATCGAGAACCGGACTATTCCGACGATTACAGGGAATTGTATGAGCTCTCGGCTGAGCTGAGTCGAGCGAAGCCTCGTCGCTACGAACTCCTGAGCGTCTGGCGGCTTGCGCGAGACCCGGAGTATGCGCTCTGGGCGAAGGACGTCGCCCCCAAGATTTGCCAGATATCGTTCTTCGGAATGGAGAAAGTGAACGACTGGTTCTATCGCCGGAAGGGTGCTTTCCGGGATAACCTGGTGGCGACCGAGAGGCTGCTTGAAGTCGGCATGATCCCGCGGTGGCAGATATTTCTGACGAAGCCGGGGCTCCCGGACCTGGAAGCTTTGACGGGGTTGGTTTCTCAAATGTCTCTTCACCAGAGAGTTGCGGACATGGGTGCGGAATTCGACGTGTTCTGTCACGATCCGGGGCCTACGGGCGAAGCGTTTTACCTTGATCACATGCGCGTTGGCCAGTCTGACCTTTCTCTTGTTCCGAAAGAACTGATGGAATCGAGCGAGAAACACTTCGGAGGCAAGATCCAATGGGAGACTGAAGGAGCCCTTGTCGAGAAAGTGTTGAGCGGCATGGCGATTCCGCTCCCCGAACCCGACGAGCTGTGGTTCTTCATCAACTCGGAGCTTGACGTGTTCGCGAACTATGAGGAGCTGACTCCAGCTTGGCGGCTGGGGAATTTCAGGTCCGATGACCTCGACGTGATCATTGATGCTTTCGAGAGCGACAAGCCGCCGGGGCTGTGGGGAAGACATCACGTAGCCGACATCGAGCTCGCTCAACGGTTCGGCAGAAGGGACAGCAAGAAACTCTATTGCGCCCCGGACCTCAAATCGCGGTGGCTGCACATGTACTCCGAAGCAGCGATGCCTTTCTAACTTTTCAGCTTTCGGTTGAAATCGGTTTGGACGCGCTTGAGGAATTCGTCGTGGGAGCCGTGGAGGAAGTAGAAGCGGCTGAAGGAGGCAACTTCCTGGCCGGGGGCCGGGTGACCGAGGGTGGGGCAGGCATGTACGCACGAATACTCGGCGTTGTTGAATAGGTAAAGAGGGTTCTCGGCGGCGACGCCGGAGACCATCTTGCCGTCGCGCGAGACGATGTACATGAGGCCCTCGTCGGCGGCGTCTTTGCAGGTGGCGCGAAAGCCTCGGATGAAGTCGATTTCGTCGCAGTCAATGGTTCCGGTTACGGGGTACATCTGCAGCAGGGGCCTCTGGGAGGGCGTGCGATCCATTTCGATTATGCGCTTGGGAGCGCCGTCCTTGTAGACATAGGTTCTGAGCATCTCGATGTCGGTGAACGCCTGAGCGCCGCCCAGCCCGAAACAGGTGAAGGTGAAGACATATTCGAACTTGTTCTGGCTCAGGTTCTTGGCGGAGACGCGGACGTCGACGCAGTCCTCGTGAGGAGTGAGCGCGACGGTCATTGAGTACAGCCCGTCCTGCGTGACGGTATATCCCCACGCGCCGTCGCCCAGGTCTTCCCAGTCGTTCGGAGTGTCGTGGAGGCGGTAGAGGGTTCGGTGCCGCTCCCCGAGGTCTTCGGGAACGTTGGCGCCGGTGGAGATTCCGCCGAGGATGGGGACGGTCATCGTGATTTGTCCGCGTCCTTCGCGGGGTGTTATCTTGATCTTTTCCATGTGGTCCTCCGAGTTCAGTCGGCGCATCTGAAGCCGAGGTAGGCGGTGGCGTTTACTGGGGGCCTGGTGAATGAGCGCATGGCGCATCGCATGTTGTACGGCTGGGTAAGAATCCAGGCACCGCCCTTGACGATGGGGGAGTTGCCCCACTTGGTGGCGGTCCATTCCATGACGTTACCTATCATGTCGATGACGCCGTAGGGGCTGGCTCCGCCGGGGAAGGCGGTGACGGGTGAAGTGCCGCGGCCTGAGGATTCTTCGGGCTCGGGATTGAAGTTGCATCGCTCCGGGTCCCAGTCGTTGCCCCAGGGATAGACGAGTCCTTCGGGCCCGCCGGCGGCTTTCTCCCATTCCTCTTCGGTGGGCAGCCTCTTGCCGGCCCATTCAGCATACGCAAGAGCTTCCTGGAAGCGGACGCTGACGACGGGATGATCCTTGAGACGGTCGGGAAAACTCCTGCCTCTCCAGCTTTGAGGGGGCTGGTGCCTAGTTGCCTCGACGAAAGCCGCGTACTCCGCATTCGTCACGGGGTACTTGTCGATTCGGAAGGCGGCGACGTGGACTTTGTGCCTGGGGGCCTCGGTGATGAACCAGCTCCGGGCGACGCGGTACTTTGCGCAGAGTTGGTCGATCTCTTCGTCACTGGTTCCCATGGTGAAGTCACCTGCGGGGATTTCGACCATCTCGCTCGTCACTTCGGGATTCTCCTTGGGCTGTGGGGTACTTGGTTGGGCGAAAGCGCGGGCTGCGGCGAAGAGCCCCGCGGCTCGGGCCGAGCTAATGAGGAAACGTCTCCTGGAGAGTCTTCCCCCGTGTTCCCATTCCGGCATAATTACCTCCTCGCATGTTGCAAAAGCGTGGCTATTAGATTACTCTGGCGGGTCGAGGCCGTCAAGCCGCCGGGCGGCGAATTGAGCACGTGTACAATGTGCGGCGTGAGAGCGTGTTCGTACAAACGGAGGGGAATCGATGAAGAAGGCCATATTCATTGGCTCGGCAGCAGGCAAGGAAGCGACGCTGGAGGAGAGGTTCGAGGTAATCAAGGATGCGGGATTTGATGGAGTCGAGATTCAGACCGTGTTGGACAAAGCCCAGCTTGCGAAGTTGAAGGAACTGTCGAAGTCCACGGGGGTCGAGATCCACGGCATCATGAACAGCGGCCACTGGCAGTTCCCGCTGTCGAGTCCGGATGCGAGCGTTCGTAAGAAATGCAAGGAGGGTATGGTAACGTCGCTGGAGAACGCCGCCGAGCTGGGGGCGGCCGCGGTGCTGCTGGTCCCCGCGGTCGTGAACGAACAAGTATCCTACGAGGATGCGATGGGAAGGTCGCGGGAGGGGATCGAGGAGCTTCTTAAGACCGCGGAAAAGCTGAAGGTCATAATCGCCGTGGAGAACGTGTGGAACAAATTCCTGCTGAGCCCGATGGAGTTTGCAGAGTATGTGGACAGCTTCAAGAGCGATTACCTGAAGGCGTACTTCGACGTTGGAAACATCCTTCTCTACGGGTATCCCGAACAGTGGATACGAACGCTGGGGAAGAGGATAGTCAAGGTGCACTTGAAGGACTTCCGGGTGAACGAGAGGTCGTTCGTATATCTGCTTCAGGGGAACGTGAATTGGAAGGCGGTGATGACGGCACTGAAAGAGGTGGGCTACGACGATTATCTGACCGCCGAACTGTTCCCTCCTTATCCGACATGCCCGACGCAGACGGCGTATGACGCAAGCAGGCACATCGACAAGATAATGGGACTGGCGTGACTTGACGGCCGGGCTTCGGCTGGCGGCGAGAGCCGCAGAATCAATTCGACTCGTCGGCCTGGGAGCCATCGACATAGTCTGGCCCCCGCGCTGCCTGGCTTGCGGCGGGATGCCTCGGGGGGCGCGTTGGTTGTGCGAAGCCTGCGCCAGGCAGGTGTTTCCTCTTGGGGAGAACGTGTGTCCGCGTTGTGGGAAGCCGCTGGGACCGTATCAGGCGAAGCCGAAGGGGGGCTGCTACATTTGCCGCAACAGGCCGCTTCACTTCTCGGAGGTGGTGGCAGGGGTGAGGTACGGCGGGCCCGTGCGGGAGCTGGTGTTGAAGGCGAAGTTCGCAAGGCAGGCGGTGGCCGTGTATGCGCTTTGGGAATACCTTGGCGCTGCGGCCTTAGGAAAACGGCTCGGTGAGCGGGCTGACCTGATAGTGCCGGTTCCCTTGTCGCGGCGACGGGAATGGGGGAGAGGGTACAACCAAGCCGAGCTTCTGGCCCGGTTGGTGGGTAGGCAATTGGGACTCAGGGTACGTTCACGGGTGCTGGCCCGGGTCCGAGCCACGGCGGCTCAAGCTTCGCTTTCTCCGCGCGAGAGGCGGAGAAACCTCTTTGGGGCGTTCGCGGTGCGGCGGCCGGAGGCCGTCCGGGGCAAGCGGGTCGCGCTGGTAGATGACGTGATGACGACGGGGGCGACGTGTGCGGAGTGTGCGCGAGTGTTGAAGAAAGCGGGCGCGAAAGAGGTGATCGCCGCGGTGGTGGCGAGATGATGCAGAGAGAATACGTGCGACGTTCGCGGCGAGGGCCGTCGTTTTCCTCGTTGAGCTCTCGTAAGCTGTCGGAGGTCGCGAGGCGGATGGCATCCATGTTGAAGGCGGGGCTGCCGGCGGAGCGGACACTGCGGGTGGTGGGAGAGACGGAGAGGAATTACGCGGCGCGGCGGGCGATGCAGGGAATGATAGAGCGGCTCCGCGGGGGCGACAAGCTGTCGGAGGCGATGCGCGCGTACACGCCGCTTTTCCCGCCGCTGTTCGTGGAGATGGTCGAGGTGGGGGAATCTGCGGGGTCGCTGGATGAAGTGCTGAGTTACCTGGCGGAACATTACGAATGGCGGACACGCATCCGCCGAGAGACGCTGATAGGTCTGATATGGCCGGGGATTGAGTTTGTCGCGGCGTGCTTCGTGCTGGGGCTGGTCTTTTGGATCATCAGCGGGATCAACCGCGGCGGGTTCCCGTTCGTTTCCGGCGTTTTCTTCGCGGCACCGTTCGTGATAGCGCTCGGAGGGTACGTCGCATACTCGTTCTCGGGGATGGTCTTCAGCCCCGAGGCGGTGTCGCGGGCGATCTTGAGGATTCCGCTGGTGGGCCGGGCATTCAGGTCTATGGCCCTGGCGAAGTTCGGGTTTGCGCTGAAGGTGAGTTTGAATGCGGCGCTGCCGGTGAGGGATTGCCTGCGAAAGGCGGCGAGCGCCGCGGATAACACCGCCATCGCGGGGGAAGTGGGGCGCGTGATTTCCATCGTGGAGGAGGGCGATACTCTACACGAAGCTTTTTCAAGGAGCAGCCTGATCCCGCACGATCTGCTGGCGATGATCGAGGTGGGCGAGCTGTCGGGGGAACTGGGCGAGCTGGTGGGTAGGATGGCGGATTATTACGCGGAGGACGCGCAGGCGAGCTTGAGGGCGTTGTGCGTGGGAGCCGTATGGGCCATACGGTTCGCGGTGATATGTTTCGTGGCCTTGTTCATATTCTACTTTGCCTTCCAGTACTTCTCGCTGATAAACAGCCTGATGGAGTGAACAAGACAGCGCTCGGCGAAAAAAAGTCAGGGGGACCTGGTGATTCAGGCCCGCCTGTCCTTTATCCGGTCTTATGTTTGGCCGTCAGGGAATGGGCAGCTCGCCCGCGAGTACCATCCTTATGTATAGTGCGTCGAGAACGGTGAGGCGGCCATCGCCGTCAACATCGCCGGCCTCGGCGTGCTGCACGGATTGAGGCTGAGCGACGCCCGCCTCGATCTGCACGATCAGCAGCGCGTCAGCTTCCGTGAGCTGTCCGTCTCCGTTGACGTCACCCCATCCATAGGTCGGGATCGATCCTTCGGCGACGACCTTGATGGTGAAGGTGACGTATGTGCTGAGGTCGTAGGGGACGCTGTTGGCGTCACCTACTCGGATGGTGTCTATCTGGTTGATCAGGTCGCCTGCGGTATACCTGACTCTGAGTACGCCCTCGGCGTCGGACTTGACGGTCACGAGGTCGGCGTTGGAGTTGTTGACGATCATGGCGAAGGTGTAGGGTCTGGTTCCGCCGGTAGCCCATATGTCGAGGTCGTGGCCGGTCTCGAGGAGTATCTGATCGCCGTCGAATATCGGGAAGCCGCCGGTGGCGAAGACGCGCAATCCGGTCTCGCCCGTAACGGTGATGGATACGTCGGCGGACTCGCCGAGGCTGTCCTCCACTCGCACGACGTCGGTCACTCCCTCGATGGGCCCTGCCGTGTATAAGACGCTGACGGAGTTGAGGGTCTGGAGCGGGTTGGCGCCGGAGTTGTTCTGGATGAGTGTGAAGGTGAACGGCGCGTCCCCGTCGAGCACCCCGATGGAAATCTGCTCGCCCGGATTAAGAGGCTCCAACTGCGAGAGAGGTTTGTACTGTGACTGGGTCGCGGGGGTAAGCGGCACATTCCCCTCGGCGAATCTGACGGTGAGAGACGGAGGCGGCGGAGGGGGAGGAGGCGGCGGGCCGCCGGGCTCCAGGTCTTCATCCGCCACAAGGACGGCGGTCTTTATGCTCTTGAACGCCCTCGTGTCTTCGGGCAGATCGGTGTGGAACAGCCTCCTGAAGAGGTACAGGTAGCGGGACTGCTTGCTGGTCTCGGGGGAAATGTCGGTGAAGCCGAGCGCGCGTGAGCGTTTGGTGTTGCCGAACTGGAAGACCGGCAGCGTGTATCCCCATCCGACGATGCCGGCGGAGAAGTCATCGCCGTCATCGATATCCTCGCCCGTGCGGACCACGACGAAGAAGTCGTTCCCGGCATTGACGCCGATGTCGTTCGTTGGAAGGGGCATGGGGTCGGCATTGCTTTCGGTGAATATCTCCGAGGTCCCCGTGAAGAGGAGCGCCACCGCGGGCGGATCGGTGGTGACTGCGGTCGTCGGGGCGTCGGGAACAGAGTCGAGCACCACGGGATCGTCGACGATGAATATGTGTCCGACCTCGTCGGCGAGCCAGTCGAATGCTCCGTTGACGCCTGCGGAGACGGTAGCGCCGGCGGCGTGCGTCGCCGCAACCGTGCCAAACAGGCCCCGCCCGTCGATCTCGGGAGTGGAAGGATCGTCAAGCACTCTGAAGACGCTGTTGCCTGGGTTGTTCGTTATCTCCGTGTACGCGATCCACTCGCTGTCAATGAGGAGGAACTCCACCGGATCGGTGATGGTTACACCGCTAATGACTATTCCGCCAAGCGGGGGTATGGGAGCGTCGAACTCTTCTTTGGGAGTGCCGGTGTCGTCAAGCCCCGCGAGAGCCGATTCAACGAGGATGAAGGCGTCTTCACGACCGAGGGGAGCAAGGAGGGCGGTTTCGGCGTTGTCGTCTCTGTAGAGCGCGATCCCGCTGTTGCAGTCACGCCGCGGATTGGCCCGGAACATCCTGAGGTCCCCGCCTAGTGGGTCGAAGT
>CAZBND010000007.1:32727-59170 GCA_964493415.1 uncultured Planctomycetota bacterium | reverse complement strand
TCACGCCGCGGATTGGCCCGGAACATCCTGAGGTCCCCGCCTAGTGGGTCGAAGTTGGGGAACGGGACCGGCATGGCCGGATCCTGGTCGTAGAATTCGACGATGACTTGGTTGAGGAAGAGCTCGGTGGGGAAGGAGGGGTCGCGCTGTATGTCCCAACTGTTGATCCCAAAGAGCGCTATGGGCTGGCTCTGGAACGGGATGGGCAGGTTGCCCTCGTCCTCGTCTATCTCCACCACGTCCTCGACGCGGACGGGGGCGTTGACCACGAGCGCAGTGCTGATCTTGCGGGCCCCAGGTGTGGAGCGGAAGTGGGTCGGATAAATGAAACCGACGGCGGGTTCGTCAACCGGGAAGAAGACGATGTCGTCGGAAGGCTGCGTGGTAAGTTGCACTCCGACGTCGTAGGATATCTCTTCCTCATCGTCGGTACCGGTGTCGAAGAACCGTCCGGGCTCCCAGAGGCCGTTGCCGTCAATGTCTTCCCCGGCATCCTCGAAACCGTTGTAGTTGAGGTCTTCGCCGATGTCGACGAGCCCGATGGGTATATCCGGCCAGGCGGCGGGGGAAACGTCGGTGTAGATGAACCCGCGCTCATAGAGCTTATCGGGAAGCGGAGCCCCCGGCGGAGGAGTGACGACGGGGATGCGACCGTCGAGCTGATCGTAGTCGGGAATCTCGAGTTGGATTCTGTCGTTGTACGCCGCGGTGTCCGAGGTGCGGATGCAGATAAAGAAGTCGGGGCCTGCATCTGTGCCGTTGAAGCGGTCGAAATTGCTCACGTCGATGCCTTCAGTCGGATCGATGCTGGTGAAGAAGATGCCCTCGGGGATGCCGTCGTTATCCGCGTCGTACTCCTGATCGAATCGCCACCTGATCTCGCTCCGGTCCAGGCGCACGAATCTGTCGATGGGGATGTCGTAGGAGCCGTCCAAATCCCCGTCGTAGAATATGTCCTCGCCGTCGTCGTAGCGGCCGTCTCCGTCAACGTCGATGAAGAGGATTCGCCGGACATCCTTCCCGCCTGCGTTGAGGAACGCGGGCCTGGGTTGGATGCCGAAGCCGGTGTCCAGGATTATCTCGTCGACGCCGGCGGTGAAAGCCTCGTCGCCGTTGCTGTCGTAGAAAAGCGTTTCGCCGAGGCTGTATTCGTTGTCGCCGTCGCGGTCGTCAAAAAGGATTCTGTCCTGGGTGCGGAAACGGGTTCCCTGCACCGCGCCGCCGCCGAATCCGGGCACGACGTCGTCGGTTTGTGGATTGACGGGGTTGAAGTTGGAGCGGCGGCTAGTGGTACCGTCGGTGTCGATCATGTAGTCGACGATGGGGTCGAAGGTCCCGACGTTGCCGACGGCCTTATTGTCGATCCAGAAGGATATGCCCGATTCGACGCCGGGTGACAGGGGAGCGAGGTCCGTAGGGGTGGCGCACGCCACCATGTCGCCGGTGAGATGCTCGGTCGGCTCGGTGCCGTTTACGACTGCGCTGGTTTCAGGGTTGCGGGTTATTCCAGCCCCTCGGACTGCCCCTTGAATCTGGAGGGACTTGACGGCCGTATAGACGTGATGCTCGATCACAACAAAGGTGTTGAGATCGAAGGGGTCAGTTTCCGGATAGACCTTGAAAGGCCTCGGCCGATTTCCGTACACTTCGCGAACGATCCCGTCGAGGATTCCGTAGCTCATGAGTCCGTCAGCCGGGCCGCTCCACGCTCCCTTGTTCGCGTAGAAAATGATCTCTCCGTTGACGTCCACGTAGCCGGAATCGGGGAACTCGTTGAACTTGTCCTGGGGGGTCTTGCCGGGGAAGAGGTAATCGCACAGCTCGGGGTCCATCGTCAGCCAGATTTGCGTGTCAGCCGGCTTGAGGTCCGTGGCGAGATACATCTCGGGAATGTTGGCGTAGGACATTATCTCGCCGCCTATCTGTAGGGAGCCGTTGCGCGAAAATCCCCTGGTCGAGCGGACGAAGAATTCGGTGTCGTCCTCGTCGATGTCCTCGAGCAGCTCGCCCACCCCGCCGCGGAGGTTTACCCGGATTCTCGATATCTGTTCGCCTACGGCTCCGGGGATGCTGCCTTGAGTTATCAGGTCTGCGGCCGTGAGCGACAGCACGCTGGTCGGCGGGCTCTCGACGTCGATTCTCTGGTCGAACTGGCTGATGTCTTCGCCGGTGGTCCCCGTCGCCAAGTGAGGGTCGGGATTTATTGGCAGCATAAAGAAGTCCCAGGCGCGGCCGGCAAGGGTGCTGAACTCCCACGGGCCGACGAATTGGCTGGGGTCGTAACGGCTGGTGGACGCGACGGTGTCGCCGGTGTCGAAGACGAGAGAGATGGGCTTGACGAGGTCGTCGTTGATGGAGGTCGTTATCTGCCACAGTCGGCCGGGCCAGCCCGTGAGAGGGTCGACCTCGTTGCAGGGGAACCCCCACGGGCTTGAGACGCTGGCGTTGCCTACGAAGAACCGGTATTCATCCATCGGGGGGATGTAACGCAAGATGAAATTCGGCGAGCTTCCCAGCATCACATCGGTGGATTCGAGGCTTGAAAGCGCCGTGAGAGGTTCGGTTTCCTGCCACGTGGAGAATCTGACGCCGGTTAGCGTGGTGCCGACGCCGGGAAGGACGTATTCGGGAGTGAAGCCTGGGATGCCGTCGTCCGATCCGATGTGCTCGGGTTCCGGCGGATCGATATTGTAGTCATAGACGTAGGGTCTGACGAAGGCGGTGAAATCGGTGCCGAAGCGCAGCGGCCGCCTGTCGCCGTCGAAGCCGGTCTGATCCAGTTGGCCGGAGTCGGGAATGATCACCACGAAGTAGTCCGGCTGCAGGTCATCGATCCCCTGGAGGTTCCAAAAGGTGGGATGGCTGAGAGTCACTTGGGCGTAGTACTCCATCTGGTTGTCGCCATCCAGATCGAAGGGGCGGGTAACCCAGCTTATGCCCTGGGTAGTATTTTGAATGAGGTCGGTAGCGGGGTCGAAGACGCCGTCGCCGTTATCGACCCACACCGTTATCGGGTTCCATTGCTGGGTGGGTGTCAGGTTTATGCTGAATGCGGTGAGCGGATCGAAGGTGTTTTCGAGGCCGGTTGGGTCTATCTCCTCGAAGCCGACCCAGACGCTGCGAATTTCGTCGGTACTCGCCGTCTCGGGCGATGGAACGCGGCCCTGGAGGTCGATGGCAAGCACCGCAAGCTGCTGCTCCTGGGGCATGACTTCGCGCGCTTCGAGGCGGGTGGAGAAACTCTCGAAAGCGGTTGGAAAGAAGTCAAACCTCGGCCTGACGCCGATGCCGGGGAACACGATATTCCGGATGGGATACTCCTTGGAGGTGGGCGAATCGAGACGCGGCTCCGCGACGCCAAGGGAGTTCACCGCCAGGAACGGGCCGGTGGGGGTCGCGTCGTACACGGCTGAGACGACGTGGATTGCCGGAGACGTCCACCCGTTCGGCGGCTGCTGATCCGGGATGGGAGGCGGGAGCAACGATCCGGCAATATCCTCGGCGACTATCGCGGCCATGTTGACGGTGAACCTGTCGCGATAGTGTCCCTCCGCCGGAAGCTCGAATCCCTTTGCGAGGCTGCTGGTCTCGATGATTACCTCCCACGTCGCGGCACTGTCGGAAGGCGGGATCGGAATGTCGACCTTCAAGTCCACGCTGATGTTGCCGGATATCGAAACTCTCAGTTCGGGGTCGTCGATTTCGTAGAGGGTCCAGTACCAGCGCCTCGAATTGGGATTCGGAGTACCTGGAGCCACTTGCCACACTATCACGCGCCTGATCTCGCTGGCGATGTCGTTGCCGTCGTAGAGGTCGGGGTTCACCTGGACAGTCATCCCATCGGTGATACCGGGAGCGTCGGCGAAGGTGAGGTGGATCCATTCCAGGGTCGAATCCGCCGCACCTTCGTAGTTCCCGCTGACCGTAAACTGGAACACATCCAGCCGGCCGCCCTGCTCGATGGCCTGGCCGCCGGCGACTAGGAAGGCCGGTTCGGGGCTGTTCATCTCCCCCGGCTCTTCCTCCGTAACGTTTATGAGGAAGTGGAGCTGCTGTTGGGAGGGGTGGTTGGTGATGCTCAAGAAGCTCTGGCCGACGGCGACGCCGGTGACGACAAGCGTGGTCTGCTGACTGCCTGCGGGGAGTTCCGGCCCCGGCCCGGGCGTCGGCTGGACCGTGGCTACTGTCCCATTGCTGTTCGTGACGTCCGCTGGGCCGTAGTGGTGGTTGACCACGATTTGGGCGGTGTCTCCCCAGCCGCCCGGAGGGCTGATGTTGATGACCGAGGAGGGCTCGCTGCCGGGAGGTGGGAAAGTGGGACTGCCGGCAGGAGTGGAGGACAGGCCGACGTGAACGTCAAGTACGGCAAGCCCGTCGTTGTTCTGGACCTCGATGACCGTGTCGCCTTCCTGATTGCTTGCGACGTTGAAGCTGTTGGCTCCGGAGAAATCGACGTAGTTGTCGTCTGCGACGTTGATGTCGAGGGACGTTACTGTGGTGTTGAGGTCCGCGTTGGTTATGGTTATGGGGCCGGATACGTCGTTGCCTGCGGGGTGTCCGCGTTCGCTAAGCCAAATTTCATCGGGGCTGACCGAAGGCGGGGCTGCGCGCGCGACGTGGGGAAGGAACAAGGCGAATCCGAGAACGAAGGCTAGGCACGAAAGCGTGGCGAGTCTGGAAGAAGAAAGGCGCTGCATCGAGTTTCCTCCTGCGCTAATGCCGGGCGTTCGGATTGTCCCTAATCCCCATGGTTTCAAGAACTGACCCACTTAGGGACCAGGCCCTGGCCAAGAAAGCTAAGTTCTTTGCCCGCGCGCGCATTATAATTGTGTGTGAAGAGAAGTGTCAACACAAATTTCTCCCATGGCTCGGGCGTGAGACGGGGATGCAAAAGGGGGTGCTAAAGGCGTCGCGCGGGGCGGAGGCGGCGTTTCTTGACACTGCGATGAAATGGCAGGTAAGATAGCTGGACGAGAGGAGCATTGCCGAATGAGAATTGCATACTTCGACTGTTTCTCCGGTGCGAGCGGGGACATGCTGGTGGGAGCGCTCGCGGATGCGGGGGTAGGCGCGGAGGAACTACCTAGGGAGATAGGGAAGCTGAGGTTGGAGGGGGTGGAAGTGTCGTTCCGGGAGGTGAAGAGGGGGGGCATACGGGCGAAGAAGTTCGACGTGGTGTGTCGTGAGGGTACGAAGCACCCGGCAAGGGGGCTGGCGGAGATAAAGGCGCTGCTGGAGAGTTCGGGCCTCTCCGCTGCGGCGAAGAAGAAGGCCACGAAGGTCTTCGAGCGGCTGGCGAAAGCGGAGGCGCAGGTGCACGGGGTGGCGGTGGCGGATGTGCACTTCCACGAAGTCGGCGCGGTGGACTCGATTGTGGACATTGCGGGGACATGTGTGGCGCTGGAGCTTCTGGGGGTGGAAAAGGTGTACTCGTCCGCGGTTTCGGTAGGGACCGGCGAGGTGAAAATGGCTCATGGCAAGCTGCCGCTGCCGGCGCCGGCGACCGCTGAGCTTCTGAAGGGAAGGCCGGTTAGGCAGACGGGGATCAGGGCGGAGCTGACCACTCCGACGGGCGCGGCGGTTCTCTCGGCGCTTGCGGTGGAATTCGCCGAAATGCCGGTGATGCGAATAGACACGATAGGATACGGGGCGGGGGAGAGGGAGCTGGAAGAGCAGCCGAACGTGCTGAGGGTGTTCGTGGGCGAGGAAGCGCCGGAAAGCGAGCGTGACTGGGTGTGGGAGGTGGAAACGAACATAGACGACATGTCGCCGGAGGTGTGCGGCTACCTGGTGGAGAGGCTGCTGGCCGCGGGGGCGCTGGATGTTTTCGTAACGCCGGTGCTCATGAAGAAGTCCAGGCCGGGGCAGGTGGTGACGGCGCTGGCCAGGCCGGAAGACGTTTCCGAAATAGAGCAGGTGATCTTCAAAGAAACGACGACACTGGGGACGAGGCGGAAGCGCGCGGAGCGGCGCAAGCTGCGACGCGAGAGTGTGACGGTGAGGACTCGTTACGGAGAGGTGAGCGGGAAGGCGGCGAGGCTTGGCGACCGGGTGCTCTTTTTCTCGCCGGAGTACGAGTCGGCGAAAGCGCTGGCGGCGAGGGAGGGCGTGGCGCTCCGGGAGGTGATGGAGGAAGCGAAGGCGGCGTTCCGGAGAGAACAACAGGAGGGAGAAGCCGATTAGCGAGTTTCTGCCGGCGATCCTTATCGCGGTAGTCATAGTTTACTTTATGGTGATGCTGCGGAGGCAGAAGAGCCGCACGGAGCGAAGGGAGATGGAGTTGACGCCAGGTGCGAGGAGAGAAGGTGGCGAAGAGCTGCGGGTGACGATGGAGCGGCTTGTGGTGGAGTTGGAGGAGCTTGCCAGGGAGATTTCCGCAAAGATCGACACGAAGATGAAAACGCTGGAGGTCTTGATCAGGCAGGCGGACGAGAGGATCGAGGCGTTGAAGGCTCTCTCGCCGGCGAGCGAGGAGAGAAAGCGCGAGTTGGCCGGCAGGTACGGCGAAGTGTACGAGCTGGCCGACTCGGGGATGAGCCTGGAGGATATTTCCAAAAAGACGGGGATGCAGGCGGGCGAAGTGGAGCTTGTCTTGAGTCTGCGAAGATTCCAGTAGGCCGTGCTACGAGGCACGAATGACGGGTTAAGCGAGATAGGAGAGATGGATGCGAAAGGAATCGCTGGACTTTCTGAAGCAGTTGATGGACGCGGCGAGCCCTTCGGGGTTCGAGCAGCCGGCGCAGAGAGTGTTCCGGGGGTACGTGGCGGAGTTTGCCGAAGAGGTGCGGACGGATGTGCACGGCAACGCCACGGCGCTGCTCAACCCGGGGGGCAAGCTGCGGGTGATGCTTGCCGGGCACTGCGACGAGATCGGGCTGATGGTAAACCACATCGAGGATTCGGGGTTCATACGGTTTGCGGTGATAGGGGGAATCGACCAGTCGTTGTTGCCCGGTGCGCGGGTGCTGGTGCATTCGAAGAAGGGCCCGGTGCTGGGAGTGATAGGGAAGAAGCCGATCCACCTGATGAAGCCCGAAGAGCGCAAGAAGGTGGCGGAGGTCAAGCACTTGTGGATAGACATCGGGGTGCGGAAGAAGGCGGATGCGGAGAAGGTTGTGGAGCTCGGAGACCCGGTGACGGTGGCCGCCGGTTTCGAAGTGCTGCGGGGAGACCTGGCGGTTTCCCGTGGCTTTGACGACAAGATAGGGACGTTCGTCGTGGCTGAAACCGTGCGCGTTCTCTCCGGCAAGAAGCTGAGGGCCGCCGTTTTCGGGGTGTCCACGGTGCAGGAGGAGATCGGGCTGCGCGGGGCGCAGACGAGCGCGTTCGGAATAGACCCGCACGTGGGTATAGCGATCGACGTCGGGTTCGCGTCGGACTTCCCCGGCGCGGACAAGTCGGAAATAGGTGAGGTGAGCTTGGGCAAGGGGCCGATTCTTCATCGCGGAGCGAACATCAATCCCGTGCTGGGAGAGCACCTCGTGAAGACCGCGAAATCTCAGAAGATACCGTACCAGATGCAGCCCGCTCCAAAGGCGACGGGAACGGACGCGAATGCCATGCAGGTGACTAGGGCGGGCGTGGCCGCGGCGGTGGTCAGCATCCCGAACCGTTACATGCATACGCCTGTGGAGGTGGTGTCGCTGCGCGACGTGGAGAATGCGGCCAAGCTGCTGGCGGCGGCGATTGAGAAGATGTCGGAGAAGATGGACTTCACTCCGTAGGCATGACTGAAAGGAATACGAATGCCCAAGGACAGCGTTATAAATGTCGGACTGATTGGATGCGGCGGGATCATGCTCGCGCGCCTGAACGGGTACAAGGCGCTGCGCGATGCGGGCTACGACGGAGTGAGGATAAAGGCTCTGTGCGACATAAGTCCTGACGCCATAAGGCAGTATCGCTTGAGCCGCGAGGGACCGGGGCGGCGGGAGTCGGCCGGGATTTACAAGCACTACTACGTGGATGAAATCCAGCCGGAGTACGTGCCGGAGGCGTACACCGACCACCGCGAGATGCTGAGGAAGGCCGGTTTGGACGCGGTGGAGGTCTATACTTCGGATTCGACGCATCACTCGCTGGCGATAGATTGCCTGAATGCGGGCAAACACGTGATGGTGGAAAAGCCCATGGCGATAAGCGTGCTGGCCGGAAAGCGAATGGTGGCGGCAGCGAAGAAGAAAGGGCTCGTGCTGGCGACCGCCCACTGCTTCCGGTTTGAGGAGGCGGTGCGGTCGACGCGATTCATCATAGAGCGGGGGACTTTGGGGACGATGCAGGTGCTTTCGTGGTGCAACGTCGGTCGCGGGACGGTATCGAAGATGAAGGATAGGGCTTCGCAGCCGTGGAGGCATTCGCGGGTCGGCACGGCGGGAGAGGCGCTCGAGAATGGCTGCCACTTCATGGATACGGTTAGATTCATGATCGGCGAAGTGGACGAGGTGCTGGGAAAGGTGGAGACCTTCGAGAAAATCCGAAGGGTGTACGACCGTGAAGGCAACGTGGTGAAAGAGATCGAAAACGAGAACACGGACTCTTTCTTCGCCATCGTGCGGTTTGAGAACGGGGCGATAGGGCAGGTGTCGCACGTGAATAATGCGCACGGGGAACCTCTGAATCCCAAGCCGATCAGTTATGCTGTGTATGGCAGCAAGGGCTGCATTAAGAATCCCGAGATGGTTCTGGACGGCGGCACGAGGAAGTCTGTTACGGATGTCTTCGAAGAGGAAGCGCCTGGGGAGCTCAAGGAACGGTACTTCCCGCTGGGGATGAAGAGCCGGTATGCTCTGGAGGTGTACGACTTCCTGGAGGCCATAAGGGACGGGCGCGAGGCGGAGGTGAGCGGCGAGGAAGGGCTGCGGGACATCGCGGCTTCATGGGCGATGGTCGAGTCCTCCGCGCGCGGCTGTGCGGTTAAAGTGGACGACGTGGAGTCCGGTGCCGTCGCCGATTGCCAGCTGGAGATAAACAAGCATTACGGGCTGCGGTGAGGGAATTGAAAGGAGACGAATGGACGGCAGAGAACGCGCACAACGAGCAGTTGATTTCGAGGGTCCGGACAGGGTTCCGATCATGCATTCGATACTTGCGGGAGCCTTTCATAAGTACGGCGACGCGCTGAAGAAGCTCGTCGAGGAGGACTATCCGCCCGACTTCCTGAGGGTGGACTACCGAAAGGATTGGGCGAAGGGGCGGGCGCTTGGTCCGGGCGAATCGTACACGGACGAATGGGGATGTCTGTGGACCGGCTTGAGCAACGATTACATCGGCCAGGTGACCGAGCACCCGCTGGGGGATTGGGCGGCGCTTTCGGGTTACAAGTTCCCCGATCCCGAAGAGGTGGGGGACTGGGAGGGCGCTAAAAGAGCCGCGGCGGCGGGGCAAGGGAAGATTTACGTGATAGGAAAGGGTGGGGAGTACTTCGAGCGGATGCAGTGGCTTAGGGGATTCGAGGAGCTGATGTTCGACTTCGCAGAGGGGAGGAAGGAGCTAGAGTTCCTGAGCGAAAAGATCATCGAGCATAACCTGAAGGTCATCGAACTGTGGCAAGGGTGCGGCGCGGACCTGGACGCGGTGCAGTTCGGCGACGACTGGGGCAGCCAGATGGCGCTGATGATGCGGCCGCAGCTGTGGCGAGAGTTCTTTAAGCCGAACTATAAGAGAATCTTCGACCTGACGCATGAGTTCGGGTGGCGGGTACACTTCCATTCCGACGGCAACGTTTCCGAGATAGTCTCGGACCTTGTGGAGATCGGCGTTGACGTTCTCAACATCCAGCTTCCAGTGATGGACTTGCGGCAATTGAGCCGGGAGTTGAAAGGAAAGGTGTGCGTACGTGGGGGATTGGACCGGCAGAAAATACTGCCGCGGGGAACTGCCGAAGAGGTGAAGAGCCACGTCAGAGAGGTGCACGGGGCGTTCGGGTCTAACGAGGGCGGCTGGATCGGGAACGGCGAGATAGGGCCCGATGTGCCGCTGGAGAACGCCCGCGCCATGTACGAGCAAATAGTGAGCCTGGCTTGAGCCGAGCAGGTGCGCTCTTCGAAGCCCCGGTGAAGGCTCATCCCTTGCAAGTAATCTGAGAGGCGTGCCGATGCAAAAAGTTGCCGAGGTGTTGGGGAGAGCGGCGACGAAGCTGATGGGCTCCCGGAACCAGCGAATGCTGGACTCCATGCAGCCTTTGGTCGACAGGATCAACGAGCTGGAACCTCAGATGATGCGCTTGAGCGACTCGCAGCTCAGGGGGAAGACCGGGGAGTTACGCAATAGGCTGGCCGAAGGTGAGAGCTTGGATGATCTTCTGTGCGAGGCTTTCGCGGTGATGCGCGAGACGTGCAGGCGGGTGATCCTCACGCCCAGCGAGGAAAATCCGCAGCCGATGAGGCATTTCGACGTTCAGTTGCTTGGCGGGATAGTGCTGCACCGGGGGATGATAGCGGAAATGGCGACGGGCGAGGGGAAGACGCTGGTGGCGACGCTGGCCGCTTACCTCAACGCGCTCGAGGCGAAGGGTGTTCACGTCGTCACGACCAACGACTACCTCGCGCGCCGCGACAGGGAATGGATGGGCCCGGCTTTTGAGTTCCTTGGGATGACGGTGGGGGTGATTCAGCACGACATGTCCCCTGCGCAGAGGCGCGAAGCGTACGCCTGCGACGTGACGTACGGGCGGAACGACGAGCTGGGGTTCGATTATCTGCGGAACAACATGGGGGTAAGGCTGGATGATCAGGCGCAGGGGCGGCTGCACTACGCGATAATCGACGAGGTGGACAGTATTCTGATCGACGAGGCGCGAACGCCGCTGATCATCACTGGCCCGACGGAGGAGTTCACTGAAAAGTATTACCTGGCGGACAAGGCGGCGCGGAGGCTGAAGGGGATAGACAAGACGGAGTTCGACGCGCGGGTGGAAGCGGGGGAGGAGAAGGAGGCGCTGGACCTGGAGTACGATTTCGTCTATAGCGAAAAGGACAACACGGCGCACCTCACTGACCGAGGCGTGCAGCGGGCTCAAGAGGCGCTGGGGGTTGACGATTTCTTCACCGGCGCGAACATGGACTGGCCGCATCGGATCATGCAGGCCCTACGGGCTCATTACCTGCAGCGGCGAGACCGCGACTACGTCGTGAAAGATCGGCAAGTGCTGATCGTGGACGAGTTCACGGGAAGGCTGATGCCGGGAAGAAGGTGGAGCGACGGGCTGCACCAGGCCATTGAGGCGAAGGAGGGGCTGCGAATAGAGCGCGAGACGCAGACGATGGCGACGATAACCTACCAGAATTTCTTCCGCCTGTACGACAAGCTCGCGGGCATGACGGGCACGGCGGTCACTGAGGCGGCCGAGTTCAATAAGATATACGGACTGGAGGTAATGGTGCTGCCGACGAACAAGCCGCTGCGCCGCACGGAGCACCCCGACGTGGTTTACAGGACGGAGAAGGAGAAGTTCGCGGCGATAGAGGAGGAGATAGCGGAAGTTCACGAGGAGGGAAGGCCCCTGCTGGTGGGCACCGTGTCGATAGAGAACTCGGAGCGGCTGTCGCACCAGCTAAAGAGGCGCGGGATACAGCACGAAGTGCTCAACGCCAAGCACCATGAACGCGAGGCGGCGATAATCGCGAAGGCGGGGCAGCGCGGGAACGTGACCATTGCGACGAACATGGCCGGTCGAGGCGTGGACATAGTGCTGGGGCCGGGGGTGGCGGAAATGGGTGGGTTGTACGTTCTGGGGACCGAACGCCACGAGGCTAGACGGATAGACAATCAGCTCAGAGGGCGCGCGGGGAGGCAAGGGGACCCGGGGTCGTCGCGGTTCTTCCTGTCTTTGGAAGACGATCTGATGCGGCTTTTCGCGAGCGATTGGGTAAGCGCGGTGCTTCGGAGGCTCGGGATGGAGGAGGGGGTGGCGATAGAGAACCGGATCGTGAGCCGGGCGATAGAGCGGGCTCAGAAGAAAGTCGAGGAGCACAATTTCGAGAGCCGGAAACGGGTGCTGGAATACGACGAGGTGATGGACGAGCAGCGGCGAGTGATATACGAGATGCGTCAGAGAGCGCTCGAGGGAAAGGACCTTGGTGCGATGGTCCTGGAGGTCCTGGAGGAATCCGTAGCCGGTGCGGTGGCGGCGCATCTTTCCCCCGCGAATCGGCCTGACGAGTGGGATAGGGTGGGCCTCCAGGATTGGTTGGAGAGGAATTGCGGAGTGGCGATAGACGCGGAGGTCTTGGAGGGAAGGTCAGCGGAGCGCATCGAGGAGGAAGCGGTGCAGGCGGCCGTGGACGCGTACAGGCGGAGGAGAAAGGTGTTGGGGGAGGAGACCGCCGAGCGGATCGAGCAGTATCTGCTGCTGCGAGCTATCGACACGAAATGGAAAGACCACCTGTACGCGATGGACAGTTTGAAGCAGGGGATCGGGTTGCGGGGCTACGCGCAGAGGGACCCGCTGATCGAGTATAAGCGCGAGGCGTTCGAGCTTTTCGAGGAGATGGTGGCGTCCGTGAGGGACGAGGTCACGGGGCTGATATTCAAGCTCAGGCTCGAGCGCGAGGAGGCGGATTCATATCAAGGGGTTATGCGGGTGGCGAGGGAAGTGCACGAGGAGTATGCGGCCATGCAGAGGGCGCAGCAGGCCGCGGTGGAGTCGTCGAAGGGTTCCGAAGGGAAGGTCGCTACGATTAAGGTCGGAGCGAAGGTGGGGCGGAATGACCCCTGTCCGTGCGGGAGCGGGAAGAAATTCAAGAAGTGCTGCGGGAGGGGCCGGACGTAGCCAATGAAGGCGCGGGCGTCGGTTCGGGCAGTTCCAGTCCGTTGACCGGCGGAAGATCGGCCTGGCTCGAAAGAGGCGAAGCGGCGTCATGACAGGCCTTGATGTGCTGTATTCTTCCATCGCGGCGATTGCTTGGCCGTATTGGGCTTACCTCCTTATGTCCCGGGAGAAGTATCGTGCGGGGTTAGCTGAGAAGCTGGGTCGCATGGAGGCGCGGGAGGGGATGGGGCCGTGCGTGTGGCTGCATGGGGTTTCGGTGGGTGAGGTGTTGTCACTTAAGCCGCTGGTGGAAGAGACCGGGCGGCAAATGCCCGAGTGGGAGGTGGTGGTCTCCACGACGACGCGGACCGGGCGCGAGGTGGCCGAACGGGAATACCCCGGGCAGCGAGTCTTCCATTTCCCGCTGGACTTCAGTTGGGTGGTGGATAAAGTGTTTCGTCTGATTCGGCCCACGTGCGTGTTGCTGGCGGAAGGAGAGCTTTGGCCGAACTTTCTCGCGGTAGCTGAACGAAGAGGCGTGCCGGTGGCCGTCGTCAACGGGAGGCTTTCGGAGAAGTCGATTAGAGGGTATCGCATGATGAGGCGTTTGCTCGGCGCGAAGTATCACGGTATCCGTCTTTGGTGCGTGCAGAGCGAACGCGAGGCAGCGAAGGTTAGGATGCTGGGTGTGGGCGAAGAGTCGTTGATTGTGACCGGTAACCTGAAGTATGATAGGGGATTCTCGGATAAACCGAGCGAAGCGCCGGGCGAAGTCGTGGAATTGCTGAGCGGCGGGCGGGTGCTTGTGGGTGGGAGCACTCATCCCGGGGAGGATGAGGCGCTGCTGTGGGTCTTCGGAAGGCTCAAGGAGCGATTTCCAGACCTGAGGCTTGTGCTGGTGCCCAGGCACCCGGAGCGCTGGGACGACGTAGCGCAGCTCATCGCGGATGCGGGTTACGAGGTGGTGCGGCGGACTGCTTTGAGAGGGGAGCCGCCCGGTAATCGGAACAAGTGGGTGTTCTTGTTGGACACCCTGGGTGAACTGCCGTCGGTGTACGGACTGGCCGACGTGGTGTTTGTCGGAGGGAGCCTGGTCCCGGTGGGTGGGCACAACGTCCTGGAGCCTGCATCGCTGGGGAAGCCGAGCGTTTTCGGGAGGTACATGTTCAAATCGGCAGGTCTCGCCGCCGACATAGAGGAAGGTGGCGGGGGGTACATGGTTCGCGACAAAGAGGAATTGTTGGAGAAGTGCTCGTTGCTGCTGTCGTCGCCGGAGTTCGCGGAGCGGATGGGAAATAGCGCCGCGGCGGTGGTGAAAAGCAACAGGGGCGCGTCGGGCCGCACACTCAGCGCGCTTCGTCCTCTGATGGAGCAGGCAATGATGAACAGAGCAGGAGGCTGAAATGGATTTCGACGTCAAGTCGGTGGAACTGGCGGGAGACGGCGTGAAGAAGGTCGAGTGGGCCGAACGGGAGATGAAGGTTCTGAGGCTGCTCACGAAGAGGTTCGCGGAGGAGAGGCCGCTGGAAGGTGTAAAGGTGGCTGCGTGTCTGCATGTCACGTCAGAAACGGCGAACCTGATGAGGACGCTTAAGGCTGGTGGGGCAACGACTAGACTATGCGCGTCGAACCCGCTTTCCACCCAGGACGACGTCGCGGCTGCACTGGCGACGGAGTACGGCGTTCCCACGTTCGCAATCAGGGGCGAGGACCGTGATACGTACTACCGGCACATAGACGAAGCCGTCGCGGGGGGGCCGGACATTGCGTTGGACGACGGATGCGATCTTGTATCCACGCTGCACGGGAAGTATCCGCAGTTCGCGGACAACCTGATCGCGAGCATGGAGGAGACGACGACGGGGGTGATCAGGCTGCGAGCTATGGCGAGCGACGGGGAGCTGCGATTCCCGGTCTTCGCGGTCAACGATGCCGATACCAAGCACCTCTTCGACAACAGGTACGGGACGGGGCAGTCAACGGTGGACGGGATTCTGAGAGCGACCAACGTGCTGTTCGCAGGCAAGAACGTTGTGGTGGCGGGATACGGCTGGTGCGGTCGGGGGTTCGCGTCGCGGGCGCGGGGGATGGGGGCGAAGGTGATCGTCACCGAAGTCGATCCGCTTCGCGCGCTCGAGGCGGCTATGGACGGATTCGGAGTGATGCCGATGGGCGAGGCGGCGGAGATTGGAGACATTTTCTGCACCCTGACCGGCGATACCACGGTGATTTCGGCGGAGCACATGGCCTCGATGAAGGACGGGGCGATCCTGTGCAACTCGGGGCATTTCAACGTCGAGATAGACATAGAGGCGATGGAGAAGATGTCGAGCAAGGTGGAGCGGGGCGTGCGTCCGTTCCTGGACAGGTACGAGCTGAGGGACGGGCGGTCGCTCTTTCTGATAGGGGAAGGGAGGCTGGTGAATCTCGCCGCTGCGGAAGGTCATCCTTCGTGCGTCATGGACATGAGCTTCTCGGTGCAGGCGCTGACGGCGGAATACGCGGTGACCAACAGGGGGAATCTGGAAAAGAAGGTGCACGACGTCCCCCACGAAATCGACGAGTGGGTGGCGAAGCTAAAGCTGGAGTCCATGGGCGTGTCCATAGATAAGCTGACGCCGGAGCAGGAAGACTACCTCGCGTCGTGGCAGTTGGGCACGTGAGAAGGAGAGGCGGGCCGTGGCGATAGTACGCCCGTTCAGGGCGATAAGATATAGCCAGAATAAGGTTGGCAGCCTTTCGCGGGTTGTCGCTCCTCCATACGACGTGATCTCTCCGGAAGAGCGGGAGAAGCTTTACGGGGACAGCCCTTACAACATGGTCAGGCTGATCCTCGGTAAGGACGGCGCGGGGGGCGGAGACTGGTATGCGGGCGCGGGCCGGTTATGGCGCCAGTGGCAGGAGGAAGGAGTGCTGGAGCGAGACGAGGAGCCTGCGATATACGTCTACCGGCAGCAGTTTGTTTTGGAAGGGGAGCCGGGGGCGAGGAATGGGCTCATCGCCGCGGTGCGTCTGGAAGGACTCGCGTCGGGCAACGTGGTGCCTCACGAGCAGACGATGCGAAGCCCTCGGGAAGACAGGATGCGGGTTATGAAAGCGGTCCACGCGAACCTCTCTCCTGTTTATTCGCTGTTTGATGATGACTCGGGGGAGGTGAGTTCGTTCCTAAGGGGGCTCGACGCACCGGTTGAGATGGAGGTCGTCGACGGCCAGGGCGTTAAGAACGTGGTTTCCGTGCTGCGAGACAGGGTGGGGGTTGAAGAGATCGCCGAGCGGCTATCGTCGAAGCGGCTGTACATCGCTGACGGTCACCACAGGTACGAGACGGCGTTGGCCTATCGAGAGCTGCTGCGGCAGGAGCATGGTGGCGGCGACGCGCCGTATGACTACATCATGATGCTTTGCGTATCGGCAGACGATCCCGGCCTGAGAATCATGCCGGCGCACAGGGTACTGAGGGGTCTCAAGCGGGACGTGGTGAGGGAGTTCAAAGAGCGCGCTAGGCGTTTTTTCGAGATCGTGGAGATCGAAAACGCTTCCGAGCCGGCAAAGGCGTTGCGCATCTTGGCGGAGAGTTCCGACCGGCCTTCATTTCTGGTCTACGGTTCCTGCGACGGAGAGTTCTGTTTGCTGCGGCTTCGTGACGGCGACGCGATGAGCCGGCTCGTCCCGAACATGAGCACGGCATGGAGGGAACTGGACGTCAGCGTACTCCACACGGTGCTTATCGGGGAGGTGCTCGGCCTGACGCCGGAGGAGACGATCAGGGGAGACAGCATCGCGTACTTGAGAGAGCCCGGAAGGGTTGTTGAGCTTGTCGCCTCGGGCGAGTACCAGTTGGCCGTGTTCCATAATCCCACGCGGGTGGAGCAGATGAGGCGGGTGGCCGCCGAGGGCGAGCGGTTGCCGCCCAAATCGACTTACTTCTATCCTAAGCCGCTGAGTGGGCTGGTGATGAACAGTCTAGAGAGCTTCTGATATGGAGCCGGTGGAGCTGTTGAAGGAGAACTTGAGCGAGGTCAGAGGGCGGATAAAGGAAGCCTGTCGGCGAGTTGGTAGAAGCGAAGAATCGGTGACGCTTGTGGTGGTGACGAAAAGCGTCGCTGCGGATGCCATGAGGTTGCTGTGGAATGTGGGCGTCAGGCGGATCGGAGAGAACCGGGTTCAGGATGCGCTGCGGAAGGCAGGGGAACTCGAGGACTGCCCGTTCGAGTGGCACATGATAGGGCACCTGCAGCGGAACAAGGTAAAGCCGGCGTTGGGGCTTTTCGAATTGATTCACTCGGTCGACTCCGCCAGGCTGGCGGACGAGATCGCAAAGCAAGCTCACGGGCGAGGGAAGGCGGTGAGGGTACTGGTGGAAGTGAACGTGAGCGGAGAGGACGCGAAGTTCGGTATTGCGAGGGAAGAGGTGAGAGCGTTGGTCGAGCACATTTCGTCGCTGGAGGCGTTGTCGCTGGAGGGCCTGATGACGATGGCGCCGCTGGTTGACGACCCGGAAGAGACGCGAGGACACTTCGCCGCGCTGCGGGAATTGCGGGACGAGCTTAATTTGAGGGTGCGGCTCCGATGTCCGCTGAGAGTGCTCTCCATGGGCATGACGCAGGATTTCGAAGTGGCGATAGAAGAGGGGGCGGACATAGTGCGGGTCGGGACGGCGCTGTTCAGGGGCTTGCCTGAGGAGCTTCGCGCGGCGTGAACCATACATGCGATGGGAGCTTTATGACACAAACGCGGGACGGGACGCTGCTGGCGGTGAAGGTGGTGCCTGGTGCGAGGGCGGAACGAATCGGCCCCGTGGCCGGCGGCAGGCTGAGGGTTGCGGTGACGGCGGCCCCGGAGAAGGGGAAGGCGAACAGAGAGCTGGTGAAGTTGCTGGCCGGAAGGCTGGGTGTGAGAAAAAGCGATATATCGATAGAGCGCGGCGAGACGGCGAGGGAAAAACTTGTGTTGCTCCGAGGCGTCACTCCCGGTACGGCGTGCGAGAGGCTGCGGGTGGATTGAAGGAGGTTCTTGCATGAGCGAGCTTCGCAGGAGGATCGACGAGGCGGCGGACGTCGTGAGGAAGAAGGTTAATGCCAAGCCGACGGTGGCGATCATTCTTGGGACCGGTTTGGGCGGCGTGGCTAAGGAGATCGGCCGCCAAGAGAGAATTCCCTACGCCGAGATACCAGGGTTTGCCAAGCCGACCGTGGCGACGCACGCCGGGGAAATGGTTTTCGGGGAGCTTTCGGGCAAGCCTGTCGTGGTGATGGAGGGGAGGTTCCACTACTACGAGGGGCATTCGATGGCGGATGTCACGTTCCCGGTTCGAGTGGCGAGAGCGTTGGGTGCGACGCACCTGATCGTCTCGAATGCGGCCGGCGGGCTGAGCCCGCAGTTCGACGCGGGCGACATAATGATCATTGAAGATCACATCAATCTTATGGGAGAGAACCCGCTTGTGGGACCGAACGATGACGAGCTTGGGCCAAGGTTTCCAGACATGTTCGAGCCCTACGACAGGGAGATGCTGCGGTTGGCGGAAGAGGCGGCTTTGAGGGAAGGGATAAGAGCGCACAGAGGGGTGTACGCGGCGCTTACGGGGCCGTGCCTCGAGACGAGGGCCGAGTACCGTTTCCTGAGAGCGATAGGAGCGGACGCCGTCGGGATGTCGACGGTTCCCGAGGTGATAGTCGCGGTTCACGCGGGGTTCAAGACGCTGGGGCTTTCGTGCATTACGGACAACTGCACCCCGGAAAGACTGAAGCCGGTTAAAATCGCGGAGATCATCGCCATTGCGACGAGAGCCGAACCTAAGCTCACCAAGATCGTGACCGAAGTCGTCGCGAAACTGTGAAAGCGAGGACCGTACCCGTGAGCTACAAGGATACGCTCAACTTGCCCAAAACTGCGTTCAGCATGAAGGCGAACCTTACGGAGAAGGAACCCCGGACGCTGGAAGAGTGGGAGAAAAGGGGGCTCTACCGGCAGATTCGTGAAGCGCGGCGCGGGAGGCCGAAGTTCATCCTTCACGACGGGCCGCCGTATCCGACGGGAGACCTTCACATAGGAACGGGGATGGGGAAGGTGCTGAAGGACATGGTGGTGAAGTACAAGACCATGCGGGGGTACGACGCGCCTTACGTGCCTGGATGGGACTGCCACGGCCTGCCGGTGGAGCTGAGGGTCATGCAGGAGGTGGGGGAGAAGATAAAGGAAATGTCGGTCGGGGAGCTGCGAGAGAGGTGCAAGAATTACGCGATGAGGTTCGTGGGGCAGAACAAGCAGGATTTCAGGGCGTTGGGTGTGCTTGGGCGTTGGGAGAGGCCGTACCTGACGATCGACCCGTCTTACGAGGCGGGGGTGTTGGACGTATTTGCGGACATAGTCGGGAACGGCTACGTATACCGGCAACTCAAACCGGTGCACTGGTGCATGAGCTGCCGGACGACGCTGGCGGAAGCGGAGTTGGAGTACGGGGATGAGGAGAGCCCATCGATTTTCGTCAAATTTCCGCTGTGCGAGCCGATAGATGACCTGATCCCGGGTGCTCCCGGGCTGAAGGCTCATCTTCTTATCTGGACTACGACGCCCTGGACGCTGCCTGCCAACCGCGCCGTTGCGGTTCATCCGAAGTTCGAGTACGCGGCGGTGAAGAACGACGAAGAGGTGCTCATATTGGCGAAGGATCTGGTGGAGCGCGTGATGGAGCAGGTGGGGATATGGGAGTACGAGGTGGTCGGGAGCGTGGCCGGGACGGAGCTGGAGGGGAAAAAGTACGAACACGTTCTGCTTGAGGAGCCGCTGCCCGTCGTGCTGGCGGACTACGTGAATCTGTCCGAGGGAACGGGATGCGTGCACACTGCGCCGGGACACGGCGCGGAAGACTTCGTGACCGGGGCTGAGTACGGGCTGGAGACTTTTTCTCCCGTAGATGCTGAAGGTCGTTTTGAAAAGGCGGCGGGGGAGTTCACCGGGCTAAAAGTGCTGGAGGCGGATGAGAAGATCTGCGGGAGGCTTGCGGAGTCGGGTTTGCTGGTATGGCGAGGGAGCATCCGTCACTCGTACCCGCACTGCTGGCGCTGCAAGGAGCCTGTCATCTTCAGGGCTACGGAGCAATGGTTCGTCGCCGTGGGCGCAGGCGATCTACGGAAGAAACTGCTTCGCCACATTGACGCGGTGGATTGGTACCCGCATTGGGGGCAGGTACGGATAACCTCCATGGTGAAAGAGCGCCCGGACTGGTGCATTTCGCGGCAAAAAGTCTGGGGGGTTCCCATTCCGGCCTTCTACTGCGACGACTGCGGGGAAATATTCCTGACCAGAGAAAGCGTTCTTCACTTCAAGGGTATCGTGGCGAAGGAGGGGGCCGGGGTATGGTTCGAGAGGGAGCCGACGGAGCTAATGCCGAAGGGCGCGTCGTGCAAGAAGTGCGGCGGGAAGAGCTTCAGGAAGGAAAAGGACATCTTCGACGTGTGGTTTGAATCGGGATCGAGTCACAGGGCGGTGCTTCGTGATGAGAGCAATGACTTGGGGTTCCCTGCCGACCTGTACCTGGAAGGGCACGACCAGCATAGGGGGTGGTTCCAGTTGTCGCTTCTTGCGAGCGTGGCGGCTGAGGACGTCTCGCCCTACAAGGCCGTGCTGACTCACGGGCACGTGCTTAATGAGAAGGGCGAGAAGATGTCGAAGTCTCTGGGGAACCTGATATCGGTGAGCGACGCCGTCTCTACCGCGGGGGCCGACCTCATGCGGCTGTGGACGGCTTCGATAGCGTATCACCGGGACATACCTGTGTCGCCGGCGACGCTTGAGCGGCTGGGTGACCCGTATCGCCGTTTCCGCAATACTTTCAGGTACATGCTCGGCAACCTATACGATTTTGACCCGGCCAAGGACGCGGTAGACAGGGAGGAATTGCTGCCGATCGACCGATGGGCGCTGGGCAAGCTGCAGGGGCTTGTGGGCACCGTGACGCGGGCGTTCGAGGAATACGAGTTCCACCGGGCATTTCAGGCGCTTCATAATTTCTGCACCGTGGAGCTGAGCTCTTTTTACTTCGACATTCTCAAGGACAGGCTGTACACCGCGTCGGCAAAGGGGAAGGAGCGCAGGTCGGGCCAGACTGCGCTGCGGAAACTGTTCCTGGCGCTCGTGAAGCTGACCGCGCCGATCCTCGCGTATACGTCGGAGGAGGCATGGTCGCACGTGGAGCACAAGGAGCCGGACGTGTGGAGCGTGCACCTTACGGACTGGCCGGAGGTGGAGAAAGACTTCGAGGACCCGGAGTTGGAGGCGGAGTGGGAGAGGATGATCAAGGTAAGGGGTGAAGTGTACCGCGGGATAGAGCAAGCGCGGGCGGACAAGGTGGTGAATGGGTCGCTCGAGGCGCGGGTTGAGATATTCACACAAGATGAGGAGACCGAAACGTTTCTGCGAGAATTCGAGACGGAGCTGGAGACTGTATTCATCGTGTCAGAGGTGATGGTCAAGAACGAGGAGCCTCCGGAAGACGCGATGGAGAGCGTCGGCGTTCCCGGAATCCAAGTGAGAGTGACGAAGTGCCCTCACGGCAAGTGCCAGAGGTGCTGGAACCTGCGAGAGAGCGTCGGGCGGTCGGCGGAGTTTCCGGACATATGCGACAAGTGCCGAAAGGCGGTCGGTGCGGAGAGAGGAACGGCGGATTGAATAAGCTGAAGCTTGCGGTCTTGATCTCAGGCAGCGGGACGACGCTTCAGAACCTGATAGTGAGGAGCGAGGCGGGCACTCTCCCGGCGGATGTGGGCTTGGTGATCAGCAGCAAGGATGGCGTGCTGGGGCTCGAGCGTGCGCGCAGACACAACATACCGGCGGCGGTGGTCGAGTGGCGCAGGGTTCGGGACGTGGCTGAGTTCAGCTATCGGATAACCCGTTTGCTGGCCGAGTATGATCCCGACCTGGTGATAATGGGGGGATTTCTCCACCTGTACGCAATGCCCGAGGAGTATCTGGGTCGGATCATGAACATCCACCCGGCGCTGATTCCCGCCTTCTGCGGGAAGGGCTATTATGGGCGTCACGTTCACGAGGCCGTATTGAAATACGGGTGCAAGATGTCGGGCTGCACCGTTCATTTTGCGGATAACAGATACGACCACGGCCCGATCATTGTGCAGCGGGCGGTGCCGGTGTTGGAGGGAGATACGGCGGAGACGCTGGCGGCGCGGGTTTTCAAAGAGGAATGCGAGGCCTATCCCGAGGCGATAAGGCTGTTTGCGGAGGGGAGGCTGGAAATAGTCGGGCGACGCGTGAAGGTGCTGCCGAAGGCCCGAGAGCGGCGGGGCGATGAGTAGATGAGCACGAAAAGACTCGCCGTACAGCTCCGAAAATGCGCCGAGAAGTGCCAGGCAAGATGCTGCAAGTACGTGACTGTGAAGATCGACGCGCCGCGCTACAAGTGCGACATCGATGAGATTCGGTGGTTCCTGGCGCACGAGAGCCTGGCGATCGTGATAGAGAGCCGGCTTTGGTACCTGCAGTTCGACACGCGGTGCAAGTTCCTGGGCGAGTCGAACTTGTGCTCGAATTACGAGAATAGATTCGACGTGTGCCGCGAATATGATGTAAACAACTGCGAGGGGACGGACGGAGAGCCGCCCATCGTTTTCCGCACGGTGGAGGAGTTCGACGCGTTCATCGAGAGGCGGAAGCAAGGACGAAAGAGGCGCGCTGCGGCGAAATCCAAACGCAATTCGAAGAAGAGGTGACGAAATGTTAGGGCTTGTGAAGTACGGGCACGGAATAGGGATGGTTGAATTACGCGAGGTGGAAGTCCCGAAGGCCGAGCCCGGAGAAGTGCTGATAGAGGTGAAGGCGGCTTCGATCTGCGGGAGCGACATACACATATACCGCGATGAGCATCCCTACTGGCCGCCGATGGTGCTGGGGCACGAGTTTAGCGGGCAAATCGCCGAAGTCGGCGAGGGAGTGGACGGATGGGCGGTGGGAGATCGCGTCGTCAGCGAAACGCGGACGGCAACCTGCGGAGTGTGCAGGCAGTGCCAGACCGGGTACCCGCAGCTTTGCCGAAACAAGCGCCCTCCGGGCATAGGGCGCAACGGGGCCTTCGCGAAGTTTGTGGCGATGCCGGCGGCGCTTCTGCACCGTCTTCCCGAAAAGGTGTCGTTCGACGCGGGGGCGGTATGCGAGCCGCTGGCGATCTGCACGACGGCGCTCATCGAGACGGCCGGGATAAGGGCGGGGGAGAGGGTGGTGGTAATAGGGCCGGGGCCGATCGGGCAGCTTTCGATGCAGGTGGCTCTGGCTGCGGGGGCCTCGAAGGTGATCGTCTGCGGCCGAGCCAAGACGGATGCGATCAGACTGGCGAAGGCGGAGGAGCTGGGAGCGACGCGAACGGTGAAGGTCGATGAGGAGAGCGTGGAAGAGGCCGTGATGGGAGAGACGGAGGGCGAAGGTGCTGATCTTGTGGTCGAGTGCTCCGGCGCGGTACCGGCGATAACGCAATCCTTCGGCCTGGCGCGGCGGCAGGGCAGGATTGCCGCGATAGGCATATCGGGCCGTAACGATGTGCCCGTGCCCTGGGATGACGCGATCTTCAAAGCACAGCAGTTGTTCTTCTGCTTTTCCAGCAGTTGGAGGGCATGGGGGACTGCGCTGGCGCTTCTGGAAGCCGGCCGGCTGAACGTCGAGGCCATCATAACCCACCGGATAAAGCTGCAAGAGTGGGAGGACGCGTTCCGGGACATCGAAGAAGGGCGCGCGATCAAGGTCATCATCCATCCGTAGCCCCGACATCACAGGGCGATATGAAACACATTATTGCCATCGACATGGGTACCACCGGGACGAGGGCCATCGTCTTCGATTCGGAAGCGCGCGAGATCGCAAGCGCCTACACACAGTACGAGACGCGTTCGCCGAATCCCGGTTGGGCCGAGCAGGACCCGATGGAAATCCTGAACGCGACGGTGGAGATGATCCGGCGCGTGATGGAGGAGACCAAGCTCAGCCCGGGGGATGTTGCGGGGGTAGGGGTGAGCTCGGTGCTGCTCAGCCTCATGGCGGTGGATGGCCAGGGCGATCCGCTGACGCCGCTATCTATATGGGCGGACAACCGCGCGATCGACGAGGTCGAGCGGCTTAAGCGGGAGAGGGACGCTCACGCGATCTACATGCGCACCGGATGTCAGCTTCATCCGATGTACCCGCTCTCCAGGATCCTATGGTACAGACGGAACTTGCCGGATCTGTTCGACACGGCGCGTAAGTTCATCTCGCTCAAGGCTTTTCTGATCCGGACGCTTTTCGGCGAATATCTGGTTGACGTGTCGCTGGGATCGGCGACTGGGTTCCTGAATCTGTCGGAGCGCGATTGGGACCGGGAGCTGTTGGGCATAATGGGAATCGGCAAGGAGAGGCTCTCGAAGGTGGTGGACGGGTTGACGGTCGTGACGGGGCTCGATCCGAAGTGGGCGAAGAAGATGAAGCTTTCGCCCGACACTCCGTTCGTGATGGGTGCAGGCGACGGGATGTTGTCGAACCTCGGCGTGGGTGCGCTCGGGGACGAGAGGATGGTTTCCACGGTTGGAACGACGGCGGCGGTGAGGCTTACCAAGCACAGGCCGGTCCTC
This sequence comes from uncultured Planctomycetota bacterium, assembly GCA_964493415.1. Taxonomy (GTDB): domain Bacteria; phylum Planctomycetota; class DG-23; order CAZBND01; family CAZBND01; genus CAZBND01. The sequence continues at coordinate 34,810 of CAZBND010000007.1, read as the reverse complement.
GACGAAAAGGAACGGCTTTGGTGCTACGCGTTGTTCGGAGACTATTGGGTAACGGGCGGGGCGCTGAACAACGGGGCGGTGGTGCTCAAATGGTTCAGTGAAACATTGGGGAAGAATCTTGCGGCGCGCGACGATATGACGGCGAAGGGGGCGTTCTCCGGTCTATACGACCCTCTTGCGGCGAAGGTCGCCCCGGGGGCGGAAGGGCTGGTCATTCTGCCGTTTCTCACGGGCGAGAGGAGCCCGAACTGGAACGCGCGCGCAAAGGGGGTGTTCCTGGGACTTCGCCTGGACCACGGGCCGGAGCACCTGGTCCGCGCACTGATGGAAGGGGTGACCTTCCGGCTGTACGCGGTGTACAGGGCGCTGATGGAGTTCGGGTCGGGCAGCCCGGAGATAGTCATATGCGGGGGATACGCGCGGTCGGAGGTCTGGCCACAGATACAGGCGGACATTTTCGGGCAGCCGGTGCTTGTTCCTTCGGTGACGGAGTCCTCCGCGCGTGGCGCGGCGTTGGCCGCGATGAAGGCGTTGGGGATGCTCGATGACTTCGAAATGGTCGATACCCCGATAGAGAAGCAGTTCGACCCGGACGAGAAAAACCACAAAGTATACGAGGGGATTTTCCGGGTGTCTCTTGAAGCCTATGATAGACTTGTTCCGATTTTCGAGGAGTTGCACAGCCTATGAGCATGATACTGGTTACCGCGCGTTCTTTCACAGAGGCAGGCGCAGGGCCGGAAGAGAAACTACGGAGAGCGGGACACGAGGTGCGCTTCAACGACCTGGGCCGCGCGATGAACGCGAAGGAGATGGCCGAACGTGTCGGGGACGCGGTGGCGATCATTCCCGGGACAGACCGGATCACGCGGGAAGTTTTGGAAGCGGCTCCGAATCTGAAAGTGGTCTCGCGCTACGGGGTCGGGTACGAGACCATCGATTTGGAGGCGGCGACGAAGTTCAGGGTGGTGGTTACAAACACCCCTGGAGTGAACAGCGAGGCGGTGGCCGACCTGGCGTTTTCCCTAATCCTCTCTCTTGCTAGGCGCGTGTCCAGGCACGACGCAATGATCAGAAAGCACCAGTGGAAACGGATAGTAGGCGTGGAAATGGCGGGAAGCACGTTGGGGATCGTCGGACTCGGTGCCATTGGGAAGGGGGTTGCGAGAAGGGCGAAGGGTTTTTCGATGAACGTCCTTGCCTACGACGTTTGTTTCGATAGGGATTTCGCGGCGGAGTACGGCGTCGAGGAAGCCGACTTGGAGAGGCTGCTGGGAAAATCGGATTTCGTGTCGCTCCATTGTCCCGTCACGCCGGAGACGGAGGGGCTCATGTCGGCCGAGCGGATCGGGCAGATGAAGCGCACGGCATTTCTGGTGAATACGGCCAGAGGGGAGCTTGTGGATGAGGACGCGTTGTGCAGGGCATTGAAGGAGGGGAAGGTTGCAGGCGCGGCTTTGGATGTTTTCCGGACCGAGCCGCCGTGGGGGTCGCCGCTGATGGAGTTGGAGAATGTCATCCTCAGCCCGCACGCCGGCGCGTGCACGCAGCAGACCATCGGGCGGATGGCGTTTCAGGCGGTGGATAACGCTCTGGCGGTCCTTGGAGGGAAGCGGCCGAAGTCGGTCGTCAACCCCGAAGTGTACGGCAAGAAATAGGAACTGCACTATGAAGGTGGAATTCTTCTACCCGGACGTCGAGCCGCTCGAGATCGACGACCGGAACCTGATGGGCATTTACGAGCCGAAGGAGATGGATGAGAGCGCGCTGGAGCCGGAGGAGGTGGTGCTGCGGCGCGGGTTCGACGAGCCCATCAACTCTCCTCGGTTGTCCGAGCTTGCCAAAGGCAAGCGCGATGCGATGGTGATCGTTGACGACATAACCCGTCCGACCCCGGTGAAGGAGATCGTGCCTCACCTTGTATCTGAGCTGGTTAAAGGCGGGGTGCCGGAGGATGCCATCGCGTTCATGGTGGCGCTGGGAACGCACCGGCAGATGACGGACGGGGAGATGTGGCTGAGGTTCGGCGAGGACCTCCTTTCGCGCTATCGTTTCGTGCAGCACGGCGAGTCCGGGCACGAAG
>CAZBND010000007.1:0-32627 GCA_964493415.1 uncultured Planctomycetota bacterium | reverse complement strand
GAGGACCTCCTTTCGCGCTATCGTTTCGTGCAGCACGGCGAGTCCGGGCACGAAGCCTGCACGAACCTGGGTACGACCGAGGGAGGCACGGAGATATGGGTCAACACCGAGGTCGTCGAAGCGTCGCTGGTTGTGGGTGTTGGGCACATCGTTCCGCACAGGGTGGCGGGGTACAGCGGCGGCTCGAAGATCATTCAGCCGGGCGTGTGCAATAACGTCACCACTGGGCAGACGCATTTCCTGAGCTGTCTCCAGCCGGGAGTGAAGATGAGCGGCGTTCGCGACAACCCGGTCAGGCGCGAAATGGACGCCGTGGGGAAGGCGGTGGGGCTGGCCTTCGTGGCGAACGTGATTCACGATCTGCGGGAGCGCCTGGTGCGGGTAGTCTGCGGGGATCCGGTCGAGGCGCACGTGGAGGGTTGCGCGCTGTCGCGGAGCATCACGGAGGCGCGGATGCCGCACTACGCGGACATAGTGATAACGGATTCCTACCCCATGGACTCCATGCTCTGGCAGGCGGCGAAAGGGCTGTACGCGGCGGAATTGGCGGTGAGGGAGGGAGGCGTGATAATCCTGGTTTCGCCATGCCCGGAATGTGTTGCGGATCATCACCCTGATATTGTAAGATTCGGCTATCGGCCCGTTGCAGAGACGCAAAGGCTGGTGAAGGAAGGGAAGATCAAGGACCTGACGGCGGCGGCTCACATAGCACACCTGGGGCGGATAGTGATCGAACGGGCGAGAGGAATTCTGGTGTCTCCCGGCGTCCCGAAAGATGTTACGGAGAAGCTGGGAATGATATATGCAAAAACGCCTGAGGAGGCGTTGTCTGTTGCCTACGGAATCGTCGGAGAAGACGCCAAAGTGGCTGTCTTGCGAAGAGGCTCGGAGGTGCTGCCGGTCGTAGCCGGAGACACCGGGTCGGCACAGAGAGGAGGCAAAGATGTGTAAGGTGTGGAAGGCGGCGGCAGTGACGGCGGTGCTGTTGCTGCTGAGCATGCCGGCGGCTTGGGCGCAACGCGGCGAAATGGAGGCGGCACCCGCCGCCGAGGCCGGTTCTTCGTTGAAGCCGCTGGCTCTCTTCGAAATCCGGGACCTCGACGAGTTCATTCTCGCCTTCGAAGGTGAACTGGGCATGATGTTGCCCATGTACACCCCGGGCACTCTCTGGAAAGGGATCGTCGCGCTTTCGGGGTCAAGCACGCTTCCGGGGGTGGACAGATCGAGCAGGCTTACCATCGCCCTGTACAGTCCTGGGGCGACGCAGATTCCAGTCGGCATCGCGCTGACGGCCTCTAATGTCGACACGCTGCTGCAAGGATTCGAGACGGGGCTGAGCAAGGGCGAAGTCGAAGGAGACCTGCGCGTTTTCTACAGGGAGAAGAGCACCTTTGACTTCGAGGCGTATCAGGCCGCGTCGGAAGAGGAACGAAAAGATGTGAAGAAGTTCCAGAAGGTTGAGCGGGAGCCCGTGTACGTCATCGTCAAGGGGCAGTTGGCAATGATTTCCCGCAGCAGGGAGATAGCGGTCTCGCTGGGCGGGATGGAGAGGGAGCTGGAGCGAGGGTTGACGGTTTCCGACTGGGTCAAGGACTGCGACGTGCTGGGTAGCCTGGACATGCAAGAAATCATGGCGGTGATCCAGCCGAAGATCGATGAGATGATGATGCTGATGGGGATGGCGGCCATGCAGGGTGGGCAGGCAGCCATGGGCATGCCTTCGCCGCAATCCATGATGGGGATATTGAAGGCTGAAGTTGAAGCATTCCAGTCTTTGGCGAACTCGGTGGATCAGGTGAACCTGGGACTCAAGCTTGAAGAAGGCGGGGAGATTGTGTTCCGCAAGTCGGTTTCTGCGGAGGAGGGTGGAATCCTCGCCGGGCTGATAGCCAACCAGCAGATGCACAAGCCTACGCTGCTCAAGTATGCACCGGAGAATTCGGCCATGGTGGGTTGGATGGCGATGGACGACTGGGCTCCGTTTATGGATTTTGCGAACGCGCTGATGGAGAAGATCGCTGCCGCGACGGGGGGGGAGCAGGTGGAGTTGGCGCAGATGATGGAGCAGAGCAAAGCGATGCTGGGCATAATGGGCCGGGAGGCGATGTTCGCGATGTATCCCGGCTCGACGGGCGGGATGGGCATTTTCGAAGTGGTGCAGGTGAAGGATTCCGCCAAGGCAGAAGGTATGTTGGCGGAATCGATGAAGCTTGCCGGCGGCATGTACGGGCAGATGGGGGTGGACATGAGTTTCGTGGAGCTCGAAGCACAGGAGCATCAAGGGGTAAAGATTCAGGGTTTCAAACTCGAGCTTGGTGGGGAAGGGATGCCGCCTGAGGCGTCGGCCATGATGAACCAGATGTATGGCGGAGCGCCGACGATGTATGCCGGTGTGAAGGGTGAGGCGATGATAATTGCCTTCGGGGCCGGTGCCGAGGAGATGATCCGGCGCGGCATAGACGCCGTGGCTGCCGGCCGTTCGCTCGGATTCGAGGGAACGTCGGCGTATCGCTCGGCTCGGAAGAAACTCCCGAACGACGGGGAAGGTGTGGGGATTCTTGTCGTGTCATTGGCGGGTTTCGGGCAGTTCATGAAGTCGATGGCTCCGCCGCAGGCAATGATCCCGCCGCTTCCAAACGAACCGGTGTACGTGTATGTCGGGAAGGAGGACGATCTTCTCAATGCGGAGCTTTCCGTGCCGCTGGGGAACATAGTAAAAGGGGTGATGGCGGGGATGATGCAAATGGGCGGACCAGCGGGAGGCGGAGCACCAGGCGGGCAATAACCGTCTCAAGGGTTTCGTAGACAAGCGGGCACGGCAGACAGCCGTGCCCGCTTCGCTTATTCGTGTTAAGGTGAACTTCGACTGAATCTCCCTTCCTTGAGAAAGGCAATGGCCTGCGCAATCACCTCCGGGACGGCGGGCATGGAGGTATGCCGGCAGGGAAGGACGATGAAGTCTTCGGCGCACGGGAGCTTTGTCGAGGCGACCGTGACCCTTCCGTCGTTGTCCTCGTTCAGCAGTGGAAGAAAGCCTTCGCTTGTGCCGAGGCCCCCGGCTATTATGCCGACCTCGGCGGGAATCTCCTCCGGCAGCTTGCGATAGACGGCCTCAGCGCCGACCCCTATCTCCCTCCCGACTCCATGTTTCAGGAGAATGCCTCGGAAGGGATGGGGCCGGACCATGTCCGCCAGAATTGCGCCTTGGTTCGGCGGGGCGATTGTTACGATCCTTCGGAGGTTCGGCGGGCGGAAGGCGGTTGCGTAGGCTCGTGCGATCAGCCCGCCGCAGCTATGGGTGACCAGCGAGAGGTCGGCGTCCGATTGGTAACATCCCTTCGCGCGCGCGAACCTGTCGACGGTACGAGCCAGCTCCATGACGCTGCGCCAGCCCGTGGGATAGGAGCGGTTAAGCGGCAGAAACCCAGACTCCTTGAGCGCTCTCGCCATCCGGCGCATCGAGACGGAAGTCTTCCACAGCCCGTGGATGACAACGACGAAGTGCCTGCGCGGGGGCTCAGCTCGCGGCCGGCCGGGCTCTTCGCTACTCGACTTCGGCGACATACTCCACCCGATCGCCGGGGAGGACCAACGTCGGTTCGCCGCTCTGGGGTGCGGCGAGTTCCGCAACCACGGTGGCTCCTTCAGACAGGACTACCTTGGAGGTACCGATCCGCTCGTTGCTGCGCAGGATGGTGAGCGTGGAGCCGACGGGGATGGCCCGTTCCGCCTTGAATTCGGCCATGATCAGCGGCGCTATTTTGTCCACGGATGTGATTGTTCCGTGGACGATGGTGAGCTTGGCGGGCGCGGGCTGAACTTCCCCTCCGAACCTGGCCAGTTCGGCCCGGAGCCTGTCTCGCTCGTTGACCACCGCCTTGTGGAAAAGCCTGAGCGTCGCCAGTTCGTTGCGGAGTTCCTGCAATTCGAGGTTGCACTGCTGCAACTCCATGAGCAAGCCCGCAACCAGCTCTCTTTCCTCCGGGTCGAGCTTTGAAAGCATAGCCTCCATTGCGGCCCGGTCGTCGTCCGTCGGCTGAAGAGAGGCGGGGTCCGCCCCGGACTCTTCAGTCTGCGCGGGCATGGACAGAAAGAGGACCAACGGAAGGATCATGACGCCCAACGTCGGCAGCCGGAAGAATTTCCTCACTTTCCCACCTCCTACTTGGAGACCTTGTGCATGTCCGCGTATTTTACCACTATCGTCTTGGGCTTTCCCGCGCCAAAATCGATCACGAGCTTTTCCCCGCCCTCGTGCACACGGACGACTCTGCCCATCCCGAAGTGTGAGTGGTGAATGACGTCGCCGGAAGCCATACGAGTCTGGGGCGTTTCCGGCGCGGTTTCTTCCGGGTCCGCCAGTACAATGAGATTGCCGGGGAGTTCCGAAATGAATGGTGAGGGGTACCGCGGCGAGGATGTGCCGTAGAGGGTCCTGTTTCGGGCGTACGTGAGCGTGAGGTGGCGCTTAGCCCTGGTGATTCCAACATAAAGGAGGCGTCTTTCCTCCTCAAGTTCGTCTGGTGAGTTTGAGGAATGCTGGTGTGGCAACAGCCCGTCTTCGAGGCCGACGACGAACACGGCGTCGAACTCCAGCCCCTTGGCCGTGTGAAGAGTCATGAGAGAAAGCGCGCCGACGGAGGGGTCGAATTTGTCTGCGTCGGAGACGAGGGCGATTCGTTCGAGAAATCCGGTCAAGGTCGGCTCGTCCGCGTGTGCGTCGTACGAGGCGGCGGCGGAAACCAGCTCCTTCACATTCTCTCGCTTTTCCTCGCTCGCGGCGGGGAAGACTTCCTGCAGGTACTCGAAGTAGTTGGTGCGTCCGATCACAAGCCGCAATGCGGGTTCAGCCCGGCCGTGTCGGAGATCGTGGACGGCGTCGATCAGCTCGATGAATTCCGCCAAGGCTTTCCTTCGCGAGGAGGGGGACGAGTCGTCCTCCGCCAGATGTCTCGATGCATCGAGGAGAGTTATCCTTTGGGTTTGCGCGAGGTTGTCGATTGCGGCCATCGCGGCCTTGCCGATTCCTCGCCGCGGGACGTTGACGATCCTGCGGAAATCGATCTCGTCGGCGGGATTCAGCCCAAGCCGAAGGAAAGCAAGGAGGTCCTTCACCTCGGCCCTCTGGTAGAAGGACACGGACTCGACGAGGCGGTAGGGTATCCTCGCGTCGGCGAGGGCCGCTTCGAGAGAGCGAGACTGGGCGTTGGTTCGGTAAAGAACGCCGATTTGGGAATGCGTGAGACCTTGCTGGTTGAGAGATTGTATAGCCTCCCCTACGAACCGCGCCTCGCCGTTCTCGTCGGAGCAACCTACGAGACGGATGGGCGGGCCGTCGGGGTTACCGGTTTTAAGCCGCCGGTCGAGGCGCTGGGAGTTGTTTTCGATCAAGGCATCGGCGGCGCGGACGATGGTTCGCGTGGAACGAAAGTTTTCTTCGAGGGCGATGACCTTGATCCCGCCGCTTTGTCCCATGAAGTCGAAGACGTTGCGGGGATGAGCGCCCCGCCATGTGTAGATTGACTGGTCGATGTCCCCCACGACGCATATGTTCCCATCGGTCCCGCTCAGGGCTTTGGCGAGTTCGAACTGCGCGAGGTTGGTGTCCTGGAATTCGTCGACGAGGATGTGGCGGAGACGATTGCGGAGTCTTTTCAAAGCGGCCGGATGCTCTCGCAAGAGCAGTAGTGCGTTGTTCAGGAGGTCGTCGAAATCCATTGCGCCGGCGTCCTTGAGCGACCGCTGGTAGGCCTCGTATGCCTTCGAAATCGTTTGTCTGCGGTAGTCGAGAGCTTGCGCAGCGTAGTCTTCCGGGGTGAGAAGGCGGTTCTTCGCCCTGCTTATCTCCTGGGCGACAGCGGCCGGTGAGAAGGTGGTTGAATCGATCTCCAGGAGCTTCAGGGCTCGCTTGAGGGCCGCCTTTGAGTCGGCGGCATCGTAGATGGTGAACTCAGTCGGATATCCGATGAGGGGTGCCTCGGTTCTGAGGACGCGAGCGCAGAAGGAGTGAAAAGTGGATATCCACGAGCGCGTCTCGGCGCAAAGCGCCCTGACCCGCTGCTTCATTTCGTCCGCGGCCTTGTTCGTAAAGGTGACCGCCAGGATGGCCCATGCCGGCACGCCCGATGCTATCAGGTACGCGATGCGGTGGGCGATTACACGTGTCTTGCCGCTTCCGGGGCCGGCCGAGACGAGGAGCGGCCCTTCACCGTGGGTGACAGCTTGTTGCTGCGCTTGGGTGAGGCCGGCGAGTATTCTATCGAGTGATCCTCGCGGAGGGGTCATTGTGGCAATATTACCCTGTCCGCAGCGTCGCCGCAACCGCTCGCGATGCTTGCGGATGTTTTCGGGTGCGACTAGAATACTGCCCGTGGCCTGACGAGATGACCGGAGGCGGGCGGATGATACTCGGCATAGGGGTCGACGTGGTCGAGATCGCTAGGATAGAGCGCGCGGTTGAGCGATACGGGGAGAGGTTCCTGGAGAGGGTTTTCTCGCCCGGGGAAAGAGATTACTCTTGGTCGAACGAATTCCCTGCACCGCATTTGGCGGCGAGGTTTGCGGCCAAGGAGGCGGCGATGAAGGTTCTGGGCACGGGGTGGGCGAGAGGCGTGCGGTGGCGGGATATCGAACTCGTGCGCTTCGAGGCGCAAGCGCCTCGGCTTGTGCTTTCGGGGCGAGCCCTCGCGCTGTCGCAGGCTAGGGGCATCACCCGGTGGCATGTTTCCGTTTCGCATTCGGGAGGGGTGGCTTTGGCCTTTGTCGTCGGAGAGGGGTGCCGGGCCGGAGCGCATGAGCGGGGGAGGGGCGCGGGTGAAGAATAGCGCGGTTGTTCCTTCACTGGCAGCGGGAGCGGGCATTCTCGTGTCGGTGTTGGTCGCCGGCGGCGTGGCAGCGATCGGGGTCGAAGGGGAGTGGGTATGGCGGCGCGTGATGCCGGTCGCGTGGCTTGCCGCGGTGCCGACGGTGGGTTTGGGGCTGGCGCTGGCGGGTGGAGTTGCGGCGCTTTGCGCGCGTCGACCGAGGGTCGCCGCCACGCTTTGCCTTTTGGCGGTCGGGGGATTCGTGCTGCAGGCGGCGGTTGGGTACGTCAGCGTCCTGCCGGTAAGCGGCGAGGCGGCGATCGTGACTATCGCTCCTTACGTGGGCGGCTACTTCCACCAGGCGACGAGGGTCACGGACACCTGGGAGTTTGTGCGCGGATACGGCGAATGGATGAGGGGAATAAACCTGGCCGACAGGGTGCTTGGACACCTCGGCGACCATCCACCGGGGCTGGTCTTGTTCTATGTGGCGCAACTCCGGCTGATGGAGGCGGCTCCCTGGGCCGCGAGGTCGGTTAATTCCGTCGCGTCTGCCGTTGTGCCGGGGGGCGGCGATGTGGCGCATGCAGTTGCAGGGACGGACCTTACGGAGGCGCAGCTTGCTGCGGTCTGGCTTTCGGGCTGGCTTCTGCGTCTTCTGATGGCGCTGACGGTGATACCCTTTTACGCCGTAGCGAAACGGATTTGCGAGCAGGAGGCGGCCCTCAAGTGTGCGGTCATCTTCTCCTTCGTTCCGGCCATGCACCTCTTCAGCCCGTCTCCAGACCAGCTCTTCGTGCTCTCGTCAGTCCTGATGGCCTATTTGGTGGTGAAGGAGTGGCAAGAAAGAGAGGTTTGGCCGGGGGCTCTGGCAGGCGTGCTCATGTTCGTTGCGTTGAATCTGACGGTGGGCCTGGTCGTGCTTGTCGTGCTGGGCGTGATTGCGGGGGCGTTGTCAGGGTTTGCGCGAGTTCGGGCTGGGGAGGGCCGAGCGGCCCTGTCGGCAAGAATATGCGGAACGGTGGGGGCGGGGGCCGGCGCATTCCTGATCTGCCTTGCGGCCTGCGGGGTCGCGGGCTACAGTGCAGTAGAGGTTTGGCTGATCGCGTTGCGGAAGCACGCTGAGTTCGGTGGGCTGTTTGAACGGACGTACTGGAAGTGGGTGCTGATGAACCCGCTGGAGTTCTGGGCGTTTCTAGGGGTTCCTGCCGGGGCCATGGTTCTCTGGCGCGTTGCGCTTGGCGTGAGTAGAGCAAGAGTGAAGAGCCTTGGCCTGGACGTACCGCTGCTGAGCATAGTCATTCTGCTGCTCCTGCTGAACCTGTCAGGGAAGAACCCCGGCGAGGTCGCAAGATTATGGATGTTCCTAATGCCGTTCGTGGTTCTGGGCGGGTGCAAGGCGCTTGAGCAGGTGGAGATGAAAATGGTGGCGGCAATGGCCGGATCTCAGGTCATCCAGATAGTTGCCTTCAAGCTGGCTCTCGACATATTCTCGATACGAATGCTGGGCGGGCTCATGCCCGGTTGAGTTTCTTCCTTCTCTGATTTGCGAGGATTCGCCGCCCGGAGGTCGTTCTTCGTCTCGTCAGGAAGCCCGAAGTCCTTGCCTTCCTTATCTTGGATTTGCTGCGGTTGAGTACTCTGGTGCTCTTGGTTCCCATGCTTTGTTTCCTTTCCGGATCAGGATGATTTCAGAACGCCCTCATCGGCCATGCTGACGTATGAGTTCGCCCCCACGATTATATGGTCGAGTACGTCGATTCCAAGGAGTCTTCCCGCTTCGGCGAGTCTGCGCGTGATGCTCACATCCTCGGGGCTGGGAGCGGGGTCGCCGCTTGGATGGTTGTGGCCGAAGATTACTGCCGCGGCCGATTCCCGAAGCGCCGGACTGAAGGCTTCCCGGGGGTGGACCAGGCTCTGCGTCAGGGACCCCTGGGAGATCAACACGTCCTTGATGGGCTTGTTCTTCGCGTCGAGAAGGATGGCCACGAAGGTCTCCTTCTTGTACCCGTCGAGCCTGCTGCGAAGGAACTCGTAGGCTTTCCTGGGATTCGTCAGGCCCTCCTGAGCGGAGGTCCGTCGGGTCCAGAGCCTTTTCGAAACGCTGAGAGAGGCGAGTATCTGGGCCGCCTTCGCCGGGCCGACACCCTCGATGCTGCAGAGTTCGGCGGGGGTAGCTTGGCTGAGGGAGTCGAGGCTTCCAAAGGTTGCGAGGAGCCGTTCGCCAAGCTGGAGGGCGGTTTCTCTAGACGAGCCGCTGCGGAGGACTATGGCCAGAAGCTCGGCGTTGGAGAGGGCGTCGGCCCCCTGGCGGAGAAGGCGTTCGCGGGGCCTCTCGTCCTCCGGGATGTCGCGCATCGTCAGCTTCGTCTTGCGGAAGCCGCACTGGTCTGCCAAGAGGCATGCTTCGCAACGGGGCTGCTCGAGACAGATGCCCTCGAGCTGAAGGCCGGCATCACCGTCAGCGTAGATCGTAAGCGCTCTTGTCGCCGCAGTATCAGCGTATCCGAAGGAAGTCTTCATCTGCTTGACGATTCGCTTCAGCAATCGCTCGCTTCCTTTGCCGGTTCGAGCGGCGGGCACAAGCCGGTGCAGCAGCCTGCAGACAGACGGGTGCCGGAGGACATCGGCCTCGGCCCCGGGAGCATCTGCCCGCTCGGCTGCCTTGGGGGATTTCAGGATGGCCGGCGGATATGCCGCTGCAACCGCCTCGGCTACCTTTGCCGCCACGTATCCTTCTGCGCGCATCGTGTCCCTGAAAACTGAGAGGCGGTGCATGCCCGACCCGGCGTGGGGAAGCAGCATGTCTCACCCCGGCCAAGAAGTGTTGTTCCAAGCGGCGCGGCGAATCTCCATTATACCGGACGACCCGCAAAAATCAACGACGGCGACGCCGGCGGGCCACCTCGGGACGTTACGGGATCGGGGGCCGCTGAGGCAGCGGCACACTAGCTGAGGGCTCGAAGGGCTTTTTGCGAAAGGTCGAGGTAGCGCCTTGTCACAGCTTCCCAGCTTAGATTGCGGAGCGCGGATTCTCGTGCCGCCGCACCGAGACGGTGACGGAGTGCTTGTGAATCGATGAGGCGCACAAGCGCTCGCTCGAGCGCCGGGACGTCCCGCGGAGGGATCAGCAGGCCGTTCTTGCCGTCCGCGATAAGCTCTTCACTGCCCGCGACATCGGTGGCGATTACCGCCAGCCCGGTCGCCATGGCTTCGAGAAGCGAGTTCGACATTCCTTCTCCAAGAGAGGGAAGCACGAACACGTCCGAAGAGCGGAGAACGGCAGGCACCTTGTTTCTAGGTATCCATCCTCTGAAGGTGACTTTTTCTGTGAGGGCCAGCCGCTCGGCCTGGCGAAGGAGCGACTTTCGTTCGGGGCCGTCGCCGTAGACGTCCAAATGGAAAGCTCGCGACGGCCCGGGAGCCATTCGCGAAAGCGCATCGAGAAGGTAGGACACGCCCTTTTGCGGTGAAAGCCTCCCCAGGAACGTCACGCGCACGGAGCGGCCCGGTTTCCGCCGGCCCGATGGGCTGAATCTCTCGGTGTCGACAGCGTTGGGAATAACGTCGATCTCGAGTTCGGGAGTTGTCTTGAGCGCCAGTTCTTTGAGCCCTTGGCTGTTCGTGGTTACTGCTGCGGCGTTTAGCCATATGGCTCGGGTAAGCGGCATACTAAGACGGTGATAGATGGCGAGTTTTTCGCTGAGAAAGCCCGGCACTTCCGCTGCGCGCAAGAGAACGATATAGCGGATTCCTCGCAGCCTATTCAACGCCAGGGCGACGGGTCCTGACGGGATGCCGTTGACGGCCCACACGAGGTCGGGTCTGAACGAACCGGCAAGACGAACGGCCGATGGTACGGCGCTGATGATGAAGGTGATCATCTCCGGCACAGTGCATTTAGATGCTGAAAGCCTGACCGCCGGTATTCGCTTGACGGTGTGACCGTTGAGGAGTTCGGAGCGTGGCAGGTCGGCGAAGCGGGTGGTGAGGACGGTCACTTCGTGACCCGCGCGGGCGGCCCGGGCGGCCATTTCTGCGGTCGCGGTTGATGAGCCGCCCCCGATGGGGGGGTACTCGTAATTAATTATCAGTATCCGCATGCCGGTTTGCTTCGGCATTGTAGTCGCCGAACCCGAGGCTTGTGTCGATCACGTAAAGCGGCCTGTGCTTTGCCTCCTCGTACAGACGCCCGACGTATTCTCCGAGGATGCCGATGGCGATGAGCTGGACGCCCCCGATGAAGAGTATGGCGACGACGATGGAAGCGTACCCTGGGGTCGGGTATCCGTAGGCCAGCTTAATGAGCACGACATAGACGGCGTAGGCCAAGCAGGCAAAGGAGATGGCGAAGCCGAGGTAGGACGCAAATCTCAGCGGCGTGGCGGAAAACGATGTGATTCCGTCGAGCCCCAGTCGAAGCTGCTTCGACAGGCCGTACTTGCCGCGCCCGGCGGCTCGCCCTTCCCTCACGTATTGAATGGAAGTTTGCTTCAGTCCCACCCAGCTCATCAACCCGCGCACGTAACGCGCTCTTTCGCCGAGTCTTCCGAACACGCCTCTGCCACGCTTGCTGATCAGCCTGAAGTCACCTGCATCCAGGGGCAGTTTTATTCCTGCAAGGGCGTTGATCAATCTGTAAAAAACGAAACTGATGATACGCCGAATCGGGTTTTCGTCTTTGCGCTTCTGTCTGACCGCGTGAACTACGTCGAACCCCTCCGTCCATTTCTGCAGCAGTTCGGGAATAGCTTCGGGAGGGTCTTGCAGGTCGCCGTCCATTATCACTACGGCGTCACCCGAAGCGGCATCGAGGCCGGCGGTTATTGCCACCTGGTGGCCGAAGTTTCGGCTGAATTTGAGCACCTTCCAGCGCGGGTCTTTGATGTGCAAGTCCTTCAGCAGGTCGAAGGATGAATCTGTGCTGCCGTCGTCGACGAAAATGACCTCGAAGTCGTAGCCGACGGCGTCGAGAACCTTGCCCAGCCTCCGGTGAAGCTCCCCGATCACCTCATCCTCATTGAAAATGGGTACGACAACGGAGAGCTTGGGCTTTGTCTCTTTCACGGACAGGACCTCCAAGAGGCGCTGCAGGCAAATCATACGGGGTGGCGGCGGGTGAGTCAAGCCGGGAGGCACCGGCGATTGATAGGCGAACCGAAGCTGTGTATAATTTGCATTTGGCCGTTCCGGACGGCTGGAGGTCCGGTGAGAGAGGGTGTCACATGCGCATGCGAGAAATGCTCTACTCGAAAATCCACTTCGCGACGGTGACGGAGACGCACCTGCACTACAGCGGGAGCATCACGATAGATAGGGCTCTGCTTGACAGGGCGGACATGCTGCCGGCGGAGAAGGTGGCCGTGCTGAATGCCGCCAACGGCGCCCGGGTTGAGACCTATGTAATACAAGGCGAGAGAGACTCAGGTACCGTATGCGTCAACGGCCCGGCGGCACATCTTTTCAATGTCGGGGACAAAGTTGTCATAATCTCCTACGCGTCGATGGATGAGGATTCCGCGCGGGAGTGGAAACCCACGATTGTGGTAGTTGGCGATGACAACCGCCCTGTCGACACGCCGCCTTCGTAAGGTCGATCCCCCAGAACTTGGGTCGAACATACTCCGCTATCGACTGTCACGGGCGAGCCGCGCCAAAAAGGGAAATCCCCCCGTCCACAGAGGCTGCCCCCAATTGCGTGCGAAGGGCTTGGGACTACTCCAGCGCTTTGGGCAGCGTGGGCGCGGCCGGCCTATCCTGGAATTTTTCGTTGAGCTGCTTGAATTTGGAAGCGGTCTGCTTGTCGTAAGCTTCGAACTTCTGGTCCGCTTCCACTTTGCCCTTGGCGCGCTGCATGGCCCAATAACTCATGAACCAATTGCCGATAACGCAGTCGCGCATGAGGCTGATGTTCTCCCTGTTTCTCTCTACCTGAAGAGACAGCATCTGCATGTTGGGTGCAAGGTCGCTGGTGCGTTCCGCGGTCTTCCCAATGTTGTCCTTTAGAACCTGTACGATGTCGAGAGCCATGTCCTGCGTCATCTTGGCGGCCTCGAGTTCTCGGCGCAGCGATGCCAAGGAATCTTGCAGGGACGCCACCTCCTTGGAGAGTTCATCCACTTTTGCCTTAAGCTCGGCCACCGTCGCCGTCTCGGCCGACCATGCCCTGGTGCAGAACATCGACCCGGGCAGAGTCAACGCCGCCAAGACAGCCCCGATTATGAGTAGCCTTCCTCTCATGCCAACCTCCTTCTTACGCTTTGGCCACCAAGCCGCGACACACCTCGTGATATGAGCACAATCAAGCTTCCTGTTCACTCCGCACGAGCGCCGAGCGATGCTCGTATGCCGAGTTGCCTGCGCAATATCCCGTGAAGGTCCCCGCCCGTGTCGGGTGACATTATATACCTTCCTCCCCCGCGCGCAACCCCAAAATGCACAGTGACCGGCTGCCGGGTGAGCTTGATTGATTGCTGGAGAAGGTGTCTCGAACGTGGCCAACGGGTGTTAGCGATTCTCTAACATCCTGAAGGGCCGAGAGGCTTCGCTCTTGCGGAGTACTCGCTGAGCGTGCTGCAGCCGAGCGGTGCGTCCTTTGGCACAGCGATTGCTCGACTCGGCGAAGAGCCGGGGAGGCGGCTACGACGGGATCGGCTGAACCATGATTAGCGGAGTTCAGTCGCCCCCCAATCGCTCGCCGCTAAGAGTTCAGTCTGCTTCTCCGTTCGGGCTCGCCTCCCCGGTCCGGGCACGGCGAGTGAGCGTTCCACAGACCGGGGTAGCTGGGAGCGCGAATGCGCTTCCGCCGCATCAGTGTGTAGGTCCGGCCGGCCCTTCTGAGAGCGGGTCCCCTCTCGCTCCGATGCGGGGGCTACAGCCTTCCAGATGGGGAACCGATATCCCTTCGTGTATCGGGAGTGGGGAAAGTCTTTGCGTGGAAAGGACGGTTTCCGTATACTTCCTACTGTCCGGGCGCACATGTGTGCCGGCCTCCCGGGTGTGACTTAGGGATAAGCGAATGGCGGACGTGTCTCGCAACTTCGAACTGTCCGTGGCGGAGGATCACATGGCTGTTCTCCTGAAGTGGAGGGTAAGGGAGCGTCAGGTGGACAGCGTGGCGGAGAAGATACGGGAAGATATTGCTGCTTTGGGTGTTGCCCAAGTGCCCTCTGTGGAGGAGCTGGCGAAGCGTCTGCGTGATGCTGGGAGCGAAGGGCAGATGGTCACCATCACATTGGTAGAGGGGAAGTGGCCGGTGACGCCTCGCGACGGGTCGGTCGAATGGGCGCAGGACTTTTTCAGCGGGGGCTTCGCGGTTGATGATAAGACGGGCGCTATCGATTACTGGCGGCGTGCGGAGCAGAGGGGGGTGAAGCAGGGACAGCTCCTGGTGACGGCGGTAACAGCTAAGCAGGGGGAGCCGGGGATCGACGTGTTCGGAAGGAAGGTGCCGGTCAGGAGAGCACGGCGAGCGCGGGTCCGGAGAGGACCGAACGTTCGAGTTGAGGAACAGGGAGACGACGTCCTTAGGTTCTACGCGGCGGCGGCCGGCCGGCTGAGGTGGTCGTCGGACCTGCTTGCCGTTGACCCTGTTTACACGATCCCGGGTAACGTGGGGCTGGAGACGGGATACATCGACCACCCTGGGTCAATCGTGGTGAGAGGGGACGTGCTTTCGGGGTCGCGCATAACTTCCAGCGGGGACATCGAGGTGATGGGGACGGTGGAGGCGGCGGACATCGAGACGGAGGGCAGTCTGACGGTAAGGCGAGGGGTCGCGGGAGCGGGAGGCCGGAGAATAAGGGTGGGAGGGAGTTTCCACGCGAGATTCATCATGAACGTCCGGCTCGAGGCTGGAGGAGATGTGGTTGCCGAGCGAGACGTCATTAACTCCGTCGTGAAAACCCGAGGAGCACTGCGGATGCCGGTCGGCAGGGTGGCGGGAGGAGAAGTGATGGCGCTGGGTGGAATAGTAGTGGGGCAGGGGGGCAGCGAGGGAAATGTGCCCACCTTGCTGGTTGCGGGCGAGGACTTTTGGATCGGTGACGCGATAGGGGCGAAGGAGAGGCAGGCGGAGCAGCTCGAAAGGGACCTCCAGAAGTTGCGGAATGCGGCGGGTCCGCTGGCTCTCCGCGGCAAGAAGCGTCTGACCGCGGAGCAGAAGGAAATCGTGGAGAAGCTTCTGAAGCAGATATCTGAAGCGGATGCGCGGCTTGAAGATCTCCGGGACGATATTGCCAAGATGCAGGAGGAGTCCAGGCTTCGTGCGAAACCGGAGATCGTTGTAAACGCAACGGTGTACCCCGAGACGACGCTGGCGATCAGGGGCAAAAGCCTGAGGGTGCGCGAGGCGGTTCGGGGACCTCTTCGGGCAAGCGTTGTCGCGGGGAAGGTGGACCTATCGCCCCTGTAGCGTCTTGGACGCGCCGACGCCTTCGTCTCTAGGGCCGTGCTAGAAGGCGTTCTCCACTAGGTATCCCACCAGGCCGAGGTCACCGTCACCCCCTACGTACGATACAACCTGCCCGGAAGCGAATCTCACGACAAGCGAGTCGGCAGGCGGGACGAGGGGAACGGCTGCAAGTTCGCTGACATCGCCGGCTATGGCCATGTTGCCGGATCCGTCGAGGAGTGCGACGATGTTGCCGCCGGGTCCTTTGACCAGGAACTCGGTGGCGAGAGCGCTCCCCGCTGGCGAGGACCTCTCGAAAATGGCACCTCTAAGCAGGAGGTCCCCTGTGGCCGTGAAAACCGCGAGGCGTGAGCCGCCTTCGTCTGTGATAACGAAGCCAGGGGCCTCGTCGGAAGCGACGTATATGTAACCCGGCTTCGCTTCCTGAGCCGATCCGCCCGGACCTGTAACGGTGAGCGTGACTGTGTGAAGTCCCGGCGCATGATATGTGTGAACGGGGTCCTGGTCCGATGAGCCTTCCCCGTCGCCGAAATCCCAGTCCCATTTGCTTATGTCGCCGGTGGAGGAATCGGTGAATTGGACGTCGAGCGGCGAGATTCCGCGCGTGGGGGAAGCCGTGAAATTGGCCGCGGGGGGTTGGCTTGTCGTTCCGACTATGGTCAGGCCGGTGGTGTAGTCTGCGACGAAGGCGAACTTGCCCTGGAGCTTAACGTTGAGCGCAGCTCCCGGCGTGTCGCAGTATCCGATCTGAACGGGGTTGTCTTTGTCCCTCACGTCGATCTGCCAGAGCCCGTTCTGGACCGTCACCATGTAGACCGTCTCGTCCTGAATCGCCACTCCCTGGCACTTGGTGGCGCTGCCGACGATGGGGCCGTAGAGGTTAGAGACTATGAACGGGTTTGAGGGGTCGCTTACGTCGATGATAACGAGCCCCAGACCCGGCCCACCGGGACCGCTCCCGCTGTCGGTGAAATAGGCGTATCCGTCCTGGACCACCACGTCGTAGGGTTTGCCGACAGTGGGAACTCCCGCGACCTCGTAAGGGGCGTGGGGATCCGAGAGGTTGATCACGCGCATGCCGTAGTTTCCGTCAGCCACGTACACGTGGTCGCCCTCCACCCACACTTCTTTGGCGTTGAGGACTGGGAGGGCGGCGACTTCCGATACGCTTTCGGGATCTGCGACGTTGAGGATACGGAGCTCGGTCGAGGCGGCCACGTACAGATAATCCCCCGAGCGCATGCATCCCTCAATCCAGTAGTCCATCGTGTGAGGCCGCGTGTCAAAATAGGTGTCCATGACAGGATTTGCAGGATCGCTTGCATCGATGATGGCGATGCCCGTCCCATCCGCGACGTACACCTCCGTGCCCGTGACCCACAGGTCTTCACTCAGGTACATGTATGGTTCTTCGAGACTTCCAACTTCGGTCGGATTCCACGGGTCGCTTACGTCCAGCACGTGGAGACCATCCTGACCATCGGCAATATAGGCATAATCGCCGGAAACGAAGACGCCCTCCGCCTGATGGGGAAGCGGAGCGCTGGAAACCCGGGCGGGGCTGGTGGGGCTCGAAATGTCAACCAGCCAAACGCCTTTGGGGTCGGTCTTGGGGACCCCGAGGTATACGGTGGAGCCGGACAGCGCCGTACAAGTGGATCCCAGGTTGATGAAGAGCTCGCCCGCAGGGTCAAGGGTGTCACCGGCGAGGTCTACGACCCGGAGTCCGGTCTGATCGGAGGACAAGTACGCGTAGCCGCCTTTCACCTCTAAGTTGCCGCCTGCGTGCTCGTTCGGTCCCAGGGTGCGGAGAACGACGGGGTATTGAGGATCCGCCACGTCGAGTATCTCGAGATACGTGTTGGTGGGGTAGGGACGAGGCGGGATGGGCTCGATGACGTTGTGCAGCAGATACGCGGTGTCCCCGGAGCCTGCGATGTCTGAGAGAACCCCCGGGTACTCCTGGGAGGCGACATATTGCAGGTCCCCGGGGGTGCCGATGTCCACTATCGCGAGGTTGAACGTGGTGCCACCGAGGCTGACGTAGAGCGTGTCGGGCCAGAGGTGGACGTCGTCGGCCGTGCCCTCCGGCGGAAACCATGCATCGATCTCCTGGAGGGTGGCAAGGTCTACGGCGCGCACACCCTCAGCACCGGCGGCCACGTAGGCGCAGGAGCCGTTCGCGACCACGCTGAGCGCCCTTGCGACGTCGTGCCATGCCCCCGTCTGGTGGGGGCAGGCGGGGTCGGAGACATCGAACACAGTGAGCCCGGCGTAATCGTTGGCTACCAGCAACTCGCTGCCGCAAATGGCCAGAGCGGAGACATTTCCCTTTGTGGCGATGCGGCTGAGCTCGACTGGGTCGGGCTCTGAAACGTCGAAGATGACCACGCCCCCGCCTGAGCCTGCATACAGGGTGTCGCCGTCCACGAGGAGGGCTGATGCCGTGCCGTATGGCCAGGTGCCGATTATCGGCAGGTCGGCGACGTCGCCGATCGTGATGGTGGGAAGGAAGCAGAGGAAGGAGACCGCGAGGAGGAGAAGTCGCACTCGCAAGTCATATCTCACGAAAGTCGGACTCCGCTGAGACGAGCCCATGCCAACACAGCATAAAACTCCCGAGCGTGAACAGTATTGGTGCTGCCGGCGCGCGGCGTCCCCCACACCAACCACATGGCGGGGCAGCGATGTTATTCTAGCGCGGGTGGGGGCCGTGTCAAGCAGCGAACTCCTGAGTGACCTACTCGCCACATGGCAGTAAACGCCCTGCGATCACTGCCACTCGACGCCGTCATCCCGCCGGATCTCCTTGTGCAGAGCGGCCAGACGGGCCATGAAACCCTGCAAATCCCCCGAGAGCATCATGTAATAGCTTGTGGTCCACCTCGTCTCCCCCGGCCGGATGAGATTCATCTGAGGATCCGCATGAAAGCAAGGGACCAGGCAGTTGTAGAAAGCGGTCCGGCCGAAAGGGCTGTAGACGATCAGGCAGTTTTCCTCGTCCCTGCTGCACTTCGCGACCGCGGGGATATCTACTATTCTGTCGAGCCACATTACGCTGCCGTATCTGCGCTCCTGAGTCGCCCAGTTGTCTGGGACGTGCCCGGCGACGGGGGCGAGGAAGAAGCAAGACTGCTTGAAGGAGCCGTCCCGGTTCCTGTACGGGTCGAGCCAGGAAAGATCCTGTCCCGCCGCGTCCCAGGTGATTATCTTGCCTTCGGCGAGCATTTTCGATGATGTGGGCCAACGTTCGGCTAGGGACTTGATTTTGTGAGGCATCATGCAGAGCTGGCACCTGATGTCGGTAAGGCGATTGGGGGAATTGTTGGTTATGCCGAAGCGCACCTCAACCATTCGGTCATGGGGGAGGACTCGAAAACGCACGACGTAGCCGCCTTCGAGCGGGTTATCCAAGGCAAGCCCGCCGCCCTCGATTTCTGTCCAACGGGGATCTTCCAGGGAACGATACCGCATGGTCCAGTTCTTGTTGGTGCCAATGGCGCGGCCGTAGTATAGCGGGGAGCCGTTCTGAGGGTCGCCGGGTACCTGGCCCCAAACGTACTCAGGAACCTCAAGCCAGCACTCGTCACCGGCATTCCATGGCGCGGAGGCGTAGATTATAGGTGTGTGCCGCTGGGCGAAGTACTCGCCGGTCCACACCTTCGGGACGACGGGCGAGAGGCGGTTAAGGTCGCTCTGGACGAGCTCTTTGACCTTGGCGAGGGTGCTTTCCACGTAGGCGTTCTCCCGTAGTTGGATGCTCTCTGGAGCGCTGCAGCCGCTGACCAATAAGATTGCAGCCAAGATTGTGGGCATCAATACGTATCGCATGCGTGCTCGTCTCCAAAAGGAGTCAGGCGCCCCGGCCGCTTCCGTGAAGTATCCCTGGGGGGAAGCAGGGCCGTCAGGAGGAAGTATAGGCGAATCGGCTCTGCCCGTCAAAAGGGTTCTCGGGGAAGGGGAGGCGCGGCCTTCAGGGCAGCGCAGGCGGATGGCGGGAAGAAAGAAGGCGGGCTTGCCAAGATTCAAATAAGTTGACGGTTTGGGCTGCGGCTGCTACAATAAGGTTGGACTGATACATTATTCTAGGGAAGGAGCGAGCAAGGTCGCTCCAGGAGGAACAAGGTGGATATGGATTTTGGAGGCTCGGTGATGGAAGACGAATTTGACAGGGCGA
Organism: uncultured Planctomycetota bacterium; assembly: GCA_964493415.1. Taxonomy (GTDB): domain Bacteria; phylum Planctomycetota; class DG-23; order CAZBND01; family CAZBND01; genus CAZBND01. Next base: position 13,234 of record CAZBND010000007.1, on the reverse strand, counting down.
TATCCGCAGAGCCGCATGAGGTAGACGAAGAGCTCCAGAGCTCCCAATTGACGATTGAGAAGAAGAAATTCTTCTTCGATCTGCGACGGAACAGAAGTGGAAAGTATCTGAAAATCTCCGAGAAGAGTGGCGGCAAGAAGCACTCGATCATCATCCCGGAGAATGGGCTTCTGGGCTTCGTCAACATCATCCGCGACATAGTCAAAGCCGAACTCTAACCTGGCTCTCGCGGGAACTTCGTAGGGCGACAGTCTCCTGCCAGCAGGGGGTGTCTAGTCTCCAGGGAGGGCATGTGCCATGAAGGTGCGGGGTTTCGTTCTACTTAGCATCGTGTTGCTGATCGGTACGGCGACTCTTGCGGAAGAGCAGTTGGATGTATCCCCTGCGCCCGCTGAAACGGCGGGCCCCCAAGCTCCCTACGTAGGACGTGTGAACGCGGAACGCGTTAACGTTCGCGCGGGGGACGGGACGAACTACACGATACTGACCGTGGCGCAAGGCGGAGACCTGGTGGTCGTGGTGGGGGAGAAGTTCGGGTGGCTGAGGATACAGCTCCCGCCGGCCGTCAGGCCGTGGATATCGGCTGACTATGTGCAGGAACTTCCCGGCGGGCGAGCAGGGACGGTCACGGGTGACAACGTGCGAATTCGCAGCAACCCGTCAACTGCTTCCGACGTGCTGGGCATGATCGGGAAGGGGAGGAGAGTGGAGATAGTGGCGGCGAAGGAAGGCTGGTACCAGATTGCGGGTCCGCCGGAAGCGTCGGCTTGGATTTCCGGCAAGTATGTGGACTACTACGGCACGGTCGAAGAGCACGCGGATGAGCTGGCGAAGGAAAGGGTCTTTGTTGAAGTCAGGGCAGGTGTGGAGGCTAAGATTGCCGAGGCGGACAAGCTGTACCGGGAAGAGCTGAAGAAACCGCTGACAGACCGCGACTTCAGCGCGGTCGTGGCGATCTACGAAGAGATTGCCGACGAGGCGGATCAGGCGTTCGTTAGGGAGGCGGTGACGAGGCGGGTAGAAGCTCTCAACTTGGTGCAATCGCTGATAGAGGACTATAAGCGGATCCGGGCCGACAATGAGGAGCTTTCTGACAAGCTTCGTGAGATGGAAATCCGCATGCACGAGGCGGAAAAGGCTGCGGAAACGCCTCCCAGGCCCAGTTACCTGGCGGAGGGCTGGGTGCAGCCGATGGGCCGGATCATCAATAGCCCCGCGACCCACAAGATTGTGGTGGGTGGGAAGACGATCTGTCTTCTCAGGAGTTCAACGGTCGACCTTAACGGCTATCTGTTCAAGAGGGTGGGGGTAAACGGTTCCAAGCACTCAGCTCCCGGCTGGGATGAGCCGGTGATAGATGTTACGGAGATCGAACTCCTGGGAGCTGAGAAAGGGAAAGCGATCCCTGCGAAGGGGTAAGCTGAGAGCCACGGGTTCCGAGAAGGGAGAGGGAAGGGCTTCAGGGCGAGGAATGATTCTTGTAGAACTCTCGCCCGGCGTCGAGGGCGCGCAGATTCAGCTCCCGGAAGGATGCTTTCTTGCCGGGAAATATCTTCTCGAAGCAGGCATCAAGCTGTTTGTCGATGCCCAGGTTCCTCATTTCGTCGTAGACTCCCAGCATAACCATGTTGGCGGCCCGGGGGTCGCCCAGACTCGAAGCCGTCTCCGTCGCAGGGACGAGCATGTGCTTTCCGTTGGGAAACGCGTCTGACAGTTCGATCAACGAGCTGTTGACCAGAGCAATTCCCTCGTCGTCGAGGGATTCTCGAAAACGCGCTACGGACCGCTGATCCATCAGCATCAAGGTGGTTGCGCGTTCAACGACGGGAGAATAGATCTCCTCGTCTGAGACGCGGACATGGCAGTATATGACGCCGCCGCGGACCTCCGCCCCATAGGATGAGATAAAGGTCACATTCCAACCTTGCAGCACCATCGCCTCGGACAGTAACTGGCCCAGGGACTTTATTCCCTGTCCGCCGAAGCCTGCTAGTATCGCCTTTTCATCGATCACGTGCCGGTTACTCCTTGCACTCTTTACACACGCCAAGCGGAAAATATCTGGTCATCTCCTCGTCGACGAATCTGAGGGCGTCGACCGGCGACATTCCCCATCGGTTGGGGCAGGGAGAGAGGACCTCGATGAGGGTGAATCCTTTGCCGTCGAGCTGGGCTTGGAACGCCTTGCGGATGGCGCTCTTGGTTTTCCTGACAGCGGCGGGGGAAGTCACGGTCGTCCTTTCCAGGTAGTATGCGCCGTCCAGGGTGGCCAGCAGCTCGCATACCCGCAGGGGATAGCCGTCAAGCCTGGTATCTCTGCCGCAAGGGGTGGTGGCTGTCTTCTGTCCGGGGAGCGTGGTCGGAGCCATCTGGCCCATGGTCATCCCATATATGGCGTTATTGATGAAGATGAAGGAGACGTTCTCTCCCCGGTTTGCCGCGTGAACTATCTCCGCCGTGCCGATGGAGGCCAGGTCGCCGTCTCCCTGGTAGGAGAAGACGAACTTGTCGGAGTCGGCGCGCTTTATGCCGGTGGCCACGGCCGGAGCGCGACCGTGCGCGGCTTCGCTGATGTCGCAATTAAGGTAGTCATAGGCCAAGACGGCGCAGCCTACGGGGGCGACGCCGACGGTTTTCTCCCGAAGGCTCAGCTCGTCGAGCAGCTCCGCGATTATCCTATGGACTATCCCGTGGCCGCAGCCTGCGCAGTAATGCATGGCGGTGGGCTTGAGCGATGCCGGCCTGGCGTAGAGCGTTCTAGTCACTGATCGTCCTTTCTGGGACAGGCTTGCCTTCGGCCATTGCCCGGGAAAGCCCGAGGATGCGGGAGACTAGGGGGAGATTCCCTCCCGCCCTGCCGTAGAAGTAGACGGGCGGTCCACCGTTAACAGACAGCTTTACATCCTCGAACATTTGGCCGTGGCTGAGTTCAACGGCAAGCACGCCTTTGCAGCCTTGGGCAGCTTTCTTGAGAGCCTCCTCCGGGAAGGGCCAAAGGGTTATGGGGCGTAGCAGGCCCAGTTTGAGACCTTGCCTGCGCCCGAGCTTCACCGCCTCCTTGCACAATCTGGCGGCGGTTCCGTAGGCGACCGTGAGCACTTCGGCATCGGCCGTTTCCGTCTCTTCCCACCGTTTCTCCGTCGAGCAGATTGCCTGGTATTTCGCGTTCAGCCGGAGGTTCAGGTCTTCCATCACGTCCGGGTCAAGGAGAAGGGAGCGGATCATGTTGGGGTCTCTGCCGCGGCAGCCGGTCAAGGCCCAGGGCTTTTCCTGATCGGGCTCTTGTGAGAACGGAGGGAGTTCGGCGAGTTCGAGCATCTGCGCCAGTTGGCCGTCGAGCAGATAGATGACCGGCATGCGGTACTTGTCGGCCAGGTCGAAGGCCGGCGCAACGAGGTCCAGCCCCTCCTGGAGGGTGTGAGGGGCGATGACGATGGTTCTATAGTCGCCGTGCCCGCCGCCGCGGGTTGCCTGGAAGTAGTCAGCCTGTCCGGGGGCGACGTTCCCAAGCCCGGGGCCGCCTCGCTGAACGTTAACGATGAGGGCGGGGAGTTCACAGGCTGCCAGGTAAGAGATTCCCTCCTGCATAAGGCTGATGCCGGGTGAAGATGAGGAGGTCATTGCGCGTTTGCCGGCCGCGGCGGTACCGAACACCATGTTGATTGCGGCAAGCTCACTTTCGGACTGGATGAAGACTCCACCGACCTCGCGCATTCGTTTGGCCATGTATCCGATCATGTCGTTCTGAGGCGTGATTGGGTAGCCGTAGTAATGCCTGCACCCGGCCCTGATCGCGGCCTCGGCCAGCGCTTCGTTGGCGTTCATCAGTGTGCGCTCACCCATCGTCGTTCACCTCGTATATTTCGATGGCGGCTTCGGGGCACATGGCGGCGCAATTGCGGCAGCCGGTACATTCGGCACCTTGTTTGAATTGGACCGGATGGATGCCAAGGGGGTTAAGTTCCTTTGAGAGACCCAGAGAGCCCTTGGGGCATGCCCATACGCATAGGCCGCACCCCTTACAGTACTCAGCCGTTATCTTCACTAATCTCACGGGCAGTTTTCCCCCAGTGCAGCTTGGTATAGAGCGAATGGTAGTAGTTATAGCCTTTCGGTTCGAGAAGTGTGAATACCTCCCTGGCGCGCCGGATCAGCAGCTTGTCGCCCACATCGAAGCGCCAGTCGGTCTGGCCATCGATAATTGCGGCGATGGCGCTTTCCTCTTCCAGCGTGAACTGCAGCTCCACACTCGACGGGGTGACGATGGGACGTATGGTGAGCGCGTGGACGCTTAGAGGGGTGACGAGAAACGCCTCCATCTCCGGATAGAGGATAGGGCCGCCGGCGGAAAGGGAGTAAGCAGTCGAGCCGCCGGGGGTGGCAACTATGAGGCCGTCGCCCCAGTAGGATGCGACCTTCTCCCCTGCTATCTCGAGCCTGATTGACGTCATGGGGGAGAGGGTTTTGCGAGCGACGACGACTTCGTTGACGACCAGGGAAGTGAGAGGCTGTTTGTCTTGCCTTTGGAGCTCGCATTCGAGCATAAGACGCCGAGAAGTCTGGCTCTTCCCGGCGAGAATGCGGTCGAGCGCCGCTCTGGCCTGCTCTGGGGCTATTTCAGCCAGGAACCCTAGCCTCCCGTAATTCACGCCGAGGAGAGGCATCTGGTTGGTTCCCATACGGCAGACCGTGTGGAGAACCGCGCCGTCTCCGCCCAGAACGATCACGGCGTCGGCCTCGAGCGCGCTAAGGTCCAGCTTGCCGTCGAGGTCGACCGCTAGAAGCGTTGCTCTCTGCTCCAGCCAGGGGATGAGATCTTCAGCAGCGGCAGTGACCCCTTTTTTTCGTGAATCCCCGAGTAGGATGAGTTTCATCTGTTTCGTCTATCTGTCGCGGCTGACGATGAAATCCGCCAGCTCTCTGAGGAACCGCCCTTCGTATCCGAGTGAAGCCAGGTGCTCTCTGGCCTTATCGGCGTAGTCACGGGCAGCCTGCTTCGATTTATCGATGCCGACTGCTGCCGGATAGGTCTGCTTGCCCAGCGATCTGTCGGTGCCGGTCGGCTTGCCTGTCTTTGCCGTATCGCCGACTTCGTTGAGTATATCGTCCACGATCTGAAAGGCAAGTCCGAAGTCCCTGCCGTAATTTTCGAGAGCCCTGACCTTTTCGGCCGGCGCGTCGGTGGCAAGCGCTCCAAGCTTTGCCGCGGCGGCAAAGGGCGCCGCCGTCTTTCTGAGATGGATGTATTCCACCTTGTTGAGATCGGGGTCTTGCCGTTCGCTTTCTACGTCCACGACCTGTCCGCTCACCATCCCTCCGATACCCACGCCCTTGGTGAGGGTGCGGAGTATTTCGCGGAGGTTGGGTAGGGGCTCTTCGGTAAGGATGTGGAAGGCGTGGGTAAGAAGCGCGTCCCCGGCGAGGATGGCCATGGCCTGCCCGAACACCTTGTGGCTCGTGGGCTTTCCCCTTCGGTAGTCGTCGTTGTCGATAGCGGGAAGGTCGTCGTGGATTAAGGAATACGTGTGGATCATTTCGAGGGCGCAGGCGGCAGGCATCACCTGCTGGGCGGTGCCGCCGCAGGCTTCGGCGCTCATTATCGCCATGACGGGGCGCAGGCGCTTGCCGTCGCTGAACACGCTGTACCTCATTGCCCGGTGGAGTGACTGAGGCTGCTCTGATTCGGGAGGGAGGTAACGGTCGAGGGCTTCGTCGACACTGATGACATTTCTTGCCATGTAGTCTTCGAGAGAGGTCAACTAATCTTCCTCGCCTTCCCGAGGCTCTGTGTCCTGCTCGAAGTCGGCCTTGGTGAGCTCTCCGGACTCGTCCTTCAGGAAGACCTCAATCTTCTTTTCAGCCCTTTCGAGGAGTTCGCGGCACTTCTTATAGGCCTTCACGCCTTGCTCGTACTTCTTGAGGGCCTCTTCGAGCCCAAGTTCGCCTTCCTCGAGCTCGCTGACAAGCGCCTCCAGTTTTTCCATCAGGGTCTCAAATTTCTGCTCCGCCACCTTTGGCTCCTTTTTCCACGCTCTTTACCGTAGCGGTGAAGCTGCCTCTAGCCAACAGAGTACGAACTAAGTCATCCGGGCGCAACGACTTCGAGTCGGTCAGCGGCTTTCGGTTCCGCCCTTTGAAGGTGACGCTGTAGCCGCGACGGAGGGTTCTAAGGGGGCTGAGGCCCTCCAGCATCTCCGCAAGGCGTTCAGCGTCGCGCCTTTTACGTTCGACCATCTGGGCCAGCGATTTTCCTGCCGATGTCCACAACTCGTCGAGGAGCTGGGCCTTTGCGCGGAGGAGTTCGCGAGGCTGGCGAAAGCCGGCACGGCCCCGGATGGCGTCAAGTCGTGCTCGGCTCAGACGGACGCGCTGCCGGAGGCTTCTGACGAGCGAAGCTCGCGCGACCTCGAGCGATTGCAGTAGGTCTTCCATCTTGGGGACCACGAGCTGCCCCGCGTGGGTGGGCGTGAGGGCGCGAACATCGGCCACCATGTCGGATATTGTGAAGTCGATCTCGTGGCCGACGGCAGATACCACGGGGATGCGTGACGCGTATATTGCCCTGGCGACGATTTCTTCGTTAAAGGCCCACAGGTCCTCCAGTGATCCGCCGCCCCTGCCGACGACGATCACGTCCGCGAGGCCGCCGCGATTGATCTGGTCAACGGCTTGGGAAATCTCGCCCGCGGCTTCCTCACCCTGTACCCTTACTGGGAAGATGGCTACTTGCGCCGGCGGAAAACGGGAAGTTATCACCCTCAGCATATCGCGGACGGCAGCGCCCGTGGGCGAGGTGACGAGGGCGATCCTTTCGGGGAGGAAGGGCAACGGCTTCTTTCTCGCGGCGTCGAAAAGGCCCTCGGCGGCGAGCTTGCGCTTGAGCTGCTCGAAGGCGATTTGCAGCGCACCGGCACCTTTGGGTTCAATGGCGCGTACGACGAGCTGGTAGGTCCCGCGCGGCTCGTACACGTCGATATCGCCCAAAGCGACGACTTCCATGCCGTCCTCAAGATCGAAGCGAAGCCTGGCAGCGACCGAGCGGAACATCACGCAGGAAAGCTGCGAGTCTTTATCCTTCAGCGTGAAGTATGCGTGGCCGGATTGGGGCGTGCGAAGGTTGGAGACTTCTCCGGTGACCCAGACGGCGAAGAATCGTTCGGCAAGGCAACTCCGGATGAGCCTGGTGATTTCGGGTACGGTGTAGACCTTGCGGGAGGTCTGCATTTTCTCGTTGCCGTTCACGATCACTTCTCCAGGAAACGGCGGATGTGTTGAGCGCGGCCTGTGTCGCAATCGACTTCGATTATCACTCCGGCAATTTGAGCATCGCCCTTTGCGACGTCGAAGTGAAAGGGCATCTGGTAGCGAAGTGACTCGAGCACTTTATCGATCCGGCGTCCGATTATCGAATCCACGGGGCCCGTCATGCCGATGTCGGTGATGTACGCGGTGCCGCCGGGCAGGATTTGTTCGTCGGCGGTTGCGACGTGGGTGTGAGTGCCCAGGACGGCGCTCACCTTGCCGTCGAGCCATCGTCCCATGGCCTGCTTTTCCGAGGTCGCCTCGGCGTGGAAGTCCACAATGATAAGGGGCGTCACGGAGCGGAGTTCCGCGACGGCTTGCTCTGTGGCCAGGAAGGGAGATTCGGCGGGGGCCATGAAGATCCTGCCGATCAAAGAGAGGACTCCTACCGGCTGTCCGTTCCTGGCTTGGGCTACGGCGTAGCCCTTTCCAGCGGCATAGGGAGAAAGGTTCTGGGGGCGGAGCAGACGCTCGCTCTTCTGTATATAGGGTATTATCTCGCGCTGTCTCCAGACGTGGTCGCCGGTGGTCAGGACGTCCACTCCCGCGGCGAGAAGGGCCTCGGCGATCTCGGGGGTTATGCCCGACCCGCCGGCGGCGTTTTCCGCGTTAGCCACGCAAAAGTCGATTCCCTCTGCGGCGATTATCTCAGGCAGCTTCTCCTGGACGGCGGACCTCCCCGGCCGTCCGACGATGTCGCCTATCATCAGAATCGCTGTAAGCATCCGCATCACCCGCAACAAAGGGGCTACTTCGCGTACTCGGTCACGCGAGTCTCGCGAATCAGAGTGATCTTGACCTGGCCGGGATAGACGAGCTCCTGCTCGATCTCTCTGGCAATGTTGCGGCAGATGGTGATGGCTTCTCTATCGCTGACCTTATCAGCGTTTACGATGACTCTTACCTCTCTACCGGCCTGAATGGCGAAGGCGGTCTCGACGCCGGGGAATGCGTTGGCGATTTCTTCGAGACGCTCAAGCCTCTTTATGTACCTTTCGAGGGTCTCTCTTCTGGCACCGGGCCTTCCAGCGGAGATTCCGTCGGCTGCTGCAACGATGATGGAGTACAGTGACTGGGGCTCGACGCTACCTTCGTGATGTGCTTCCGCGGCATTGACTACGATGGGGCTTTCCCTGTGCCGGCGGAGGAAATCGGCTCCGATCTGGGGATGGCCCCCCTCGACCTCGTGGTCGAGCGCCTTCCCGATATCGTGGAGCAGGCCGCAGCGTTTGGCAAGCTGGATGTCGAGATTGAGCTCCCCGGCGATAATCCCCGCCAGATGAGCCACCTCGACTGAGTGCTGGAGCACGTTCTGGCCGAAGCTTGTTCTGAACTTGAGGCGACCCATGAGATTGAGGATCTTGGGATTAAGGCCTTGAATGCCGACCTCGAGAGCAGTCTGCTCTCCGGTCTCCTGGATGAGCTTGGCAACTTCCTTATCGGTTTCCTGCACGACCTGCTCGATCCTGGCGGGATGTATTCTGCCGTCGAGGATCAGTTTCTCCATTGCGCGTCGGGCGATCTCGCGCCTGACACTGTCGAAGGCTGAAAGGACGACGACGCCGGGCGTGTCGTCAACGATGACGTCGACGCCGGTGACGTTCTCGAAGGCGCGGATATTACGACCCTCGCGGCCGATGATCCTTCCCTTCATGTCGTCGCTGGGGAGGTCAACGGCGGAGACGACGCTTTCGGCGGTATGGTCTGCGGCGCAACGCTGGATGGCGGAGCATACGATATCTTTGGCCTTTTCGTCGGCGTGCTGCCGGGCCTTTTCGAGAGTGTTGCGCACGAACTCGGCGGCCTCGTGCTCGACGTCCTTGCGTATTCGCTGGATGAGCATGTCTCTGGCCTGCTGCTCACTGAAGCCGGAGATGCGCTCGAGCATCTTTTTCTCCTGAAGGATCAGCGCATCGTATTCGTTTCGCGCCTTTTGGAGTTGCTCTTCCTGGGCCTGTATGTCCCTCGCGCGGGTCTGGAGGCCTTTCTCCTTGGCGGACAGGTCGTCGCTTCTGCGTTCAAGACTGTCTTCGCGCCTTTGGAGTCTGCGCTCAAGCTGGCGGAGTTCGTTGCGGGCCTCTTGGACCTCGCCCTCCCAGGTCTCCCTTTTCTTATAGAACTCTTCCCTGGCTTCCAGGAACGCTTCCTTCTTGACTCTCTCGGCCTCGACTTGCGCATCCTCGATTATGCGCCTGGCCGTGCGTTTGGATGCCTGCTGCTTGGCCTTGATGAGGAAGTGATAAACACCTACTCCCAGTGCGAGTCCGGCAAGCGTCCCGAAGATCGGCAGCAACATGTCCAATCGCCTCACCCCTTCCTGATATCTGTGCCGGCCTTCGGAGGTCCGGAGACCGGTGGGTCAAGGTTATCTCCGTGCGCCCAGGGAAGGAGTGGGTGGGGAGGAAAGGCAGCGCAGACTCGGCGGATCAGACATCCGCTCGAATGCAGCCCGCGCCGGGTAGGCATATGCGTGGTGCCGACATGCAGCGAACCGGTCTTGCGTTTGCCCTCGTCAGCGCCAGGGTGGGAGATACGCTGACAACGCAGCTTGACGGGTAACACGAGCGTGTCATCCGGACCCGTACTTGAAAGACCGATTCCGCTGGGCGCAACAGCAGTGAGATAAGCCGTCGCGCATTGATGCAAGCACAAGACATTAATGCCAAAAACAGGACTTGGCAGCCAGCCAAGAGCTTCATACCGCTACCCGGACAGGCTGGTTTCGAGCATGGATCCCGCTCTATCTGGGTAAGCCGCCTCGTGGACGGCACTGCCATTCCGAAACCGCCTTACTTTCCCTCGATCGCACAAGGTTAAATTGTATTTACACGCCGAAAAGTGCTAACTAATGTATAAGGCCCGGCGCGCTCTCTGTCAAGTCAAATCTCGTAAGGTGGGCGCATCCGCCTATTTCCTTGACCTCACGGGCGATCTTGGCATAAGATTTCTCTGTTTGTCCCGCATGGGGAGATAAAGGAGCGTACCCGAATGAAGGAATATGACGTGTGTTTTCTGGGATCGGGGCCGGGCGGTTACGTGGGAGCCCTCAGGGCCGCCCAGCTTGGAGAGAGCGTGGCCGTCGTCGAAAGGGGGCCCGTCGGTGGTGTCTGTTTGAACCGCGGCTGTATCCCTACCAAGGCCCTTCTGGCGAGCGCGAAGCTTCTGGGTGAGATCAGGGCGGCTGAGAGCTTCGGGGTGAATGTCGGCGAGGTCGAGGTCGATTTTAAGGCTGTCTCGGAGCGCAAAGAGAAAATTGTAGCGACCTTGAGGAAGGGAGTGGAGACGCTGTTCAAATCCAGGGGCGTCACGCTGGTAAGGGGCGAGGGACGATTGACGGGGCCGAACGAGGTGAAGGTGAAGGCGGACGGGGGGGAGGACGTTATAGTCCGGGCTACGAACCTGGTGCTGGCCACGGGTTCGGAGCCCCTTCGCGCGCCTTTCTTCCGAATCGACGGGAAGAGGATAATCACGAGCGACGAGGCGCTGGAACTCAAGGAGGTGCCGGGGAGCATTCTGATAATAGGGGCGGGTGCAATCGGGTGTGAATTCGCCTGCATCTTTCAGAGATTCGGAGCGAAGGTCACGGTCGTCGAATTGCTGGATCGCATGTTGCCGGGCATTGACGCGGATTTGTCCGAGCAGCTCATGCGGAGTTTCAAGCGCAGCCGTATTTCCGTCCATACCGGAACCAAGGTGGAGGGCCTGGAACCAGGGAAGACGGGAGTGAAAGCGAAGCTCAGCTCGGGCAAGGAGCTGGACGTGGACATGGTGCTGGTGGCCGTGGGCCGGAAGCTTAATACGGATGACATCGGGCTGGATGCTGTGGGGATCGAGACGGAGAAAGGCGTCGTGCCCACAGATGAGAATTGCAGGACTCGGGTGGGTTCGATCTATGCCATCGGCGACATCACCGGGAAGTGGCTGCTTGCTCACTACGCTTCGAGGCAAGGGATGGCCGTGGCGCATCGTCTCGCCGGGAAGGACATGACGGTGAACGACGACGTGGTACCGAACTGCATTTTCACGGAGCCTGAGGTGGCTTCAGTGGGGTTAACGGAAGTGCAGGCGGGCGAGCGCGGGATCAAGGCGAAGGCGGCGAGGTTCCCATTCCGTGCTCTGGGCCGTGCACACGTGGGAGGGGATGTGGACGGTTTCGTGAAGATAGTCTCCGACGAAGAGACGGAACAGGTACTCGGAGTTCACATCATAGGGCCGGTAGCAACGGATTTGATCGCCGAGGCGGCTTTGGCAATCCAGATGGAGGCGACGGCCGAGGAAATCGCCGATACCATCCATGCGCATCCGACTCACGCGGAGAGCATGATGGAAGCGGCCGAGATGCTCCTGGGCCTGCCTACTCATGTCCCGTAAGCTGACAGCCATCCAGCTTGGAGAGGCGGATTACGACGAGGCCATTGCTCTCCAGAGGGAGCTGGCGGCCACGGTGGCCGCGTGCGATCAGCGATTCTTGCTTCTTCTCAACCATCCTCCCGTCATAACGATCGGGAGGCGGGGGACAGATCGCAACATCCTCGCGCCGCCCGACCTCCTTAAGAGCCGGGGCGTTAGCGTTCGAGAGACCGATCGGGGGGGCGACGTGACGTTCCACGGGCCCGGGCAGGTGGTGGGGTACCCGATTATCGATCTGCGCGAGCGGCGACGCGACATTCACGCGTATCTGCGGGACCTCGAGGCCGTCATAATCGAGACGGCGGATCGATATGGCGTCTCGGCACATCGCGTGAAGGGCCTGACCGGCGTGTGGGTCGGTGAGAGAAAGCTGGCGGCGATAGGGGTCGCCGTCAGGCGCTGGGTTACGTACCACGGCTTCGCGCTGAACGTCAACACCGATCTGGACTATTTCGGGGCCATAGTGCCGTGTGGAATAACGGACCGCAGCGTCACGTCGATGGCCGAGCTTCTGGGCTCTGCAGTCGAAGAGACGCAGGTGCGCGAAACGCTGGTCGAGGAATTTGCCGCAAGGTTCGATTTCGACGAGGTCGAACGCATGGCGGCTCGGAGCATGGATGAGGCGGCCGCGGCGGCAGGTTTGTGCAGGGAGGAAGCCGATGGCTGAGCGGACAGCGCGACGTTTTCCGCCGTGGCTCAAGCGGCGGGTGACGCACAGCCCCAAGGCATCCGGGGTGAGAGCGCTTCTCCAGGAGTTGCGTCTGGAGACCGTCTGCCAGCAGGCGATGTGCCCGAACATCCACGAGTGTTTCGCCAAGGGCACGGCGACATTCATGATAATGGGGAAGGCCTGCACGAGGGGATGTCGATTCTGCGGCGTGTCCCACGCGCAGCCGACCGCGCTTGACGAGGACGAGCCGAGGAGAGTGGCGGAAGCGGCGGCGCGACTTGCACTGAGCTACGTGGTCGTCACGTCCGTGACACGGGACGATCTGCCCGACGGAGGAAGCCATCATTTCTACCTTACGGCAACGGCCATTCACGAGCGGACGCGGGCGCTTGTGGAGGTGTTGACGCCGGACTTCAACGGGGACAGGTCGGCGGTGCTGCACGTGCTCGAAGCGCCGCTGGCAGTCTTTAATCACAACGTAGAGACGGTTCCCAGACTCTATCCTGAAGTCCGTCCTGAAGCCGACTACGAGAGGTCGCTCGCAGTGCTGGGGGTTGCAGCGCAGAGTTCTTCAACCGCGCTGGTGAAGTCGGGAATGATGGTGGGCTTGGGCGAGACCGCGGAAGAGGTGCTGGGGGTGCTGGAGGATCTGCGTTCGGCAGGCTGTGACATGGTGACGATCGGCCAGTACCTGAGCCCGACATCCGAGCATCTGCCGGTCGAGCGATTCGTCACTCCGGAGGAGTTCGAGGCGTACGGGGGGGCCGCGAGGGGATTGGGCTTTAGAGGTGTTGCCTCGGGGCCGTTCGTCCGTAGTTCTTATTCGGCGGCTTCGCTGCTCGTCTCGGCGCG
>CAZBND010000006.1:101735-106402 GCA_964493415.1 uncultured Planctomycetota bacterium | reverse complement strand
CCCGCGACCCACCATTGTCAACACATTGCATACACCATACAATCAAGGCGTATTCCGAGGTGCAAGTCCATGTCTCAAGGCTGGCGACACGCATTCAGAGTCGGGTTCGACCGCTGGGGAGGGTTGGTGCTGGCTCTTTTGGGCGCGAGTGGGCTCCTTCGTTCCATCGCAGATATCTTCACGCCCGACTCCTTGTTCTGGCGGTTGACGGAGCTGGAGGGGGCTTGGTGGGCTGGTGTTCCGTTCGAGTTGATTTCTCTCGCAATATACGGGCTGTTCCTCGTCGTAGGCTTGCGCTGGTGGCGAATCGGACAGCGCGAAGCCGCCAAGCGCCTCCCTGGCTTGCTCCGCGGGAACAGGCTCCTTAGAGGGTGCGGCGTAGCCGTGATCGTGCTCGCCTTCGCGTTCCTCGCCTATATGATCTCTGTAATGGTGCGGACGGAGACAGAGTCCCCTGTCCCGTCTCAAGTGTTCTTGTTAACCCGCCTGGTGATAGAGGGGCTGTTCATCGCGGCGGGCGTCTTCAGAATCCTCTGGGCGAAGGCGGGTCTCTCCAGACACCCAAGAGTAAGCATCGCGGAAGGCGTGTTCGGAATATGCACGGGCATTGTGGTAATTTGCTGGTGGTACAGGCCTTTTGTCTTCGCTTCGTACAACCAGTTGTTGCTGATGCAGCTTGCGGGCGGAGTCGTCGCACTTCGGAGCGTCGCCGACGCGCTGCTCCTTCTCCGCCCCCGACAAGCAGCCGATCAAACCCCGAGCCCGTGAAAGAGAAACCGCAACCCTCGTCAAGCCATCGCAAGCCTCTACAACAACTCACTCACTGACGGAGTCGTCAATCTCTTCTTCATCCGCCATTTCGACGGTGACGGATTTGAGGGTGCCTTCGGTCTGGAATTCGAGCATCATGCGGCGGAGATTCCCGTGGTAGACTTCGGTCGCGAAGCGCTTCCCCCCGACGTCCCCTCCCTTTTCCGTTAGAGCTATCGCCACGTGGCCTCCGATAACGGCGAGACCGGCGAGCGGCTCCACCGCCATGGTCGCCACCTCGGCCACCGGCACTATGGCCTCGGCGATTTTCTCCATCACGCTCTCATTCTTCTCTTTGCCCTGTTGGGCGAGCACTATTGCGGCCCTGTCCACGTGAACGCTCGATATTTTGACCGCAGGCCGCTGTGACGCGCATCCAGCCGCCGCCATCAGAATCACTGCGCTTAGAAGCTTGGTCATACTCCTCATCCGTCATTTCTCCTCGTCTGCGTCCAGGCCCTCGAGGAACCTCTTCAGGCCGGTTTCTATTAGCTTCTCTTCGACTTTCTCGGCGTTCTTCTCGCCGAAGAGCCTTGCCAGCGCGGAGTCGGTCTTCTTGCCCGCGACGTACGCGTACTTCTTCAGCAGGTACGCCAAGGCGGCAATCCCGAGCGCCATCACCAGCGCGTTTCCGATCAAATCCGAAATGAATTCTCTCATCGCGATTCGCTTCCTCTCCTGCCCTGCGTGCCAGTTACGCTGCCTAGAACGAGCTAAATGTCGCTCCTCTTCACGGAGACTATCTGCACCCACACGTGGAGCGCAAAGTAAGTGGGGTGGGGGAGGCCGTCCTTGGTATAGCCGTTGATGAACATCCGGGGCGTATCGTAGTCCCACTCCACCCAGAAGTTCCAATCGTTCGCCCATGCTCCGCTGCTGTCCAGGTGAACGGCAGGAGCCGAATGGTACTCCTTCAGCGGCCTGTACATGCAACTCTCTTCCGGTATGTCGATGGGGTGCGAGTGCTGCGACTTGGCTTCCCCCTGCTCGCCGAAAACGATGTCGAAAGCAGTCAGACGCGGAGTCACCTCGGCCACGTAGTAATACGGGCTCGCATCCGCCCTGTTCCAGCCGCGGTAGTACGCCACCTGGGTGTCCGCCACGATCGGCCGCGCGCAGTGCGCGTACCAACTGTCGGGCACTATCAGGGTCGAGTAGATGTTGTACGCGTCCTCGATGATCTGAGAATTCTCGGCCGGCGTCATCGTGGGGTCCATCGTGGGCGCGATGTCGTACAGGAAATCCTTGAGGTCCGGGTCGTAGCGTGCCCTTACGACGCGTCCGTAGCCCAGGAACACCGGAGCGTAGTCCATGTCCTGTTGCGTTATGCTGGCCTGGGTCTTTCTCGGGCGCTCGGCGGAACTCCCGCGCCCGATGTAGGTCCCCCCGGACGCCGCCCTCGTGGCTCCGGCCCTTAGTCTGGGGTCGCGGGGGCCGACGCTGACGCTCCATATCGCGCAATCGTTGAAGACGCACCGCGCCTCGTCGAAATCGTAGATGCCCACCACGCCGCCGGCCTTGTCCTTGAGCGTCAAGAGCCCGCCGCGCGGCTCGAACTCCTCAGGGTCCGAGCAGAACGGCACGAACCTGCGGAAGGGCGCTATCCGCTTGTTGCTTCCGACCTGCTGAAGCCGGCTGAAAGTTCGCGGCCGCGCGTATTCGCTGAAGAACTTGTTCGCGTAAGACTCGCCATCGTCCCTGGTCTTTATCTGCGGAACCGTCACGCTCAGCCGCCTTCGCCCCCATTGCGCTATCGAGCCCTCGTGCCGGAACCTGTAGCTCATGGGGACAACGTAGGGCATGGCGTTGAACTTGTAGCCGCCTTCAATCACCAGCTCGTTGTAAAGATGTTTCTTCGATTCGACTTCATTGCGCCTCTTCACCCTGTCGCCGATCTGCACCGCCGCCTCGGATTCCGTCGGAGGCGCTTTGAAGAAGAAACGCGGGTACACGTAGCCGATGCTCTCTACGCCGGTAAGGTTTTCCCAGTACTCCTCGACGTCGACCCCCCACGTCCAGTTCCCCGCCAATGCCGCCAAAGTGTCGAACACATCCGTCAGGTTCTGCGATCCGTCCAGCTTGAGGAACCCGACGTCCGTGCTCGACGGCGTCTGGTCGATATCCGGGCCGACGGGGAAAACCGCCGCGCCGCCCGGCGTTCTCAAGGGCGTCACGTACCGGGCGTACAGGTCCTCGACGACGTCGCTGATCCGGCATTCGGTCATATCGTAGTGCAATTGCAGGTAAGCGGGGTCGTTCGGGTCGGGACCGTAGGATTGCGAATACTTCGCCGTCGATCGGTAGCTTATCGGCGCGTCCGTGTCGTCGTTCCCGCCCGGGTACACGTCGCTCAGCCACCGGGCGTGCCCCACCAGAATGAAGTCGATGGCTCCCTCTCCCAGGTCGTCCTTGATCTCATCGACGCACCCCAGATACCAGCAGGCCAGGGCGTTATCTCCCTCGTATGGCTGGGAGCTCTTGTGGTGGAGTATCGCGATGGAGTCGCCGACGTCGATGCCGACCGATTGTGCCGCATCGGCGACCAGCGTGATCCTCCCCGGCCCGCACCCTCCGCCGCGCAGCATCGTGAACTCCGCATGTTTGGCCCCCTCAACGATGTGCCAGTTGCCCGACAAGTACTCCTGGCCCGCCGGCATGTGCCATATGCTGCGGCCGTGACTCATGTCGGGGTTCAAGTTCGCCGGCACGTTGGCCACCGTGATCGCCCGCTCCCACGTGCAGGTGTTCTCGCCGTTATCATTCCTCACGGTAAGCGTAACGTCGTACGAACCCGCGTCCTGATAAGTGTGAGAGGGATTCTGCTCGTCGGAGGAGTGCTCGTCCCCGAAGTCCCACTCCCATCCGGTGGGACCGCCGGTAGACCGGTCCGTGAAGTGAACCGTGTACGGCGGGGGGCCTCCGTCGCTCGGCGGCGAACTCTCCCAGGTGAAGTCGGGATATGGGACCTCCGGTCGCTCCGTCAGCCTGATGTACCCCGGCTTCACCTCGGTTGCGTATCCTCCCTGCAGGTCCCAGGCGGTGTAGCTCACGTCGTAGCTCCCTTCCTCGACGTACACGTGCGTGGGGTTGGCAAGGTCGGAGGTGCGATCGTCGCCGAAGTCCCACAGCCACTGCTTCATCGTCTTGTTCGAGCGGTCGTAAAAACGCACGAGGAGCGGCGCGTATCCCTCCGTCGGTGACGCCTCGAAGTCCACCTCCGGGGATGGCGGCGGAAACCCTATTTGTATCAACTCCATTTTCTGGTATTCCGTCACGCCCTCCTCATTCCACGCCATGAGCGACGGCGAGAATATTCCTGACTCCGTATAAGTGTGGTCGGGGGCGAAGTCGCTGGATGGACTCGATTCGTCTCCGAAGTCCCACTCCAGCCCCTCGACCGGGGTGTAGAACGTCGGAGTGAAGTGGACCTCCAGTGGCGGCTCGTCCGCTTCCGTAGGAGATGCCTCGAAATCGATCAGCGGGCCCAACGAGTACAAAAGCCGCATCAGCCATATCTTCGGAGTGCCCATGAAATCCGAAGATGCGTTGAATCTGGCCTTAAGGTAGAACAGCCTCCCCTCCCTGGACTCCTCCTCCGCGATCTCCTCAGCGGTGAGCCATCCCGACCACGACGGCTCACCCTCCGGCGAGTTCATTATTGCGTAGCTGAACTCCACGTCGGAGTCGCCCTCGTTCTCCTCCCAGCTTCCGAACGTGTCCATCGCCCATCTGGTGCGCACGTTCTGCGAGTCGATGGGCTCCCATTCGACGACCCCCCCCGTGGTCGTCCAGTAGCCGGTTGCTTCCGGCACGCTTGGTCCGTAAGTGAAGTCGTCGAATACCGCCTTTCTTTCGTA
>CAZBND010000006.1:33106-101635 GCA_964493415.1 uncultured Planctomycetota bacterium | reverse complement strand
GCTGACCGCCGTCCCCGACCCGCTGTTCCAACGTGTCACGCAGAACCACAGCCTCCTGCCCCCCGCAGCGCTGTCATATGCGACCCCCACCTCCAGGCGGGTGTGCCACCGATTCCCCCCGTAGGCCGTATCGAACCAGAATTGAAGGCCCGCAGTCCACCAGTCGGCATCGGCCTGAAGCCCCGCCAGCCTGCGCGCCGAAACGCGTCCCCACGCTCCGAAATCGCCCGCCCCCACGATCTTGCGCATCAGATGCGTCGAATCGTACGTGTTGCCGTAGGCGAACTCGTGCGACATCGGCTTAAACAGGAGTCCCAGGCTCTGCTTCGCATAGTTCCCTTGTCGATCGGAATAGAGAACGTCTCCCGACTCGGTGATCCCGCCGCCGATTCCTCCTTCCTCCTCCCATCCTGCGCGAATCCGGCCGTCCATGAAGTCGTCGCACGAATCACGCCGGAGACCAACGTAGTACGGCCTGGGAGAACTCAGAGGCACTCCCTCCGGTATCGTGCCCGAGAATACCCCGACGTTGTCGTAATCGAAATCGGCGAAGGGATGTCCGCCGTAGTACGTGGCCTCGTAAGACTGACGTGACGCTATCCCAAAAGAGAACCACTGGTGGAACTGAGGCATCGGCTATTTCTCCTCGTTTGTTCCTGTCTCATCCGGCAAAGAGTACCCCTCGTCTCCCTCCCTCCAGATTCGCTTCCCGTCCGTGCACGTCGCAATCACCTCTCCTCGCCCGAGGCGGCCTGGAGGGACCGGTTGCATCCCGATAGACGAGACGAATTCTCCCCAGTCGAACGCGTATCTTCGCCGCTCGTAGACGGCCCGGCGGAATTCCTCGTCTTTCCACGCCGTCTCAATGTCCCCCGCGTGCTCCTCACTCAGCTTGCGGCCGGCTTCCGCTTGTGCATCACGCATCTTCCCGAGCAGCTCCCGCGTTTTGTCCTTCAACTCCGGCAGCAGCGCCTCCGCCTCTTCGGGCGTCAGCGTCCGAAAGTGCGTTCCGCTCGCCATCCGTTCTCCTCCGTCTCTCTTGCATCCTCTTCTCAATCGCTTTTGAAAGGACGCCTGGCTCCGCCCGTTACGCGGTCAGCTCGTATAAACTGCGGGATCGGCCGCGACGAACTCCGCCACCCAGGGCAGATGCGTAAGCGGCATGTGAGTTCGGTCATAGCTGAACCGTTCGCAGTAGACGTCCTTGTAATACTCGTCGGTTGAGCCGTCGCGGTATCGGTACAATTCGAACTTCGTGTTTGCCAGCTTTTCCCTCAGCTCATTCAACCTCTCGAGGACTTCTTCGGGGCCGTCCTCGACGATCGTGCCCTCGACTCGTATCCGGAGGGGACCTCGCTGGAAGCCGGTAATCACCGCACCCTCGGAATCGGGCACGATGTGCTCCGTGTAGATATGCTCCTCTTCGACGTGCCAGATTCGGATGGGCTGCGGAAAGCTGTAGTACGCCTCGCCGGCGACCTTGATTCCAGGCTCGTAGACCAGCGTCATCTGTCAATCTCCCACCATGATGCACGCCTGCGCCGATTCGGTATCCAGTTGATCGAGAACGTCTTTGCAGGACGGTGCGGTTTCTTTCCGCCGTACAACGTGCGCGGCCGCGTATGCGGCAGCGTTCGAAGCCACCTCTCCGGCATGATGGTCCTCTGACCTCTCTTCGACCGAAGAGCTCGACCGGAAACGTCCTCCGTTGGCGCCCGGCCGCGGGCCTGCCGACATGCCGGGAAGCTCGTCTTCAGTAAGCCATGCCCTCGCAGTGTTTGGCTCGGCACGGATAATTCTTCCCTCTCGTCCCGACAGACCGGCGAGGACGCGCCGTAGCACTTCACGAAGCGGCTCTGGAGGTCCACCCCGTCCGGCCGGTGCAAGGGTCGCGTACAGATCGGCCAAGCCGTCAGCAACGTTTGCGTCCTCGCTCCGCTCTCCGGACACCTGGCGCGGTCCTCGCGTCGGCCGTTGCGGGAAGAGCTCCTCAATCGGTCTCAAGCCGGCCATTTTCAGTTCCCTTCGCTCGTCTCACTGTAGGTTCCGAACGTCACCTTGCCCGCAGCGATCTGGGGCACTTCCTCCGCCAGCACGGGCATTACCGCGGGGGCCGTCTTCGAGCGCACCACGTCGCCGACCTCGACGAAGTGCACGTTCGTTACGTAGCTGAACCTGTTTCCATTTCTTGCGGCCCCTTCTACGACTACCCGTCTTGACCTCGGGCCGGGGGTGTACGAAAAGTCAAGCGTGTCCCCGCTCGGCGAAGATTCGGTGTCGAACACGATCGACATGGCTTCAGGAGAGATCTGTTCCAGCTCCAGGGAGATGAACTGGCGAACATTGACCAGGGACTTCTTCACGAACCCGTATGCTTGGTCTGCGGGGATGTCGATGAACTCCTTCCTGACGCGGAATCGCACTCCTGACTCCGACGTCAGGCCGAAATCCTCTTCCAAACCTTCCGGCCCCACCTTTATCGTGCAGGGGCCGATGAGGACCTCCCCCGGGCTGATTCCGGAAAGCGCCATGTCTGCCTCTCTTTCATTTGATTCGGTAGATCACTTTGAAGCTCAGTTCCCTCTTGTATCCTTCGGCCCGGTCGTCGTAGCGAGGTTCGCCGCCGATCCCGTCCCACGCGCAGGCGCAGCAGTGGATCGCTTCGTCGCTCAGGTCCGCCTCGTCCAGCGCGGCGATCACGGCCTCGCAAATGTCCGAGCAGCTCCGATCCTCGCTCGCCCACGCGGATACCCGCGCTTCGGCCTCTCGAATCCTGTCCGTACCTTCAACGAAACGCTTCTCCGACAGCACTTCGAGCGTGACGCACGGAGGCTCGACTTTCCTCCCTTGTCGCGCCCTCCTTACCTTGGATGCATCGCCGAGCAGGGACACAAGGCTCGCGTCCTGCGATAGCGCGGCGTGCATGCCGGCCAGGACTTCTTTCATGCCGATGATCCTTTCACTGCGAGTTCAGGGTCGCCTCCAGGTGCCTTGGCCCCCGCCCGTCCTCTTTCGTCGATACGGACGAAACGAGATAGGCGCTCCCCTCTACCACGACCTTGTCTCCGCACCTGATGTCGGCAACGGGGCCGAGCAATCGAACCGTGTGAATGTCGTCCTCGCCGCGCTCCTTGCGCTCGAGCCGGCCTCCTCTTCCGTATATCCTGCACGGATAATCTGAGAGCACGCTCGACCATGTCTCCTCGTCCCCGCCGGAACCGTCATCCACCCGCTCGGCGCGGAGCACTTCGCATCTCTTCGTCAGAAGGCTCAACATCCTTCGCTCCTACACGCTATGAGGCACCGGCCGTCTGCGGACATACGGCTCGATCAGCCTGTCGACCTCGACGACCCCGGTAAGGTATGGTCCTCTCTTGTCCCTTCGGTACGTGTAATCGCCTATCTTTTCAGACTGGAAGGCGTCCGCGTGCGAAGGGGCGGGGGAGGATTCGCCGAGCAGCTCAAGCTCGCGCTCGATCAGTATCCTCGTTGCCGCGCGGATCGCTTCGGGCGCAGACTCCCACCCGAAGGCCCCGCCAAGCTCGACGTTGCAGTATCCCTTTGGAAAGCGTGCCTCGGTCGTTCCGACCGGAGTCTCGAGATGCACCGACCACGCATCGAATGAGAAGTCATCCTCCGCAACGGCCACGCCCCCGATCTTCAACGAGGCGACCTCCAAAAGCGCGCTCCCCTTGCCGTGCGAAAGCGTCGGTTGTCCGTTCCCGTCCAGAAGGATCACTCTCTCCCGCGGGTAGAAGACGTCCCCGCAGATGCGCTCGATGTGCGCTTCCCACTTGGCTATAACGTTGCCCTTCCGTTCGTCCGACCAGCCTGGGGGCCAGGCGATCTCGGACATGCTCACGTAGTTGCCGTCACCTTCAGCCATATCGCGTTCTCCTTCGTAGTTGATCGGGGCCCGGGCCGTCGCCAGCCGGGCGGGCATAACGATTGGCGCAGCGGGCGGATGTACGACACTCCGCGGCCGCAGCCCGAGCCCCGGGACTCTTCACCTCTTCGTGAACAGGAGCCCTATCGCCGCCCAGGCCGCCCCCGACGCCGCCGTCAGTGCCTTCTGCCACACCCGCGTCGACTCGACGCACTCCCTCAGCCCGTTCATCCGGTCCAGCTTCGTCTCGATGGCTCCGAGCCTGGCCAGCACCTCGCCGCGGAATTCCGCCGCCTTGACCCGCTCGTCGCCGTCCTTCAAATCCCTCTCCTCGTCCATCATCTCGCCTTCTCTCCGTCCAATGCGGCTTGGTACAGCTCTTCGTGCAGCCTTCGCCAGCGCTCCCAGGTGAAGCCCCTCACCCTTGCGGCCGGTCCCCGCCAGCGCTCGCGCCTCCATTCATCCCGCTCATCCCTCAGCTTCAGCAGCAACTCCGCGCACGCCTCCGCATCACCCTGGGCGAAGATGTGCCCTGTCCGTCCTTCCGCGACCAACTCCGGCACGACCCCCACAGCCGTTGACACAAGCGGCCTTCCGCACATCATCGCCTCGTACGCCGCCACCGGCCCGCCCTCGAATTTCGACGCTATCAGCAGGCAGTCCATGGCGTTGTAGAGCCTCGGGTAATCCGCGTACGCGCAGTTGCGCCCCCTCTCGTAATAGAGAACAGGAACCGGTATCGTCGAGAGCTCCTGCGCCGGCCGCCTCCACCCGGTCCCCGCGACGAGCAGCATCGCCTCCGTTCGGCGTCCGGCAAGGATGCGCATGACTCCGAGCACCGTCGCCGCGCCCTTGTTGTCCTCGACCCGGCCGTGGACGCCGTAGTAGCGCGATACGAGTCCGACGGTGAAATGCCCCTCCGGCCACCCCGCGCGGAAGAAGCGTTCCGGATTCGCCCCCGCGTGAATTACCTTTACCCTATCCGACGCAATGCCGTACGATGTGAGATACTTCTTGCCTTCCCTCGAGACCGCCACCACGGCCTGTGCGCGTGCGTACGCTTCCCTGTTCGTCTCGAAATCCGTTGCTCCCGGCAGCACCCCGTGAAGCGTGGTCACAAACCGGCCGTTCCACCCTCTCCTAAGCGTAAGCTCAGCGTCTTGCGGCCTGAACCAGTGGTAGAGATCGGCTCGCGGCAGCGGTTCCGCCGTCGCCGATACGTCGAAGAGTCCCGTCTTGGCGATCTCCTCGACCATCCGCCGGAATATCCACTGGTCTATCGTCTTACCGACGATGTTGACGCTCGGCTTGGACAATCAGCCCCTCCATCCTTCCCGTGGGAAGGTCGTAGTGATACAGGTACTCGAAGATGACCGCGTGTAGGAAACGCTTCAGCAACTCCTCGTCAGGGGAGGGCATGGCCATTGCGATGTCCCTCACCACCTGCGGATCCGCTTCATCGCGCAAGTCCGCAGTCAGCCCTCTACCCGTGTAAATGTTGTCCCCGAGAGTTATTACTCTCTTGCCGCAGCACAACGCCTCAAGGCCCAGCGTCGAGTTGATCGTCAGCACCGCGTCCGCGCTCTTGATTGCCGACTGCGCGCTCACGTTCTCCAGCAGGAACGCGTTGGGGGTCTGCGTCACCGCCTCGCGAATCTCGTCGCCCACTCCCTCGTGCGGGTGCGGCTTCACCAAGACCACCCAGTCCTCCATCCCCTCCATCGCCGCGCACGCAAGTCTGACCAGGTCCTCCTTGTTGAACACCAGCACCTTGGGGTAGTACATCGTCGCGTCGGCGGTCGTCTGGCAGGCGACCAACAGCACCTTCCTGCCTGCAACCGAGACCCCCTCGTCGAGTCCCCCGTACCGCCTCTGGAAGCGCGTCGGGCGGTTGTACTTCGACAAACCCGAAGCTCTCCATCGCGCCAGGAAGGTCGAAGTGTTCTGTTCCTGCTCCCTGGAGAGCGGCTTTTCCGGGCTCCACAGTCGCTCGAATTCCGATCTCCGGGTGAAATACATCTCGCGCGTATCGACCGTAAGCGTGTTCGGAAAGAACCCGCCCTCGGCCAACACATACGCAACGTTCGCGCGCTTGGCCGCCTCGAGGGCCGCACGCGAGTCGTGACACATGTCCCCCCACGTGCATACCAGCAGGGGTTGTCTCTCCAGGATCAGCTTCTCGACCTTCGGGATAAGCCATGCCGTTCGCGCCATCAGGTATGCGTCGGCCTCGTAGCCTTTCCTTGCCCAACGCCACCGCGCGAACCTCGTGATCTCCTCGACGTCATATCCCGGCACCGCGGGCTGCTCCCCGCGGAAGGGAGGTTCCAGCTCCGCCAGCGAGAGCATCGGTTCCCCTCTCCTCGCCAGGAACTCGGCGTTGGTCCCGTCGCCGTTTCGCCTCCGGTGGATTTCGCAGAAGACCGGCCTGACATCATGTGCGGCCAGTCCCTTGGCTATCTCCCAGAACGTCGGCGCTTGCCCGGCCCGAAGGAACAACAGCGCTTCTCCTCGCTTGCCGGCCTTCGGCAGCGGCGAGTCGTCTTGGAAGTAGCCCGTCCCGCGAAGCCGCTCCGCCGCCTCCAGGGTGACCTTCCGCACAGGCTTCTCCCGGGACCATCTGACCCCTTCGGCGGTGACGCTTTGACGGCGGGCATCCAACTCCATCGGAACGGTGTTGGGCACGTCTGACCCTTTCGTTAACAAGAAAGGTTGCGACGGAGGAATGGGACGGGGGCGAGGGGGGCGCGAAGCCCCCCTCGCACAGAACGCTTACGACGTGGCGATGTTGACGATCTTTACCGCCGCGTCCTTCTCTTCGATGCCGCACGCCGCTCGCGCATATGCGCAGTAAAAGCGCCGGTCGGACATCACGGCTTCTTTCCCCTCGGTCGTCTTGCGGACTCTCAGTCGCCGGTGCACCCCTACCGCCAGGTTCTTCGGGTCCGTCAGCACCATGACGTCGTCAGGCAGCGCGGCTATCTCTTCCACCGGGATGCCCAGTATCTTCGTCAGGTCGCCGTTTATCAGGATGTAGTCGCCAGCCGACGTCGCTCTCTCCGTCAGGTACTCCTTGTACCTCTCGAGCTGGAAGGACGATACGAACCACCGCAGACGTGCCTTCGCGGGGCCCCTGCGGTACTTCGCCGGCAGCGCTCGCAGCGCGCTGAACAGCTCGTCCTTTTCCAGCGCTCCGCTCTGCGCGTCCACCAGGTGCGAGCCCGTCTCGAGCTGCTTCAGCCATCCGTCCAGCCCGCACAACAGCTCGTTGCCCTCGACGTAGCCCGATTCCTCCGGATCGCTCACCAGCGACGTGTCACCGTTCCAGTACAGGTCCTCCAGGTCAAGCCCGAACTGCGTCGTCATGATCGCCGCGACGGTGTCTTCGAAGTCGCCCTTTTCGATCGTGTCTTCCAGGGTCTCCTCCGACAGCTCCCACGGCAGCGCGATCTTTACCGTGTCCAGCTCGATCTGACCGAAGCTCGGCTTCTTCGTGTAGTCCGTCACGTCCTCGTTCTCCCCGACCGCTCTTGCGATCCGGGAGCCGATGCCGATCTTGTCGAGCTGGCGCTTGTCGCCGGACATTATCACCGTGCGGCAGACCTGAGTGGTGCGAGCCACATCGAACATCTGCTTGATGAATCGCCTGGCCTGCTCCGGGTTCAGGAGCCCGTACGTGATGTCGCCCGTAACCAGCGGCGATTCAGCCTTTGACAACAGCTCGCCGTTGCCTACAGCCACAGGACACCTCCTTGTTCAGCCCGCCTCACGAGTTTCTTAGAAAACGCCTTTCCAGATGGATTCCCTCGCTTGCTTCGTATCCTGGCCGGGAATCGACGCCCGCCCGAACGCCGCCTCCAGCTTTCCCACTCTCTCTCCCAGGTCCAACACCTTTTCCGCAAAGGCTGCGCCGTCGCTCTTCGCGACCCCCGTGCCGGCTGCGACGGGGGATATGCTCTTCACCGCTTCCGCGACGGCCCCCGCTATCAAGCTCGCGGCCTGGAGCAGCTCCGCCCTTGGCGCTTCGCCCCGCCGATCCGATTGCTCCTCCTTCTCCCTTTCCCACGGAGCGAGTCGCCCGAATTGGTGGTAGTGGCCCTCTACGTGTTTGCGCGCTTCGCTCAGGCTCTCCTCCGGCATGTCGACGCGGCTCCAGGCGCGGTCGAGCAGCGCCCCCAGCGTCGCTATCGCCTTCCATACCACGCGCCCGTCGTGATCGTGATGAGCGCCATTGCGGGAAAGCTTGCCTCCTCCCTCGGATGCCTGCTTCGGGCCGATCCACAGGAAGGCCGAGTCCGGGAGTCCCGATCGCTCGTCGTCCGTGAGGTCCCACGCCGCTTCTTCCGGCGCGGTCGGCGCGGCTTCGAACGGAATCACCCCCGCTTTCGGCTCAGCCCTCTTGAACAACAGGAACTTCGCCTTGGGCACCGCGGGGCGGTCCACTATCGCCACCTCCATCACCTTCAGCCGCTTTATGTAGTTAGCCATCCAAATCCTCCTGCTGGTTCTCGCCTTCGCACCGGCTCTCTGCTCATTCCTCTGCGCTCGGGACCGAATCGGCCTCGCTCATCTGTGCAGCCCTTTCCGCAAGCCCGCCGACCGAAAATCCCCCGTACTCGCCCGAACGAATCCGCCCCCACAGCTCTTCATCAGCCACCTTGACCGCGATCACCCACGCCCCCTTCCTCACTTCCTGCGTGCCCAGCCGGAGTTCGCACGGCGCGATGTAGCTCTCGACCACCGATGCCATTGCCGGTTCGATATGCATCTTGCTCACGGCGCGGCAGGACGCCAGGTAGTCGTGCGCCGCTTCCTCGATCACCTCCGCAGGCGCGATGTCTCCCTGCGAATCCACCTCGTCCGGCACCAGCACCACCCCGTACGCCAGTTTCTTCTCTTCCTCCACCATCGCGATCTTCGACACCAAAGACACCTCGTTCATATCCGCCTCCTTCTCCTCCGAGGCACTTCTTGTCAGTTCATCCATCTCCAACTTCGTCCGCAGCTTGCCCTCCAGCGCGACCATGCCCACGCGCCTTTCCACGCATTAAGTGACCAGGGGCCTTGATATGTGCCGCGGGCGCTGTAAGATATGTCCTTTCCCTGGCGTTTCGTGACTGGGCTGAGCCCACGCTCAGAGAGGAGCAAGGCAATATGGGAAAAGGGCCGCTGACCAACAATTTCCTCAAGAACATGATGGTCTTGAACAACAGCCGCACCAAACGCGTGTCGAGCTGGGACCGCACCGGCGCCAATCGCGACTTCCTGACCCTCGAACCGGGCGAGACCGCCACGCTCGCCGACATCAAAGGCCCCGCCATCATCAATCACTTCTACGTCACCATGAGCTGCAGCGACTGGTTCCACTATCGCCGGGCCGTCGTCCGTATGTTCTGGGACGGCGAGAAGAACCCTTCCGTCGAAGTCCCCATCGGCGACTTCTTCGGCATCCCCTTTTCCGAGCCGGTCTTCTTCCAGTCGCTCGTGATCTCCGTCAACCCCGGAGCCAACCGCTCCAGCACCGACGGCCTGAACATCTATTTCCCCATGCCCTTCGCGAAACATGCCCGCATCGAGCTTTTCAACGACTCCGAGCTGACCCTCACCAACTTCTGGTACCACATCAATTACGAGGAGGTCGAAGCCCTTGAGCCCGACCTCGGCTACTTTCATGCCTCCTGGCATCGCGAGAACACCTGCCAGAGGGTCGAGCCCGGCGACCTCCCCGAAGGCGCGGGCGACCTCGGCAGGGGAATCAACGAGACGGGCGACGAAAACTACGTCATCCTCGACGCCAAGGGCCGGGGCAACTACGTCGGCTGCATCCTCCAAATCCACAACCTCAGGCACGGCTGGTACGGCGAGGGGGACGACATGATCTTCATCGACGGCGAAAAGTGGCCCCCATCCCTTCACGGCACCGGCACCGAGGAGATTTTCGGCGGCGGCGCCTGCCCCAACGAGGCCTACTTCACCCCCTATTGCGGGTTTATGCTCGTCCAGAATCCCGACTTCTTCGAGCGCAACGCAATGTACAAGTTCTTCGTCAACGACCCCGTGCGATTCCAGAAGTCGATCCGGGTCACTCTCGAACACGGCCATGCAAACAACCTCGGCAACGAATACTGCTCGGTCGCTTACTGGTACCAGGAGGAACCCCATGCCGAGCTCGCCGCGCTTCCTCCCGCCGCCGGCCGCATCCCTCGCGTCCATGAGGACTGCATGAAGGCCATGGAGGTCTACAACCGGGCCGCCGACATGTTCACCCGCAAGATCGGCTGGCCTGCTCTTTCGGAAGAAGAGAAGAAGCGTCTCAGAGCCATTACGGTTGATGCTCGCAACGCCATCCGTTCCCGGCGGGAGGACGCCCTCGAAAGAGCGACCGCCTACCTCGACGCGGTAGCCGAGCAGGCGAAAAAGCTCGGACGCTGGTGATCGACCTTCGCGAGCCGCCGCTCTGCTGAGCCCCGAATGGATGATGCCGCCTCCGCGCACTCGGTCATTGTCCTTGACAGCGCGGCCATGGGTGCCGTACATACTTCCATAGCGGAGTCTGTCTAGCATAAGGAGGGTGCCCCATGATGCGCGCTGTCTCTTACCTGATGGCGTTCGTTTCGGTATTCGTCGGTGTCGCGGTCCTTCGCGAGGTGATCCCTGACAAAGCCTGGGTGGTGATGATCGCCGCCGCCGCTTTTCTTTCCACCGTCGGGAGCGGCATGTTGTTTTCGAGCTGCTGGCGTTACAAGTCCTGCAACTATATCTCCGGAGGCGTCGGCGGGATCGGTGCCTTGACCTGGTGCGTGCTCCTTCTGCTCTACAGTCAAAACTTCGCTATACCTCCCTATGTATGGCTGGCTCCGGTTCCTCTGGTCGTCTTTCAGTGGGTCAACCTCTGGAAGTGCGGAGCCGGTACCGTGTGCGAACGTCCCCCGGCCGAATGACGCCCTATGTCCAGCGTCAGAAGAATCTGGCGACCCGTATCTCGACCTTCGGGTCCGCCATCAGTTCGTCCAGCGAGAGCAAAGCCTGCGGCACGTCGAGTCGCCCCCCTTGGAGTTCCTTGCATTCGGAGCAGATTCGGTGGCAGCGGTCGGTCCTGAAAACCTTTCCGCAACTGAGGCACGACAGCATCTTCTTCCGGCGATTGAGCCTGGCGATCTCCAGGTCTTCCGCGCTCATCCAGCCCACGTCTCGACTCCTTCCCGACCACTAGGGCTTTCAAATGTCATGGGAAGTATACACGCTGCTTAAGGATTGTCAAGTCGCTATTACTGGATTTTCTGTAGGAGGTATGGCAGAATATCAAATGTAACACGCCGATGTCGGCAGTGGTCACGGCCTCGCGATGGCATGAAAGGCGTTGACGGGGATTCCAGGGGCGGCTGCCGAAGTGTGTAGGCCGGGGTCTCCCTGTAGGGTGACAGGCGGAGCCCGGCCTTGCGCATGCCTGGGCCGCCGGCTGCCGCTGGAGTCCTGCTGGCGGCGGCGCTGCCATAGCGGCTAAAATTGACTGGTGGCGGCTCTAACGTTACGGCTTCGTTCAGATCGCCGGAGGTGCTGGGTCAGTGAGACGGTGCTATTCCCCGGTGGCGGCGGCATTGGCGCTTTGCGTCTTCTTTGCAGCAATCGCGCCTGCGCCGGCCGACACCACCAACGACGAGGCACGGGAAGCCCGCGCCGCCGTGGTCACCGTTCTTGCCTACGACGCACAGGGGAGGGGACTGCGGCAGGGGACGGGGTTCCTCGTCACGGGGAATGGCCGCGTGGTGACGAACTACCATGTGCTGCGCATGGCATCCAGTGCGGGGGTCAGAACCTGGGACGGACGACTGTACGAGGTGGCGGCGGTGGTGGCGGATGACGAGGATCGGGACCTGATCGTGGTTGCCCTCGAGCGCCTGCGCAGTCCGCTCCAGTCCCTGGAATTGTCCGCCGCTTTGCCCTCTGTCGGAGAACAGATCTCTATCGTCGGAAGCCCTCTCGGCGAGGAAGGGACGGTGACGCGCGGCACCGTTTCCGCTCTTAAGCACATGCCGGGCTTTGGGAAGGTGCTTCAGATGACGGCGAGGATAGCGCCAGGATCCAGCGGCAGCCCCGTGCTCGACAAGGGCGGCAGAGTCGTCGGCGTCGCAACATACTTCAACGTCGAAGGCTATTTCGCCGTCCCCGCCGAGAGGGCCAGGGCTCTTCTGGCTCATGAGCCGGTGGCTTTCTCCAAATGGTCCTCGCGCAGAAGGGAAAACTGGTCGGCCGATGCCGAACGGCTGTGTTCCGAAGGCCGGGAACTCCTCTGGTCCGAAGACTATGCCGGCGGCTTGGAGAAATTCAAGAAGGCGTCCATCGAGCATCCAGAGCACCAGGAGGCCTGGTATCTCGTCGGCTTCACTCATGACAAGCTGGGCGACTACGACGACGCCGTCGCCGCATTCACCGAAGCCGTGAGGTTGAGGCCCGATGATGCGTACGCCCAATACCGACTTGGTCTGACCTTGGGCAGGCTGGGGCGCTACGATGACGAGATCGCGGCCGTGCGGAAGGCTCTTCACGCCCAGCCGGACTTCGTCCATGCGTACCAGAGGCTGGGGGCTGTGTATGCCAAGCTCGGACGTCATGAGGACGCGATTGCGGCCTACCGGCAGGCGATCCTGATATGGCCCGAGGATCCCGACTCCCACAACAACCTGGGCTTCTCGCTCAGCAGCCTCGGGCGTTATCAGCAGGCAGTGGATGCGTTCAATGAAGCCATCAAGCTCGACCCCGAAAGCGCCCAGGCTCACTTCAACATCGGCGTTGCCTACTCCCGCCTCGGCCGCCACGCCGAGGCGGCGAAGGCGTACGAGCGAGCCATCTCGCTCGCCCCTGATGATCCCGAGGCCTACAACAATCTCGGCACTTCCTACAACAACCTCGGCCGGTTTGAGGATGCACTCGACGCCTTCAAGAAAGCAATCCGAAAGCGGCCCGGTTACGCGCTCGCTTACTCGAACCTCGGTTGGGCCTATGCCAGGTTGGGCCTGCGGCGGGAAGCCGTGGACGCGTACGAGGACGCCGTCAAGTTCGACCCCACGCTCGTCGACGCTCACTACAATCTCGGTGTTTCTTATGAGCGGCTTGGTCTTCATCAAGAAGCACTGTCCGCGTACCGCGAAGCGATCCGGCTCGACCCCGACCTGCACATGGCCCACTACGGGCTGGGAATAGCCTTGGCGGCGCTCGGACGCTACGAAGACGCCGTCGAATCCTACAAGAGCGCCATCCGAATCGTCCCTGAGGACGCCGACGCCCATAACAACCTCGGCGTCGTCTATCTCAAGCTCGAGAGCCACCGGGAAGCCCTGGACGCCTTCAATCGGGCGGTCGAACTGAGGCCGGGCATGGCCGAGGCCCATCACAATCTCGGCGTCGCTTACTCGAATCTCGACAGGTATCACGACGCGGTCAAGGCATACAAGCGTGCGCTCGAACTCAAGCCCGAAGACCCCGAAACCCGCTTCAATCTCGGCGTCGCCTACCTCATCCTTGGCGACGGGAACTCGGCGCTCGAGCAGCAGCGCCTCCTGGAATCCTTGGACCCGGAGCGCGCCAAGCGCCTCCGCGATGTGCTTTCCCCTTAAGGGTCCATCCAGTCCCCGCGCCTTCAGGCGATTCCCGTCTCTGTCATCGTCGCAATCTCCACGAATTGACCTTGACTAGAGCCTGCCGCCACATAGACTGGAAGCCTGGGAAAGGCTGTGAACCGGAGGCGACGTGGCCCTTCCAGCGTCACGGTGAAGCGAAGTCAAAGCCCCGCAGGCGGGGCTTTCCGCGGCGCAGCTCCCGCTGGAATGCATGGGGACTGATACTTGAAGACGAACGGACGGCATTAGGAGGGCGACGGATGATTAGCGCAGGCCCGAGTGCTGACGATTTCTCGTCCCGGCCGACCAAGCCTGCACGTCTAGTTGATTACCAGCAAGGCTCGGTGGTCAGCCGCGAACTATTGCGGTCCGATGGAGGAACGGTCACCATATTCGCTTTCGACGAGGGCCAGGGGCTTAGCGAACATACGGCCCCGTTCGATGCGCTCGTCCACGTTATCGATGGCGAAGCGGAGATCACGATCGACGGCAAGCCTTTCCGCGTGAAGGAAGGAGAAATGCTGATCATGCCTGCGCACAAGCCCCATGCCTTGAGCGCCGTCACGCCCTTCAAAATGATCCTCACCATGGTGAGGAAGTAGCTCCTCATCTTCGTCCCATTACCTGCCACGCATCGCTTGTGAACAGGCTGGGCGCGAGTCGCCACTCATGCCCTTGGCGTATCGTCCGATGCTCGCTACAATTCCAGAGCAAATCAACTCGCCGAATCCACGGCCCTTCACCAACGCGAAAGGGGGAATTGAGTATTGAGTGGAAGAGTTGTTCTCGTCGCAGCATTTCTCGTCCTGCTTCCGGTTTCCTTCGCGGCCGCCGATCAGGTCATCCTAAAAAACGGCGACAGGATATCGGGGACCGTAGTGAAGATGGTTGACGGCCAACTGGAAATCGACACCTCTTACGCGGGCGTAATCAAGCTCAAGTGGGAAAGCATCGCTCAGATCACAACCGAAGGTGCCGTCAGGGTCGCCCTCGATACCGGTGAGGAAGTCGAGGGGGAGTTGTCCGAGAGTCCCACCTCGACGCTCGCGATCCGATCCGAAGCTGTGGGGCAGAGTCAGAGTATCCTCTTGGACAAGGTGACGTCGATCAACGCTCCTCCTAAGCGCATCAAGTGGGAGGGTTTCGTTCAGGTTGGTTCGACCTACCGCACCGGCAACACGGAGACTCTGTCCGGGAGCCTCCGCGCTTCCTTGGCGCGGGAGACGAAAGAAGACAGGATATCTTCCGCCGTTGCCTGGGATTACGAGGAATCCGAGGGCGACCTGACCGCCCGCTCCGCGTCAGCCCAGGTCAAGTACGATTACTTCGCCTGGGCCAAGAACTATCTCTACGCCGTAACGGCATTCGAAACGGACGAGTTTAAGGACCTCAACCTCCGCACCAAGGTCGGCGTCGGCGTCGGACGGCGTTTCATCGCTATGCCGAGACACGCGCTCGAAGGCGAGGTCGGCGTAACATACATCAACGACGACTTCGACGCCGCCCCCGACGAGGACACGTTCGCGCTGCGCCTCTTCGGAAAGTACAAGCGCGGGCTGCTGGAGAACCTCGACTTCCTCCAGACGCTGGAAGTTCTGCCGTCCGTAGAGGACAGCAGCGACGTCCAGCTCACTTCCGTGACCGAGTTTTCCACCCGCCTTTCGGCCCGATGGTCGGCCGTGTGGACCATGATCGACGAGTACGACAACCAGCCGGCTCCCGGATTCGAGCGCAACGACTTCACGAACTTGCTTTCTCTGCGCTACACTTTCTGAAGATGACCTCAAACCGGAGCGCCGACATGCCTGAAAGCGAAACGGTGCTCACAACTCGCCGCTTGATCCTCCGGCCTTTCCACGAGGAGGACTGGCAGGCGGTGCACGAGTATGCGTCCGACGCTGAAGTGTGTCGCTACATGGCTTGGGGCCCCAACACCGAAGAGGAAAGCAAGGAGTTTATCAGGAAAGCATCGGCTGAAGAGCGGCAGGAGCCTCGCGTTGGCTATCCATTTGCCGCCGTGCTGCAAGCCGAGGCGAAACTGATTGGTGGTTGCCGAATTCACATAGGCAGCATGGGCGACAGGGAAGCCTGGATCGGCTATTGCATCAACCGCAAGTATTGGGGGAAGGGATTGGGGACGGAAGCCGCCGGCGCTCTCATCCGGTTCGGCTTCGAGGCCCTCAATCTTCACCGGATATTCGCCACCTGCGATCGCGAGAATCTCGCATCCGCGCGCGTCCTGGAGAAGAGCGGCATGACCCGCGAGAAGCTCCTGCGGAGGCACAAACGGGAGAAAGGCAAATGGCGCGATTCGTTTCTTTACGCCATCCTCGAGGAAGAGTTCCTCCGGCAGAGATAGCCGTCGCGCAAACTCCCGTCCTGCCTATCCTCCCAGCTCCCCGAAGTCACTCTCGTATCGCCTGTCGAGCATCTCGAAGTCGGCCGGGATCAGGTATATCTTCCCATGAAACGTCACCGACTCTCCCGCAGGGCACCGTCCGGCATGGGGCGGGCCGGCGTGCAGGCACGGAATGCGCGAGTTGGTCGAAGTGCCCGGCCCGCGCTCCCACGTTATCGCCACCAGGTGTTCGCCGCTTTCGTCGACCATCGCCGTCATCGGGATGTCGCACAGCTCTTCCACCACCCACCAACCGTCTTGCGTCGTCCTTTCCTGACGCCACGGGCCCGTGGCTTTGGTGTTCACGTGCATCCACGGCGGCCTGTCCACTTCATCGGGGCCGGGATGCGTCTGCGTCAGCGGCGTCCACTCGCCCTCGATTCGCACGAACGTGCGCGACACATCGAGCTTCTTCCCGAACCCCGGCGCTTCGCTCAAATTCAGGCACATCTGCGGATATATTCCGCCGATACCCTCGTCGCGGTGATTTCTAACCGTGTACGTGACGTCCACCTCGTCCTCGCCGGGAACCGCCCTGCATCCGAACTCCACGTCATTCTCGGCCCTGTACGTGTACCAGACCGTACCCGATTCGTCCTTGTTCCATTCCGGGAAGGGATCCAATTCGAAAATGGGAGGCATGTCCTGCCGGTTATGGTCGATGAACATCAGCCCGAGGCTGGTATGCAGCGTCTCCGGCGCGCGCAGCACAAAGCCCCCCTCCTTCATCCACGGCGGCCTGATTCTGAATGCCAACCTCCCCCTCTTTCCCCTTTCCGGTGCCGGGAGCCCCGCCAGCTCGACCTTCTCCTTTGCGCTCGGCTTCGCCTCGGGAAAATCTGCGAAGTACCTCGCGAGGAAATCCTCCAGCGACCCCTTCGCCAGGTACAACCTCACCTGGACGCTCGCCTCCTCGCCGGGATCGACGTCCCCCAGTGTAGGCGCGGAATGGATGCAGCACCTGTCGAGGTTGTCGAAAAGGAACAGCGCCTTCGGGCTCGTCGCCGCCATATACGCATCTCCGTCCTCAGACAGCGTCACGATGTAAGACCCGTCCGTTCTGTCCGGGCTAGTGGATCGAAACTGCGTGACCGACGGTGAGACGTTATCGTAATCCTCGTGCAGGTAGAACTGGAGGGTCTTCATGTAAGGCTGCGGGCCTTCGTTTATGCGCGTCGTCCCGTCCATGCGGAACGGTTTTCCGTCCTTCGACATGTAAGTTCGCTCGAGCCGCCAATCCTTGAACCTCGGCGCGTTGATGGGATGCAGGCAATTGAACGAGTAGAGATTCGTCCATCGCTCTTCGCTGAGGTTCTTTACCGTTATCGTCACATCGACGAAGTCCACGCCCGGCGTCAGCTTGACGGAGTAATCCACCTTCCTCTCTTTCACCAGCCTGTATCCGACCGCGCCGCCCTCGTAGGGCGCGTCCCAGTGCGGCTCGTCCAGATGGTGGCGGCTTATCATTCCCTCGGATGAGCTCAGGTTCTCCGGAATCACTATCATAAACCTCTGGCCCTCCAGGATGGGAACCGTCGCCAGGCAGCTCATGGCCCCCTCCTGCGGGGTCAGCTTGACGCGCTCCGGCCCCATATCCTCCCCTTTCTGCAGCTCGGCGTCATCGGTCTTCGCTTGCGCCACGGTCAAGGTCGAAAGCCCGACCAGTATCGCGGCTGCAAACAGAATGCGGCTCATCTGATGTCTCCTTGCTCCTTTCTTCCCAAGCAGGGATCGACTCTAGTACCAGCGGGCGATTGTACCGATTCGCGGAGACCGCGCATAGCCCGCGTCCGCCATCTGCGCCGAAGTTTAATTGCTCCGCTCCCTTGCATAGCCCTCGTCGCGCCGCTTAAAATGTCTCCTGTCCCGTAAACCTGGAGGGAACACATGAAGGGTTCAGCGCGCGCGTTTCGCGGTCCGGTAATCGTCGCGGCACTTGTCGTCCTGCTAAGCGTCTCGGCATGTTCGCATGCAGGTGCGGAATCGGGAAAGGTGCTGCGGTTCGACATGGGCACGGCGGATTCACCCGTTGCTCAGGGATTCCGCCGCGTCACCGCCGCTCCTTACTCCGCCGCAGTCGGCTTCGGCTGGCTGGGCGGCGGCTACGAGGCCGTCGAAACCGTCCCGCCGACCGCGCCTCAATCTCCCTGGGTCATGCAGGAGTCGGACTATTACGCCTCCGTGGTCAATGACCTCAATGTCGACCACGTCAAGAACTCAGGCGACATGACGTTTCGCGTCGATCTGCCCGACGGAAGGTACCGCGCGATGCTCTACGTCGGCGACCTTCGAGAAGCGCTCGGCAGCATGCAGATTTACGCAAACGGCGAGCTCGTCCGCAAGAACGTTCAGTCCAAGCAGTGGATTGGCAGGGGCGGCGGCCCGAACGCCTACGGCAACTCGTTCCCCGTCAGATTTGACATTACCTCCCACGACGGCTTCATCGAAATCGGCATCAGGGGCGACGACTCCGACTACAAGGCGTCGCTCGAGAGAGATTCCAGACTTCCTCCCACCGAGTCATTTCTCGCCGGGAAGGGAGGCTCGAAGTACAACCGCGACATCGAGGCTTACCAGAAAGGTGAGCCCCTGGACGCGCGCAGCGACCTCGGTCATCCCTTTATCCACAACAGCGTCCAGGCCCTTGAGATTTATCCCTTCACTGCGCCTCCGCTGACCTGCGCAGACGGCATTCTGAAGGCCGGCCCTTCCTCCTCTCCGGCCGTGGCCTCAGCCGTGCGGCTTTTCAACGAGAAGAAGTTCGCCGAAGCCATCGAAGCCTTCGACAGCCTTCCCGATCTGCGAACCCGGGTGCTGGGGCTGCTGTGCGTCTTGGGCACGCCCGAATACGATGTGCGAGACGGAGACGTCTCGCTTGTCGAGAAGCTGCGCCTGCTCATCTCCGATGCTGCGAGGACGTACCCCGACGATCATCTGATTGTCGAGGCCGCGATGACCTTTGACCTGTTCGAGGAATCTCTGCGGCTCATCGCGGAGCGCGGCCGCACCGGAAGCGGCTATACCATGTGCACTCTCGCGGGCGCGATGCTCGAGAAGCTCCAACCCGACGACCCCCTCTACTACAAGGGCCTCATCTATCGAGCGCGTGCCTATTACATGATCGATCCTCATCGATGGGGCCAGCCCGGCGGCACCGCAAAAAAGCTCCTTCAGGAGGTGGAGAAAGTCTTCCCCCAAAACCGCTTTGTCCGCCTCTATCTCTATCAGGAGTGGGAAGAGAACTTCGAGTGGCATCTGAGGGATTACATGGTGGATGCAGGCGATGCCCCCGAATGGGCCGCCGCGCTGCGCGACGCCAACAATCTGCTTCTCGATCTGTCCGAGTGGTGGATCCTAAACAAGCAGCAGCCCGACGGGCAGATCGGCGGCGGCTGGGGCGACGACGTCGAGCTCGTCGGAGTGTTCGGCTTCTACGCGAGCACCAGCAAGCACATCTCCGACATAGCGCTCCAGGGCGCCGGCAAGCTCGTCAACGGAGCTTGGCTCCATTCCGAGATCGATCCCGAGGCAGGGTTCTTTGAGGGCACCGCCGATGCCGAGCACGTCTCCGAATTCACCGGCGACACTCTGCCCATGATGATGATCATCGATTACGGAAACCCCATCTGGATCGAGCGCACCCTCAAAACCGGAAAGCTCCTTCGCGACCTCTGGACCGCCGACAACGACCACGGCTACCGGAGCTTCCGCTCCAACTACATTGGCGCCTTCATGGTCGGCAGCGGCAAGCAGGCCGCCAATTCTTCCATTTGCCTTCGCGCCATCCAGCCTCTCTACAAGGTCTACGATTACAATCATAACCCGGACCTCGAGAAGCTCTTGACCGAGCTCGCCGGCGGCTGGGTCGACGCCGCCATGCAGACCGGCAAAGGCAAACCTGCGGGCATCATACCCACTACGGTCAGTTTCCCTGACGTCGAAATGGGCGGCCCGGACGCGCCGACCTGGTACGACACCGGTGAGGTGCCCTGGCGACAATTCTTCCTCTGGCCGCAATACAGGGGATACCAGGTGGACCTTCTCCTGTGGGCATACAGGGCGACCGGCGACGAGGGATACCTCGCTCCTTTCAGACTGGCCGCCGAATACCTCGCCACGCACGAGCCCGACCCCGACGCCCCCAAGGGCTCTCCAGGCTGGGTCTCAGCCAACCTCCGGGAGCACGGCGGCATCCAGTTCCTCAAGTCCATGGACGTAAAGAAGGAAATCGACCTTGCCGACGCCGCCGGTGATCGCGACGCGATACTCTGGCAAAGCAAAAGAGTTCACGACCAGCTCAGAACCCACTGGCCTCTGAAGACCACCGACTCCTTGGCCACCGACCGCGTGGCCTTCGGCGGAATCGTCAACCCGTACTTCATCCTGACCGGCGGCGGCTTGGCCGGCGGAAGAGCTACCGTCGGCGGAATCAAGCCCGGCGTCACTTACGAGAACACCGGACGCGACTTCGCAGCCTACGTCCCCGTCGTCGACCCCACGGCGCTGAAGGTCGTCATATATCTCTTTTACGACGCGCCGCGAAAAATCGGTTTCTGTCCATGGATACTCGAGGTGGGCGGCAAATACACTCTTCGAGCCGGGATCGATGACGACGGCGACGATCGCATAGACCAAGTCACCGACACCCAGACCTTCACGCTGGATTCCCGCGCCGAACCCGTCTACCTCGACGTCCCCGGCAGGCGGACCTACGTCGTCGAGATCGAACAGGTCGAGCCGGGCATCGGCGTCAAGGTGCTCCTCCCGGACTTGGCCGTCACTTCCGACGGCATCGAGTACAATGACCGGCGCAGCATTCTCTTAGCCAGGGTGCACAATGTCGGCGCCAGGCCCATAGAGAATGCCGTGGTCCGATTCTACGACGGCGACCCCGCCGCCGGCGGAACCGCCATCGGGTCCGCGCTCCTTCCCCATTTGCTTCCTCCCAACGACTTCGACCCGAAAACCATCAGGCTCGGGGTCTCGTGGAAGCCTTCGAAAACTCAGCACAATATCTACGTATCGCTCGACCCCGACGGGGACATAACCGAGGTCTCCGAAAGCAACAACGTCGCTCATGCAGAGATGACGTTCGAGCCCAGAGCCGAATCGCGTTCCGAAACAGCGCCCACGCCGCCGGCATCCCGAGGCAGGGCAAGGTAGGCTCGCATAAGACAGGTCGGCGGAGCTGTTTTTCCGCTGCGCGGGGTGAGGATGCCTTTCCTCGGTTCTACGGTTCTTCCCTCCCGCATTGTGCCTTAAGACGTCAGGTCGGTCGCCGCCTCTGCGGGCCCTCTCCGCGTCGACCCCGGAATCACCCTCATCCACCACTGAGGCGGCTCAATCCCGTTCAAGCAAGCCGCCGCCGCCTTCCGATAATGTAAGCGGATACGTCGAACAGAGTTTTCAGTGCTTTCCTTTGCGCCTCGCACAGGAGGTGGGGGGATTTTGTCATGAAACGGATCGCAGGAAGGCTTTCCCTCGTCTTCGCGGCGGGATGCGTGGGCGCGCTGGTCAACAGCGTCGTCCTCTGGCTTCTGGGCTCCAGGGGCATTGCCGGAAGGCTGGGTGTCAACATGGCCCCCGACCTCACCCCCGATTGGCTCTATCCTCGGCTTGTCTGGGGCGGCATCTGGGGCGTGCTCTTCATTCTTCCCATGCTGAAGAAGTCGTTCCTCGTCCGAGGGCTTGTCTTAAGTCTCGCTCCCACGCTGGTGCAGTTGTTCGTCATCTTCCCCCTGAAGATGGACAAGGGGATGATGGGCTTGACGCTGGGGAACTTCACCCCGTTGGTAGTCTTTGTCGTCAATGCAGTTTGGGGTGTGACCGCCGGGTTCTGGCTGCTCCTCGCGGAGCCCAGGCCGCCCGAGGCCAAGCCAAAGCCGCACAATTAGTACCCGGCGGGAACCCGGGATGCGCTTCCAGCGGCGGTAGCCGTACTTGACTTGTTCGCGTTCCGGCTATTCGGCGAAATCTCCGGCCGCCACGAGTTCCTCTTCAGCGGGCGATCTTCTTACCTTCGTCCTGCCGGAGACGAAGTACCGGTCTCCGCCCTGGTAGGGTTCGCCTATGGCCAGCCTCGCCCTCACCTCGTTCGGAGAAATCGCCCCCATGGCGAAAAGCTTTGACGTCTTCTCGACGTCGGCGACCTCGTCGCGCGTATCGATCTCGTCGAACTTGAACTCCCACCCCTCTATCCCGAAGCCCTCTCGGATCAGCCGGTTCAGCCTGTCCTCCAGAGTCTCCTGTCGGGGCTTGACTACCGACGTCTTGTATATCTCGGTGCTTTCCCTGCTGGTGTTTCCCCCCAGGCTCCCCGTCTCCGCGATGCCCAGCCTGTACGGGGGCACGCGGTGCGCAGCTATGACCTCGTCCCGGTTGTCCTTGCGGTAGAACCGGAACGATCCTTCCCTCACATCCGCGTTGAGCTTTTCCAGCCGGATCGTCACCCCCGTAGGCGACGAGAGGATCAGCGTCTTGTGCGGGTCGCGCCTCACCTCGCTGCGGAAGTATCGCCTCACCAGCTCGCGCGAATCCTCGTCGAGGTCTCCCCCTTCCACGATGACGGCGTACGCGGGGATGGCGTGGTTCTCGAAAAAGCGCAGGTTGTACTCCCTTGCCTCCAGTTCGCCTATCAGGGCTCCCAGGGCCGGAATGGCGGCGGGCACCCCGTAGTAGCTGGACATCGGGAAGTAGCTCTTGATGAAGATCATCTCGTTCGCGGCGTGCTCGGGCATGAGCGCCGCCGACTCCTTCCCGTCACTCCTTCTGTACGTTCTCGGCTCGCCGAACTCCTTGAACCATACTTGTCTTTCGCCTCTCAGTTGGCAGAATACGGGGCGCGAAGCGTGTACCCTAACCGTGTGCGCCGGCACGTGCCACAGCTCTCTGGGGGTGCCTTCCGAGTCTCTTACCACCTCGATTG
The DNA here is from genome assembly GCA_964493415.1 of uncultured Planctomycetota bacterium. GTDB lineage: Bacteria > Planctomycetota > DG-23 > CAZBND01 > CAZBND01 > CAZBND01. Next base: position 78,809 of record CAZBND010000006.1, on the reverse strand, counting down.
CCATCCAACCTGTCGACTCGTAGTCGAACTGAGCCGAATACAGCACCTCCCGCAAACTCATTCTCGGATTACAGCCTGCAAAGAAGCGGTGCAAGCGACCGAGGTCCGCCGCCTCGGCCCTGGCTTCCGGCCATCCTTGGGCCTTGGCTCCGGCGATTGGCCGAATCTGCCAGCCCAGCCCCGCAACGTCGTGCGCCTTCTGCGCGCAGCACGCGTAGTGCCAGGTATTTCGCTCAACCAGAAGCGCCAGTTGCCTCGGGTTATACGGCGGCTCGACCAACCCCGCATCTTCCTCCCAGCCGACTTGCCCTTCCGGCAATTGCGACGAAGCCTTTATCACCCGCGAGCGGTCCAGCTCTTTCCACGCATCCATCTTCGTCGCCCGGCTCCATTGCTCCGGACTCCCCGCCGGTTTCCCGAAGCCGGGTTCTCCCGCCTGGTTGGCCTCCAGTATTTCGCCGCTGCCGGTTACGTATGCCTTCACCGTGGGAACCGAAGTATTTCCGCCCATCAGCACACCTCCGCCTTGATCGTCGTTTGGCTCACGCTGAAAATCGCATATCGAAGGGCGTCCACCGCGTGGTCGTCCACTTTCAACGGCACCTCCGAATCCGGCCCGTCCGCTTTCCGCTCGGGGTACCGGTATCCCTCCATCTCTCTGAGCGTGTTCGTGCACCGCGGGCTGAACACCAGCCCCGGCCTTCCGTCACCGCGAACCTTCAGCGCTTCCGCCACCTTCGCCACCCCCGAGACCACGTCATTCTTCGCCGGGCACGCTTTCAGCCCTTCCGCGTTGAACTCCGCTATGTACGCCGGCTCCGAAGGATCGCAGAAGAAGCACTCGACACCGTAGCGGTCGCGGAGCGCCTTGGCCACCTTTGTCAGTCGGGCGCGCACCAGCACACCGCGTTCGTAAAACTCATCCAGCACGTAGAACCGCCCGTCCCCGTCCACCCCTACGACCACGACCGCGCACGGATTCGTGTATCCCCAGTCCACCGCGCCAACCACCTTATGAAAACTTTCGGGAATCTCTGACGCCACGTGGACCGTTCTGGAGAATTCCTTGTAAACCCTCCCCGTGAAATGGACGAACTGCCCGAGGTACTGCTCGGCGAAGGCCTCCTCCGTCAGGTTTCTCTTCGCCTGCTCGATCTCCCCCTTGGGGTGATACGGGTTCGCAGAGGTGGGAAACTGCCAGCTCTCCCATTCCGGAAACGCGTTGTCCTGACCGAGGAGGAACTTCCGGTACACCCAGTCGAAGCCGCTCGGCGTCGTCGGGATGATCAGTCTTCCCTCGCGAGACGCCAGCCTTGCAAACAGGTATCTCTCAAAGACCGTCTCGCTGATCTTCGCCGCCTCCGAGAGAATGAGCCAGTCCAGCTCCTCGCCCAGCAGCCCCGGGGGATTGTCCGCAGACTTGACGAGCACCTCGGACCCCCATTCGAACTGTATGAACATATTCCCCGCGCGCGGGCTGTCCGCGCTCTTCTTCACCGGCAGCCTCCGCTTGACCACCAGGTCGTCCCAGATGTAACGGAATTCCTTCTCCCCCAAGGCGTATGTCGGGCCGACTATCCAGCCGCGCGTCGGCGGGGCGCAGTCGAGAATCAGCGGCTCCACCTCTCTTGCCGCCGCCAGCGACTTCCCGAAACGAGACCCCGCCACCAGCACCTTGAACCGAGCCTCCGACCTGTGGAGCATCTCCTGCCCCGAGTGAGGCCGGTAGTTGATCATTTCGAACCAGCGGAATTTGGCTATTCGTCCGTCTCTTGCAGGCAACTTCGCAATATCTCCTTATATCTCTCGATGCCGGTTTCCGTCTCAGCGTCGTCCGAAAGCTTGCCGGTGAACTGGAGCAGCAGCTTGGCCGCCGGGACGTCACCCTTCTCGATGGCCTTTGACAGGATCGCTCCCAGCACCGCCGGAAGCGCCGCCTCGACCCGCATCTGCACGATTGCGAATATCTCGCTCCGGAACTCCGGCTCCTGTGACCACCTCACGAGCTTCCCATTGCCGATACCCACGTCCTGCGCCTTCTCTTCCGCCGGCCGAGGGTCAAAAGGGTCGGCCAGCAACTCCTGCAGGATTCTCTTCTTGGTCCTTGGCTTTCTCACATCGTGTTCCTTGGACGAAAAGCCCGCCTGCGTTCACCCTCACCGGACCGCCGGGCTCGACCGGTCCCCCTCTCTCCGCTCATCTGTCAGGCCCCGGAGGTTCGCGGCATCGGTTGCTTCCGATGAATGAGGGCCTTCTCCCTCCATCCCCGCGGTGCAAGGCCCGTAGTACGCGCACCACCGCGGCGAGCAGTTCCAGTTGCCGGGGTGGGTCGGCGGGAAGGCGTGTCTCGATATCCCGTCGGCAGCCAGTTCGACCACGTGCCGCAATCGCACCAGGTCTTTCGCGCGGCACGTTCCCCGCAGGCGCTGCGCTCGCGGCCGCCGCCCTATCACCAGCACTTCCATTTCCACGCAGACCTCTCCCTGGGACGCAGCGTCCTCTTCCTCCGTCGCGTCCTCGCCCACGGAAAGGAAGGCGAAGGCACCGAGCCTGAAGTCCCTCGCCACGTCGGATTCCCTCTTGGCATTCATGCATACCCGAATGTCCGCGATAGTCCCGTCGGCGGAAGCAAGCGGGATTTCACCTCTGAGAGTCCAACCGCAGGCAAGCCTGACTTCCTTCTGCAGACCGATGCGCAGGACGCTGTTACTCTCCGGATCATCTTCAAGCCGGGTCCCGTATCCCATCACGTACGAGATCAGCGCCGGCTCCGCCGCCTTCACCAATTCCGCCGCCCGCGCGCGGTAGCCCTTTACCGCGACCAGCGACCGGAACAGGTCAACGACGTTCCCCGCCGAGCCCACCGACCCTCCCGACGATCTTGCGCGGTGCCAAAGCGTTATCGTTTCCCGCAACGATGTGGAGACAGCGACGAAAGGGCTCACGTCGCGTCTTTCCTTCGCCACGCAGCGCAGGTAGTACCCTCGCGGGCAGCGGAGGTATTGTTCGATTTCGCTCACGGTGCACGATTTCCGTTCTACGCATAGGCATCGCATGGCTGCTGACCTCCTGCCGCCGGTCGCCTTTCATATGACGAATCGAGAGAACTCCACAGGGCGGCGTTGCGCCACCCATTCCGCAGCTTTGTCCGTCAACTCGTCCAGGATCGATTCCGCTTCACCTGTCAGCCTGTAACCTTTGCTGCGGCATGCCTCTGTCAGGAGTTCTTTCATGAAGTCCCGCAGCCCGTCGGCGTCAGTGAGAATATGGTCGAGCACTTCATCGAGGTAGCGACGGAGCGCGACGTCTCTGATACGGTCGTGATCGGATTCCGCCAACAGCGCGGCCCCTCCGGGGGGAAAGTTGGGATTGCAGCGGATGCGTTCCATATTCTCAGCGTAGACCCGTTGTTCGGGTGGCAAGCGTCCCGCTGAAGCTCAGGCTTCGCCGGGAAAGAGGGAGACGAGGCAAGGTCGTTTTGACCTCATAAAATGCGATGCGGACTCGGGGAGCAATTGGCGGTTCGGGCGGCGCTGGAGTCCACCGTCCACGTGCACGAGCCCTTGTGCGGGGGCCAATCAAAGACAACTAGACTTGTCTGGTGTATGTTAAAGGCTTCAGCGTTCGCGTATACTATACCACGCCGCGCCGGAATATCAAGCCTAATTTACATAGATTTTCTTGACTCTCCATCTGACTCTGTGTACCATGGTCATTAACCTGATGGACGAGTATACCGGCGCGATCCGATAACCAGGAGCGGACGATGAGCAGGAAATACAAGATAACGGCACTCCGAAAGGCGATGGGGCTTACGCAGAAACAGCTTGCTGAGCGCGCCGGGACGAGCCGCGTTACGGTTTCACAGCTCGAGACCGACCGAAGGCCCAACCCTTCCAGCGCGTTGCTTTCGCGCATAGCACGGATTCTTGGGGTAAAGATGGACTACCTCCTCGACGATTCCCGCGTGTTCCCGCCGGAAGCGATGGACATTGACGCGCGCACTTACAAAGGCCTGATTCGGCGTCCGGACGGGTACGTCACCAACTATGTCCCGGAGGTGAAGCCGCCGCCCGCCAAGGAGCCCCGCGTGACCGCGGCCGATGCGGCAAGGCTCCTGCCCCTGCTTTCGATGGAGGTGGCCTGCGGCACCGCCCGAGAGGCGTGGGACGAAGTGATCGACTGGATTCCTGTGCCCTCCGAACTCTATTCCTCGACCAGGTACTACCTCCGCGTAGACGGCGACAGCATGTCATGCCCTTCGCGTGATTCCATTGACGAAGGCGACCTCGTGCTCGTCGATCGTGACCTCCCTCCCAGGGAGGGAGATGTAATCGTCGCCGTCATTCACCGCGACGGCGAAGAGCTTAAGACCATCAAAGTCTATCATCGCGACAACGGCAGGGCGGTCCTTTGGGCGCAGAACCCCAAGTACCCCCCCATCCTTCTCGAAGATGACGCCTCGCTGGAGTGCAGGGGGGTCGTCTTGCAGGTGACCAAGCCGCGCCGACGCGTCTACACAGGCTCGCGCGGCTGACCGGTCCTGCTCTCGCGGCGGCCGAGAAAACGCTGATGACGGCTTTTCCTCTGAGAAGCCCAAGCGATGAAATGCGAAGGAAAAAAAGAGCAGCCACCTGCTGGGAAAGCCGCTTCCTCTCGTGCTGATCCGGGGCAGATTGACTTGACGGTTCTCCCCTCTGGCCCGTCCACGGACGAGCTACTTGTCTCTTTGGGGGAGCAATCATTCGCCGGAATGTTCATTTATCAGGACGACAGGACGGTGTATGCCAACCGCCCTGCCGCCGAAATCCTCGGCTACTCGGTTGACGAACTCTGTGATCCCGGTCTCGGCGGTCTCGCCGCGTTCATTCATCCCGACGACCTGCCGCTGGTCATGGAACAAGCCGGGAAAAAGCAGGCCGGCGAAGAAGACGTCGTGCCTCGATACACCTACCGGGTCTTGACCAAGTCGCGGCAAACGCGGTGGGTGGAGCTCTTCTCGCAGACTTTCTTGTACAAAGGCAGGCCCGCAATTTTCGGAATCGTGGTTGACATAACCCCCAGCAAGCGGGCCGAGGGAGCCCTTCGCGAAAGCGAGGAACGCTTCCGCGTCATGTTCGATAATTCGCACGACCTCATGACCATATCCGACCTCGAAGCCAAGACGCTCTGGGCCAACAAGGCCTGGTGCGAAACGCTCGGCTACACTCCACAGACCCAGGGGGACCCTTTCGACAAAGTCCATCCCGACGACCTGGAGAGAACCGCAGCGGCCTGGGAGAGCTTCGTCAAGACCGGAGAGCTTACAAATTTCGAGTACCGCTACAGGACCGCGCGCGGGGACTACGTAACCCTGGAGACCACCGCCAGGATGCTAACCGCCGCGGGCAAGCCGTTCGTCTCCGTAATCGCCCACGATGTCACCAAGCGCAAGCGCGCCGAGAGCGACCTCCGCGAGAGCGAGCGGCGATACCGCCTTCTCGCCGAAAACGTCAAGGACGTCATTTGGACGGTGGATATGAATCTCAAGCTCACCTACCTCAGCCCTTCCATCCGTAAGCTGACGGGGTGGAGCGCTGAAGAACAGAAGAAGCTTACGCTGGAAGAGATGTTTACGCCCCAGTCTCTCCGACTCATCAGAGAGACTTTTGAAGAAGAGCTTGCCATAGAGCGCCGCCCTCGCAAGAGGCTCAAGCGGGGCAGAACCATCGAGTTGGAACACCGGACGAAGGCCGGTCGCACCGTGTGGGCCGAGGCCAGGGTGACCTTCCTGCGAGGTCCCGATTCCACCCCCGTGGGAGTGATCGGGGTCTCGCGCGATATCTCCCAACGGAAACGCGCTGAACTGGCGCTTCGGGAGAGCGAAGCAAGATTCCGGGAGTTGGCGGAATCCCTGCCGACAACCGTTTGCGAAGTCAACGAGCGAGGCGAAATCTTGTTCGTCAATCAGGCCGGCTTTGACGCATTCGGCTATACGCGAGCGGACTTCCGCAAAGGATTGAATGTCCTTCAGATGTTGGTTTCCCGGGACCACGCCAGGGCTCAAGAGAATATGCGCAGGGTGCTGCGCGGGGAACGCCTGGGCGGCGTCGAATACACGGCGAAGCGCAAGGACGGCACGACTTTTCCCGTCATAATACGCTCCGATCCCCTCGTTCGGGGGGACAAGATCGCCGGATTCCTCGCCATCGTCGTGGATATCACAGAACGCAAGCTCGCCGAAGAAGCGCTCCGCCAAAGCGAAGAGAAGTACCGGACCCTCTTCGAATCCGCCCCTGAAGCCGTCTTTCTCTTTGAAATGGACGGTACCGTAATCGACTGCAACGAAGCTGCCGCCAAGCTGATTGGCGTCCCCGCCGAGAAGATCATAGGTCACCATGTCGGCGACTTCGCCGGCTTCGACGGCGAGAGCGCGGAGAGGGCCTTAGGCGTCTTCGCGGGAGCCGGGCGCGGGGAGGAGGTGGCCGCCGCGGAACTCAGGCTGACGCCGCATGGGAGGGAATCGCGCTGGATCGAAGTCTACCCCACTCTGGTCAACATCGGCGCGGACACTCGGGCTATCCAGGTCATAGCCTGCGACATCACGGAGCAGCGCAGGATGCAGGAAGAGCTGCTAAGGGCGCAGAAGCTCGAATCCATAGGCATCCTCGCCGGAGGTATCGCGCACGACTTCAACAACCTGCTCGGCGCAGTTCTCGCCAACGTCTCTCTGGCCCAGAAGTACTCCGAATCGAAGACCACGGTGTCCGAAAGGTTGAGGGACGCGCGCGATGCGCTCGCGCGCGCGCAGAACCTCGCGCAGCGATTGCTCACATTCTCCAAGGGGGGAACGCCGATCAAGAGAACCATCTCTCTCCATGGGATTGTGGCCGAGTCCGTAACTCTCGCCGCGAAAGACTCCAACGTCCAATGTCAGGTCTCTATTCCCGACGACCTCTGGCCCGTCGAGGCCGACGAAAGCCAAATCTACCAAGTCATCAATAACATCCTTACCAATGCCGTACAGGCAACGCCCGATGGTGGTATGGTGACCGTCCGCGCTGAAAACCTGCCCGCATCGATGGGTGGCTCCCTCCCCGTCTCACAATGCGACTGCATCAGACTTTCAATCGAGGACCACGGCGCGGGGATACCTCAGGAGCATATCCCCAAGATATTCGACCCCTATTTCACGACCAAGCGGCAGGGCTTGGGGCTCGGCCTCGCGACCGCACATGCCATCGTCTCCAGGCATCGGGGACATATCAGCGTCGATTCCGAACCGAACGCCGGCACGACCTTCCACATCTACCTCCCGGCGGCGAAGGAGCGGACGTCGGAGACCCCGGTCGCGACCGGCATCCCCGCACAAGCCGATGTGAGGGTGCTCGTCGTTGACGACGACGAGCTGATGCTGCAGGCGGCGGCGGCCGTGCTCCGCGATCTTGGGCATGATGCCGCGCTTGCCCACGACGGCGACGAGGCCGTCGAACTCTACCGCCGCGCCTTGGATTCAGGCAATCCCTTTGACGTGGTCATCATGGACCTGACCATTCCCCAGGGTCTCGGCGGCAAGGAAGCCATGGTTCGCTTGAGCGAAATTGACCCAGGTGTCAAGGCGATCGCCACAAGCGGGTACACCGACGACCCGGTCTTGGCAGCGTTCGAGGACTTCGGCTTCCAGGGCATTCTTCGCAAGCCCTACGCTGTGGAGGATATGGGAAGCGTGATAAGTCGAGTGCTTGGGGCGGGGCGGGAGTGACATCGCGCTTCGTCCCGTCTTTGAGAAACGCGAGCTGGAGAGGAGACGGAGATGAAAGTGTTGATGATCTCAGGCAGTCGCAACCCGAACGGACAGACGGGACGCGCCGCGGCCGCAGTCCTCGAGGGGGCAGGGGAGCAGGGCGCGGAAACGGAAAGCATGTTCCTTCCCCAGATGAAAATCGAACGCTGCCGTCAGTGCGACGACAACGGTTGGGGGATTTGCAGGACGGAAGGAAAATGCGTCATCGACGACGACTTCGCCTCGCTCGTCGACAAGATCAGCGACGCCGATGCGGTGGTGTTCGCCACCCCTGTCTATTTCAGCGATCTCAGTGAAAGCCTTCGCGCATTCCTCGACCGGCTGCGGCGCACCTGCGTCAACCAGGCCGGCAAAGAGAGAGTCTCCGGCAAGCCCGCCATAGGCGTTTGCGTCGCCGGCGGAGGCGGAGGCGGCGCTCCGGCCTGCGCCGTGAGCCTCGAACGGACACTGCGCACTCCCGGCTTCGACGTGCTGGACTTGATACCGGTTCGCCGGCAGAACCTGGAGTCCAAACTCGGCGTTCTCAAGTCTACCGGCGAATGGCTGGCGGAATCGTTGTCTTCGTAGCCCGCAGAAGCGGGGTGGTTCTCGGGCTGTCTCCTGGTTAGAGTGTTGGGAAGCAGATGGCAATCAAATTCCGCTGCAGGAATTGCGGAAAGCTCCTCTCCGCCAAGGACGAAGATTCGGGCAGGAGGGCGAAATGCCCCGGCTGCCGACAGCCCACCGTCGTACCTTTGCTTAGCGAGGAGACTGAATCCCAAACGCCCGCCTCAGAGTCTCCCGTTCCGCTTTGCGAGGTCACGTGCCGATGCGGCCGCGTCCTCAAGCTGACCCCCGCTCAGGTCGAAAACGGCGTCATCTGCGTCAACTGCGGACGGAGAGTTCCCCAAGGGGAGGAACCGGCAACGCCTCCCCTACGGGAAATGACGGAACTCCCGTGGGGGCTCGGCCCGACGCTCCGCGACGCCTTCGCCTACCCCCTCAGAGGTACGGGACTGGTGTCCATCGCTATAGTCACAGTGATAATGTTCGTGTCAAATCTAGTTGCCGGGATGTGTTGCCTGTTCATCGTGCTCCCAATTCTGGCTTCCGGATATGCCGCTTCGTACCTTCTCTCAGCCATCGCAGGCTCGGCTCGTATGGAGCGCAATCCGCCCGACCTCCCCGATTACAGGGACATCTGGGGCGACCTGCTTTACCCCTTCGTCCTCTTCGCCGTTCCGGCGATCCTGTGTTATTCTCCAGCCCTTGTCTACGCGTTCCTTACGGTTGGTGGGGTCGTTCCCGAGATAGAACTTGCAGTCGGCGACGGCTCTTTGCCCGTCGTTTCTCTGGCACTCGTGTTCCTCGGAAGTTTTGTCTTTCCGATGGCGCTTATGCGGGTAGCCGGGCTTTACAGCCTGAGCGGCCTAAACCCCGGCCCCATACTCGCCACAATCTTTCGCGTCCCTCTCCAATATCTGGGCGTGGTGCTCTTGCTGCTGGTCGCCATGGCCGCCGGGTTCGGCGCTCGGATGGCGCTCGCTATGACCCCGGGCGTGGGCATATGCGTCGGGTCTCTGGCGGGTCCGTTCATGTCGTTCTACATAATGGTCGTCGAAATGCGGCTCATGGGGATGTTCGTAGCCAAGTATCGGGACAGGCTCGGCTGGACTGACCTGGAGATGTAACCCGCGCGGATTGAGGGAGTCTCGCGGTCAGGGTATAATGCTCAACTGGGACGGCTCTTGCGAGAGTGGCGGAATCCGGCAGACGCGCTGGACTTAGGATCCAGTGGCTTAGGCCGTGGGGGTTCGAATCCCCCCTCTCGCACCCGGCAGCGGGGGATATCTCGCTGCTCTTTTTTCTTCACCCATGCCGGTCTGGAGGTATTCTGTGACTGACACACACAACAAGATTCGCATGGCCTACGTCGGGCACGGGGGCATTGCGGCGCTGGGTTGGTGGGGATGGTGGGGTTTCGGCGGGTACGCGGGCGTTATTGCCGAAATATACGCCGTCGCCCGCAAGCTGAAGCTCTTTCCCGATTTCACCTACCACTTCGAGATCGACGGTTACAGCTACGAGCAGTTCGCCGCAAGCCGCGACCCCGAAGTCAGAAAGGCGCTTGACCTGCTTCGCGAGCTGGTCGCGACCGGCCGCGTGGAAATAGTCGGCGGCACGTATGCCGGGCCCTTCGCCCCGCTCTGCGATTCCGAATCGATGGTCAGGCACTTCGAATACGGCCTTGCCGCCATCCAAGACGCTTTGGGCATCAGGCCGAGCACTTACTATTCCCAGGAGCCGAACTACAGTCTCCAGTCCCCATGCGTTTTTCACGACTTCGGATACAGCGACGTACTTCTCCGCTTCGAGTACAACGCGGAGCTGCCCAAGTTCGACGACGAGAAGGTCACATGGGTCGGCCTTGACGGCACGACCGTCGACGCCGTCCCCTTCTACAGCTTCAACGACGGATCATTCTGCCACAACCCGCCGTCGGGCTCGCACATGCCGACCCAATTCCTCCAAACCGGCAAGTTCGGCAAGCTCGGCACCCCGCGGCAGTATCTGGCTGTGGCGAAAGAGCACGGGGTCGCCAATCCTCTGGTGTTGTTCTGCCGCGACGTAACCCACTACCACTTCAGCGATGCCGAAGCCCGACGCGTCCGGAAATCTCCGCTGGTGACGTGGACGACCCTCAAAGACCAGTGCCGGCGCGCCCGTACGGGTAGCCGCGTCACGTTGAAGGCGGACGACATCAAGCCTGTGGCGCGTTTCGGATGGCTCGGTGACCGTGTCAGGAAGGCCGCAAGGCGCGCCGTCAGGGCCCTCTATTCCGCCGAGTTCCTTGACGCCGCCGAGGTGGCTCTTGGGGCCGGTCCCCCTCGCGGGGAACTGGATGAGGTCTGGAAACGAGCCCTCATCGGCGACAACCATGACGCGCTTTTCTACAATCACGGCATGGCGTTTCTCCAGCAGGACGGCACAGACCTCGCGGCGCTCAGGATCGTCGAATCCGCCGCCGACTCCGCCATAGTAGCGAAGGCCACGTCGGCTGGAGAAGAAGACGCAAGCCAAATCGCTGTGAGGAAACTCTCGGCCATCGCAGATTGTCTCCGCAAACCCAAGAAGAAAGGACACCGCTTCATCGTCGCGAACACGCTTCCGTGGGCCTCCCGGAGGGTCGCTGAGGTCGCCGTTGACCTCCCGCAAGATTGGAAGGGCGTGACCGTTTGCGACGGGGGCCGGAATGTTGACGCGGAGATCGTCGATATCACGCACAGGACCGACGGCGGCCGCACGGCCGCAATTGCCTTCCCCTGTGAATTCGAAGGGGCGGGATATAAGTGCTTCTACATCACGCCCGGCGAGCCCGTCGCAGGAACGAAGATTCCGACCGGATGGAACCTCGAGTCCGCCTCCTTCTCCGTTTCGCTCGACCCCAAGACAGGCGCAATCGCTCGCCTTGTCGACAAGCAAAGCTGCTCTGAGTACCAGGGGCCGCTCAACCTCTACAAGGCATATTTCACCCAGCTCGGCTGCTGGAGCAGCGTCGAGAACATTAAGCCCGTCTCGGCGACTCGCGGAGCCAACGGCGTTCGCGCGCTCCTAAAGGGAGAGCTCGTCGGGGTGGCCGACAGGACGCCGCCTTTGGGCGATCGGGAGGAGTTCGCCAAGAAATATCCCGACGAATGCCCCTTTCCCGCTAAGGTCCGGTGCGTCGTGCCGTTTCGGCTGCTGATCACCTTGGACGACGTCGCGCGGGCCGTCGGCTTTCACGTTACCTTCGACTTCCCCCTGGGGACACAGATCGGAAAGGATTTCTACGGTACCGACATAGCCGACATCCAGGCTCAGATGGATCGAGCCAAGTATGCTTTGAGGGCTCTGTTCACCCTCCCAGGGGAGAGAAAAGTCTGGGCCGATGTGCCCTTCGGGGCGGCCGAGCGGGAGTTGCACGCATTCCCCGGCGTCAACTGGTGTCGCGCGGAGTTCGACGGGAAGGCCATGACCTTGGTGAACGAAGGCACCGTCGGCTACACCAGCGACGAGGACGGCCTTGGGAACATGCTCGCCATGGCTTCATCGGGCGTCCACGGCTCCAGCACCAAGGACCGGTTCCTCTATGCCTACGTATCCGGCCGGCACACTTACCGATACTGGTTGATTACTGATCCGTGCGACGTGGACCTCTCGCAGGTTACGCGCAAGGCGCTCGAACTCACCACGCCGCCGCTCAGCGCGCGCGCCGAGAGGTCCTCCGGTTCGATCCCCGAAGAGTCCATGCTTCTCCGCGTTTCCGAAGGCGTCGTTCCTACATGCGTGCGGGAAAAGGGCGGCCTTGAGGTCAGGCTCTACGAGGCGACCGGGTCGGAACGCGACCTCGAAATGACGTTCCACAAGTGCTTCGGCGGCGCGGCTCATCAGACTCGGCTGGACGGGCATTCAATCCGAGACCTGGGGCACGCAAAGGAGAAGCTCTCGTTGAACCTCAAACCGTGGCAGATTGCCACAATCAGACTGCAACGCCGCCGGGCACGGGAATAGCTTGACAGTGTAACTCTGTAACCCTATGATCCCTGTCAAAGCGGCGCTCTAGGGGAAATGGCGACGGTTCTATAGAACGGAGGGATTCGTGGAGACAATGCCCGAAGCCATGCCGGCGGTCGGCGGAGCCGTTTTCTGCCTTGCATGGATCATCGGCCTCCTTTTTGTGCTTGCTTGGGCGGCTTTCTGGATTTGGATGCTGGTCGACTGCGCCACGAAGGAAACGGACGAAGGCAATACCAAGCTGGTCTGGATTCTCATCATCCTGTTCGTGCCGTTCGGGGCGCTGATTTACTTATTCGTCCGCAAGCTTCCTCGCGGGAGAAGCGCACCTTACTAGCGGCGGATTTTCCGGCACGGTCTGGCCGATTGGAGGCTCGAGGAACCAATGGAAGGGCTGGCGCTGCTGCCTATCTGCGGACTATTCGCCCTCGGCGGACTGGGCGCCCTTGGCGTGCTCGGCTTCTGGATTTGGATGCTGGTCGACTGCGGCACCAGGGAGCCCGAAGGCAGCAACAAGATTGTCTGGATTCTGATACTCATCTTCGTGTCCCCGCCGCTCGTCGGGTCTTTGATCTATCTGCTGGCGAGAAAGCTCCCGCGCGACAGGCAAGCTACTTGAGATATTCCTTCGATCGCCCAACCAAAGACCCTTCCTCCGATCTTGTCGCTCCCACCAACCGGTGCCGCAGCGTTTTCTCTCATGTCACAGCCTGCGTTCTATCCTCCGTTCTTCTTGCCCTCATGGGTTGCGGCAAGCCCTCTACTGAAACACCGCACCTCATCCCCTACACCGAGACCCGCACTCTCATGGGGACGGTGGTCAGCATCACCGTCTATGCTCCCACCTTCGAGAAGGGCGAGGAAGCCGCTTCCGACGCGTACAGGCAGATGGAGGCCCTGGAGCGGCTGTTGTCGGGTTACACGGCCGAAAGCGATGTCTCGCGCGTAAATCGGATGGCGGGCGCCTCTGCCCCGGTGTCGCCGCCCACTCTGTTCGTCATTGAGCGCGCGCTCGAAATGTCCAAGTTGACCGGCGGCGCGTTCGACATTACCGTCGGCCCGCTTGTGGCGCTCTGGCGAGACAGCGTAGTGCGAGCCCGCCTCCCTTCCGACGCCGACCTTCAAGCCGCGCTCCTGCAGGTGGGATACCGGAAGGTCAAAGTGTCCGAGGGGGCCGAGGAGGCCACCGTCTCGATCCCCGTCGGAACTTCCATCGACCTGGGCGGCATCGCGAAGGGATATATAGTAGACCAGGCTGTGGGCGTTCTTCGCAGACACGTCTCTTCGGCTCTGGTGAACGCCGGCGGGGACGTCTACGCGCTCGGCGCGAAGCCGGGGGGTGAGCCCTGGGTGATAGGCGTTCAGGACCCGCGTAGGCCGGACGACCTTTCCGCATATATCGACACGCTGTACGTTACAGATCGCGCGGTCGCCACCTCGGGCAATTACGCGCGCTATTTCGAGATCGAGGGGAAGCGCTACTCCCACATCGTCGATCCGCGTACCGGCCGGCCGGTGGACAGCGTCCCCAGCGCGACTATCATCGCGCGCGACGCCACCACCGCCGATGCGCTCGCCACGGCCGTCAGCGTCCTCGGAGCGACGGGCACCCGCGAACTCATAACGTCGCTTCCCGGCGTGGAATCCCTGCTCTTTGTGCGAACGGAAGAGGGACGATGGGAGCGTCATGCGTCACCGGGAATTTCAGCGCTCACGACAAAGCCGCCCCGCCTAGACTAACCGAACCGAGCGCTTTCCACGAACGACTCGTCCGATCACCTGTCCCTTTACCCCTTCCCGTCTCAGCTTCCTGAGCACCACGTTGGTGCTCACCGGTGAGACTATCAGCGCCATGCCCATTCCCATGTTGAAAACGCGGTACATCTCGTCGTCGTCGATTCCCGCGCATTTCTGCACCAGTCCGAATATGGGCGGAACCTCCCAGCTCTTTCGCTCTATCTCCGCCATGCAGCCGTCGGGAAGCACTCGCACCAGGTTGTCGGGCCACCCGCCTCCGGTGATGTGGGCGATCGCCCGCACCATCTTCTTGACCTTGTACGACGCCAGCAGCGCCCTTACAGGCCGAACGTATATGCGCGTAGGCTCGAGGAGCTCCTCGCCCAGCGTCCTTCCCAAATCGGGCACATGCTTATCCAACGGCATCTTGTGTTCTTCCAGCAAAGCCCTCCGCACGAGCGAGAAGCCGTTGGAATGGAGCCCGCTTGAGGGCATGCCGATTATGACGTCTCCCGGCTGCACCTTGCTCCCGTCCAGAAGCCTGGGCCGGTCGAGAACCCCCACCGCGAAGCCTACCAGGTCGTACTCCCCGCGCTTGTAGAAGCCCGGCATCTCGGCCGTCTCGCCTCCTATCAGCGCGGTATTCGCCTGCCTGCAGCCCTCCACCACTCCCGAGATTATCTCTTCGAAGAGCTTCTCATCGAACTTCGGCAGCGCCACGTAGTCGAGGAAGAAGAGCGGCTCCGCCCCCAGCGTCACCAGATCGTTGACCGACATGGCAACAAGGTCTATCCCTACCGTGTTGTGCACTCCCGCCTTGAACGCCACCCGCAGCTTTGTACCCACTCCGTCGGTGCAGGCAGCCAGCACGGGGCGCTTGTAGTTGCGCGCGAAGAGCTTCTCGGCATAATCCAGCGCGAAGAGGCCCGCGAAATCCGCCTTCGTTCCGATCACTCGGGGGTCGAAGGTGCTCTGCATCAACCGCCGCACGGAAGAGGCCACCGCCTGCGCGGCGTCCAGGTCCACTCCTGAGTCTTTGTAGGTAATTGCCGCCATTTCGTCAGGAAAGGTCCAGTGTCAAATCGTCCGAAGGCCGCTCCGGGCGGGATTCCGCCTCCCGAGGCCCGACGACCTCCACCCTCTCGGGCTCCGACATCCGCCAGATGCACGCCAGGATCAGCGCAAAAGGGAGCCCTGTTTCGTGCGCTACCATGGGGGTCCAGAAGTTCCCTACGGCAAACACCAGAACCGCGCCGAACAGCCCCGCCCCTAATCCTTGGTGCAGCGCCTCCCCCGGCATCGTCATCATCATCAACGGACGCCGCGAGAACAGCACGAACACCCACAAGAAGAAAAGCACCATCGGTATTCCCATGCGCGCGGCGGTGAGCAAGTACGGCGGCGGGCCGGCGGCCCTGGCAAGCGCCCCTCGCGCTTCCTCCGAAGAATCGCTTCTCCCCAGATACCGCGAAAGAGAAGGCGGGGTCATATCCGCTCCGGGGCCCATGCCCACAAGCGGATTCTCATCGATTGCGGCGACGGCTATCGCCGACGCCTCCCCCCTCAGCTTAGCCTGTTCCTCCAGCGAAATCCCTCTCATGGCCGGCTCGAACCAGAGCCCTTTCGCCAACTCCTCCTTCACGGGCCCGAACCGCATCACCCACGAGAACGGCAGGAGGAACAGCAAGACGATTGCGAGACAGGCGAAAAGCCTCTCGCTCTTGATCATCGAGAGCACGAGGATCACCACAATGGCAGTGGCCAAAAGAGGGCCGGACACGCACGCCATAAGAGAGGCGACCGTGGCCGCCGACCAGAATATCCTCCTCAGCAGGTGGGTGTCGAAGGCGGCGCAGCCAAAGAAGATAGGCGCGAGGAGGGCCGCAAGCCTGGCCTGCGACGCCCACCCTTCGAACCCGATTGACTTGGCTCCCAGACCGCCGAGGACAGGTGTTCCTCGCATCGCCGAGTAAACGAGGTAGACGCCAACCCCCATTGCAGCGGCCCCGACCAGAAGGAAGAAGACGAGCACCCTCCGCGCGCTTGCCCGCGACATGACCGACCCGAACAGCGCAAATGCGATCACGAAGTACTCGAAATGCTGCACCACCTCCCGCACTCCGGCCGGCCCTCCGACCATGCCTCGTTTCGAAAACCACCATGAGAAGGCCAGCGATACGATCGGCCATACGCCGAGTGAATAGACGACTCCCGAAACGGTTGCGGCCCGGGCCGCCTGACGCCTGACCACGAGCCACACGAACCACACGATGGTCGTCAGTGCCAGAATCACGTCCGCCCTGGTCACGTACGCAACGTTTCCCTCCCGCGCGATGCTCGGAGCGATGTCGGAGAATGTCCAGCGGAAAAGCTCCAAAACCTCCCTGCCCGACGGCGGCAGGCCTACCGTCACCCCCTGCCTGAACACGGTCAATACGACGATGACCAGTATCAGGAACAGAATAAGTTTCCGAAACCTGTCCTCGTTCATCTTCCTGTCATCCCGTGGAGGGACGTGCTCGCAGGAGGCCTTCCTTGCGCGACACCTCCCATGCCCACTTCCCTTCGACATCCAGGCGTTTCGCCCGGGACAGATGCTTGCGGGCCTCCTTCAGCCTGCCGCAATCGGTTTCCACCGAAGCCAGGTACAGGTGTGCTTCAGCGTCCTCAGGGTCGAGCTTCAACGCCCTGAGGAACCCCACGCGCGCTTCATTGTACTTATCCTGCAGGTACAGATCGAGTGCGCTCTTGAAGGCCGCCTCCTTCGCCGCGACAAGGCTCGGCCTGTGCCTCCAGTAGCCGAGACGAATGATCGTCAGGGCGGAGTAAAGCCAGATTGTGCCGGCCAGCGCAATCGTAAGCCACAACATTCTTCCCGGCAGCATGGTCTCGAACCAAAGCCTGGAAATGACCAAAGCGTCAATCGAGCCGCCGAAACCGACGAGCAGCAGGATCGACGTCACGTTCTTTCCCAGAAGCCCATGGCCCACTCCAGGCAGAAGAAGGCTCAAGACGATGGCTCCACGTCTCATCCCGTCGTATCCCCTTCTGCCGGTTCGCCGGACTTCGTTCCGCTTCCGTGCCGATCCGCCAGGTACTCCAAATATTCCTCCACCGTTCCATTTCTTGCGAGGCGACCTTCCTCGATGGCGGCTGTGACCTCGCCCACCAGCTTGCCCACCTCGGGGGACGGGTCCAGCCCGAACTCCTCCATGACCGCGTTCCCCAGCCCCTTGGGAAGCACGATCCTGCAAGCCTCTTCCTCCCTTATTCTGTCAATACGTTCCAGCAGAGATTTCAGCGATTGGACGTTCCGACTCACCTTCACGGGGTTCTTGGAACTCACGTCGGCCTGCGAAATGTCGATCAGATCGTCCAGCATGTCCCCTGCGGTTCGCATCAAGCGTCTCACCGCCGAGTCCGTCCACTCGTCCACATACTGTCCGGGCTTCATGTGGTTGGATATGAGGAAAAGGATGCGGTTCCTGAGGTCCCTTGCGAAGCGAAGCCTGTAGAGAATCCCGCCGGCGAGCAGCCTGCTGACTTGCTCGTGCTTGTGGAACCGCACATCCCCGTCCTCGACCGTGCGGGTGTAGACCTTGCCTATATCGTGGAGAAGCAGCGCCCACCTCGTCCCCGCTTCCTTCTTGCCCTTAGATACCGCAAGCTTGGTGTGCTCCCACAGGTCCTTGTGGTGGTACTCGATCGTCGCCTCGAAGCCGATGAGATTCGTCAGCTCCGGGAGGACGAAGTTGCACAGCCGCGTATCGGCCAGAAAATCCAACGCCTCGCCGGGGAAGTCTCCCATCAACACGCCTTGAAGTTCCTCTCTCCAGGCGCTCGGGGGGACGGTCGTGATATTGTGGCTGTGACGCGTGGCCGCGCTAAGCACGTTAGGGGCCGGCGAGAATCCCGTTTCGGACATCAGCGCGGCGGCCCGCAGCATCGCAAAAGGAAAACCCTGAAATACCTCCTCAGGGTCATCCCTGGTGGAAACGATCCTTCTGCTCGCATCTGCCTTAGCATTGGCCGCATCCAGCAGCTTCCCATCGGCGCTCAGCGCGACCCCTTCGAGCTTGAAGTGATAGCCGAGCAGGTGCTCGCTTATCGAAGAGCCGAGCTTAGCGGCGACTTCGCTGCCCCAGGCGCGCTGTTCCTTCCCGAACCGGAAAGGCGTCAAGAGGATCGGACGCCCCAAGTACCGGGCCGTTACAACTTCGGGGTTTCTTTGGGTCTCTTCGCACCCGGCCTCCCTCGCCATTCCTTCCAGGTCCTCACAGGATGCTCCGGCGGCCACTTCGACCAACCCAGGAGGAGCTATGCCAAGAAGAACGGCCCTGGCGGCTGCACCTACGATGTAGGCTTCGACCCCGCTGCTCTTGATGGCCTTCAGCAACTCCATGCCATAGCTGCTCTTCGGCCCATCGCAGGTATTCCGACCCATGATTTCACTCGCCAGGGACTTCGAGGAAGGGATGCCGTCACCTCGATGCGGTTCCAACCGGCTGGCCCGTCTCGCTGCGATTTACCAGCTTCACTCGCATGTGAGGATTCAGCTTTCTTGCCTGCTGCAGGAATCTCCTCTCGATGGAAAGCTCCATTCGAACATTCTCGTCGGTGTACGTCCGGCTGTGGACCACCCCGTTTCTCGAGAGGAACGCCTGCGTCTTGCCGTCGGTGGAGCTGAGTGTTACGTCGGCCGATACTCGCATCGAATCCAGGTGTTCGGCGATCCTGCGCAGAAGAAGGTCAATCCCCTCGCCGGTCACGGCCGAGGTGAGAACGTAATCCTCGGCCTTGTCTTTCAACAAGGGCAGGAGACCCGGTTCCCTTTCCTTATCCACCTTGTTAAGCACCGCCAGCACTTTCTTCTCCCGGCACCCCAGTTCCTCGAGGACCCCTGTGACCACATCCATGTGATGGACGCTCGCGGGTGAGGAGGAGTCGACGACGTGGAGCAGCAGATCGGCCTGGAGCGCCTCCTCCAACGTTGCGTGGAATGATGACACAAGATGGTGAGGAAGGTTCCTGATGAAACCCACCGTATCGCTCAACAAAATGCGTTCGTTCTTCCCGATCTCCAGCGCCGCCGTCTTCGTGTCCAGCGTCTCGAACAGCGTCTCGCTCACGCTGACATCAACGCCCGTGAGCGCTTTCATGAGGCTGGACTTGCCGGCGTTCGTGTAACCCACGAGGCAGGTCGTAAAACTGTCCGACCGCGCTTCGGCCTGCCTTTTTCTCCTACCCTCTATGACTCGAAGGTTGCCTTTCAGCTCGGTGATCCGCCGCCTGACAAGCCTTCTATCCGTCTCGAGCTGCGTCTCGCCCGGCCCTCTCACCCCGATCCCGCCCTCATATCTCGCAAGATGGGTCCACATTCTACGAAGCCTGGGAAGCGTGTATTCGAGTTGCGCAAGCTCGACCTGGAGCTTCGCCTGCGTCGTCTTGGCGTGGGTCGCGAAGATGTCAAGCACAAGTTCGCTCCTGTCAACGACCTTGCGCTTTATCACGCTCTCCAGGTTACGCACCTGGGCCGGGGTCAGGTCGTGATCCACCAACACGACGTCGGCATCCAGTCTGCCGGCCGCATCTCGTATCTCCGCCGCCTTCCCCGTGCCTACGTACGATGCCGGATGCGGTGATTCCCTTCGCTGGACGATAGTCCCCACCACCTTCGCCCCGGCAGTCTTGGCAAGGCCGTGCAACTCCTCGATGTTCTCGTCGCTGACCGCCTCCTCTTCGGGGAGGACAACCGCTACCAGCAGCACCCTCTCGGCACGGATTACACTCTGCGTTGCCTTCAGCTTTCGCACGGGCTGTCCTCTTGGCCGCTAGAAGTCAAATCCCTTTTCTATCTTCAGCTTCGGCCCTTCTTCCTTGGCCGGCGCTTCCTCTTTCTCTTCCCTTTCCTTCTCCCCTTTCTTCTTTGGAGAGAAATCCTCCAGCTTGTCCATTGTCACCGAGCCTCTGCCCAGTCCGCGGAGCATCAGCTCGAGGTCGCCGGGCGTGGAGGAGTTAGCCAACGCCTCCTCGCGGGTTATCATCCCCTGGCTCACCAGCGACGCCAGGTGCATGTTGAAGGTCTGCATGCCGTAATAGGAAGCCCCGTCCACCATTGCCTTGTCGAGGTCCGCCACCCGCCCCTTTTCAATCAACTGCGCGACGTTGGGAGAGTTTGCCAGAATCTCCATGGCGACGATCCGTCCGCTCTCATCCGCCCTCCTCAGCAGTCGCTGGCTCAGCACACCCAGCAGCGTCATGGACAACATGGAACGTATCTGCCCGCTGCTCTGGGACGGGAACATGTCGACGATCCTGTCGACCGTCTGCTTCGCGTCGTTCGTGTGAAGCGTGCTCATGACCACGTGACCGGTCTCGGCGGCATGCATGGCCAATTCCACCGTCTCTCGGTCGCGAATCTCGCCAACCATTATCACGTCCGGGTCTTGTCGCAGAGTCCTGCGCAGCGCCTCGTTGACGTCCATCACGTCCACGCCCAGTTCCCGCTGGTTAATCGTGGCCTTGTCGTCGACGTGCACGAACTCGATGGGGTCCTCTATGGTGATAATGTGGCAATAGCGCGTCTGGTTCACGTGTTGGATCATTGCGGCCAGCGTCGTGGATTTTCCGCTTCCGGTCGGCCCGGTGACCAGGACAAGGCCCTGCCTCTTGCTCGCCAGATCCTTAAGCACCTTCGGCAATTGCAGGCTGTCGATCGTGGGCGACTCGTACGGGATGAGCCTCACGGCACCCCCGAGCTTCCCTCGCTGGTGGAACAGGTTGATCCTGAACCGGGCCACCCCCGGCAGCTCGTATGCGAAGTCGAGTTCCCTCTCGCGCTCGAATCTCTTCCGCTGGCCCTCGTCAAGGATCGGGTACACCAACTCGTGCACCGATGTCTCGTCCAGGGTCGGCATCTCGGCGGGCTTGAGCTCCCCAACCCGTCGCATAAGCGGCGGCCTTCCCACCTTCAGGTGCAGGTCGGAACACTCCGCATCCACCATATTCATGAGCAAATCGTCGAGTTGCACTGCGCTCACTCCTTGGAATTCACCTGTTCGGCTGCGGCTGCCGCCGCGGCTGTTGGTCGGGTCTCCTCTTCTCGTATATCCCTTATTATCCCGCGCGGGCATGCCTCCACGCACGCCCCGCACAGAGTACATTTCTCGTAGTCTATCTTGGCGATGTTATCTTCAACTTTTATCGCATCGAACTTGCACGCCTTTTCGCACAGCTTGCAGGCGATGCACCCGGCCTTGCACAGCTTCCTGACAAGGGCACCCTTATCTCGCGACGAACACAGCACATGGATGTATCGGTTTGTCGGGGCAAGAATTATGATTCCTCTTGGACACGCGGCAACGCATTTCCCGCATGCGACGCACTTGTCGATATCCACCTTCGGCAGTCCGTCGTCCCCCATGGTGATTGCGTCGAACGGACAAACGCTCGCGCACGTGCCGAGCCCGATACACGCATACCGGCAGGCTGTGGGGCCTCCCTGGCTCAACGCGGCGGCGGCGCAGTCGCCGATGCCGAAGTAGTCGAAATTATCAGCCACCCCCTCGGCCCGGCACAAAACCACCGCGGCCTTCTTCGTTTTCTGCCCCAATCCCGTCCCCGCTATCTCCGCCGCGCGCTTGGCCGCATCCGGGGCGATCAGCGCGCACGACGACGGATCCACCTCGCCCTTTACAAGCGCCGCCGCCATCGCCTCGCAGCCGCTGTAGCCGCACGCCCCGCAATTCACCCCGGGCAGCAATTCAATTATCTCCTCCAGCCGAGGGTCCCTCGACACCTTCAGCTTCGCCGACGCTATGGCCAGTCCCACACCGAAAGCTATCCCCAGCGCCGCAAGAGCGATCACCGGCCCGATTATGACGTTGATTTCCATGCGTCTATCCCGTGCCGAGGATTCCGGCGAACCCCAAGAAAGAAAGCGCCATCATCGCGGCGCAAATGAATGCAACGGGGAGTCCTCTCAGCGACTCCGGAACCTCCGAGAGGGCGAGCCGTTCTCTTATCGCCGACATCAACAGCATCGCCAGCAGGAACCCGATTCCTGCCGAGAAGCCCTGGACAGTCGCCTCGAGGAAGTTGAAATGCCGTGGGGCGTCCGTGGTATTCAGCAACGCGACGCCCATCACCGCGCAGTTCGTCGTTATCAGCGGCAGATATATGCCCAGCGCCCTGTACAGTCCCGGAGACATCTTTCTCATGGCGATTTCCACAAGCTGCACCAGCGTAGCTATCACCAGTATGTAGCTTACGTTCTTCAGTATCGGCACCAGGCTCACTCTGTTGCCGATGACGAAGGACAATATGTTTTGTCCCGTTTGCTCCCCCGGCAGCAGAACGAAGTGGTAAATGCACCACGTGGCGGCCGAGGCGAGCGTCATCACGAATATCACCGCCATGCCCATGCCGACCGCCTCGTCGGTCTTCTTGGATACCCCGACGAAGGGACAAAGCCCCAGGAACCTCGCGAGGACGAAGTTGTTGACGAAAATCGAACCGAAAATGATTGCCAGATACGCACTAAGGTTCATCGGACCCCCTCGCCGCCCTTTGGCTTCCTGCTCGCTGGGCGAATGCGCTCGGCATGCGCCGCCGACACGGCCCCTCGCCCCCTGACGAGATTGTACCCCCCGAGCAGAAGCCCCAGCACCAGGAATGCCCCCGGGGCCATTATCATCGTCGCGGCAGGTTCATATCTGCCCGAAATCGCAAGCCCCCACAGCGTTCCGTTCCCCAGCAACTCCCGTATCCCCGATACCAGCGCCAACGCCAGCACGAAGCCGAGCCCGGTGCCCAGCCCGTCCAGGAAGGATGCCGCCACGGTGTTCTTCGATGCGAAGGCCTCGGCTCGTCCCAGAATGATGCAGTTCACTACGATCAGCGGGATGAAAATCCCCAATTGCTGGTTCAACGCCGGCGGCAGCGTCGCCTGCATCGTCAACTCCACTATCGTGACGAAGCTGGCGATTACCACTATGTAGCACGGGATACGAATCTCTTTGGGAATCAGCCGCTTAAAGATCGATATTATAAGGTTGGAGGAAACAAGCACCGCCGTCGTAGCAACACCCATCGCGATGCCGTTCTTCAGCGACGTTGTCACCGCCAGCGTCGGGCATAATCCCAAAGGCGTAAGCGAGATTACAGGATTCTGCCTGATTATACCCTTGGTGAATTCCTCTCTCAGGGGCACTCCGTTCTTCCTCTGCCGGCTGGAGAAGCCGCATGCCGCCAGCCCGGCTTTCAGCATCGGCTTCCTAAACCCAACTATAGACCTCAGGTTCGATAAGTGTCAAGGGCAAATTGGCGTCCCTCCGCGCCCCGGAATTGACTTGGGAACCCGGCAACGGTATCATCTGCGCGAGAACACCACTCCAGGAAGAAAGAGGTGCCGTTTGATAGTCGGAGTCCCTGCGGAGATCAAGCCCGCTGAGAACCGGGTCGGAGTTGTCCCTGCGGGAGTCGAGACGATGTGCCGGCACGGGCACGAGGTGCTTGTCCAGGCGGGCGCAGGCGTCGGCAGCGGGATATCGGACGGGGAGTTCGCCGCCGCAGGGGCGGAGGTCTGCAATGCCCCCGAGAACATCTACCCGCGGGCCGATCTGCTGGTGAAGGTGAAGGAGCCGTTGCCTTCCGAATTCCCCATGCTTCGCGCGGGGCAGGTGATTTTCACGTTCTTCCACTTCGCCGCCGACCGCGAGCTCACCCAGGCGGCAATCGACAGCGGCATCGTCGCCATCGCGTACGAGACGATCCAGACAGCCGACGGCAAGCTGCCTCTCCTGATTCCCATGAGCGAGGTCGCGGGGAAGATGGCCGTCCAGGAGGGCGCGAAATACCTCGAAAAGCCCATGATGGGCAGAGGAATTCTTCTCGGCGGCGTCCCGGGCGTCGCGCCGGCGAATGTCCTCGTCATCGGCGGCGGCACCGTCGGAGCTCACGCCGCCAGGGTTGCCGCGGGCCTAGGCGCCGACGTCACCATACTGGACATTGATCTCGACAGGCTTCGATACCTTGCCGACGTCATGCCGCCGAACGTCAAACTCCTTGTCTACAGCCGCCATAACATCCGCCATCTCCTCCCGCTGGCGGACCTGGTGATCGGAGCCGTGCTGATTCAGGGCGCGAAGGCCCCCATGGCCATTACCCGCGAAATGCTCAAGCTCATGAAAACCGGAACCGTGATAGTCGATGTCTCCATCGACCAGGGCGGGTGTGTCGAGACCGCCCGGCCCACCACCCACGAGAACCCCACCTACGTGGTGGACGGCGTGGTTCACTACTGCGTCACCAACATGCCGGGGGCCGTGGCCCGCACTTCCACTCTAGCCCTCACCAATGCCACGCTCCCATTCGCTCTCCAGATTGCCGACAAGGGCTACAAGCAGGCGTCAAGAGACAATCCCGCCATCGCAAGCGGCTTGAACATCGTCTGCGGAAAAGTTACCCACAGTGGGGTTGCGGACGCTTTCGGATTGCCGTATACCCCGGTCGATGAGGTCCTGTAGTCAAGGAGGAGGTCAAATGGCGGATCGCATAGTCGATGTGTCCAAAGTAAGCGAGTTCACCATGGACGGCTACCCGGGACAATATCTCCGCAATATCGTCGCAAAGGACGACGAGCTGGGTTTCGGCCTCCATTACGTTCGCATCGCAAAAGGCCACAGCCTGCCCGAGCACACCCACGACGGCGTCGAGGTCGTGTACGTACTCTCCGGAACCGCCGACGCCATGATGGACGACGAGACGACCCAGGTCGGCTCCGACACGGCACTGGTCGTTCCCAAGGGAGTGAATCACTGCCTCGTCAACACCGGCGACGACGACCTTCTTCTGCTTGCGTTCTTCTATCCGCCGTTGCTGTAGGCGAGAGTGGACCCCAAGACATCCAAAAGCGAGATCAAACGCCGCCTGGCGTCCGTCCTCAAGGAATACGTGGACGCCAGCGTGGGAGAGATACGCGAGGCCTTCGGCATTTTTGGCACCGAAGTCAGCGCGATCGATTGGGGCGGCAACCGCGTCTACGTCGCCCTGCCGCCGGCGATATCGGAGCCCCTCAACGAGCTGATCCGCGAGGGCCGGGCCGACGTTCGTGCCGTCTACGGCGCCGAGGACTTCGTCCTCGCCGAGACCTCCCCCAGCGCTTTTCTCTTCGCGCAGCCGCGCAATTCTTACCTCAAGAGAGACGGCAGGCGAGTGTCGATGAAAGGCAGGTACGTCGGGTTGCTCTTTCGAGCGCGCGCCTAGTTGGACCCGTAGCGCTCGTGTTCCGCGACGAATACCTCGCCGATGAACTTGCGAACGTAGGGGTCGTCCGTGGACCTCAGGTCCTCCGGAGTCCCCCGGGCTATGATCTCCCCGCTGTGCATCATCGCGACTCGATCGGCGATCTTGAAGGCGCTGGTGATCTTGTGCGTTATCATCACCATCGTACGGTGGTGCTGGTCCTTCAGGTCCCGAAGGAGCGTATCGATCTCCGAAGCGATGATCGGGTCAAGCCCCGTGGTAGGTTCGTCCAGGAAGAGGACGTCGGGGTCGGCCGAGATGGCCCGGGCCAGTCCCGCGCGCTTCTTCATCCCCTCGCTCAACTCCGACGGCATCATGTCCTCGCACCCGGCCAGGCCCACCTGCTCGAGGACGTGCGCAACGCGCCGTTTCGCCTCGGACATGCTCATCATCTTGTGTTCCAGAAGCTGGAGGCTCACGTTCTCGAAAATCGTCATCGAATTGAAGAGCGCCGACGTTTGGAAAAGCATTCCGATCCGCTTCAGTATGTCCAGCAGGTCGGTATCCTTCATGTGAACTATGTCTTTGCCCAGGATGCACACCTCTCCCGATGTCGGCCTCAGCAGTCCCACCATGTTGCGCAGCAGCGTTGTCTTCCCGCAACCGCTGCGACCGATTATCGCCACGGTCTCCCCTCTGCGGACGTCCACGCTTACATGATCGAGGACTAGCTTATCCCCGTAATGGGAGACCAGGTCTACGACCTCGACGACCTTTTCGTCATCCATCATTGCCCCACACCAAGCACCAGACCTACAAAGCTCGCGGCCGGTGCCTGCTCGCGTATGTCTTCCACCGCGCCTCGTATTTCGGCGATCAGGGCCTTCGCTTCGTTATACAGCGACGGGTCATTGAGCAGGAGTCCCATAGTGCCCTCACCCTCGTCGATGCTGTCGATGAACTGCTTCAGCTTGTCGGCGGCCTCCAGTATCTTCGGACCCGCCGCCAGGAACGACTCCAGGTCCCCCGTCCTCTCTTCGGCCAAATCCTTCGCGATCGTCGTTATCTCCTTGAGATCCCGGCTTGCCTCCAGGATGTTCTGGTACGGCTCGTCGTCGAGCAGGAGCTTGCCCAGCGTCCCTTCGCCCGCCCTTATGTGAGAAGTCACCTCCGCCAGGTCTTCGATGATCCGCGTGATCTCCGGCCCCTTCTCTTCCATTATCTTGTCCAACTTCTCCCCTGCGGCGCTCAGCGTGGATATCGCCTTCGCCGCGTCGTCGTAAAGCGCTTCGTCGGTCAGCAGCCTGCCCAGCGTTCCCTTTCCCTCCCTCAGGTCGTTGCTCGCTTCCTCGAGGTTAGAGAGGATTGTGGACGCTTTCGGCGCGCTCTCGTCGAGAAAATCCGCCAGTCGTTGCGTCAGCTCCGTTGCCAGATCCCCGATCCCCTTCGTCTCCTCGCTCAGGATCGTGTCCCCAGGCTCCAGCGCGGGCCTCTTCTGAGAGCCCATGGTAAGCGCTATCTTCTTCCCCCCGAGCACCGTCTGGATCGCGACCGTTGCGACCGAATCTGATCTCACGATGGTACCTTCGTTGATTTGCAGCAGCACCTCCACCCTCCCGTCGGCCAGTCTCATGCCCTTCACCTTACCGCACTCAACTCCTGCCAGCGTCACGACGTTGCCCGGCATCAGCCCTTCCACCGAGTCAAAATACGTCTTCAGCACATATCCCCTTCGGAACGGATTGACGTCTTCCACGATCAGCGTTCCGGCGAGAAGGAGCGCCAGCCCAACTATCACAAAGACCCCAACCTTTGTTTCAGCGGAGACCGCCATCGGAAAGCCCTTCCTTTCCTCTTGTCTCTACCAGAGCATTCTCCAGAGAAAGTAGTCTGCGATCAGAATGAGCATGAAGGACGTCACCACCGACCGGGTCGTTGCGCGTCCCACTCCGGTGGCTCCGCCGGTAGTCGTGAACCCCTGGTAGCATCCCACCACCCCCACTATCGTCCCAAAAACCAGCGCTTTAACCAGGCCGTTCGATATCTCCTTCACGCTCATCACTATCAGCATATTGTCGAAGTAGACCTTCGTTGGAATGTCCACGTACGTCGTAGCCACCAAAGCTCCGCCCATTATCCCTATCAGCTCCGAGTATATCACCAGCAAGGGCAGGCTCAACGTGCAAGCCACCAACCTGGGCATCGCCAGAAACCTTACGGGGTTGATCCCCATCACCTTGAGGGCGTCGATCTCCTCGGATACCGCCATGCTGCCGATCTCGGCTGTGATCGCCGCTCCGACTCGTCCCGCGAGCAGGTAGGCCGTCATCACCGGCCCCAGTTCCTTTGCCATCGACAGCCCCACGATCGCGCCCACGTACTCCTGCACTCGGAGTTGCCGGAATTGCAGCAGTTGATAGCCGGTCTGGAGCGCCAACACCATCCCCACAAACAACGCCATCACCGCCGCTATCGGAAGCGTGCTCACTCCTATGAACGACACCTGCCTGAACACCGACGGGAGGTTTCGCGGCAGTTCCTTAAGCCAGTAACACGCCCTGAGGAACAAAAGCATCATGTCCCCGGTCGCGTTCGTGAACTTGCCGCTCCCTCTCCCGATTGCCGCAAGCGGTTTCAACTTCCGCCTCCCAACGGTATTTTCAAGAACCACAGCACCCTAAGCCTTCTCCCTTCTTCGTCTCGCTCGTAGCCCAAGGCCCCCTTGAGGAGCCTCACCCGCTTTTCTTTCCCGTCTCTTTCATACCTGAAAAGGTGCACGATCTCAAGCTCCCCGCGGCCTGGGCGCTCTTTGCCGGTGATGAGTCTTCCAAGAACTCGCCATTCACGCTCGTCGCCCTTCCGGCGATAGGTGAAAACCTTCCAGAAAATCTCATAGTTCCGCTCGATCCCTCTTTCCGGATCCGGCAGCCAAACCGGGGCGAGCATCTTCATTTCGCTTTCAGCGGACGAACTCCTCCACTTGGCCACGGGCCATAACAGATTCCGGCTGGTCGCTCCGGTTTCCGTAACGTCCACGCGCCGTATTAGAAATGGGAGCGTCCACAAGAATCTCTTCTCCCACCCCTCGCCCGTCTCAACCCGTCTTATGAGTATCGGCCATGCGAGGAAATATTCATCCCTCCATGCCGAGTCAGTCACGCCGAACAGCGGCCACACGCGCACCTGGATGAGATCCTGTCCCCGTGCGAACTTGACAAAGGGCCAAGGCGCATAGAACTCGCTCTTCGCGTCCGAGGTCTGGATGTGCACGGGCCACGGGCAGACTCTCGATGTGACCTGTGGCGTCTTCAGCACGCCGTAGAAGGGGAATACGAGGAACCCGTCGACGCTACCGTCATCGGACCCGAATCGATGGATGAGCGGCCACAGAACCGAAACCGTCCGGATGCCGCGCGCGTTCTTGCGCCGGGCAAAAAAAGGGAGCACCTTGAAGCTTTCCGTACCTCCGCCCTGGGACCACCCCGCCAGAGGCCATATTACCGCCCGGCCCTGGTGATCGCCTCCCTTCCAACTTGCGTACAGTGGAAACATGACGAAGAAGACCTCGTCGTGTCCAAGGAAACCGGCCATCCTTCCGACCAATGGGAAAAAGCCCACATATCGTCCCGCTGCAGGCGTCGCGCCCGAGAAGAACAATGGAAACAGGAAGAAACGCCTGGTGACTCCTCCCTCGTAGTCTATCTCGTGTCGATGGAAAACAAGCGGAAATGCTCTCAGGTTGCGGCTCCGCTCCCTTTCCCTGTAGCGCACAAGCGGCCAGAGCACCTGCACGTCGTGCGTTCCTTTCCCGTCGTCGCTCACGCTGAACAGGGGGTGCAGACCCCATTCGCGGCTTTCGCCTTCCCGCTTGCTGGTCACCAAGGGCCACAGGAACTCGAGTTCGGAGCTTTCGCCATCCTCGCTTTCACGGACATATAGCAACGGCCAGAGGTTAAGCTCTTTGTCTTGCGCGGCGGCCTCGGACACGAGAAGTAGGCAGCCCAACATCACAAACGGCGCCGGCGCAAGAGCCCCGAATCGCCCCAATCCAACCTCCTGATCCCTGAGGGTTCGTCTCTTGACAGGCTGCAATTCTAACCGCTGGAGCGGCTTTCCATCAAGGCGCTTAAACTTCACGAAACAGCGATTGACCTAGGCGGAGATGTGTGGTACGCTCACGCTCTTATCAACTCCGTGGCGCAGCGCTGGTTGGGCGCTTGTAACCCGAGACCTCTTTTTCCCAAAACGGAGGCGCAGCGTTGTCAGGAAAGCTTAGGTTCCGTTGCCCTGATTGTTCCAAGGTGCTGGCGGCGAGTGTCGAGAAGGCGGGCAAGAAGGCCAAGTGTCCCGGGTGCTCGAAAATCCTGACCATACCGAGGCCGAAGTCCAAAGCGGCGGCCGGCGCTCCCGCGCCGCCGAGCAACGAAGCCGCCGACAACGCCCAACCCAATTTCCGCTTCTTGGACGGTTTCTCCCATCTACCAAAGTTCAATCCGATCTCCTCTCAAGGATACGATCTCAGCGCCGGCGACCACTCCGTCGTTCTCCAGGAGAAGGCCAAGCTCCTTCGTGCGAACATAGAGATCGATGACAAAGAGCGCGCCTCGTACTGGCGAGCCAGGCTCTGGTCCAGGTTCTTCGCCTTCCTTATCGATTACGTGATCGTATCCGTTCCAGTCTCTTTGATCCTCTGGATGACCGGGCGGACGGCGGAGATGTCGAGCAAGGCGTCGTCCATCGCGGCTTCGTTCAGCAGCGGCACCTTCGACGCCGCTCTCGTAAAAGAGCTTTTCGCGGCATCCCTTCCCGGCTGGTTGCTCTTCGCCCTTCTGTGGGTAATTTATCAGGGACTGCTCGTGGCATTCACCGGCACGACCGTCGGCGGGATGGCGACCAAGGTCATGAGCGTCAACCGAGACCTCAACCCCGTTGGGCTTGGCAGAGCTTTCGCGCGTGGTGCCGCTTATATCCTTTCCCTGTGGGTTCCCCTGCTGTTTATCGTGGGGTTCTTCACCGTCGGGAACAGGATGGTTCACGACCTCATGGCGGGGACGTTGGTCAGCCGGAGTTCCGAATAGGGTTCTTCAACATTTCCCGCAACTTCGCCAATCGGTCGATGGCGATTGAAGGGTCGCGGTCCAGGGCCTTTCGGAACTCCTCAAGCGCTTTGCGGCGTTCACCCAGCGCCAAATGCGACAACCCCAGGAAATAATGGGAGACCTCGTCTTCCGCCTCGCCCTCCAAAAGCTCTATCGCTTCCCTGTGGCTTCCCGCGTAATAGAGAGCGGCCCCCAGGCACGCCCTGCTCGCCTCCGCCAGCCTGCTTTTCTCTGGAACCCGCCTTAATTCCATGGCGGCTTCCTCGGGCTTGCCGGTTTGCAGCAGCGCCAAGCCAAGGTAGAAGCCCGCCACCGGCTGCTCGGGGTGAAGCACGAGAGCTGAACGCAACACCAACGCGGCGGCTTCGGGCTCGTCTTGATCCAGAAGCTTCATCCCCAGCGCCACGCACGCCCGCGCCTGGAACTGCCGCCGCAGCCCGATCAGGAATCTGGGCTTCTTTGCGTACAGCAGCAAATCCTTGGGCTCAATCTTCACTCCCCGTTCGACCAGTATCCTTTCCGTCTCCGCAATCAGTCGTGCCCTCATCTCCGAGTCCCCCGCAAGGGGATGTTCGGCCAGCACTTTCATGGCTTCGTGCGACTTGCCGGTCATCAGCAAAGCGGCCGCCAGGTGACCCCATCCAAGCATGTTCTCGGGATGAGATTTAGTGAATTCGCGCAGCGTCCCGAGGGCGTCCTTGGACTGTCCGGCGGCGAGCTGCACCTGTGCATGGAAGAGCCCGTATAGCCCGTCAGCCCGCTTCGCTTCCGAAGAAAGCCTGAGCGCCTCCTCGTACTTCCCCCGCGCTGCCAGAAAGAGCGCGAAGTGCCCCTTGGCCGCGACGTCAGCCCCTTCGCCCCGGAGCAGTTCGCGAAAGCGCTCCTCCGCCTCCGCATCAAGCCCTTTCTTCGCCAGCTTCATGGCTTGTGAAAGTTGCCTGTCGGCACTGCCGCGCATGTGCCTCTCCGCCCCTCCTCCCTATACGCCCTTCTTCATCGTCTCGCGCACGATCCGCACCGTCTCCGCCGCGTCCGGTTTTGCCATGTAGTGCATTATCTCGTCCCTTGGCAGCGCGTCCACCAGCGCCTCGATGTACCTGACGTTGGCTATGCTCTGCTCCACCGCCTTCTTCGCCGAGATTCGCGTCGGGAACAGGTCCAGCCCGTACCAGCCGTCGTACCCGAATTCCTTCAGCCAGAAGAACAGCTCCACCGTCTCCATGAAGTTCGCCGAACCTACCATGAGGTCCGTGTCCCCCTCCTTTTCCCGGTTGTTGTCGTTGAGATGCACGTGGAAAAGCAGATCGTCCTTCATCGTCAGGCAGTAGGCCTCCGCCAGGTTTTCGCGCGCTATCTGCACGTGGCCTACCTCGATGTTCATGCCCATCCGCTGGGTGCCCAACGATTCATTGACTTCCCGGCACATGAGCAGGGCTTTTCCGGTGTTTCCAGCCGTAATGTACACCTTCGGGTCGTTGGGCTTGTGCTCCAGCGCTATCTTCACCTCCGGCACGGCTTCCAGCGCGCCGACGCATGCCTCCTTGAACCAATTCCATTGCTCCACGTAGTTGGAGGTGAGGATGTACCCGTCGTTCCCTTCCTCTCCCGGCCAGAGGATCATGAACTTGCAGCCCAGGTCGCGGTTGATCTCCATCGTCCTGATTACCCGCTGCACCGCCCTGTCGCGCACCTCGGGATCGGGGGAAGTAACGGCGCCGAACTTCCACTGCGATTCTGCGAACAGGTTGGGGACTATCGACGCGATCTCCAGCCCCGCTTCCCGCGCATATCTCTTCACGTCCTTGATGGTGTCGTCCGATATCTCGTTGGGATAATGCAGCTCCATCGCGCCCACTTCGTCTATCTCGCCGGCGAGCTTGAATCTCTCCTCTATGCTGACCGGCTCCTCCTTGTACGTCGAGAAGCGATCGCTCGATTCACCGAGGTACCATATCCCCACTGAGAACTTGTTGCCGGGCATTCCACCCCTCCTTCCGGTAGGTTGGCCGTCTGTGCCGTCGGAGCCAACTATAAGCCGATGCCGTTTCAACTGTCAACCGAAAAGCGCCTCGCGGGCCGAATGACCGAGCGGCCCGGGTGTTGGGGGTCGGCTATGCATACTGGGGCTTTTGATCCCGCCTCATGAGAGCGTATAATACATGGGTGTATGTTGACCCTTGGCCGGCGAGGTCTCCTGCTCCATGCTCGTGAAGTTCCGCTGCCCGAAATGTCGCGCGCAAATCTCCCTGACCGACGACCAGCTCAGGAACTTCCTTGTCTGTCAGCACTGCGGGCAGAAGCTGCGAGTCCCCGAACACCCTTTGGCCGAAGGGAACGACGGGGCTCTAAAGGCTAAGGAGGAGCTTGCTTCGGGCTTCTCTTACAGGGTCGAGTTCAAGCCGGCGCCCGTGCGCACCGCCGCCGCGGCACTCAAACTCGCGTCCGCAGCCGAAACCTATGCTGCGCCTTCGGAGCCCGATGGCGTCCATCAGGTTTCGTACAAACCCTGGGCCGCCGGGCAGATGCTCGAACTCGTCAACCTGTTGGCCGGCTCGGAGTGCAGAACGTTCTTCAACGACCAAGAAGTGCCTTTCTACGAGCTCCGCTCCTCGCTCGCGTGCCTGAGGCTCCGGTACTCGGCCCGAAACCGCGACTCATATTGCCGTGGCGGCGGCGGATGGCCCGGCGCAATTTTCCTCTGCCACAGGTCGGGCCTGTCCAACGATGGCCCTCAGCCTTGGCTCTACCGCTTCTGCCTAAAGGGGAATGACGGCAAGTTTTACCTGGACCGGGACGGCTTCGCCTCCATGGTGGCCGAGCGATTGAGCGAATACAGGTATTGCCCCTTTGCCGCCGCGGACTTCGTGGCCGAAGCAGTGACCCGCCTGCAGGAATCCATCGAAGCCGGCACCGCTGGGGGTTCTCTTTTCCTCCACCCGGAATTCCATGCGGCTCTCCCCGACCTGCGCCGGCAGAATTCCTCCCGCGATACCCTCTACCAGAGAGTTTACGCATTCACGAACCATTGCCTTCAGTGCGCCGTTCACCACGGGGTCGTCCACGACGGGGCGGGACTCGGCGTTCCACTCCTCCCCGTTCATCATGCTTGCCATTGTCTGGACCTGCCTGTCGCTCCCGGCGAGTCGTCGCTCGGTTACAGGGGTTTCTCCACTGTGCTACCGCTCCTTTCCGAAGAAGAGCAAGCCGCCCTCGTGGGTGGCGAGATGGCTGCGCTGATCCGCGTTGGGTTTCCTCCCGAGTCGGCGCTCGATGGCGCTGTGGTCAGGGGAATTGACGACGTCGCCCGCCGCCTCAATATCTTCGCTGTTGAGGCGCTTGCCGACGATCGCGAGCTTGTAGATATGCTCCGGCGGATCAAAGGGGAGAAGGGAGTAGGACGCGACGAGAAGCAGTGGCTGCGCGCCGTGGCCAAGGCGCGCCGATCCCACGACGAATCGGAAGCTGAGAACGCCGCCGCGCGCGAACTCATCTCTCAGGCCGCTCGTCGCATTCGCAAGTGACCGACAAGACTTCCTCTCACCCAGGGACGCACATGACATCACCCGGTTCGCTTGACGACTCAGCCCTCTATGACTATGAGCTCCCGGCTAAGCTCATAGCTCAGATGCCCGCCGAGCCCCGCGACCATTCCCGCCTCATGGTTCTTCATAAGCGCACGAAGCGGATCGAGCACCGGTACTTCTTCCAAATCGTCGAGTACCTTCGCAAAGGTGACTTGCTCGTCCTCAACGACACCAAAGTCCTGCACTGCCGCCTTCGTGGGACCAGAAGAACGGGCGGCGCGGTGGAAGTATGTCTTGTGGAGGAAATGCAGCCGGGACTCTGGAAGGCATTCGTGAAGGCACGCGGCAGAATCCTCCCCGGAGAGCCGATTCGGCTCGAGGAGGGCCGCCTCGAAGCCGTCCTTGAATGCCGAAGCCCCGATCGGACTTGGACTGTTCGATTCCAGCGTGGAACTGACGTGGCCGCATGTCTCGAAGAGGTGGGAAGGGCTCCGCTTCCGCCGTACATCCGGCGTCCCCAACGGCTGGATCAGCAACTCCGCGACTTCGACCGCGAACGATACCAGACCGTCTTTGCCGCCCAGCCGGGCGCGGTCGCGGCTCCCACGGCCGGGCTCCATTTCACCCCCGGATTGCTCGACGGAATCCGACAAGCCGGCGTCGGCACGTGCTATATCACTCTTCACGTCGGCCTCGGGACGTTCCGGCCCATAAGGGCCAAGTCGATATCCCAGCACGTGATGCACCCGGAGTTCTTCGTGCTGAGCAGAAAATCTGCGGACGCCGTCACTCGTACCCGGAGCAGCGGCGGACGCGTCATTTGCGTAGGCACCACATGTTGCCGGGCGCTGGAGACCGCCGGCGGACGGGCGAACTTGGCCGAAAACAGCGGGTGGACGCGCCTTTACATAAGACCCCCGTTCGAGTTTCGGGTTGTCAACGCGCTCGTGACTAATTTCCATCTGCCCAGGACCACCCTTCTTGTGCTCGTCTCCACATTTGCGGGGCGCACCTTTGTCATGCAGGCCTATAAAGAAGCCGTGGACAAAGGCTACAGATTTTACAGCTACGGCGACGCCATGCTCATAGTGGATGATTGAGCGGCGGCGGGCTCAGGCGTCGAAGCCCACTTGAACGTCGGGGTGCCAGGCGGTACCCTTTAAGCCTGCAATTCTCGGCGTCCTAGGAAAGCAGGTTCCGCGAAATGGCTTCTCATAGCCAGGCAAAAAGGGAACGCGCCGGCTTCCAGGCAGGAGCGGCGGAAGAAGAGGCGACCTCGCTGACGTTCGCTGCGGAATTGCTCCCGAAGCTGCGGCCGCTTTGCGATTCGCTTTCTGTCGCGCTGCTGTTCTGGGACCCGCGCACCCGACAGGCCGTCAAGATCGGCTCTCCCGATGCAATGGGCGCGATCGAGCGGTCGCTCGGGGCCGCCGGCGATGAAATGTCGCTGACTCTCTCCCTTGCCGAAATCCTCGAACAGCCTGCATCGCAAGCGGATCTTCTCGAGCGCCATCCTCTCGGCGATGGGGGCCCCGTAGTCTTCGTCCAGGCCGTTTCGGGGCCGCGGTCGGAGCCCTGCGGCGCTCTTGTGGCCGCCGGTCCTCCCTCTACCAGAGCTTATCTCTCGTCCCTGCTGGATTTGATGAGGGCCGCCTTCCATGAGCACTGTCGGGCCCGACTGCTGGAATCGTCGCACCGCGAGGCCATCGACATCTTAGGGCGCGCAGTCCTGTCGGCAGAGCGCGCGGTTCTGCTCGTCGATTCCAGACTGAAAGTCAAGCTGATGAGCCCCGCCGCGCTGAGGCTTCTCGGCCTGAAGCCTCAAGACCTCAATTCCGAATTGGACCCGCTGCTTCAACTCCAGCCCAGAGAACTCCGTTGGTACTGCGACGGCAGGGTGCGTCGCCGACAGGAGCTTGTTGCGACGGTGCCGGCGGGCGAACTTCGGATCACGGCCGACTTCTACCCGGTTTCGTTCGACTCCCGGGAGCCTTTCGGCACCCTGCTGTGCATTGAATGCCTGCCGGATCCGACTGCGATCAATCCGGCCCGCTCGCGTGCGTATGGACTCGCAGCTATTCTCGGAAACAGTACGGAGATCACCCGCGCGAAGCGTTCCGCAGTTGCTGCTTCGAAAACAAGCGGGAACGTGTTGATCGAAGGCCCGATGGGTTCCGGAAAAGGGCTATTCGCACGGGTGATTCACTGCGAGAGCAGCCGCCGTGACGGCCCGTTCGTAGTCTTTGACTGTAGCGCCGTTCCTTCGGACTCCTTTGACGCTCAGCTCTTCGGTCGCGTCACCGGGCCCCTTACCTCCTCCGCGCCGACGGGACCGGGCGCGCTCGAGATGGCCTGTGGCGGGACCCTCTACCTCAGCAATATCGACGCGATGCCCGAACCTACGCAGTACAGGCTCAACGAGTCGATTCGCGGCGGCGAGTTTGCCCGCATCGGTTCCGATTCGCCGCTTCCTCTCAATGCCAGAATGATCGCCTCGACATCCTGCTCCCTTTCCGAAAAAGTCCAGAGCGGAGCCTTTCGCGGCGACCTGTACTACCAGCTCAACGTCACGCGCATTCGGTTGCCCGCCCTGCAGGAAAGGCTTGGCGACCTGCCCGAAATGTGCCGTCACTTGTGCGAGGAGATATCTTCCAAGGAAGAACTCCATATAAAGGGGATCTCTCCCCAGGTGCTTTCGTTGTTCATGAAATATGACTGGCCCGGAAACCTCGACGAGCTTCGAGAAGTTCTGAAAGCCGCCTGCATTTCATGCGAAAAAGGTATCGTCAGGGAAGAGCATTTATTGTCTCAAATGCGGGCACGGCTCAGCGACAAGGTTGCTCCCTTCGCCTCCGACCCTCTGGCTCAGGAGCGAAAGAACCTTCAAGATAGCGAAAGGATTCTCTACCAGCGTGCGCTTGAGATAACATCCTGGAATGTGTCTCAGGCGGCGAAACTCCTTGGGCTGAGCAGGGCTTCCTTATACAGAAAGCTCTCTAAGGTGCGAATTCGGCGCATGTAGCATCGCGTGTCGCAATCATGCGACATGCTTGCGCCCGCATACGCCTGCGTCCTCTCAATTCACCCCCTACGCCACGCAATCCTGCCGCAATTCCTTCTCAGGAGATTGACATTCGTCACGCTTTGATGTAGCCTTCCTTTATGGTCATCCGCCAATGGGGGGCGTATTACCAGTAACTGCACATACCCGCGTGTCGTGCCGTCGACCTTTGGCGGCTCGTGTGGAGATCGTTCGACGAAGACATAGCAAAGGAGGGCATAGTGCGCACGAAGGAGATGTACTCGACCCACGACATTAGCGCAATCTGCGGTGTGGCCCTGACGACCGTTGCGGCCTGGATCGACAAGAAGAAGATAAAGGGCTTCCGGACCCCGGGCGGCCATCGAAGGGTAAAACGGACTGACCTCATAGAGTTCCTCACCCGCTACAATATGCCGGTGCCCGAGGAGCTGCAGGAGGACAAGTGCCGCGTGACGCTCATCGAGCCTGACGCCTCGCTGGCAAAGATGGCTGCTGAGGCCATCGAAGAGGGTGGGGAGTATCAAGTCGAGATAGCTCCTTCAGCTCTTCATGCCGGTGCCGCGGCTACCAGCGGGAAAGTGGATATGGTAGTGGTCGATCTGGACACGCCCGGCCTCGACACCGTCGAGCTGTGCCGAGTTCTGAGGTCGAACGTGGGGACGAAAAGGGTCCCGGTGCTTGCCCTGGGGAATCCCACCGAGGTAGAGACGGACGAACTCCTCGAATCGGGCGTTTCCGATTTCCTCGCCAAGCCGTTCGACGGCAGGAAGATTGCCAAGAAGATCCGACGCCACTGCCCGGCACCCGTCAGGTACTAGTTCACAGGCGGATGCACGAGAAGCTGACCCCTTCTTTCTCGCAGAGGACTCGGAGTTCGGGGGCGTACTCTTCCCGGCAGGTGAAGGCTATCACCTGGACCTCCCGCGCCGTCTTCGCCAGCAACGAGAGCACTCTCGCTCGTCGGTCGTCGTCAAACGCCACCAGGGGATCGTCCAGGATCAGCGGCAGCGGCTCTTTCGTCGAGGACAACTCCTTGGCCACGGCCACTCTCGCAGCAAAATAGAGCAAGTCCTGAGTCCCCTCGCTGAGGCATTCCTGGAGCAGTTGGCCCTCCATGACTTGGCGCCCGTCCGGCCTCTCCACCGCGGGAGAAAGGTCGTCGCCGAAAGTCACCGATGAATACCGCCCCTCGGTCAAACCCTCTACGATCGCAGACGCGGCCGCGTTCAATGAACGCGACCACCTCGCATGAGTCCCCCCCGCCACCAGAGCAAGCACGCTCCTGGCCAGGTTCAGCGAATCACGGAAAGCTTCCAGCTTCTTCTCCTGCTCGACCAGCCGGGCAATCTCGCTTCTGAGTTTCCCTGGTGGCGTCATCTGTCTGATCAAAGCCTTGGCCTCTTCGCGCCGCCCTTTGAGTTCGGCTTTCAGTCCGGCGGCCTCCTCCCTTGCCTCGCGTTCCCTATCCAGATACTGTTCGTCGCGCTTGTACCGGCTCCGCAGAACATCGAGATCGGGCAGATTCTTTCGTAATTCATCTGCCCGGCGCGTCAGCTCTTCCGCGTCCCCATCCGCAGTCAGCTCATCCAGCCTTTTACTCGCTCCATTCAGCCCCTGCACAACCGAGTCTCGGTCGCGTCGCCGAGCCGCCAGCCGTTCGTGATCTTCCTTCAACTCTTCCGGTGTTTCCCCTGTCGCTCCCTCGCTACGCAGCAAAGTGCCGAGCCGTGCCGCAATCTCATCCACCCTCCTTTTCGCTTCCGCCTCCTCTTGTGCGAGTCGATCTACCCGGTCAAGCCGGGATTCGACGTCGGACCGCGCCCGTCGGAAATCCTCAAGCCACCCCTGCATCTCCCCGAAATCAGGCAGCCTTGACAACGCCCTCCTGTAACGCCTCGCCAGGATGGGCAGGGAGATCAGGCCGGCAGCGCCCCCGGCAGCCAGAAGTGCGCCCAGGATCGCGGCACCACTCTTTCCCCCCAGAATCCCGACCGAGATCACCGCCAGCCCCAATAGGCAGATAAAGGCCGAAGAGCCTGCCCTCCGGAGGTGTTCTTTCCGAAGTCTGGACGTCACCTCTTCACGGCGCTGCCTCTCTGCGGTAACGCCTTCATCAAGGGCGTTCTCCGTCCTGTTCAGCGCTTCGCGGAGTTCGGAGGCCTCGAGGCCGGCGGCCCTGGGCGGACGCCCATCCAGTAGCTCCAGCTCCACGAGTCGCTGCCACAGCCGGTCTGCAATCCCCTCGAGTTCAGTCACCCCTTTCGACAGCTCCGTGCGTGATTCGTCCAGTTGGCGCTGTGCCTGTTCCATGGCCCATCTGCTCCTCTGGTACTCTTCCCAGCCCCTCTTCAATTCCGACTCGTCGCGTTCTCGGGGGAGTGGCGGGCCCAGGCCGGCGAGCCTCCGACGGAATTCCGTCACTTTCCGCTTTGCGTCGGCTATTCTTTCTATCTCTGCTTCACAGCGCAGCAACTCTCCAAGCCGTGCCAGTTCCTCGTACTCGCGTACCTGTCTCTCTGCTTGTTCGATGCGTGTCTCCAACCGCTCTATAGTTGCCCAGGTTTCCATTGCCCGGCCATGAGCGTCCTCGGATTCTCGCAGTTCCTTGCGCTTTTTGGCCAGTTCTTCGCCTACTTGGTCCAGTGGACGCTTTGTAGTCCGAGCAGTCCCGACCTTCTCGCTGATGGTCTTCTCAAGTATCCGCATTGCCTCGCCGGCCGTCTCCTTCCCCGCCGTGTCCACAAGCGCCTCCACTCGGCTTGCCAGAGGCTTGCACGCACCTTCGCGCCATCTGACGTCGTATTGTTTGATTAGAGCTGACGTCTCGAACTCCTCCCTGGCAAGCTCCAAGAAATGGTCCCCGATCTTGATGTCCTTTGAATCCCTGTCCCGGCTCAGATTCGCGGTTACGTCCCTGCCGGCAGCTATCACCTGTGTTTTCGTTCGTTCCCTCTTCGAGAAATCCTTAATGATGTGTATCTCTTGCCCGGAGTGGAGGACGCATCTTCCCGAGGCGGCGTAATTCGCCGTCTTGTCCCAAGGCTGCAGGAAAGCCCATTCTGATGTCTCGGTCGGTGTCCCCGTTCCCTTGCCGCGTCGGTTCAGACCGTACAGCAGCGCCAAGAGACACTTCTGGAGCGTCGATTTCCCCGCCTCGTTCGCCCCGACTATCAGGGTGACCCCGGGCGAGAAATCAAACTCCCTGTCCGCCAATGCTCCGAAGCCGTCAATTCGGACAGACCTGAACCTCATTGACGTTCCTCCGGCTCTCTCCCCGACAGCGCGTCGAGCCCGTAATACAGCGCATTCATCGATATCTTGACCTCTTCCTCGGAAGGGGCCTTTTCCGAGCGCGCCAGCATCTCCCTCACGAACTCTCCCTCCGTCGTGTTCTTCCGCGCTATCGCATCTATGTCGTATTCCGGCTCCACCTGCCACTCCAACTCGACATGCGCCGCCGTCGCGTCCTGATCGAGGGACACGAGCCCCCGCTCGAAGTCCGGAGGCACTCTGCCTCTGAGAACGACCCGGAGGACATCTTGGTTTGTCGCGCCGTCCACTGCTTCTCGTATCCTGCCCTCGGCCTCGCGCTCGTCTGCTACTCCGTCCATGGAAATCACGAGCTTCTCGTAACGGTAGCGGGCCACTGTCTTCTTCGAAAGCTCTACTCCCTCCTCGCTCATCTCGCCCAAAATCACGAACCTGTCACCGGTTTCATCGAACCCCCTTCCCGCAGGGCAGCCGCTGTAGGCTCCCACAAGCTTGCCTCCTTCCGAGCGAATCTCGGAATAGCCGTGGTAGTGCCCCACGGCCGCATAGTCAACGCCTGTCTGCTCTATGTCCGTCGGCGCGAACGGGCAAGTCACCTTTTTTTTCGGCGAGCCCCCTCCTGCAAGCGAGCCGTGAAAGACCAGGATGCTTTTGTGGGCGGTATCGGCTACGCGCCAACCCGAAAGCATCGCCGGAAGAGGGGCGGAGGAATTGTGCGCAAAGCCATACACCGTCACCCCCAGCTTAGGGAAGGCCTTTCCGCTGATCCTCTCTTCCCGGAACAGGTGGACGTTCTCAGGCCACTGCGTCCTCTGCCAGATGCCCCCGCCGGCGTAGAAGTCGTGGTTGCCGGGCGCTATCACCACCTGGATGGGGCTTAGGCGTTCGAACTCCCGCGCCAGGAACCCCGCCGTGCCGCTGGTTTCGTTCTCGTGCTCGTACACGTCTCCCGGCATCAGCAGCAGGTCTGCCGATGATTCCTTTGCCAATCCTATTGCCGCGCTGAACGCTCGCCGGAGTTCTCGCCGTCCCACTTTCCATCTCAAACCCGAAAACGGACTCTCCAAGTGGACATCGGAGATTTGCACGAACCGGATGCTGCGCAACAGTAACTCCTTGCTGGGCGTGTCCAACCATCTTACACGCACCTTAGCGCTCATCAAGCGCAAAACCGCCATCACGGCCCGAAAAACCTTGATGAGACCGGGACCTTCTGCTAGACTTCCAGTCTGTGTTCCGACCTTCCGTTTCAGCGAGACCGCTTCAATGAAGACCCAGACTGAAATGCCTCAAGAGACGCTGGAGAGCCTCGTCCGGTTCCGGGACGTTTCGGGCGCTCCTTACGAGGAACTCCTGCGGATCATCCGTTCGCATCCGGGCGTGATGGCCGCAAGGCCGGAGCCGGTGTGTCAGACCGACCCTCGATCAGGCGACCGGGTGGTCTACTCTCCTTCCCGCAAGCTTCGCCCCCATACGAACAGCGTCGGTACGGAAGCTCTTCCGCGTGAGGCGGGGCACTGCCCCATTTGCAAGGGTGGAACGACACCAGTCGTTGACGTGGCCCCCCTTTCGGAGGGGTTTACCTTCATCAACGAGAATCTGTATCCCATCCTGTTCCCTCATGATGGGGGAGGGCGGCTTGAAGAGGTAGGCTCCGTTTCCCTCGAGACCTCAGGGAAAAACGCCGCCGGAGCGCATTTCGTCCAGTGGGCTTCCACCCGCCACGACAGCGATATCCAAAACATGCCCCGCCGGGATGTCAAGACCATACTGGAGCGGCTGGCTGCGCTGGAGAAACACCTTCTCCACACCGGGAACTTGAATATGCCGCCCACCGCGTCTCGGGATCAGCACGGCCATTGGGGACACGTGGGGATCATAAAGAACTGCGGCCCCCTGGTCGGCGGTTCCATCGCTCACGGACACATGCAGATAATACACACGAACATACTTCCAAGAGCAATAGAGGAAGATGTCGGCTTTCTGGGCCGTTTCGGCGAGTCGTTTTCCTCGTTTTTCCTGCGAGAGAACCCGACCGAGTTGCTGGTCAAAGACTACGGGTGCGTTTATGCGGCCGTGCCGTACTTCATGAAGCGCCCGCTGGATGCGATAATCGCGGTGAAGTGCGAGTCCAGAAACTGGCTGCACGAGCTCGATCCGGACGAGATAGCCGCGATGGCCGCGGCGCTTCGCGAGGTCACGGGTGCCGTGGCCGCACTGATGCTCGCCATGGGTCTGGAGCTCGCTTACAACCTGGTATTCCACACGGGACCCATCGGCGGGCTCTACGTCGAAGTTTTGCCTCTGACCCAGGTGTTGGGCGGGTACGAGAAGATGGGGTTGTACTTGTGCGACGGCCTTCCGTCCGACTCTGCGGCGGCGCTTCGGAAGGAGCTTTAAAGCAGTGCTGAATAGCGCCCGAAAGACATCAGCCCACCTGGAGTTCAGCTCCGCCAAGGCCCTGGCCGCCGCCAGGCTCGGCCCCCGGAGCATGGCATTCCGGCATTCGCTCAAGGTGGCGTGGATTGCCAGAAGGTTGGCGATGGAGCTGGAGAAGAGAGGCGTGGAAATATGCGCCGACGACGTGGCCACCCAGGCCGTCCTCCACGACATAGGAAGGGGAGACAAGCACGGAGACCTGCATGGCTGGGAGGGCTACCAGTTGCTTCGCGAGATGGGCTACGAAAAGCAGGCCAGGGCTTGCCTCACTCACTGGCTCAAAGGACACACCCTCGAGCAGGCGCTGAGCGAAAGCTTCCTCGAGCACCGTCCCGCGATCAGGCAGATTTACAGGGAGTTCGGCCACCCCGAAATGGATTTGGTGGACAAGCTTGTAGCCCTTGCGGATTCGCTCGTGGCGCACGACGAACCCGTTACCATCGAAGAACGCTTCCGAGAGGCGAGAGAGCGCTACGGGGATTCGCCTTGGCTTAGGACCAACGAGGCCACGACAAAGCGCTATCTCGACGAGATAGAACGGCTCCTGGGAACCAGCGTCTACAAGCTGCTCCAGATAGGGGAGGGGAGGAAGTGACGATGGACAGCGACTTCCGCAGCCCACTGGTGGATAGGTACGCAAGCAAAGAAATGCTGCGCAACTTCTCCCCCCGCAGGCGCTACGAGCTCTGGCGCGCGCTCTGGGTGGCACTCGCGGAGGCCGAGATGAAGCTGGGGCTCCCAATAACCCGGGAGCAGCTCGACGAGCTTAAGGCCTACCAGGCCGAACTCGATTTGGCGCGGGCCGCCGAGATCGAGAAAGAGATCCGCCACGAGGCGACCGCCCACATACGCGCCTACGCGGAGCAATGTCCCAGGGCGGCAGGCATTATCCACTTGGGGGCGACCAGTTGCTTCGTCGCCGACAATTCCGAACTCATCCAGGCCAGGGACGGCCTGAAAATGCTCATCGGGAAACTGGCGAACCTGATAGACGCGCTGGCCGCCTTCGCCGAAAGGTATAAGGTGCTC
Source organism: uncultured Planctomycetota bacterium (assembly GCA_964493415.1). GTDB lineage: Bacteria > Planctomycetota > DG-23 > CAZBND01 > CAZBND01 > CAZBND01. Next base: position 35,108 of record CAZBND010000006.1, on the reverse strand, counting down.
CCCTGCATCTCTTACACGCACCTCCAGCCGGCTCAGCCCGCGACTCTGGGGAAGCGCGCTTGTCTTTGGCTCCAGGACTTCGTGATGGACATCCTGGACGCCGAAAGGGTGTGTTCCGAGATCCGCTTTCGGGGCGTCAAGGGGACAACCGGCACCCAGGCGAGCTTCCTCAAGCTCTTCAGGGGCGATGCGGGCAAGGTCCGAAAGCTCGAACGAATGGTCGCGGAGAAGATGGGCTTCAAAAGTTCCTTCCCCGTGACTGGGCAAACCTACCCGCGCAAACTCGATTCCAAGATAACCGATGTCCTCGGCCAGATCGCTCAATCGGCAAGCAAGTTCGCCAACGACATTCGTTTCCTGCAGCACACAGGCGAGGTGGAAGAGCCCTTCGCCGAGAGGCAGGTCGGCTCCTCTGCCATGCCTTACAAGAGAAACCCCATCCGCACCGAGAGGATATCCGCCCTGTCGCGGATGCTCATCTCGGGCGCCCAGGGAATAGCCCTCACCGCCGCCGCGCAGTTTCTCGAAAGGACGCTTGACGACTCCGCGATCAGGCGGATAATGATTCCAGAGGCATTTTTGTTGGCGGATGCGATAGTGGAGGTCTGTCTGAATGTCGCCTCCGGGCTCGTGGTCCACGAGGAAATAATTGGGCGCGAGCTAACTAAGCACTTGCCCTTTATGGCCGCTGAGAATATCCTTATGGCTGCTGTGGCCGCCGGCGGAGACAGGCAGGAACTGCACGAGCTGCTCAGACGCCACTCGATGAAGGCCCGGGAGAAGGTCGAAGCGGGAGGCAACAATGACCTTCTTGAGCGCATCTCGAGCGACGCCGCATTCGCCGCGGCAAAGGTGGAAATCGACAGCGCAAGAGACCCTGCGCTCATGGTGGGATTAGCCAGGGAGCAGACGGAGGAGTTCTTGACGGGGGTGGTAAGGCCCCTGCTTGAGAAGTACAGTGGAGTGCTAGGAACGCGGTCCGAACTGCGCGTTTGAGACCCGCCATTTGGAATCTGGAAGGAGGTGATAGGGGTGCAGAGTTTTGACGCCTTGCTGGAGATTATAGATAACGCGAAGAAGGACGTGGAAAAGGCTGAGAAGGGAAACAAGGCGGCCGGCGTCCGCGTTAGGGGTGCTATGCAGGAGGTCAAGAAGGCCGCGCAGCAAATCAGGCAGGACGTTCTCGCGATTCGTACTGAGTCGTAGGGCCTATATAGTTAACCGGAAAACCAGAGAGCCGGTCACCGCTCACCGCAGCGCCGGCTCTCTTTACTTCACGCATGCGCTAGTAGACGACGGGAGAGATCGATTTCGCGATAAGGGCCACCGCGATTGAGGTCATTCCCACCAGCCCCATTCCGCACGAAAAGCCCGCCAGCAGGATCGGCGCGTAGGCGCGCCACTTCGCAACCCCGAACTTCCTCTCGAAGTAGAGTCGCCTCAACATCGCGCCGACGAACATGGGGATAACCTGGTGAGGCCACAGCGCGACGCCCGAAGCGAACCCGTAGAACAGCAGCGTCGGGGCCCCCGTGGCCGCAAGCGCCACGTACACCAGCCACCCCACCGCGAAGCCCATCACTATCACCCTCCACCTTATCACTTCCGCCACCCAGAAGGTTCCTCCTTCCAGCGTGGTCCTTATCCACATCGCCTGGAACGTGGCGTGGAATGGCCACATCTTGCTCACGAAGGGGTATGCCGCCGACGGTATCCGGGCCAGCCGCCAGATGAACGACCAGAAAATGAAGCTGCATACGAACATTACCCCTATCGCGAAGAATCGCATCTTCACCAGGCTTCTGAAGTTGGTCTTCGTCAAGTCCATCTGCTTGAACTGGTTCGTATAGCCCACGTGGTTGAAGATGGGAACCGGCGCAAACCAGATGGCCGCCCCCTTGTAACCGGACAGGTAGAACGACGCCTCCCTCAGGTAGGGGAAGGAGACGCCCGCCGGGTTCCCCGTCAATCCCAGCATCCTGGAGCCCACGTAGCTTATGAA
>CAZBND010000006.1:0-33006 GCA_964493415.1 uncultured Planctomycetota bacterium | reverse complement strand
GTGAAGCTCAGCCAGAAGTCGAGCTGGTTCACGATGGTCGTGGGGATCACCGACATCCCCGGCGCCCAGTCGTTCAAGACCCCCGTCGCGTACAGCCTCGGGTTCACGAAGAGGTTGATGATCATCGTCGTGGCGAATTGCCCCACGATGATCCAGAAGGGAAGAACCAAACCGGTGAGGAATATGCCGAGGTTGGTCATCAGGCCAAGCGTGCTCGCAGGCAGCACGTTCTTTATTCTCGACGTGAAGTCCACGAACGGAATTGGAATGATCTGGACCACGTCCGTCAGCAGGATTCCGGAAATGGTCGGAATGACCACGTACAGCAGCCCCCACATGATCCCGATGAAGCTTCCGATGCTGAACACCCGCCACCTCCACCCTTCGGCCTTCGCCGAGGTCTCGGCCAGAGCCGTTGCGCCTCCCGCCTGAACCCGCGCCATCGGGAATTCCAGTTGCTCCACGTCGCTCGTCATGCGGAACATCACGTAGCCGAACGACAGCCCGCCCGCCATGCTCAACAACATCGTGATGAACAGCAAGACAACCGGCACGAGCCAGTCCATGTGCCAGAAAGTCTTCTCCACTATCGCGGGGCTCGTCGCCGGCGGCACGGCCCACGTAGGGACGTCGATCCCCCCGGCGAGGGGGGACTGGATGAAATACTGGTTCCAGATCAAGCTGCCGAACGGACCGCCGAACAAGTTTGCGCCCGTGCCCAACCTCCCGCCCATCAGCACCAGACCCCCTGCCACCCAGTAAAGGATGATGATCTCCTGGGTCTTCATTTTGACGAAAGATCGCTTGGCGATCTCCAGGAAGAGGATTATCGTCACCCATTCCGCCCCGCCCGCCATGCTCTGCCCCGTCATCAGCCCCAGGTAAATGGCTCCCGGCAACATCACGAACCCGACGAACAGCGCCCCCCACACCGTTTTCATGTTGAAGCCGGGCTCGAACGGCGCATCTTCCGGGACTATGTCGTAAATCTGATCCCGCCTGGACTTGTCCGGGTCTGTGGCCAAAGGTCGATTGCCTCCTCTATCGGGTTTCCCGGCAGCCCTCGCCTGCCTTATCTCGACGAACCTGCCCGCAACCTGCTCGCGAGCAACTCCTCACCTTCCTTTTGGTACCTGTCCTTCTCCCCCGGAGGCACGGTCCTCCAGACCAGGAACCTCTTGCGCAGCATGTTCAGAAAACCGCGGTTGATGCGCTTCCACGACGCAACGTCTCCGCTCAGGCGGATCAGATGCACCTCGATCTTGTAGATGTTGAACTCTCCCGTCGGGATTGCCATAAGCACCACGTTCTGGCTTATTCCCAGGTCGTACGGCGCAAGCCAGCACCGCATCGAGAGCACGTATTCAGGTTCCCGCTCGACCATCCTTGCATCCAGCTTCACCCCTTCGGCCACAAAACCTCCCGTCGATCCCTCCGTGTAAGTGTCGAAGACCTTCGCAAGATACGTGTGCATCCCAAGCACTTCCTTGCCGCTCATCGTGAACGGGAAGTCGAACACCCACTCGTCGCCTTTCGGCTCGGGTATCTTCCACCGGCGGGTGACGTCCGGGACTGCCAGGTCGGCGGCTTTCTTCGCCGGGTAAATGGTCGATAACATCACGGTCGCCATGACCACCATCGTGGACCATACGGCCGAGAGCGAAGAGTAGTTGAGGAACATCCCCGACAGCAGCCCGCTCTTTGCCAGCACCAGCGTCGCAACTTGCCCTATCAGGTATCCCAGCACCGCTCCCAGAGTCGCAAAGACCGCGGCCTCGGCCAGGAACAGCGCCCCCACGTGGGTCGGCGCGAGCCCGACCGAGCTGTATATGCCGATCTCGTTCATCCGCTCGTAGACCGCACCCAGCATCGTGTTCAAGACTATCAGCGAGGCAATGAGGATCGGGACGATGAGGTTCGCCGACCCCCTTATCGAAGTCGCCCCCATAGAGCTGTACGCGGTGACGTTATCGTCCTTTCCCACGAAGACGGTCATCGCTACGCGAGACAGGAAATCCTCCACCTCATCCACCAAAACTCCCGTCTCGAAGCCCGTAACGGCCATCGACCGTGGAGTGCCTCCGCGCTCTATCAGGAAGTTGTACGGGACGATGGCGACATTGGAGCTCTCCAGGTGTGCGAACGCTTGGATAGGCTCCGCGGCCGCGAGGTCCGGACTCTCCCTCATACCTTCCTCGACCCTAGTGGCCTCCGCCGCCATGTCCACGGGGGTGAGCTTCTCGTCGTCCAGCCCCCGCAGCTTGTTGAACCGCTCCGCATCTATCAAGCCGATCACCTTCAACTCGCTCCCCAGCATCCATATCCTCGCGCCGCCTTCCCTGCCGGCCATATCCGGCGTGATGCCGAGCAGCTCGGCCATGTCGTTGGGGAGGATGCAAACTTTGTAATCGTTCGCCCGCAGCCAGTCGCTTCTCTCTCCAATCAGGAGCTGATCGGGCCTCGTGGCAAGTGTCTCATCGGGCGTCATCCCCAGCAGCCCGCTCGCCGTAGTGGTCTGCCCGGTGGCCGGATTCCTCAGATCGATCACCTCTGTCTCGGTCCGCACCTTCGCTATATACCAAGCCCTGGGAACGACGGTTGCCTTCCCCTCGAAGGCGCTCTTGACGTAGTCCGGCACGGATGGTTGCAGCGCCCTCCAGTTCCTATCCCTCACCAGCATTCCTTGATAGACGGGGAAGTTCGGCCGCGGCAGCCTGTAATACTTCATCGACGTGACGACCGAAGTGAACGACAATACCGTGAAAGTCAGCAAGGTCAAAGTCGCCGCGGTGAGCGAGGTGCGGACTTTGCGCTTTCGCAGGTTCGATATCCCCAGCATGACGGCTGCGGCAGTGGCGGAGAGCCTGCCCACGTCCGCCTCGTAGACCCCCGCCGCCGCGCGCTTGATCTTTTTCACTTCCAGGTTGAACTTCGAAAGCACGATGGTCAGCACCACGCCGCCCAGCGCCAGCATCACAAAGGCGAGGAAGATTATGTATGGGGAGCTGCTCAGCTTGAACGCCGGATGCACGAAGTGGAGCACTATGAACACCAGCACAAACACTCCCGCGAAACCCGCAATTCGCTTTCGGATGTCCACGAAACCGAACACGAGCCTCTCCACGAACATCGAGAACGGCAGAAGCAGAACAAAGTAGAAGATGACGCCCTTCACGGTGTCGTTCGCAGTCTTTTTAACGTCCGGGTAGCCCCTGGTCTCAATCCCCGCCGCTTCCCTGGACGCTGTGACGAACTGGTCGTACTTCCTGTCCTCCCAGTGCCGCTTGGCCGCCATGAGAGCCTCGCGCGCACGCTCGTGCAACAGCCGCAGCTTCTGGTTTCTTATCCGGTACGCCTCAAGCTGCTTCATCCTCACGTCGTCAAGCACCCACATGTCCTTCGCGCCAAGGAACGAGGGACGGAAAAGAACTCCCCTGTCTGACTGGTAGCCCTTGCCGCGAGCGGCGGCCAGAAGCTCCGGCGTCACCTCCTGCGGCTCGACCGGCTCCTCCAACAACCTCTCCGGCGCGTTCGTCAGGAGGTACTTTATCCCCAAAAGCCCCGTGCTCATGAGTATCTTCACCCGGCTCGGTCCCCTTCCGGGCTCCCGCTTGGCATACACGACCGCAGCGTCAACGGCTTCACCCTCAACCATGCTCTGGCCGGACACGTAGTCGTAGCCGTACCATTGAGGCGTGGCCTCGTCCTCGCCCAGCACCACCATCGAGTCCAGCACCGTCAGATACCTGGAATCGACCGCCTCGAAGAGGCTCAGCGCCCTGCACGGGAACAATACCTGGAGCATCTCAGACTCCCACCACCCGAAGGGCTGCTTCATCGGATAGGTCTTGTCTCCTTCCTCCCCCCGATCCGGTGCGTACCTTATCTCCCCGTCCTCTCCCAGCACGTACGCCGTGATGGTGTTATCAAGCTGATTTATCTTCACGGGGAATCGAAACTGCCCGCGGAAGTCCCCGAAGTATGCCGGGATGTCTTCCCGCAGCACGAACGCCTTCCCATCTGCTCCCGCAAGCCTAAGGGCCTTAACCGTGGGCTCGAGCGCGCCCGGGTTTATCTCGGTCCCCGCCGGGACAAGGTCCTCCTGGAACATGATGAAGCCGACCCATCCCAGCATTATCGCGACCGCAAGCAGGGCAATCGCGCCCGAAAGACGCCGGGCGGCCAAGCTCAAGTCGCGTTTTCGGTACAGCAGGAACCCGATCAGGAATACAGGGCCGAAGACGCAGATGACGCCGTAAGCGGAGCCGACGCTGTGCCTCTTCTTCTCGACGTTTACCTGCGCGGTCCATACCCCGTCCCCCTCATCGTCACTCAGTTCATAGTCGAATACGCCGTGAGGTGTTGCGACCGTTACGCTTCCGCTCGAAGGAGCCTCGATGCTCCGATCCCACATCCTCACTTCAAACCTACGCGCGTTCGCCGTTATCGGAACAAGTTCGTAGCCTCGCGTACCGTCTTCCCAGCCGGGATCGCCGTCCGCCGTCTGGACCGTCTCCAGAGTCCTGACCCCGCCGTAGCTCTTCACCCTCGGTTCGTTCGCCTTCACCGACTCGTAGGCGACTACCGCATTCCCCAGCGGGGCCTTGGGAACGAAGAAGTTCACATCCCTGTCGAACCAGACCACGTTGCCGCTCAAAGCTCGCCCGAGGTCGGTGAGCTCGATCTTCGATCCCGCAAAGAATTCCTCGTCCCTGCCGGCCTTCATCAGGAGCCCTGCGATGGTCCTGACCTGGGAAGTCAGGTTCGCGATGTTCACCTCTTCCATGCGGTCGTAGGGCGTGTCCACCCTTTCGCGCAGGTCGTGGGGGGTAACAAACGACACTGCCGTGTTGCCTGTTATGTGCGCCGCCTCGTGGTCCAGCCCCAGAAGGGTGGGCATGTACGTTCGCCATGAGCGCCCTTTGGGGCTGACCGCATCGATGAACTTTGGAGGCGTCCCGGGTGCCACCTCCGCCGCGTATTCCAGGAATTTCCCGACGTAAGGGCTCACGACGTTCTTCCGAAGGGTCGCGTACTCCCACAGGTATTTCACATAGTTGCCTTCCGAAAAGACCGCTACCTGGTCGTTCTTGCTCGAGAGGTCGAGGCTGACCATCAGGTCGAAGGCGATTTTTTGTTCCTGAGGTATACGTTTCTTATAGAAATCGCTCTCTTCGCGCGAATGGCGATATACGAAATCGAATGCCCCCTCCAGGCCCTCGAAATGACCCGACGTGGCAAGAAAGAGAACAGTATATTTGGGCTCGTACGCCATCAACGTCTCGGCCAGTCTAAGCAGGGCCGCGATCCCGCAAGCGTTCTCCGCCCCCGGGGACAGTCGCGGCACGATAGACATCGAATCGTAGTAGGCCTCCACTACTATCACGTGGTCGGCCCATAGGTCCGGCTCGTCCTTTGTGCTCGTGGGGAGTTCCTCGTTCACCCCCGGTATCCAGGCGTATATGTTCTTCGCCTCCACGGTCTCCCAGTCCATCCTCGCGCGCAATCTGACCTGTTCGCCTGAAAGCCCTTTCAGCTTCTCGGCGTCCTCCTCGTTGGCCCAGAATCGCGGGATGTCCACAGGCACTTGCAGGAACTTGGTATAGGCTTCTCCCTGCACCACCTTAGACGGATCCTCAGGGATGAAGATGATCGCTTTGGCTCCAAGCCATCGCGCCTTGACGTAATTGTTCGCCGAGTTGAAATCCATGACCACGATAGGGCCCGCGTCCATATCATGGCCGTTGTACGCCGAGAAGTCCCCCTTACCCACGTAGATCAGCTCGCCTGACACGCCCTCACCCGGGAGCGAGGAGGTCCTCACGTGGTTAGGCCACAGGCAGAAGACTCCGATCTTGTCGCCGTCCTGCGTCTCGATCTCCGCACCCTTGTCGACCGGGACGGTAACCGGGAACGTCTCGATGGTCGCGCCGACTTTCGAATCCCGCCATCTGCCCTGGCGTAGTCCGATTCTGCGGAACTCCTCGGCGATGAACTCCGCCGCCTCCTGGTCCCCGCCATACCCTACGGTCCTGGTCTTGTAATCGCTCCCCTTGGGGAACGAGGTGAACTCCTTCAGGAGTGACGCCAGCTCTGCTTCCGAGATCAAATCCATCTGGTGAAGCAACTCTTCATCCCTGGGAGCGGCCACCTTCTTCACGACCTCCGCCCGAAGCGGAAGGGCCTGCGCATCTGCGAGGCGGTAATTCGTCGTATCCGTGCTGGAAACCGGGTCCACCGCTTCGCTGAAAAGGAGGTCAATGGTCGCGCCGGAGGGGTCTGCCGACGTGTTCTTCACCGCCTTGATCAGTGCCGGCGGGCGCTTGTCTCCCTGCACCGTGCCCTCAAACGCGCTCGGCTCCGCAAGCGGATTGCCCGACATGTCCTTTATGCCCGAGGCCTGAACGCGGAATCGCTCGCCGTACCGGAGGGGAGTCTTCAATTTAATGGAAGTGGCCGAGAGTCCTTTTACGTACGACAGCTCCGCCCCCGCCGGCGATACGTCCGTCCCCGGAGGGCTCTCGATTGCGAAATTCCCAGGCTTTGTCGCTGCTGCTTCAATTACCGGCTCGGAGTAGAACACGGTCACCGTGTCATTGTCGGGGCCGGAAGCCACAGTGGCCCTGCCCCCTGTTACGGTGGGCGGCGTGGTCTCCGCCGGCTCCAGCGCAACGCCCGAGACGACCCGGGGATCCATGGGCGGCCCGGCCTTGCCCGACACGTTCCTCACCAGTAACGTATCGCTGCCGGGGATGAGGACCCTGGGGAAATAGAGTCTCACCGTCCTCTCGTCTTTCAGCACAATCGCCAGCAGCGGTCGCCTCTGCACATCGACTTCATTGTTCAGGTAATAACTGTTTACGTCCTCCGCCGAACTCTGATCCAGAGGAGCGTCGAATATCACGTCCACGGCTCCTCCGTCGATGGCCGTGACCTTAAAGTGATGCTTGCGTTCCTGCAGGGCCTTGTTAACAAACCTCTGGCTGGACTTGAGCAGGTGCCGCGCCGCGACCGGCTTGGGGGCGGTACCCTCCGTCTCCTCGCCGCTTTCAGGGGCTAGCGCCTGCGCAACCTCGGCGTGACCCGCCGAAATCCCAGCCTTGAGCGAATACGCGACGTTGCCTGCGGGATCCGAGACCTGGCTTATGACAATGGTGTTTGCGCTCCGGGTCACTCCCGAGAACAGCAGGAGCCCCGCACCGATCACTGCGGCGATCGCTCCCGCCTTCCTCCGGGCTTTCCGTCCCGCCGCCAACAGCCACAGCCCCAGAATAAGCACGGCCAGCTCAAGCGCATACACCCATCCTTGTGCCCATGTCCCTACCAGCCGCATAGTCTCGAAGCGAAGGGTAAGCGCTGTGCCGTCGGCAGAAATTGTCGCCGGGCCGCGGGTTGGCCTAGGCCCCTCGATTGTCGCCTCCCTGATGGAAGCCGCCGCTATCGCTTCATTGAACTTCACCAGGATGTCCGTACCTTCGGCGTCGCCGGTCCTCATGGCTTTCGCCCACGCCACTCGTGGCGCTTCGGTGTCCCCTTCCACGATTCCCGAACTCGTAACCGTCTGGCGTATGGCGTTCCCTCCCGTATCCTTCACCCCGGTTACGAAGAGGGTGTACTCATCTCCCACCGTGAGGTTCTCGCCCTTCAGCTCGATTTCGACCTGGTGCGAACCCGCGACGTACGTCACGGCTGCGTGCGCGAGGCTGACGCTCCTGCCTGGCGGGGATTGCAGCGCGTAGTTGGAGGGGTTCTCGGCTTCCGCCCTGAGCAGCGCTTCGTTAAAAGTGACCGTCAGGCGGTCATTGTCGAGCCCCGGGATTGCCTCGCAGGTGGTTCCAAGCACAAGTGGCGGCTTGACTTCGCTCGGCTCGAGCGACGCGCTCTGATTCTCGCTGCGGTTCCCGGCAGGATCAGCCAGCTCGCCGACCGTAAATGTGACCTCCCCGGGCACAAGCGGGCGATCATATGTGATGCGAACGCTTCTCCTGTCCTTGGACGGGCGCAGCAGCACCGGCGCTTGAGGTCCGTCGATACGGAAATTCGCCGCGTCCGAGAGGAAGTTCTCCATGACCGCTTCGCTTAGGCGCACGTCAACGGTCGCTCCCGTCTCGTCTGCGTAGAGATTCTGCACCACCTCGTCGACCGCCGGAGGGTCGGTGTCACCGATGACCGTACCCTCGATCACCCGAGCCTCCATCGCGTTCCCCGAGACGTCGCGGACTCCCTTTATCTCCATCTTGAAGGGAGTCAGTGGAACAAGCTCCGCCGCGACGAGCTTGATGGTCACCTTCCGGCCCGAAGAATCGTACGAGACAGACGCACCTGCCAGAGGTATCTCGGTGCCGACGGGGCTTTCGAGTGAATAATTCTGCGGATCCATTGCGTCCGCCGGTGTTAGGGGCTCGGAAAAAGTCAAGGCGACCAGGTCGTTCGCAAATCCTTCCACCGCCTCGGCGACCGCCGCAACGACTCGCGGCGGGACGTTCTCTCCGGGAAGAATTTCAAGAGCGGCGGCCCGCGCCACCGGCCCGCCCGATGCGTCGGATAGTCCTTTGATTTCCAGCGTCACGTCGCCGGGCACCGCGGGCTCCTTCAGTTCCAGCAGCACGCGGTCGCCGCCCGCCGGCATCCGCACTCGGCGGGGCAATTCTCCCGACGACAATCTGTAAGCCAAAATCGATCCTGCTGAATCCACGTTCAGCGGCCCTGAGAAAATGACCTCTACGGTCTTCCCCGACTCGTCATCCTCCAGCTTGAGCCGCGCGAACGAAGCCGTCACCGGTTGGACGCCGCTGAACAGACTGCCCTCCAGCCTTTCATGCTCGAGGAGATTGCCGCTAAGATCCTCGATCCCCTGGACCGACATCAAGTACGGCACTCCGGCGCTTACGGCCCCCGGAGAGGGAACTTCCAGTTTCAGCAAGTAGGTCTCGGGGTCGTAGGACACCGAGGCTTCCGAGAGGTCAACGTCCCCGGCTTCGTCCACGGTCAGCGAGAAGGATGATGCCGGCTTGAGGACATCGCGCACCGGCTCGTCGAAGCCCAGCACGATCACTAGACTCCCGTCCGTTGCATGCACCGCGTGTCCCGTCACTTGAGGGGGAACATCATCCACGGCCTCGACAGGAGCCTCGTGGGCCTTCTTCATCACGTTTCCGGCTGGGTCCCTCACGTCGCTCACGACGACCGTGGCGGCATCGGCGCTTGGCGGTTTGGAGAAAGTGACCCTCACCGTGACGTCCTCATCCTGGAGGCCGGCCTTGGGGGGGATCAATCTGCTTAAGAACGCGTCCGAAATGTAGGCGGGATCGAAGATCGTGACCGTCGAGATGAACGCGAGGGCGACGGCAACAAAGACCCAGGTCTTAATTCGGCTCATGTCGGCGAATCCTCGGCTTTCGAGCCAATGTCACTATCAGGAGGGAGAGGGCGGCGCAAATCGCTGCGAAATTGAGCATCCATCTGTCGGACCGCTCGTCCCGGCTTCTGTCTTGGTTTCTCAGGCGGAAGAACCCCGCCCACGCGCGCGGCATGTTGGGGTTTTCGTTCATCTCCTTTACGTACAGCTCTTCCGCCGCCTTCTTGTCTCCCCGTCGCTCGGCTATCAAACCCAGGTGGTAGTTGGCCTCGGGGTAACTCGGAAAGACTTCCAGAGTCGTCTTGAGATATTCCTCCGCCGACGTGTCGTCTCCCACTCGCAGCCTCGAAAGCGCGTAGTTGTAGATAACGGTCGCATCGTTAGGATCCAGTTCCATGGCGCGCAGGAAAGCCGCCTCGCTCTCATCATGATTCTCGAGCATCGACTCCGCCACGCCTATCCGCAGCAGCACCTCAGTGTCGTCCGGGTGCCGCCGTTCCAGCTCTCTCCAGATGTTGAGCGCCGCTTCGTAGCTTCCCGACCTCACCAGCGCATCCCCTCTGCGAAGGGCGGAGCTTTTTGAGGGCGTTCCGGAGTCCTCTGCCGCCCCCGCGACCACGACACTGAAGACTACCAGGCTCAATGCCGTAGGAAGACTTCGCCACATGTGTACGTTCCCTCGTAACGCCGCGCTCGCCGCCGACTTCAGCCGCTAATGCTACGGGCTCGCACACCGACTGTCAACCAGCCTTTCACTTTGCCGCAAGCACTATCCAATGCGCGCTTCTGTGCGGCGTGCCATCCCTTTCGGATTCGCGTTCAACCAGCTCCCTCTTCACTTCCGCGAAGCCTTTCATCAGCTCTTCCAGTTCCCTCTCATCGCAGAAGTGGTGAACGACCGATTCCTCCTCCCCGCTCGTACCCCGGAAAGTGTTCGGCTCAAGCTCGATTCCTTCGCCCCAGGCGCTGTCTCTGGTCGACCGGAAGCTCGCCAACAATCGCCCGCCGGGCGCAAGCGAATTGCGCAGCGCATCTACCACCCCGGCCAGTTTGTCCCAGGCGGCATGGTAGATCGTGTGGTAAGCGATCACGGCGTCGAAGAAACCGTTGGGGTAGGGCACATGCTCCATGTCGTTCAGCGTCAGCGCCGCTTTAAGGCCTTCGCGCTCTAGCCACTCGCGGCACCTTCTCAACGCCTCGGGGGATAGGTCCGACCCATAGACGTCAAATCCTTGCCTTGCCATGAACACCGTATGCCTACCCACCCCGCATCCCACGTCGTAGACCCACCTTCTTCCCTCCTTCCGAAGCTCTTCCGCCAGTTTCACCACTCGTTCTTCGGGTTCCTGCCAGTACGATCTTTCGCCTCGGGCATCTCGCCAGATGCTGTCCCACCGCGTGGTTGCCATGTTTGCTCCTATCTTGGATTGCGTCGCGTTTTACATCATATCAGGTCGCGCGCGGGATGTCGTCGGTCACGGCGCAGGGATGAACAGATCGGCGGGTGCGCCGCGCGCCCAAAGGAACGACCATGCTTGGTCCCGTGGCGGCGGTTCGCAGTGGGTATGGACTCGTGTCGCTTCCTGTGCTAACCTATCTCACTCGGTCATGGCGATTTTCATCGGCGAAAGCGTTTTTGCGTCTGCGGTTTTGGCGGCATCGAGCGGAGGATAATTTCAATGAGCGATGTCTTTCCCTGGGCGGCCCCCTTGCGGGGTCTTCCCGTGCTTCGGCCCTTCAAGCGGCGCAGGGAATCAAGCTGGGACAGAACCGGCGGCAACAGGGACCGACTCACCATTCCGCCCGGAGACACCGCCGTTCTCGCCCATATCGAAGGCGCAGGCATCATCACCCACATCTGGTTCACTCTTCGGAGCGATGAAGACCACTTCCTTCGGAAGATTCTCCTGCGGATGTTCTGGGACGGAGAAGAAAGTCCCAGCGTGATTGTCCCGGTTGGGGACTTCTTCGGCATCGGGCACGGCCTGACCGCGAACTACGCATCGCTTCCCCTCCAAATGAGCCCCCAGAATGGCCGCGGGTTCAACTGCTTCTTCCCCATGCCCTTCTGCGAAGGCGCGCGCATCGAGGTCGCCAACGAAGGGACAATGGAGGTTCCCGCCTTCTACTACTACATAGATTACGAAGAGCACGATCGCATCGGTGACGACCTTGGCCGTTTCCACGCGCAGTGGCGGAGGGAGAACCCCACCCACGCCGTCGATCCTCCGCAGGAGCCGACGAAAGTGAACCTCGACGGCAGGGAGAACTACGTCATTCTCGAAGCTGAAGGCCGAGGCCACTACGTCGGGTGCAATCTGAACGTGGACTCCAAGAACAAACGCTGGTACGGCGAAGGCGATGACATGATTTTCATCGACGGCGACGAGATGCCCACTCTCGTTGGAACGGGGACGGAGGACTACTTCAATACCTCCTGGTGCCCACATCAGGTGTATTCAGCTCCATATCACGGATACCCGCTCGTCAGCCATCCCGAGGAGGCCGATTTTTCGGGAAAGACCTCGATGTACCGATTCCACATCGAAGACCCCGTATACTTCCAAGAGTCTATAAAGGTGACGATCGAGCACGGCCATGCCAATGCCCTCTCCAACGACTATTCCAGCACTGCATACTGGTATCAGGCCGAGCCTCACAAACCCTTTGCCGTTCTCCCCGTGGATGAGAGAATCCCGTTGCAGGACTAGCGAACGCGGTCAGCCTACTCCGCCGTAGCCCGCCTCGGCGGGGCTTCGACGGCTGGAAGTGATTTAGTCAGGAGTGGAATACGTGGGGGCGGTTTTCGATAGACTCGTCTCGGAAGCGGGCCTCGGGCTTCTGGCAGTTCAGTTCCTGGTATGCGCCGCCGTGATATTGGTCGCGGGCATAAGGCTCGTCCGCTCCGGCGACGCCATCGGGGAAATGCTCGGCCTGAACCGCGCCTGGATCGGGCTCGCATTTCTGGCCGTCGTGACTTCCTTGCCGGAGCTCACCACATCGGTCGGATCCGTAAAGGTCATCGGCATCGAGGCCGCCGATCTTGGCGTCGGTAATGCCCTTGGCGCAAGCACCTACAACCTCATGATCCTCGCCATGCTCGACCTCGCCCAGGGGAGGGGACCTCTTTTGCTGCAGGTGGAAACGAAGCACATCCTGTCCGCGGCGCTCAGCGTGGTGATGGTCGCTCTGGTCGGCTTCGGCGTGGCTCTGGGAGTTGCAGCGCCGCAAGTCGCCGGCCACGCGGGATGGATCATCAGCGTTCTCCTGCTGGTGACCTACCTCGTGATAATGCGCACGCTGTTTGTCTTCGAAAAGCGCAATCCCGACGGACGCCTGCCCTCCGGACCTCCCCGATACTCTTCGCGCCATCGAGCCTACCTGACCTTCGCAGTTTCCGCCTTCTTCACCGTCGCCGCCGGAATCTGGCTCGTGCGGCTCGGCGACCGGCTTTCCGAACTTCCCATAGGCGGCGTCTTCCTCGGCAAGACCTTCGTCGGCACCATGATCCTCGCTGTCTGCACGACCCTGCCGGAGGTCGTTGTATCCGTCAGCGCCTTCAGGATCGGCGGGATCGACATGGCGGTCGGCACGATCTTCGGGAGCAACACCTGCAATATGGTGTTTCCCGCCATCATGGACTTCGTCACTCCGTCGGGGACGGTCTTTCTCAACGTCTCCTCAGTCCACCTGCTCACCGCGCTGCTGGCCATCTCGATAACGATGGTCGCCGTGGCCGGGCTCAAGCTCCGCACCTCCCGCTCCATCCTTAACGTGGGCTGGGACGTGGCCGCAATGGTGCTGATGTACCTTGGCGGGATGTACGCGATCTTTGTTGCCAGCTCAAGCGGGTAGGCCGTCCCGAAGCCGCAGCAGTTGCTTGTAGACGGCGTCGGGTACGTCGGCGAGCTTATCCGTTCTTCCTCTCAGCAGTCCCTTGTGGTTATCTGAGCCGCCCGTCACCCCAAGCTTGCGCTCTCGGGCCAACTCCAGCAAGGCGCGAGTCCCTTCATCGCCATGATGAGGAGAGTAGGCTTCAATCGCTTGAAGCCCCATTTCCTGAAGCGCGCTGATTTCCTCTGCGATCTCCCTCATGCTCGCGCCCCGGCGGATCGGGTGGGCCAGCGAGGAGACTCCCCCGGAACCGCGGATTGCCTCTATCACCTCCGCAGGAACCGGACGTGAGGGCCTCACGAAGAATCCGCTTCCGGGGTCGATCACTATCCGAAAAGCGTCCTCCAACGTCTTCGCCTCCCCCGAATCCACCAGCGACCGCGACAGCTCCACGTACGGGTGTTGCTTTCCCTCGAACTTGAATTCGGGAAGTGAGACCCCTTCGGCTCTCATCCTTGTCGCGCACTCTGTTGCTCCCTCAACGAGAAGGCGCTCTATGCGCCCAAGCAGCCGGTCCAGCGGCCCGTAGCTCCTGTCTCCGAAATACCCGAGGATGTGGACCTCGAGATTCCTGAGCCGGCAACTGAACTCAATCCCTCTGACGAACGTCAGCCCCAGTCGTTCCGCTTCTTCCTCTGTTTCGTCCAACGCGGCGTCGGTGTCGTGGTCCGTCACCGCGAACGCCGTCAACCCCTCCTTCGCCACCTCCTCAGCGAGGGCTCGCGGTGTCCACAGGGAATCTGACGCCACAGTGTGTATGTGAAGATCAACGGACAATGCGGACTCCGGTTGGTTCAGCGGCCGTCGTCTGTAATTTCCTGCAGGATAGCAACGCCGCCCGTGAAGTCTGCGACGGCCACGAAGTCTTCTGCTGGTGAGACATCGAGCGCGATGCCGGGCGTTCGTGCCGAGCCGACCACCTTCGGCACTGCGGGGTCTGTTACGTCCACCACGTACACGCCGTTCTCCGCGGCCGCCGCGTACAGCAGGTTGTCCTTCAACCCCACTCCCTCGCAGGTTCCCGGCTCTTCCGGCTTCGACAGCAGCTTTGGATCTTCCGGGTCCGACCAGTCATAAATCTCGACGCCGACGTCGCGCTCCGCCACGAAGACGATCCCGTCCCTCGCAACCACGTCAAGCGCCTCTCCCGGAGTCTCGATGTAATTCAATAGCTTCGGCGCGGCCGGATCGTGCGCATCGACCAGTGCAAGTCCGCGCCCGTCCGCCAGATAAACCATCTCCCCCTCTACCCACAGGTCGTAGCTCCAATCCTTCAGCTCGGTCATGCTGATGATCGCAGGTTTGCCGGGGTCGGTCACGTCCACTATCATCAAACCCTTGCTCCCGCTTGCGACGTACATCTTAGTGCCTTGGGCTGCTATCCCTACGTATCGCTCTTCGCCGGTCTGGAGGCCCACATAGCCCACCACGCGGGGTTCGCCGGGCTTTTCGGCATCTATAATCGCCACCCCGACCCTTGCGGCGACATATACGAGGTCGCCCTGTGCCGAGACGGCCATCGCGTTGCCCGGCCCGACCAGCTCGGCGATCCTTGCGGGTGCCGACCTGTCCGACACGTCGAGCACCTCGAAGTGTTCCGAGCCCGCCGCCACGTACACGATGTCACCCTTGCTGAACACCCCCACCGCGTTCGCGGGAAAATCCAGCGTCGTGATCGCCGAAGGCGCGGTAGGACGCTCGACGCTTATTAGCTGCACCTTCGTGCCGCCGGATTTCGCCGCCGCGAGGTTGCCCCGCGCCGCTGCCGCGCTCAAGACTTCGTCGGTCTCGTAAACCCCCCTGAGTTGCGGGGGCGTTCGAGACGGGTCCAGAACCAGGAAGGAACGCTCCCCGGCGCAGTAGAGCAGATCGCCGTCGGCTGCTACCGAGATCGCCGAGGTCACGAAGGCGCCAAGCCTCGCAAAGTGTCTGGTTCCCATCAGACCTATGACCCCGAGCCCTCCACTCCCTTCCGCAACGAACCCCCGTCGGCTATGTATAGCGAGGTCGTAGACACTCGTCTTGCTTTCGTATTTCTCGGCGAGAACTTGGGGCGACGCCGGGTCCGATATGTCCACAGCGTAGAGATCGACTTCCGCCGCAGAACCGGCTGCGGGCCCCGATGTCACGAATGCCGTATCCCCCAATACCTCCACCCGCCTCGCGTACCCCGGCAGCGCAACCTGCGAGACGCGCTCCAGATTCGAGCGTTTGTGGATTGAGAGTCCATCGCCGTGAACGGCCAGGAGCACCAGTTCTTCCGTCAATGCTACGTCACTCACCCTGTACCACTCGGCAATCCCGCCCAGATCCTCCGGCCTGCCGGGATGTCTGTAGTCTATTACCCTTACTCCGGCGGAGTCGTTGGCCACGTACAGCCTTCTATCATACGGGCGCATGCGACGTACGACCCCCGGCGTTTGGACGGCGGAGAGCAATTTCGCGCCGCTGCCGGATGCCTCGTAGGCGAATATGTCGGTCCCGCTTCCTACGAGCAGGATGTCGTCGATGAACGCCGTGGCCAAAGGCGCTGCCATCCCCCATCTTCCGGCTACGAGATATCCTTCGTCCCCTGCCTCGCGCAGGTCAGACAGGATAACCGGCGCGGGGTCCAGCCTTTTTGCCTTGGGCTGTCCTCCAGCGACGAGCGGCAATCCGAGCGCCGGCACGATGAGGCACGCCGCGACCACTACTGCGCGACTTTGCATCAGCCTTGTCCCCCTCCTCGGCTTATCTTCCGAAAAAGCCCCCTGTATCTGCACGCATCATAATATCAGGAGACGGCGGCTTGTTCCAGCACGCCTTTCGCAGCGACTCATCCGGCCGTCTTCAAGAATTCCGCCGATTGAACCGGCAGCTCCCGTTTGCTCGATTCGACTGAGGAGAAAACCATCGCCAGCGTCCTCAGATTGTCTTCCATGTTCGTCTCCGGTTCCCGGCCTTCTTCCAGGGCGGAGGTGAATTCCCTTACGCTGCCTTCCAGCACCCTTACGGCGCGCTCGGGCGGAATTTGAGCCTTATCGAAAACGACTCTTTCGGTCCCCTCTTCGTCGAAGTGACGGACGGTGCCGCCGTCCCAGGTCACCTGGCCTTGCTCGAAATCAATAACCCACGTGCCCGGGAACTCGGTGTGGCTTCTCCACGTGGCCCACAGGCCCGTATAGCTTGCAGGCAAGCCTCCCTCGAATTCAAACAGGCAGACGGCATTTGCGTTCCCCTGCCAATTGCTCCATTCCGGCTTCCAGCTCTTGCAGAACACGGAAACCGGCTCTCTCTGTAGAACGGCGCGCATGGTATCGAAGTGATGGATCGCCATTTCGATGAGAAACGGCTCGCCGTGCTGAGCGCCGTGGAGCGGCGGCGCCTCCTTCCCGCGGCCTCGCTGGAAAGCGACTCTCGCAAAAGACGGCGCTCCCGCCGTTCCTCCCCGGACGAACCGCCGCAGCGCCAGGGCGCTGTGATAGTAGCGGTAATTCTGGCTCACCATCAGCGTGCCCTTGCTCTTGCGCGCCGCCCTGGCGACCTCCACCGCATCCTCCCAGCTCGTGACGGCGGGCTTCTCGGTAATTACGTGCAGCCCGTTCTCAAGGCTTGGTATGATCACCTCCTTGTGATGGACGGCGGAAGTCGTCACCACAATCGCGTCCGTTTTTGCAGATCGCAGCGCCTCTTCCAGCGAATGGAAGCAGCGCTCTCTTGGGTAGTCCACTTTCCGGCAGAATGCCGATAGCGCCTCCTCCCGCAAATCCACGGCGGCAACCACATCCCACGGCGAATGCCGAGTGAGATACTCAGTCCACAACGCGCCCATGTTTCCGCAGCCTACTACCATTGCCTTCATCGCGAGCGCCCTTTCATTCGCGGCTTCCGTATTGTGACTTCGGCTCTTTTGCGGGGGTAGTGTGACCCGTCACACGCTTACGTGCCCGCTTCCCGGAAACCAAATGAGATCGGTGAATATCGACAGCAGCGTTCCTATCACTGAGCCGACCAGGAATCCGAGGAAGAGCGGCACCGTTCGCCTGTACGCGGGAATCCCGCCCAGTCTCAGCACTACGAGCTTGACGGCCCACGCGGCGAATGTCGACATGAACAAAGCCTGCACGGGGAATACACCCGCCACGGTAAATCCTATAGGGTGCACGGGCCACATGGGAAAGCGCCACATCAGCGTATTCAAGAGCCATACGAACGCGGCCCCACCGGCGAAGAACCCGATTGCAGCCCAGTTGGTGACGACCGGATTCCTGACATTGGCGACCACAGCTCCCAGGAATGCCTCCGGCCTGTTGAAGGGCCCGAGGTTGAAGTTGGCCGCGCCGTGCTTGTAGCAGAGGAATATGCCTGTCACCGCCATTGCCACGGCGGCTCCCATGGCGGCAACGTAGCCCAGCGCCGCAACTGCACGCCGCCTGTCCATCGCGTGCGCGAATTTCCCCGCGTGCGCCGCCGAGGTCATCATGAATGTGTCATAAGCGCCGCGAAACGAAATCTGCGTTGAGCCGAGCGCCCCCGTGGTGCCGTGCGGCAAGCCCACCGTTCCCAGCATGTGCGTCGCTACCGTTTGCGGCGCAAGCGCCGAGTAAACATAAAGCAGCCCCGTCTCGCTCACTATCCGCGCTACGGCCAGGTAGACTACCACCCAGCCTCCCAATATCACCGCGGTGAAGGCGGGAGTCATCCCCGCCCTTAGCACCCAGGCGGCAATGTATACCAGGGCCCCCACGGCTCCCCAGAAGGCAAAGTTGTATGGCATGATCTCGATCGAGTCGTCCAAGCCGTCGCGCTTTCCCAATGCCTTGCGCCCCACGGCCCACAAGTGACCCCGCGCCCGCCACAGCCCCAGTATCACGAGCGCGGCCATCCCGCCGAAGCTCTGCCACCCCACGCCTCCGGACGCCGCGACGCCTCCTTCCGCGCCTCCCACAGAAATCCCCAGTCTCGTCAATACGCCGACTTGCAACCCCGCTAGGAGCGCGAAGAACCACACGCTGAACAACACTTGCAGGTTCGCAAAGAACGCAAGGCCCATCACCATCGGGTCGACGATGAGCCAGATCGGCGGGAACCCCCGCGCGGGAATGAAGTTGGGTTGTCCCCCCAGTTGAAATTTCACTCTAGGCAGCGCCGGAACGAAATGCGTGGCCACGTTCCACACCAGCGGCAGCCCCGACAGCGCGACCCCAACCCAGAACGCCTTCGACCGAAGGAGCGAGGTCAGCAGCCCGGAAGCCGAACTGTCCCTGGCGACCTGGATTGACACCTCCGCCAGCGGAAAGACCAGCCTCTCGCGCTCCACCCACTGCTTTCGAAGGATCACCATAGTGCACATTGCGAAAAGCTGCGCCGCCGCCAACAGCGAGAGCCACCAGAACAGCGGCACTGCCCAGGCACCCCAAGGGATTGCCTCGCCCGGCCCGAGACCTGTGAAGAAGGCCGTCATTTCCCCTCCTTCGTTCGTGGGAAACAGGTGTGCGGGAAGGTTCGGCAACAGGTAAGTGTCCCACTGGTTCGCCGGCGATGCGAAATAGTGCGGCGAGGCTATTATTGCGATGAGATAAATCGGCACGTCGCCAAGAACGAGGCTCATGGCCATGATTGCAATCATCATCGCGAACGTGAGTTCCCTGAACGACAGCCGGAGCCCGGGGCGCATGAGCTTTGCAAGGAAATTCAACGCGATGAGCAACACCAGCGCCGTGAGAAGTCCGTGAGCGGGGAGCTTCGACGCTCTTCCCGCGATGCGCGCGTACGTGGGGAAAACCGCGATGAATGCGGCGAGAAGAAATCCCAGCCAAACGGCTCGCCATGTCGGAAAGCGATCCGCCGTGCCCGACGTTAAACAGCTTTCCTCACGCTCGTTCCCGTTAACAGAGGAGGGCGGCTCGTAGCGTCTCGACTTGCGGTCCCCGGAGTTGCTGCTGTTCATGCTTCTCGACTGCTCCGCGTCCCCGGGTAGCCCCCCGTTGTTTCTTGTCCGCCGGTTCACTCGCGTGCGTCGCGCTGGGGCGCAGGCAAACGCGCTCGACGGGGCTCCCGCCGGGCCGTCCCTCAGTTGCGACCGCGCAGGAAGTACTCCATCAACTCATGCCCTCTTTCCACCACGAGGTCGGTCTCCCGCGCGGAACTCTCGGTAAAATCGATGTGTCTGATTGCCGGCACGCCTTCGCCCGCGATTAAGAAGGGAACCGCTTCCGAACTGTGAGTCTTTTTTTCGATCGGAGTGAAATGGTCCGGCATCACCAATATCCGGTGCTCTTCGTATGCCGCAAGCGCGGCGACCACGGGCCCCAGCACCTTCTTGTCGACCTCTTCGATCGCGCGTACCTTCTCGGTCACCGAAGCCTCGTGTGACGCCTCGTCGGGCGCTTCGACGTGCACCAGCACAATGTCGAATTGCCCCAGCGCGTCGCAGGCGTATCTGCCCTTCGCGGCGTAATCGGTATCCAGGTAGCCGGTTGCGCCCGGAACGTTTATCACTTCCCAGCCGATCATCTTCGCAAGGCTCTTGACGAGAGCCACCCCCGAGACAGCCGCCCCGCGGATGCCGTATCTTTCCTGGAATCCCGGCAGGAACGTCTTCTTCCCCTCGCCCCACAGCCAGACCATGTTGGCGGGGTTCTCCCCCAAGTCCGCTCTCACTGCGTTTATGTCATGCCTCTCCAGCAACTCGCGCGATGCCAGCATAATTCGGATCAGGTCGTCCGCGTCCTCGCCCTTGGGCATGTGGTCTTTCAATCTTCCGCCCATGATATCGTGCGGCGGAACGGTAGATACTCTCATCCCGCGCCTTCCCTTCCACACCATCAGGTGGCGATAACTCACGCCGACGTGGAACCTTATCTCGTCGCTTCCCAGCTCCGTGTTCAGCACGGCCAAAAGCACGGAGGCCTCCTTGGTTCCGATGTGTCCGCCGCTGTAATCCAGCAGGCGCTCCTGGTCTGCCGTGACTAAATTGCATCGAAATACTATGTCGTCGTCACCCAATGTCACCCCTAGGCTTTCCGCCTCGAGTCCGGCCCTGCCGGGGTAGTAAGTTTTCGGGTCGTATCCGAGGATCGAAAGCATGGCGACGTCGCTGCCGGGGTACATTCCGCCGGGAATCGTATTCACAAGTCCCACGCGCCCCTTCTGCGCCAACGCGTCCATGTTCGGCGTGAAAGCGGCCTCCATCGGCGTCTTCCCGTTCAGCTCCTCGCAGGGATGGTCGGCCATGCCGTCCGGTATCACTATCGCGTACTTCATCGCTATGTGTCCTCTTCTACACGCAGTAGCACCGTCTTGCCGTGTAATACCGCGAGCTTGTCTATCGCCCGCAGTGCCCGTCTGAGCTTTCCTTCGGATGCCCTGTGGGTGAGCATCACGATCGGCACCGGCCCCCTCTTTCCCCTTCCTTTCTGTATCACCGAAGCGATGCTTATCGCCTCCCTTCCCAGAATGCCGGAGATATTCGCGAGCACCCCGGGTTGATCCTGCGCCGTGAATCGCAGAAAGTACGTGGCCTGCACGTCCTCCATGCTTATGGTTTTCCCTTCCGGCAGGGACGGCGAGAAATGCTCCATTTCCAGGAAGTTCGCCTGCGTCTTTCCCAGCGCCACGTCCGCGATGTCGGATAAGACCGCGGTCGCCGTCGGCATCTGCCCGGCTCCCTGTCCGTAGAACATCGTCCTGCCGACCCGGTCGCCTTCAACCATGATCGCGTTGAACGGGCCGTTAACAGAGGCAAGCGGATGTTCCTCCGGAAGCAGAGTAGGGTGCACGCGCATCTCGATGCCCCCTCTGGCGGCCTTCCCAATGGCCAGAAGCTTCACCACGTATCCGAACTCCCCTGCGAACCCGATGTCTTCCGCCTCCAGGTGTTCGATTCCCTCCGTGTAGACTGATTCCAGCCTGAATCTCTTGCAGAAGGCCAGCCTGGCGAGGATTGTCAGCTTGTGGGCCGAATCTCCGCCGCTCACGTCGAGCGTCGGGTCTCTCTCGGCGAAGCCCTCCTTCTGCGCTTCGGACAGTGCGCGCTTGTAGCTCCATCCGCCCTGCGTCATCTTGGTCAGCACGTAGTTGCACGTGCCGTTGACTATACCGAATATGGAAGAGACCCTGTTCCCTGCAAACCCCTCGCGCAGCGCGCGGATAACCGGGACGCCCCCTCCCACGCTCCCCTCGAATGCGACGCCGACCCCTTTATCTCGCGCCGCCCCGAATATCTCGTCCCCGTGCGCCGCCAGTAGCGCCTTATTCGCGGTGACGATGTGCTTGCCGCACGAGATGGCCTTCATCACCACTTGCCGCGCGACGTCGGTCCCCCCAATCAGCTCCACCACGACGCCCACCTCGGGGTCATTCAACACCTGCATGTAATCCGTGGTGAATCGTTCAGGCGGGATATTCAGAGCGCGAGCCTGCGCCTTCCTCATGTCGCAGGCCCATTTCAAATCGGCGTTCACTCCGGAGCGCCGAAGCAGCTTCCCCGACGACCCAAGGAGCATCTTCGCCACACCGGAACCCACCGTCCCCAACCCTATCAGCCCCACTCTGATCCTTCTGGCTCGTCCCATCTACTTCTTGAGTACCTCCGGGTTGACGATGTTTGGAGGTGATTGGCCTTTGAGCATCGCCACGAGATTGGAGGCCGCCATTGTCGCCATCTTGGTGCGGGTCGCTATCGTCGCGCTGCCCAGGTGCGGGGCCAGCACGGCGTTATCCAGTTCCATCAGCCCCGGCTCCACCTCGGGCTCGTTCTCGTAAACGTCAAGCCCGGCCCCGGCGATCTCTCCGCCCTTCAGCGCCTCGGCTAGGGCCTTCTCGTCCACGACGGGCCCCCGCGACGTGTTTATAAGGTAGGCCGTCTTTTTCATCAACTTGAATTCACGCTTCCCGATCAGGTGCGTCGTCTCCGGCATCAAAGGCACGTGAATCGAAACGTAATCGGCCTCTTTGAGAAGGGTATCGAGGTCCACTTGCTTCGCGCCCACTTCCTTTTCCAGTTCCTCGTTCCTCCTCGTGTCTGCATACAGCACCTTCATCCTGAACCCTACGGACTTTTTGGCGACCGCGGTCCCGATGCGCCCCGCCCCGACGATTCCGAGTGTGCTTTCCGTGATGTCGCCGCCGAGAAACAGCATCGGCCCCCAGCCCTCGAACTTCCCCGCGCGAGTGTACTTGTCCGACTCCGCCGTCCTTCTGGCCGTCGAGAACAGCAGCGCCCACGCCATGTCCGACGTGGCGTCCGTCAACACTCCCGGCGTGTTGGTGATTGCGATCCCGCGCTCCGTCGCGGCCGGAACGTCGATGTTGTCGTAGCCGACGGCGTAGTTTGCGAAGATTTTGGCTCCCTTCGCCGCGTCGAAGACCTCTGCGTCGATCTTGTCGGTCAGCAGGCACAAGACCCCATCTCGCCCCTTCACCTGCTCCAGGAGTTCCGTTTGCGTGAGCACCCGGTCGTCCGGATTTACCTCGACCACTTCGCACTCTTTTCGCAGAATATCCAATCCGGGCTCGGGAATCCGCCGAGTGACGTAAACATTGAATCCCATGGCGCTACCTCCTTGCCGGTTCAGGACCTATGAATCAACACGACCCAGCGCAAGTTCAGGATATTATCATCGACGTACGGGAGTGTCAATGCCGGGCCGCCGGCGCTCGGCTCCGCCTGCCGACTCATACCGAGACGGTCAGAACGCTCATCACCGACGCAAGCCTGTACCCCACTGACTCGCAAAGATGCCTTGACGCTGCGTTGCTTTCCCGCAGCGAGTAGAGAGGACTCTTGCCCATCTGCAGTATTCTATCGGTGGCCGCCGAGAGTACCCGCTTGCCGTTTCCACACTTCCGTCGATCCTCGGCCGTGCAGACCCATTTCGCGCTCCACACCTGTTCCGTCTTCTTGCCCATGCAGCAAAACGAGGCAATCTCGTCGCCATCCCGGACCGCTGCCGTGATCATCGGAAGCCCCGCGAGCTGAAGTGCATGATAGAATCTCGCCAGGCCCCCGTCGCCCGCTTCTCGGTCGGAGAACCGCTCGATTTCCTGCCGGTCATCCTCCCCCAGCCATATCACATCGTCGTGCCGAAACGGTTTGAATGATTCCGAGTCGACCGTGTAGTAAAGACGATCATAGGCCTCACTCACCGCCGCCAGACTCTCCAATTCGGAAAGGAGTTGCTCCTGTTCTATGTCCAGTGTGCAGGACTCGCCTTCGGGCACCAGTGAGAGAATCCATGCCATTGCATCGGGCTCTTCACAGCGTATCGTGAGGTGCCTTCTGCCGGAACTCCAACGTCCTCGGGGGATGTCTTCCGCCACGACGGCCCCCCGTGCTTCGTCCCTCTCGTTCACATAGACGGTGGTAACCGCGGGGAGTGACTCGAAGCCAGGCACCGCTCCGGTATTCCAGAAAGCGTCCGCCGCGACCACCTCCTTTGCCCCGTCTCCCACCAGACGCGAAAGGAACGCAGCGTTCTCCGGCACGTCGGGACCGTACTCGGCGAGCAAACGGCTCAACTCTTCAGGGTCGGTCACTATTCGGGGCACTGAAGCGGCCTAAAAGAATATACCAGAGGATACCACTCGGAAGGCAACACGTCTTCCGCTTCCGGACAGAAATGGGGACTTTTCCCGCTGAGTCACGGGGTAGCACGACTAGCCGGACAAGGGGCTGGGCCGCCAATCGACGGTGGGGCCAGGGCTATGAAGGCCACTCGCATGGTGATAAGGCAGGGCACCATGCGGCGGGGACTGTGGGGGACTGTGGCCTTCATTCTGCGCGAATCCCTCGACTGGCGGCACCACGCCCGCAACCTGGAATCTCTTGCACGAATCATGTCCCACGCCGATAGACATTATCCACCCTCTCTCCAGCCCTGTCAACCGCCCTCTGCGCAAAACTTGGCCCATTCAGAGGAGTAGCGGAGGCACCGCTCCTCGAAGACTGACTCTTTGCAGGTCCTTATCTCATTACGACTTTCGCAGCCGCTGCCAAGGGGAGTTCTCGCGAGGAACAGTCCTGCTGTGACCATGGGTTCAGAAAAAAGCGCAGACCTTTGCAGGAATCTGCTGAAATCGTTCGTGCCCTGCTTGTCAGTCGTATATGTCGGTGCCCGCGCCCTCTTCCAATGAGAACAGCATCAGCGTCTTTATCTCGTACGGGTTGAAGTGAAGCGCCACCGCGCCGCTTCCGTTCGCAAGCTCGCGTTCGGTCTCTTCCAACAGATTCGCCTCCCATGCCCTCACAGGTATAGGGAAGCGAAGCTCCCCTTGCGTCTTCTTCCCTTCAGATTCGTAGACCCTCATTACCATTCTCCTCCCTGCGTAACCCTCTTCCTGCTTTATCGCACTTATTATCAGGTTGCTCGGGCTGATGGTTGCAGCCGATGCCCTTGTCGGGATCAGCCCCTCGCACTTCATCGCGCGCACCGGCAGTAGGTGATAAGAGAACTCGTATCCTTGCCGTACCGTTCCCGCCTCGTCCCACCTGCCCGAGTGTGGATACACGGCGTACTCGATTAGGTGTCGCCCCATGTCCGCCATCGGATCGGGGCTGGTCGAACCCCGCAGAAGCGTCATTCTTATCCTGCTTTGGTTGACGTCGAATCCGTAGCGCGAGTTGCTCAACACGCTCAGCCCGCGGTGATCGTTCGACACGTCCACCCATCTCACGGCCGGGTACTCCGTACCGTCGGCCGGTCTTCGAATGCTGCCGTATGGGATCTCAAAAGTCGCCTCGCCCTCCTCAACGTCCGCTACGAAAGCCACCTTCAAACACCGTCGGCGCTCATACCAGTTGGCTTCCATTCTGAAATCGACCCGCCGCGATCGTGCGTAGAGCATGACCTCCTCGTCGAACCACGAATCACGATAGCGCCTCCGCATTCTCACGCCGGCGCGAACCGGCCCCGCCTCAGCCGGCTCCGGCGGCCCGACCAGGTCGGGCTCCTCCGCTTCATCCGCCAATTCCATCTTCCAGGCGTCCATCCTTTGCGGCGTGTCGGCGAACGCTTCGAGACGGTTGCCGGGCTCGGCCAAGATGTTCATCTTCAGTTCCTTGTCGTAAATCTCCTCCACCAAACCCGTCGCGGCCGAGATAGACACCCGCAAAAACCGGTTTTCGAGTCGTTCGGGAGACGCGCTCAATCCCTCCTTTGGGCTAATTCCTCTCCCGGGCAGGATGTGGAACGTGGAGTACCCGACTGCCGGCACCTCATTCGCCGGGAACAGAATCTTAGCTTCGGCTCCTTCTGGCGCTGCTCGCGACGACACCACCTGGCAGGCATGCATTTCTCCATCGGGGTCCCTCACGGAGAAGTCTTTTTCTTCGCCCGGCAGCTCCACTTTCACCTCCGCCGCGCCCGAGCGATCCCACGAAAGGGTGTTGAATACCACCACCGGTATGCCTTCCCCCATGGTGTCCACGCGCCCGGCCACCAGTTGGAGCGCTTCCTTTAGTATTCCCTTGACATTCCTTTCCGCTTTGCGATAGCTCGCAAGCGCCTCTTCCGCCGCGGCGGGAGTGCAGCTCCCCGGCAGTATGTCGTGGAACTGGTTCAGCAGCACGGTTTTCCAGACCTCGTTCAGCGGGCGCCACGGGTAGTAGCTCCTGATCCGTCTGACTATTTGGTGGTAGAACGTTCCCAGGGCCGCTATCTTCTCCGCGTCCAGGAGCATCGCTTCCAGCTTGCGGTTGTACGCCTTTATCCGGGACTGCGTGGTGTAGCAGCCCGGAAAGACGGGATTCAGCTCGCCCCGGTGGACAGGCAGGGAATCAGCCGATGCCTTGAGCTTCTCCAGATACTCCGTAGGCAGCGCGAAGTCCGTCTCCGGGCAGCCTCGGCGCTCTCTCAGCTCGCGGATTTTTTTGATGTCCTTTGGTCGGATTCCCCCTCCGTGGTCTCCCTTGCCGAAGAAGAAAAGAATCTCCTTCAGCCCTGTGCGCTCGGCGTATCTCTTCACTGCGTCAAGGAAGTTGAAGTGTTCCGAGTCGATGTCCATGTTCCAGAACATTCTGCTCGCGATGATTCTGCTTCCGTCTATCCCCTCCCACACGAAGTTGTCCACCCCCTCCGGCGCGCACCTCATGAAGAGGAAGTACTCCATTCCCCCTTTCCGCAGGATTTGGGGAAGCGTTCCTGCGTGCCCGAAACTGTCGGGGAGGAACCCTACATTGCAGCGGCGGCCGAAGAGCCTTTCGGCCGATCTCTGGCCCAGTAACACCTGCCTCACCATCGACTCGCCGCACGGCATGTTCGCGTCGATCTCCACCCACATCCCCCCCAGCACATCCCACTTGCCCTGGGAAACCTTCTCCTTCACCCTTCGCATCAGATCCGGCCTCGTCTTCTCGATGCATTCGTAGAATGCCATCTGGCTTGCTTCGAACGTGAGTTCAGGCTCTTCTTCCATGCGTTCGAGGGTTGCCGCCCACGTATTCGGCAGGATGTCCTTTTGAGTCTCATCCCACGTCCACAGCCACGCAAGATCAAGGTGGGAGTGCCCCACCATATGCACCTTCAACTCCTTGGGACCAATTCTGCCTTTTGCGCTCATGATGTATTTGCCTTCCTTTGCGCGTGTGTCAACGTGAACTGTGCAGGCTACTTGTGCGAAGAAGCCGAATTATATGCTGTGCTTTCCCCGCGTTCCAGCGCTGTTGACCGGTTTCAAGGCCGGATATAGAATCGGGGGGTCGGGCTGCGTCTGTATCTCAAGTCTCCTTCTAACTGCGGTGCGTGTTCCTATAGACTCGATCGAAGACTCTCGTTCAGCGAGAAGACGCAAATGATGCCTCTGGCGCGCCGGATCTGGAATGCTGCGAGGATCCCCCTTGCGGGATTGCTCCTCGCATTCGTGTGTCTGATTGTCTCCTTTGAGGTCTATGCCATCGTAACTGCCCGTACCGAGGGTCACGCCGCCTTGCCCCCCACGTTCGGCAACTTCCAGCGTGTCGTGGATCTCCTGCCGGATGATACCGAGGACGAGGCGTTCTCCTTTGCCGTAGCGGGTGATACGACAAGCTGTGGAACGTACGAACGGCTCGCTGAAGAGCTCAAAGACGAGCCGGTATCGTTCATGGTGCTGCTCGGGGACTGCGTCCGTGACGGGACTGAGGGCAACCACATGTACTTTCGGGCCGAGCTGTCTACGGAGTTGGTGACTCCTTACCCAGTGTTCTACGTCGTTGGAAATCACGACGTCGATCCCGAGCGATTCCCACTCAGCCAATTCGAGAGCATGTACGGCCCGACCAACTTCTTCTTCCGCTATCACAATTCGCTTTTCGTCTTCTTGAGGGCTCTGCCCGGGTATCGGATGGATGAAACCATCGGATTCTTGGAGAACGTACTCTCCACCCATCGGCGCGATTCTGACAAGGTCTTTGTCTTCATGCACATCCCCCCGATTCACGCCTCGACCTTTGCCGCGCGGAATTTTGAAAACGAGGAAGCGCTTGTCGCATTATTCGAGAAGTATCATGTCGATTACGTTTGCGCCGGGGACTACCACGGATATGCCAGAGGAGAGGTGAACGGCACGGTTTATCTCGTGACAGGCGGCGGGGGAGCCCATCTGAAAGATGCGAAATTCGGCGCTTTTCATCATGCCGTTGTGATCACCGTCGAGCCCAATGCCGTCCACGAGAGAATCCTATTCGTGCCGCGGGACGAGGATCTTGAGGACGGCCTGGAGCGATTTGCATTGGCCGAGTTCGTCCCGTGGATTAGCGCACGATGGCCCTTGGTTATATTCCTCAATGTCGCAGCCACTGCAGTCCTCGTCTGTGCTGTGCGACTTCTTGCTAGGGCCGTGCGGCTGCGCTCACGCTGAGCCGAAGCTCATCTTTCGTCCCCCGGCGGCTTACTTCCTGCGGCCCGCTCTTTACGCGCCTGCTTGGATCGTCTATCTTGTGATCTGGTTCTTGCGCAGTTGGCGTTGCCGCCGACGCAACGCCCGGCTGGCGTAGGACCGCATCCCGCGTTGCAGACGAAGACTCTGTCCGGAGACAACCATGATCAATCGAAAGCCCTACGCCAATTATCGTTTCGTAGCCGTCACTTCCGACGAGCAGGCGGTTGAGATCGCCAACGCGCTTGAGGAGGTCGCCTTCAGGCCCATCGGCCGCTGGGCAGTGGCGGAAGCGTCGTCTTTCAGGATACCTCCCGACGCAACGGCCGCTTCGGCCTTCCCGACCGTCGCGACAGGCGAGCAATGCCCCTTCGAGAAGGCCTGGTTCTGCGCTTCGGCCCTGCTTCCCCCGCTGGCTCATCTTTTGGCCCCAGACGAGAAAGGCACAATCAGGCTCAGGCTCGACCATCGCGGCTTCGGCCCTGTTTTCGTTGACGGAGCGGTCAGCGCGGAGGTCTTCCTGCACGGAGACATCGAGCTGGCTCGCCAAATACGACCTGGGCCCCTTTGGCTTCAAATCCGACTGGATACCTACAAGGACAGAGCGTTCGTCCAGCGCGCGCAGGTCTACGTGGATGACGAGCTGGGGCTGTCACAGAAGATACGGGATCTAGCGACGAGTATTCGCGTCGCCGCCATTTTGCTGAGCACCAGCACGCGGCGCAAAGGGCTTTACCTCGATAAGGAAACCGGCGTCAATCGCAGCCCCGTCCCTTCTCGCCGCCGAAGGCACCTCCGGAAGCTTCTGTGGAAAGTGGCCGAAGGCCTCCGCCTTCCCGATATCTCGGCGCTCTCGCTCGACGCGTTGCTGCAGATGGTCGATCGTGCGTTGTCGGAACTGACGGAACTCTCGCACTTCGCGAAGGGATTTATCCTTCACCTCATCGGCCATTCCCACCTTGACCTCGCCTGGAAGTGGCGCTGGGCCGAGTCCGTCGTCTGCGGCAGAGATACGATCAAGAATCAGCTCGAGAACATGCGCGCGAATCCCGACTTCGTCTTCGTCGAAAGTTCGCCCGCCCTCTGGGAGGCCATCGAGGAGGACGACCCTCAGCTATTCAAGGAGATAAGGGCCGCCGTCGAGCGCGGCCAGTTCGAGCCCGTCGGCGGAATGTGGTGCGAGCCGGACGGGAACATCCCCGACAGCGAGTCCTTCGCGCGCCAGGTCTTTTTCGGTCAGCGCTATTCGAGCGAAAAGCTCGGCGCACCGTCGTCCGTCGGATGGAACATCGACGGCTTCGGCTACAACGCCAACTTGCCGCTGATATACAGGGCCGCCGGAATTGAAGCGTTCTTAACTCAGAAACTCCGTTACAACCGCATGAACATCTTCCCCGAGGTGGCCTTCTGGTGGGAGTCTCAGGACGGCTCACGCATACTCGGCCTTCACGTCGTGCCCGATCACTACCAGGAGATCGATCCCGAAGAACTCGCCACCGCCGCCAAGGATTTTCACCTCGCCAGCGGATTCGTGAACGTGCCCATCCTCTTCGGCCTCGGCAATCACGGCGGCGGACCACTCCCCGACATGTTTGATAGGATCGAGGAGTGCAGGAGCTTCACCGTTTTCCCCAGCGTGAAGCTGTGCTCTATCAGGTCGTATCTGGACACTATCAGTGACGTCGAGGATCTCAAGTCCATGCCGGTGCTGCGCGACGAACTCTTCCTCGAATCACACAATAAGACCTACACAACGTGCGGCTGGGCGAAAAAGCAGAACCGCGACTGCGAACTCCTTCTCACCAACGCCGAAAAGCTCCAGAGCCTTGCGGGCACGCTTGGGCGGGACTTTACGCCGTCTTCTCTCGACGAGCCGTGGAAAAAGGTGCTTTTCAATCAGTTCCACGACATCCTTCCGGGCACGAGCGTCGCCGCCGTCTACCAGGATGCCGCCGACGATTACCGGTTCGTACGAGCGGAGGCGAAAGAGGAAATCGGGCGCGCAGCTTCCGCCATAGTCGGCAAACGCTCCCGCTTCTCGCGTAATCTCGCCGTCTTCAATTCCCTAAACTGGACCCGGTCGGACCTCGTGGAGGTGCCTTTGGGAAAAGACGCCCCCAAAGCCCTCTGCGCAGTGGATTCGGAGGACAATCGGCTGCCCGTCCAGGTCATCGATGGTCCGCGGCCGCGCGCGCTGTTCGTGGCCCGCGACGTCCCGGGCATGGGGTTCGCCACGTACAGGCTTGAGGAGGGAGACGCCCCCGCTCCGCAAGGACGGCTGGCCGCAGGCGACCTCCTTCTCGAAAACGATCACTACAGAATTCAAATTGACTCGGCCTCGGGCGACATATCCGAAATTAAGGTGCGGGATCGCGACTGGCCTTTGGTCGCCCCCGGCTCCCTGGCGAACCAACTTCAGGCCCTCGAGGACATCCCCGCGGAGTTCGGAGCCTGGGACTGCGGTTTCACGGGCAAGCGTTGGGACCTCAGGGAGGCCGACGACGTCAAGCTCGTCGAGAACGGCCCCGTTCGCGCAGTCTATCGAACCCGGAAAAGCCTTTTCGGCGACTACAAGCGCCAGTACATAAAGGCCCTCGTGTGGAATACGCCGGGGAAAGAGTTCCCCACCTCCTTCTTCACTCAGGAGATCATCCTCTATCGCGAGCTGGACCGGATCGACTTCCGGCTTCTGGTGGACTGGTGGGAGCAGAACCGTTTCCTCAAGGTCGCCTTTCCGCTTTCGATGGACAACGAATGGGCAACCTACGAAATCCCCTTCGGCGCGTGCAGGCGATCCACCAGGCGCGAGGCTCCCACCGACAAGGCGAAGTACGAGGTGCCCGCTCTGAGATGGGCTGACCTCTCCGACGGTGCCTGCGGCGCGGCTTTGATCAACAGGCATAAGCACGGCTACGACGTGCTCCATAACACGATTCGCCTGAGCCTCCTGACCAGCCCCTCATCGCCCGACCCGAGTTCCGTCCCGCATCCGCTGGTCGACCGCGGCAGGCACGAGATACACTACTCCCTTTATCCCCATCTCGGCACGTGGCAGCAGGCGCGCGTCTCTCACCGGGGCTACGAGTTCAACACGCCTTTCTTGGTCTTCCCGTTGGAAGGAATGCCGAAGGACTTGCCCCTGGGCGAGTCAATGCTCTCGCTTGGCGAGAACGACCTCATACTCACCGCCTTCAAGCCGGCGCGCGACGGCAAGCGATATGTCCTTCGCTTTTATGAGCCGTACGGGCGCGATACTGCAGCCGAGATCGCCTCCGTCAGGCCCATACGTTCGGCCGCCCTCTGTAACTTCGTCGAGGACGAAATCCGCAAGGTCACTTCTCGCGGTGATTCGATAATGCTGGAGGTCAAGCCTCACGAAGTGATGACTCTGAGCCTGGAGTTCAAATAGGTGTCCAGCGATGGGGTCTGCTGAAGCGAACTCGGGCATCTCTTCCCGCTCTGCCACAAGCTGGAAAGCAGGAAAGAAGCCGGATAGACTGGAGTTAGACGGCAATGCCTTGGTGAGGTCCGGCTGACTTGGCTGAGAAGGCTTACAGAGTTCAGGGCATGGACTGCGCCGACGAGGAGTCGGCGCTGAGGAACGTTCTGGCCTCGCGATCCGGCATCGACCGACTTACCTTCGATCTGGTCCGCTCGCGTCTGGTTGTCGATTATGACGCGGACGCAATCTCTGACGTCGCTATCAGGGAAGCGGTTGCCTCGGTCGGTCTTCGTGCCACGGACTGGTGCGAGACGTGCCCCCAGGTCACGCTGCAGGATCGCCTCCGCTTGGGGTCCGTCGCGGCTGGTGGTCTCCTGCTTGCCGCCGGCGGCGTTCTTCACTTTGTCCCCGGCTTCGAAATCCATAGCTTCATCCTTCTCTGCGCGTCGGCTGTCACCGGCGGATGGTTCATCGCCCGCAAGGGGCTCCTCGGTCTCAAGCGGCTCTCCCTCGACATCAACTTCCTCATGACCGTCGCCGCCGTCGGCGCGATCGCCATCAAGAAGCCCTTCGAAGGCGCAGCCGCAATGTTCCTCTTCTCCGTGGCGGGTCTTCTGGAATCGTGGACCGTTGACCGTGCGAGAAGGGCGATAGCCGTCCTTCTCGACCTTACCTGCCCCGCCGCCAGGGTCCAGCGCGATGACGGCACCGAAACGGACGTGCCCGTCGAAGAGATCGTCGTAGGCTCTCGCATTGTCGTTCGTCCGGGCGAGCGCCTGCCCCTCGACGGGGTAGTTGTCGAAGGGCGAAGTCAGGTCAACCAGGCACCTATAACCGGAGAGCCCATGCCCGTGGAGCGCGGGCCGGGTTCCGAGGCGTTCGCCGGTTCGATAAACGGTTCGGCCGCGCTGGTCATCGAAACCACCCGCCGCGCCGAGGACACGACTCTTGCCCGGATAATTCACATGGTCGAAGAAGCGCAGGCGCGCAAGTCGCCCGCGGAGCAGTGGGTCACCCGGTTTGCCGCCTACTACACGCCCATCGTTTGCGCGGTCGCAGCCGGCGTCGCGGTTTTCCCGTGGCTGTTTCTCGGCCGCGAATTCGTCCCGTGGTTCTACAGGGCGCTCATGCTGCTGGTCATCGCCTGCCCCTGCGCTCTCGTCATATCGACTCCCGTATCCATCGTTTGCGGCTTGACGCGCGCCGCCAGGGACGGCGTGCTTATAAAAGGCGGTGCGCTGCTGGAAAAGCTGGGCCGCGCCGATTGCCTGGCCTTCGACAAGACCGGCACTCTCACCGTAGGGCGGCCGCGCGCTTCCCAGGTGATCGGCTTCAACGAGCATTCCGAAGAGGATGTCCTGGCTCGCGCCGCTTCCGTGGAATCACGGTCCGAGCATGCCCTAGCCAAGGCCATACTCTTCGAAGCCGCCCGCAGGGGCATCTCCTTCGCCCCGGGCACGGACTTCGTCTCCATCGA
>CAZBND010000005.1:0-112861 GCA_964493415.1 uncultured Planctomycetota bacterium | reverse complement strand
CGGGGCCGTTCGTCCGTAGTTCTTATTCGGCGGCTTCGCTGCTCGTCTCGGCGCGGTCGTGATCGGGTTGCCGGAGATTCTCTGCACGGGTATAATTCCCGCTTCTGTCGGGCTCTGGACGTGGGTGCCCGTGCTGAGTCGGGGTCGTCGATGCCGTCGTGCCGATGAAACTAGGCACGCTAACGTTTCCGGGGGGTAGTGGATGTCGTACGGGAAGCTGGAGTTTCGGCCAGGAGGCGACTTGAGGGTAGGGCAGGAAGACACTTACCGGTTTGTTTTTACGGTCGAGCGGACCCTTAGGCGCGGGAATGCGCTGATGGTTGCATTCGGGCACGGGACGACTCTGGGTTCATGGACGCCCCCGCAGGTGCTCGATCCTGAGGCACCCGGGTTCAGCACGGTTTCGTGTGACGGGGACGCTAGGCTGGAGCTGTCAGTAGGGATCGTCTCCATGGGCCGCCCCAAGCCGAGCGGCGAATCGCGTCCGCTCAATTTCGTGTTTCAGCGCAGAAAATCGATGTACCAGTTTGCCGTCAGTGTTGTCGATGGTGCGCTGAAGCCCGGTGAGAAGATCGTTGTGACATATGGAGAGGGTCCCAGGAAAGCACGAGCGCCGCTCTTTGTCCCGCTGGACCACGAGGTGATCTGTCGCGTTCGGGGAGAGGACAACGAGGAATGGGTGGACGTGCCTGCACCGGAGATCAGGGTTGTCCCCGGAGAGGTGGCGCAACTGAAACTGGCGGCACCGTCGACGGTGGCCCATGGCAGGAACTGCGGTCTGGTGATAGCGGCGTTCGATGAGTTCGGCAATGTGGCGACGGGTTACTCGGGCGAAATTGAGTTTAGGAGTTCGATCCCGTTTCCGGGGCTACCGGACCGAGTGCGGATCGAGAACGGCAGTTGCGCACGGATTTCGTTTGGAGCGCCGGAGACCCTTAGCGGCCCGGCGTTCATCGTGGGGACTGATCGCGAAGCCGGCGTTTTCGGGTGGTCCAACGCGATCCTTCCATCGTGCGCCGACGGGTGGCACGTCTTCTGGGGAGAGATACACGCTCACACTCACCTTTCGGACGGCGAGCGGAGCACCGACGACCTGTACACCTACGCGAGGGACGTGGCCGGGCTGGATTTTGCGGGACAGGGCGACCATGCGGACTGCTTCACTCAGGCCGAAGACAAGAACGGTTGGCTCGTGATTCAGGACGCGTGCAGTAAGTACTACGAGCCGGGGAGATTCGCAACGCTTCTGGGATTCGAGACGAATATGACGCGACGAACGCCGCATGTGACCGACCCGGACAAGAAGGTGCCTTCGCTTTTCGGGTCGTTCGACCACTACGATCTGAACATATACTTCCCGGGAGCGCAGGCGGAAGTGCGCTTTCCCTCGTATCCGACGCTCTTCACCGACGAGGGGCTTGATTTCTACAAAGACGCCGAGTGCCTCAAGATCATCCATCACTCGGCGAGCAGCTTCCAGGGGGTGCCGTGGAAGCATCTGGACTTGACGCCTGACCTCGTGGAGATATGTTCGAAGTGGGGTGTGTCTGAGTTTTTTGGCAACCCTTTGCCGGTGGTGACGCAGCAGGAAGGGCGGTTCGTGCAGGATGCGCTTGCGGCCGGCATGAAGATCGGTTTCACGGGCGGAAGCGACAGCCACACGGCGCGGCCAGGCGGGGGAGTGGAGGAGCCATGGAACTTCCTCACTTATCGGCAGAGCGGGCTCACGGCGGTGCTCGCGAAGGAATTGACGCGTGAGGGGATCTACCAAGCACTTAAGGAACGACGCTGCTACGCGACAACTGGGGCGCGTATCCTGCTGGATTTCCGACTCGACGGGGCGACGATGGGGCAGGAGATCGCTGCGCACACGCCGCGGTCAATCAGCGTGGAGGTCCACGGAGAAGGGCCAATCGAGTCTATAGAGGTCATCAAGAACAACCGCGTCTTCGCCGCAATGCAGGGAATGCATTGGGCGAACAAACAGAAATCCGAGAAGCTCGTAATAGCGGACGACGAGCCGCCGTCGGGGGAAGACTTCTACTACGTGCGGGTCACGCAGATTGACGGGCACAGAGCGTGGTCGTCGCCGATTTGGGTGAGGGAGCCCGACTAGGAGCCGGAGACCGGGTATGAGCTGTTATCGCGTATTTCGCTGCACGATTCGGTGGAACAAGGATTCTGCCGGCCTCTCAGGGAGTCTAGCTGTAAGTGACGGCAGCATATTGAAGATCCGGGGGCTGCGACGCACGAGAGTCACCGGACTGTGGACGTGGGAAGTGCTGCCGAAGTGCGAGGGCAGCGGGCTAATCCTGGACGTGGAGGCTGCCGAGGATGCCCGCCTGGAGTTAGATACGGGCGAGGGAGAGTTCGATCTGGCCGTTGCTGAGCTGCTGAGTGAGAGGGAAGTAAATTCAGCGGGCGATGAGTTGACCGCGGAGTTGATTCGGCCTGCGGAGGGGAGTGCGGCCCTTTCGCCGTCAAGAGTGGTAGCCGGCTCGAGAGAGACCATAGCGCTGGAGTACACTGTGGGTCGGGGAGGGATAGCAGCGGGTGGGGGCATTCGGGTGTGCTTCAGCCTGAGGTCCAGGTGGAAGAGCTTTGGGACGCCCGTCGCGACCTACGTCAACAAGAACCTTACCGAAGGCGAACTGAAGGATCGCCCATACACGTCCGGCTACGCCTCTTCGGGCATAGTGCTCACGACCAGTGGCCCTGAGGGAATCTGCGAGACCTCGGAATTTCTGCCGCGACTGACTGGCGGGTCGGTCACCGTGAGAGTCAACGGGAACGCTCTCCTTGCGGGGGACGTGCTGCGTCTTGAGTTCAGAGGCGCGATCTTGCCGGAGGATGCGAACCGGTCCTTTCCCATGGTGGTCTTCGTGGACTCGGAAGGCGAGGGGGTGTTCCGGGAACTGATGGAGAGCCCACGACTGAACATCGCCCCTGCGCGAGGAGAACGCCTGCACATCGTCACGCCTTCAGCGGCCAAACCGGATGAGGAGTTCGCGGCACGCATCCACGTGGTGGACAGGTACATGAATCCGGTAGACTCGTTCGCGGGGGAAGTGTTTTTCGCGAACGCGAAGTTGAAGGGGCTTCCGTCGCGAACGACCTTTGTCGCAGGAGAGGTGCCTGGCAGAATCCTGACTGGACTGCGACTAAAGGATGGCGGACCAGCACGTATGGTGGCCGGAGGTTCTGTTTCGGGCAGGGGGAACTACACGTTCGCCTCGGGCGGGGGCGCGAGGGTTTTCTGGGGAGAGTTGCACGAGCACAGCACTGTCTCTGACGGATACGAGAGCCCTACGTTCCTATATGAGTATGCGCGGGATGTGTCGTGCCTGGACTTCTGCGCCGTGTGCGACCATGCCCATCACACGACGCACACGGGATGGGAAAAGAGTTGCCAGGCGACGCGCGATTTCCACGAGCCGGGGAAGTTTGTCACCTTCTTCGGGTACGAGTGGGGCAACGCCCACGGGGGCGACTTCAACGTTTACGCAAAGGAGGAGATATCGTGTTCGCACACGGGGCTGGGGAGCGGGTATCCAATGCCCTTCATAGGGGAGCACTCGGTAGAACGCGCCCGCGAGAATCTCCCCGTGGCGGCCTTGTGGGAGGAATTGAAGGGGATGGATGTGATCGCGATCCCGCACCACCTTTACCACGTGTTCACGGGGGATTCGTCCGTAGGAATGGACGTGTACGGCGGTGAAAAGCTGGAGCCGGTAGTTGAGCTCTTTTCGAACTGGGGGTCCTCGGAGTATTTCGGGTGCGTGGGCTACCCGGAAGCGGAGAAGATTCAGCTCCGACACTTTCCGCACTACGTGAAGGCAGAGAAGGGCAAGTTTCTCCTCCAAGACATGTTGGCGAGGGGATATCGGGTGGGCGTAATCGGCGGAAGCGACGCGCACATATCGCGGCCGGGTCACCTGAACGCCAAGTGGCCGCATAAGCCGGGGCTGGCTGCGGTTTGCGCGCAGGAGCTGACGCGCGATGCGCTGTTCGATGCGATTCGGAAGCGGCACTGTTATGCGACCACAGGAACGAGGATATTCGTGGACTTCAGAGTGAATGGCGTGGGGATGGGCGACGTTGTGGATGTGCCTGATGAGGGACGGGTTGAAATCTCGTATCGGGTGGGCGGGACGGGGCGGCTGGCCGAAGTCCATGTGGTCAAGGACGGGAAGCTGCTCGGAAGGCGACTGTGCGATGACGACACTTCGGCGGGGGCGGTCTTGGACGACGGGCCTGTGGGAGGGGAATCCTACTACTACCTCCGGGCGTTTCAAGAGGATGGCGAAATGGCTTGGTCGAGCCCGATCTGGGTCACGAGGAATCAGAAATAGCTGGTGCTTGATCGGGCGATATCGTCTATCATCTTGCGGACGAGCGAAGTTATTCGAACCGGAGGCACAGGAGCGCAGATGGAAACGGGAAGTTCAAGAAACCGCGAGGTGCCGGTGGAGGAGGCGCAGCGCAAAGCAGGCGTGCTGATAGAAGCGCTGCCGTACATGCAGTCCTTCCGGCATAAGACCGTCGTGGTGAAGCTGGGCGGCAAGGCGATGACGGATCCTTCCACCACCTGTCGGGTTTTGACGGACATAGTGTTCCTTGAGCAAGTCGGGGTGAGGCCGGTTCTCGTCCACGGGGGCGGAGTCTTTATCAGCGACGAGATGAGGCGGCGCGAGGTTGAGCCTCGCTTTGCGTCGGGCCTTCGCGTTACCGACGAGGTGACCATAGGCATCGCAGAGGAGGTCATTCACGGCGTCAACGAGAGGTTGGTGGCCACCATAAACGACGAGGGCGGCCGTGCGATGGGGCTGTGCGACCGCAAGTCCTACGCCGTCGTTGCCCGGAAGCACGCTCCTGTCCGTGCGGAGGACGGTACTGAGGTCGATCTGGGTTTCGTGGGCGAGGTCGTCTCCATCGACACGGACATGATCGGGAGGCTGTGCGAGGGAAACGTGGTGCCGGTGATCCCTCCGCTGGCCCGCGACGCGGATGGGAGCGTGCTCAACGTCAACGCAGACGTGGTTGCCTCGCGGGTGGCGGGCGCTCTGGGTGCGGAGAAACTGGTCTTTCTTTCAGATATCGAGGGCGTGTGGACCGAGAAGGACCAGCCTTCCTCGGTTGCGTCGACCCTGTCGGAATCCCAGATCGGCGAGCTCATGTCCGGCGGGGTTATAAGCGGGGGGATGCTGCCAAAGATCAGGGCGTCGCTTGAGACTCTTCGGGCGGGGGTGAGGAAGGTGCACATCGTGGACGGGCGGATTCCCCATTCGCTCCTGCTGGAAATCTTCACCGACAAGGGGATCGGGACGCAGATCGTCCACGAAGGTGCTTCGGAGTAACGGCGGGCGGCCCTCTCAGTCCTCCTCAGGCAAAGACTTTAGGAAATCGGCGACTTTGGGTATAAACTCCTCGAGAGCCTTTGCGCGATGGCTCACTTTCTCCTTGACCTTGGGGCCCAGTTCGCCGAAGGTTCCCTTTGCGGAAGGGTAGATGAAGAGCGGGTCGTATCCGAAGCCGTGATGTCCCCTCGGCTTCCGCGCGATGAGGCCTTCCACCGTTCCGTCGGCCTCCACAAGAGCGCCGTCCCGATCCGCAAGCACGATGACGCAACGGTATCGGGCCGTGCGTTTGTCGTCGGGGACGCCCTCAAGCTCGCGCAGGAGCTTGATGTTGTTTTCCTCGTCCGTGGCGTCCGGGCCGGCGTATCTTGCGGAGAAAACACCGGGCCTGCCTCCCAGCGCGTCGACCTCGATGCCCGAGTCTTCAGCAATGGCCGGATGACCGGTTGCCCTTGCGAGGTGAAGAGCCTTTGCGATGGCGTTCTCTCGGAAAGACGCGCCTTGTTCCGGGGCCGGGGTCACGCCTTTCGGGTAGGGCAGAAGGTCGAGAGGGAGCTCAGCAAGGCGTGTCCTGAGCTCCAGCTCCTTCTTGGCGTTCGTCGTCCCGATGACGGCCTTGAGGCGCTTCATGCCTCGGCTTTCGTGTCGGTATGTTGTTCCGCGGATTCCTTCGCGTGCTCGGCCAGCACCTTCTCGAAGATGGCCATACCCTCGTCAACTTCCTTTCCGGTGATGCACATTGAGGGAAGGAAGCGGACGACGGTATCGTGCGTGCAGTTGATGAGGAGGCCGCTCTTGAGGCATTCGAGGACAAGGTTCGTTGCCGGGAAGTCCATCTCCGCACCGATCATAAGTCCCTTGCCGCGAATCTCGCGGATGCCGCGCACTCGCTCGGATATTCGCGCGAGGGAATCCATGATGCGCTGCCCCATGGAGGCGGCGTTCTCCAGCAACCCCTCTTCCTCTATCGCTTCGATTGTGGCGATGGCGGCCCTGGCGGCCAGCGGGTTGCCTCCGAACGTCGAGGCGTGAGTACTCGGTACGAGGTGGGAGGCGATCTCTTTTCTAGCGACGGTAGCCCCGATAGCCACGCCGCCGCCCAGCATCTTCGCCAGCGTCATGATGTCGGGCTCCACCCCAAAGTGCTGATACGCGAACATTCTGCCGGTGCGGCCCATGCCGGTCTGCACCTCGTCGAAGATGAGGAACAGCCCCCGCGCATCGCACAGCTCCCGAACACCCTCCAGGTATTTCTCTGTGGGAATGTTGATTCCCCCCTCGCCCTGAATGGGCTCCACCATGACGGCGCAGGTTTCGTCGGTGACGGCATCTTCCAAGGGGCCGAGCTCTCCGAACGGCACGTGAGTGAAACCCGGAGGCAGCGGCTCAAAACCCCGCTTGTATTTTGCCTGCCCGGTCGCCGCTACGGTAGTCAGGGTTCGGCCATGGAAGGAATTGAGGGTAGTGATGATCCCGAACTTCTCCGGCGGGCTGGCAATTCTGGATAGCTTTATGGCGGCTTCATTGGCCTCGGCTCCGCTGTTGCAGAAAAAGCACTGGCCGCCGAAGGACCGCGTGGAGAGTAGCTGCGCGAGCCGGCCCTGAACGTCGTTGTAGTAGTCGTTGGCGACGTGAAGGAGCGTTCCCGCCTGCTCCCTGATCGCCTTGACGACGCGGGGATGGCAGTGTCCGAGGCCGTCCACACCCCATCCGGGAAACATATCCAGATACTCCTTGCCTTCGGAGTCCCAGACTCTGGAGCCCTTCCCACGGACCAGAACCACGTGCTTGCGGGCGTAGTTGGGCATGGTGTACTCGTTGCATAGGGAGATGATCTCAGACGTGTTCATTTTCCACTCCTCGATTTTGGGGGGTCTCAATTCTAGCCAGGATGGGCGCTTCCATCAAGCGACGGCGTGGGAAGTTTACGGTTGACAGAGGATCGCCGTCGGTATTAAATACTCCTGCGCGACATTCCGAACGGTGGGACGCCACGAGAAAAAACCGAAAGGAGAGGTTCATGCGAGGTCTTAGGAGATGGGGGCTGGTGTTTGCAGCGATCGCCCTGGTGTTCGTACTTCTTCCGCTGACTCCAGCGCACGCCAGGGAAGCCAATCCGCTGCACAAGCTGTGGCGTGGAATCAGGAACGTCTTTACTGCTCCGCTGGAAATCCCTCTTGCACTGGGGAACCCGCCGGAAGGGCTGGAACCGATTTCGGGAGTTGGTTTCGGACTCATATCGGGGGCCGGTCGGTTCTTTGCCCGCGAGGTGGCGGGGATTATCGAGACCGCCACTTTCTTCATACCAGCCTACGACAAGCCGATGTACCCCGCGAGGCTGGGGGAGCCAGTGTTCATCGAGAATCCCGAAGACTAAGCTGTCTCCCAGAAGTTCCAGGAGAAGCAGGTCTTGGAGCGCCTGTCGGCGTTTACTCCCCGAACAAGCCCATGTCTAAGGGGAGCATGTCCATTCCAGACTGAGCCTCGTACTCGAAAAGGCCGTCCTCCAAGCCTGTGTTTATCAGCACGGTGTCGCTCTGGATGGTGAACGCCACCTTGAGGCCGTCCTTGGATTCGCCTACCGTCTTGATAGGTATCCAGAGTTCGGAGTCGATCCAGAGCTCCGCCGTCGTCATGGCGGAGCTTTCTTTCTTGGAATGCAGCTTGAGGCGGTAAGTGGGCCTCTCATTCACGAACTCGCGACCCATATAGGTGATATCGTATTCCTCGGGCATCTTCTTAGCCGAGTCTCCCAGACCCAGGATCACGGTCTCCTGTTCCTGCAGGTCGCTGACGTCGGCGGCGTATCCCAGTTTGGCTGCGGGCGCGGCGATCCACAGCGTACGGCCGTTCGATATCATGCTGACTTC
Source organism: uncultured Planctomycetota bacterium (assembly GCA_964493415.1). GTDB lineage: Bacteria > Planctomycetota > DG-23 > CAZBND01 > CAZBND01 > CAZBND01. The sequence goes on along the minus strand of CAZBND010000005.1, from coordinate 104,634 downwards.
GGCAGGTGAGACGAAGTCGAGGCGGAATTTGTTGGGCCGCTTGTACATCATGTCTCCCGACATGGAAACGGACATTCCCATGACCGGGCTTTCGTACTTGATGCGGGCGACCAAGTCGGCGACTTCCGCGCCCCGCTTTACCAAGCGCTCCAGTATCTCTTCGAGGTTGAGTTGTGGAATGTCGGGGGCTCTCGCTTCGGCGGGGGTGGGGGCTTCGGGCGGTGGGCTTACCACTGACCGCGCCAGCGCGGGCACATCGAGATAGAGGGGAGCAACCTTCCACTCTCCTTCTTCGTCGCTGAGGCGCAGCGTCTCCTTCCTGATGAGGTCGTGGGCATCTTTGAGCGTTACCCTCACTTTTGCCGTGTCCTCGTTGAGACGCACCGAAGCGATCTCTGCAGTGATTGGCACGAAGGTTGTCTTGCCAATCTTGTCGGCGAACTGGTCCTCGCTTAGTTTGCCCCTCTCCTCCTTGATCAGGAGATAGTACATCTCCTCGTAATCCTTGAAGAGCCATGCGTCGAGATAGTCTTCGGCGGCTTGCCGAGCCTGTTCCTCGCTTGCCGGGGAGGCCGTGACGACGAGAAACAGCGCCGCGAGGATAAGTAGTGCATGTCGCATTTGTGTCTCCTCTCTACGTTTCATCATAGAGCGCTTCTGTAACAAGTCAACCGACGGCGGTTTGACGGGAAATGACGCGGCAATATAATGTGCGTTGGCGTTCGAGTGGGGGATTCCGTCAGGAAGGTCATAATGGATCGCACAACCCTCATTTACGGTCCGCCTTTTTCCGGCCAGAGGGAGCGCCTGCTCTCGCTGCTGAAGGAAAGGGTATCTTCGAACGCCGGCGAACCAGTCTACGTGTTGGTTCCCACGCACCAGGCGGCTGTCAGCTTGGGTAGGTCCTTGGTCGATGCGTGCGAATCGGGAGCTGCCGCGGGGGTGCGGTGCGGGACGATAGCGAATGTCGCGGGGCGGATTTACGCTCTCATGGGTCGGCGCGAACGTCCGGCCACGGATCTGGAGAGGGAGGTGATCGTCGGGACCATACTTGAAGCCTCTCAACTCCCTCGTCTGAGCAGAATAGCCGGCCTTAGAGGGGTACGCAGACGGCTGGCGGGATTCGTTTCGCTTGTGAAGAGGAACATGATTGGGGCGAAAGATGTCGCGGCCGCGTTGAGCCGCAAGAGGAGCACACGAGAGTGGGAGGCGGAGCTGCCGGACTTTCTAGAAGCTTATGATAACCGGATGCAGAAGCTTTCGCTTGTAGATCGGGATGATGTGCTTTCCTCCGTGGCGGGTGCCCTTCAATCCGGAGAGGCGGAGATTCGCGAGCGATCCCTGGTTGCCGTGTACGGCTTCTTTCATCTGTGTCCGTCGGAGTTCTTCTTCGTCACGTCGCTGCTGGCATCGGCGGAGCGGGGAATTCTCTTCATCGATCATCATCCCGAAAGGGCAGCGATGCTGCAAGCCAGCGGAGGCCTTTTCGAGGTCTTCAGGGGATTGGCTGCGGAGGAAGAGTGCGTTGAGCGCCCGGACGACGGGGAAACCCCAGGTCCTCGCGTTGAATTGGAGCAGGCGTTCGACGTTCAGGACGAAGCGAACTCAATTGCCAGGAGCGTGAAAAAGATACTCCTGTCTGACCCGGCGGTCGCACCGTCGTCGGTAAAGATTGTGGCTAACGATATGGAAACTTACGCGCCCGTGCTGCGCGAGACATTCTCTCGATACGAAATTCCCCTTTCGGTGCCTGCCGGGCGGCGTTTGGATGAATCACCCATCGTAGCGGCTGCGCTTGCGCTGCTGGAGGCGCCGATCCAGAACTTCAGGCGGCAAGCCGTGCTTCGGATTCTATCAATGCCTTTCGTCGAAGTGCGTTCGGGGGGAGAACGGCTGGATCGCGAAACGGTGGACCGCATTTCGCGCGCCTCGCGCATCATCGAGGGTTACGAGGAGTGGCGCACGAGGCTGGGACAGTTGAGAGACCTGCTGGCGACCGAGGGGGAGGTTGAGCCGGACTACCCCGATCCGGTGGACCAGGAGGTGGACCTGCTTCGCAAAAATCCCGGGCCTGCCGGCTACGGCGACGTGATGGCCGTTCTGCTGGACATGCTTGCCAGGCTCAAGTCACTTTCCGAAGAGCTGCCTCCCTCGGAATTCTGCACGAGGTACATGGAGCAACTCAAGCATTTCGGAATTGTGAAGTCCGCGTTCGGCGTCGAAGAGCCGGACGGGAAGCCGGAGCGGCTGAAAGTGGAAGCCGCTTTGGCGCTCTCGCGCTTCTGCGCCCTTCTGAAAGACCTCGTCGCGGCGTTGGGGGAGTATTCCCCTTCTGCGAGAGGGCTTTCTACATACTACCAGATGCTGCGTTCGGCGGCGGCGTCCGAGCGCATCGATGAGGCCGAGCCGGAGCATGACGCGGTGGAACTGCACTGGGGGTCGCAGTCGGCTACGATACCGGCGGAGTACGTCTTCGTGGTGGGCGCTACTGAATCCGGCTTCCCCGGGAGGGAATCCAGCATGGCTCTTCATTCCGCGGAAGAGCTTCGGGAGATGGGGATCTTGACAGAGCCGCGCCACGAGGCGCAGAGCCGTTTTCTCTTCCACTCCTACGTCGCCTCTGCGGGTAAGAGGGTACGGCTCTCGTGGCCCGCATCCGACCTGAGAGCGACCTTCCTGAGGAGTCCGCTCGTCGAGGAGATCGAGAGTTCGGCCGAGGTGCTGATGCAGCGTGCGAGAGCTCCCCAAGTGCCGCCGGCGGACGGGACTCTAGCCGATGCGTGTGTGTGGCTTGGGGAGTTGGCGTCGCGAGGGTCGGCGAAGATGAAGATGTCGCCGCCCATGCTTGCGTTTGCCCTACATTGTCCGAAGCAGGCTGAGGGTATGCTTCGGGCTTTCGGGGCGCTGGATGCGAGGGTGTCTTCGCCCGGCCGGAATCCTTACGACGGGACCATCGCCGCGTCCGACCTCCTCGGCGTGCTCAGGAGTAGGTTTGCAGGAGATTGCTTTGGGGTCACGCGGCTGGAGGCCTATGCAAAGTGCCCGTTCCGGTTCTTTGCGGAGAACGTGCTGGAGCTTCTGCCCCCCGCAGAGCCGGAGGAGGTTGTTTCGCCCTTGAACTGGGGAAGCGCGGTGCATAGAGCGCTCGCGCGGTTCATGTCGGGCAGGCTAATTCGATCCCGGGGGAAGACGACGTTCAAGGCCGTTCCGCGTCCGGAGGAGGATGCGGACGGCTTCGCAGCGGCGGTTGAAGAGTTGACGCAAATTCTCGCGGAGGAGCTTTCGAATCTCCCTCACCGTTCCGATGACGCTTACTACCTTTCGATGAGGGAAAACCTGTTGGGAGCACAAGGATACGGAGAGGAAGGGAGTTTCGTCGAGGCCTTCATGCGCGAGGAGGCGAATCGAGAAGCGCTGGGGTTTGCGCCGGCGCATTTCGAGATATATTTCGGCCCTTCGGCAGCGCCGAGGAGCGCCGACAAGTTGCTGCACGGGCCGCCGCTGCTGCTTCGTGGGTCAGTCTCCGGCGACAGGATGCGGGTCGGCATCATGGGCAAGATAGATCGCCTCGACATGGTTGACGGTTCAGGGGTTGTAATCTACGACTACAAGAGTGGAGGCAGCCGTCCGCCCGGTCCGGGGGAGGTTCGCGGGGGCACGGCTTTGCAGCCTTCCCTCTATCTTCTGGCGGCTGTGGAGATGCTTCGCCGGAAGGGCTTGCAGGGCGCGGAACCGCGTGCGGCCGCCTACCTTCGCGTTCGCGATTCGCGAGATAACGCCCCTTCGTTCGCGGTGCGCAGCGGCCCGCTGCCCGGGGATGGGCCAAGCAAGAGAACGACGGGGGAGGATGACTTCCGGGAGTCGCTGCTCGAATCGCTGCGGTTTAGCCTCTCGTACGCGCACGGAATGGTTTCCGGTCTTTTCCCGCCGGTGCCCAAGGGCGGCGATGCGGGGTGCCGCAACTGTATATACGGGACGGTTTGCAGGAGAGACGAGGTAGAGCTGTTCGGAGCGGAGTTCCCCGTGTCGGCGGAAGATGTCGCGCTGGATTCCTACGGTGTGGGGGATGTTGGCTCGAGAGGGAACTAAGATGGCAGGCGTCACACTTACGGACGAGCAGGCCGGCGCGCTGGACCATTCGTCGAACGTCGCGCTCCTCGCGGGAGCCGGTTCCGGCAAGACTCTGGTGCTGACGCGACGCTACCTGGACATCCTTGATGCGAATCCCAGCCTTTCAGTGAGGAACATCCTGGCAATTACGTTCACTGAGCGTGCGGCGGCGGAGATGCTGGAGCGCATCCGGGCAGGGGTAAGGGAGAGGCGGCGGGGGGCTGATACCGGTCGGTGGGCGGAAGTCTACGAAGAGCTGGCTACCGCGTCGATTTCGACGATCCACGCCTTCTGCGCGGCTTTGCTGCGGATGTACTCTCCTGAGGCGGGAGTGAGCCCTGATTTCGAAACCCTGGATGAGCCGAGCGCAGGAATGATGCTCGAAGAGACCATTGCGGAAGCCACGGACCCGCTGAACGGCGACCTCCACGCCGAGCTGAAGTTCCTCCTGCGACGGTGGTCGGCCGGCAATGTGAGAGATGTCTTGCGGGGGCTATTGTCGGCGTTGGAAGTCTCGCGAAAGGACCTCGTGGCTGCGGCTGCGGCGTCTCCGGATGAGATGGTTTCGGAGTGGGCGGAGAAGGTCTCCGCGCTCCAGGAATGCACCGTGCGTGGACTGTCCGAGCAGACGAATCTGCTGAGCCTGCTGAAGAGGATCGAGTCTGCGGCGGAGGGCGGCGGGGATGGAAACATTGCGGTGCTGGTGGGCGCCGTGCGCGAGACCAGGGTGAGGCTGGAGGCAGGAGAGCAAGTGGCTGGGGCGATACGCGACTTGGTGCCTCTATTCGTCACGGGTGCCGGCGGGGCGCGCCGGAGGTTTCCGGGGAGCAAGCAGCGCCTGCGCGCCGCGGACATGGAGACCTACAAATCAGCGGCGATGGAGGTGGGGAGGATCATTGCCCCGCACGCGGCCCTCCTCTCGATCCGTGCGGACGGTGAGACGGACCGGGCGGCGGCTGAGCATCTTGCCGGTCTTGCGAGAGTCGCCTCCTGGGCTTTGAGCAGATACGAGAGCAGGAAAAGGGAGGAGGGTGCGCTCGACTTTACGGACCTGCAGTGGAAGGCCTTCGAACTCCTGGAAGGCAACGGCGAGGTACTCGAAAGGGTTCGCGCGCGCTACCGTTACCTAATGGTCGACGAGTTCCAGGACATCAACCCTCTTCAGTGGAATATCGTGAGACTGCTGGCGTCGAAAGGGGACCGCTTGGCGCGCGACAAGCTCTTCATCGTGGGCGATCCGCTTCAGTCCATATACGGGTTCCGTCACGCACATGTCGAGTTGCTGAGCGGCGCGTGCGAGGAGATGGCGAAAGCCGCAGGTCGTGCGGGAGGCAGGGATCCAAAGGTCATCCGTATGGCCACCAACTTCCGCTCTCATCCCAACATGATCCGTTTCACCGATTTCCTTTTCGACCGTCTGTTGGAGGAGCCGCGGGTGGTGCGCGAGCGGTTTGAGCCGGCCTTCCAATCACTCGGGGCGCACAGAGAAGGGATTGAAGAGTGCGGATCGGTCGAGGTGCTGGCGGCCCTCCGCGCGCCCGGCAGTCCGCCTTTCGCGCGCGAGGGTGAGTGCATTGCAGCGCGGATTCGCGAGATGGTGGACGTGAACCCTGTGGCAGTCTGGGACAGGGAAGTCGGGGAACTTCGCCCGGTGGCGTTCAGTGACATAGCCATTTTGCTCCGGGGGAGAACCCATCTCGAGCAACTCGAGCGGGCGTTGAGGGCATCGGGGGTGCCGTATGTCCTTACGGGCGGCATCGGGTTCTTCGGACAACCGGAAGTCACTGACCTGGTGAATTTCCTCAGATTCGTCGTGTCCCCCTGGAACGATTTAGCCGTGGCGTCGATGCTCAGGTCACCCCTTTTCTCCACGACGGACGAAGCGCTCCTTCGGCTGGCTCTCGCGGGACGGCGACTGCCGCTGTGGGGCAAAATCCTCGAGTTACGCGACCTGGATGAGTTCGAGGAAGGCGATGCGAACGCCCTCAGGCAGATGAAGGAATTGGGCGAGAGGCTGCTTGAAAAGGCGGGCCGGGCGAGCCCCGGACAACTGATTCAGGAGCTTTTGGACGAGACCGGCGCATGCGGAAGCTATGCCGCAGGTCCGCGAGGGCACCAGGCGATTGCCAACATACGGAAGTTGACATCCCTGCTTCACCGGCTGAATACGCCGTTTCGTCCGCTGCCCGACCTCGTTCGCGTTCTGGAACTTCAGATGGAACGCGCCGCCGCCGAGGCCGAGGCCCCCCTTCACCTGGAGAGCGAGGATGCCGTGAGGATCATGACCATTCATGCGGCGAAAGGGCTTGAGTTTCCCGTCGTGATTCTCGCCGACCTGGGGAGGCAGGCACAGCGACCGCAGAGGGCGCTGTTGATCGAGCGAGACCTCGGCCTCGGGCTGGCGCTCCCTTCGGGGGGAGCTCGGAGCGCTGAGGAGAAGTGCTCCCTCCGCCGGGCGGCTGAGGAGCGCCTGCGGAGGCGGGAAGATGCGGAGGAGAAACGGCTGCTTTACGTCGCAATGACACGGGCTCGCGACCATCTTGTCCTTTCGGGTGAGGTGAAACCTGAAGCGAAGCTCGTCGCTTCAGCGTCGAACTGGATGATCAAAACGCTGGCGTTTCTCGGCATAGGGGAGCTAAGCTGCGGGCTTCGGGGCATGACGGTTGGTGAAGAGCCTCCGGCTGCTTTTCGGCTGCGCGTCGTCGGGCTCGATGAACAGCCGTCGGAGAGTATCGCTCCAGAGGATGCGGCGGAGGTGAAAGATGAGGCCGATCTCTATGACCAGTCGTACTCGTTCTCATGGCTCGCCGCTCCAATCCCGGTGGCGGGAAGGCGTGAGCTGAGCGTGACGGCGCTCGCCGAGTACGTTCGCTGTCCGCAGGCGTACTACCTCTCGCAGCAGGCGAGGGTCGGGGACATGGGATCTGCCGGAACCGCGGCGCAGGAGAGAGGAAGCTTCATTCACAAAGTACTTCAGCTATCCTTAGGGAAGACGGAGAAAGAGCTCCAGAATCTTTGTGAACTGCTGGTGCAGCAGGTGCGGGGCTTGACGCCTGGCGAACGCAAGACACTGCGCGCAGAGGCTCTGGATGCAGTTCGAGCCGTCAATCTGAGCCGGGTAGGAGAGCTGAGCGGAAACGCCGAGCAAGTTCTGCCTGAGGTCCCCGTGAGCTTCAGAACCGGGCGCGCGATCTTGAACGGGACGATAGACAGGCTCTGCGTCATGCCCGGGAACCTCTATGCTCTCGTGGATTTCAAGACGGATCGGATTGAGACGGACGAAGTGGAGAAGAGGGCGAGTGAGTACAAGCTCCAGCTTGACGCGTACTGTATGGGCGTGTCGAAGGCATTTTCGGTTCCGTTGGCGAATGTGCGCGCGATCATATGCTTCACCTCGCCCGGGGAAACGGCAGAGTGGGTGGTAAGCGTGGAGGATGGCGAGGCACTGGGTGCGCGGATCGAGAGGATTGCAGAGACGATAGCGAAGGGCGAGTTCGCCGCCGCTCCGTCCGAACACTGTGCGGAGTGCGTCCATCGAGAGCTGGGGGTCTGCGAAATTGGCACAGATAAGTGAGCCGCCGCGGCTACTTGATGCCCAGCACGTCGTCCATCGTATAGAAGCCCGGAGACTTCCCCGCGAGGAACTGAGCGGCCCTCAGGGCTCCCTTGGCGAACGTGTCCCGGCTGTGCGCCCGGTGGACGAGCTCTATCCGCTCGCCGTCTCCTGCAAATAGAACGGTGTGGTCGCCGACAATGTCACCGCCTCGGATAGCGTGAATGCCCATGACGCCCCTGGGGCGCTCGCCGGTGTGCCCGCACCTGCCGTAAACTGCGACATCGTCGAGGGTGGTTCCTTTTGATTCGGCGATCATTCTCGCGAGCAGCAAGGCGGTTCCACTGGGGGCGTCCTTTTTCATCCTGTGATGGGCCTCGATTATCTCGACGTCGTAGGAATTACCCAGAGCCGCCGCGGCCTCGGCGACGAGCTTGGTCAGAAGGTTCACCCCCAGGCTCATGTTCGCCGAAACCAGGCAGGGGATCGTGCGAGCGACCCTTTCGACGGCTTCCATCTCCCCTTTTCCCAACCCGGTCGTGCCGATGACTATGGCAACCCCAAGGCGACGACACTCTTCAAGGCGCTTCAGTGTTCCGGCGGGGGAGGAGAAATCGAGCAACACGTCCACTTTTCTCGCGAGTCGAGATTCGACCATCACCCCCGTATCCGCGACTCCCACAAGCCGCGCTGCGTCCTTGCCGAGCGCCTCGTGGCCGTCGGCTTCCACGGCGGCCTTGACGGCGAAGGCTTCGTCGGCCAGGGCGAGGGCAAGCACTCTCCGGCCCATCCTTCCTGCCGCGCCGCTTATGCCTATTTCCGTCATCTCGTACCCCCCTCTACGTGCCGCTTGCGGCGGCGATGGCTTTTCTTATGGCGTCGAGGTCGTTGGCCACCTGAACGGGCATGTTCTTGAAAGAGGCCCGCCTGACCCCGTAGGCCTTCAGCTTCTGGCGCATTTCTCGCTCGGGTAGGGCGTGATACGTGATCGCGGCGCCCTGGTCCTTCAACTGGTGCCCCGTGAGGATGCAGACGACCCTTTCGTCCGGGCCGATGGTGCCTTCTTCGACGAGCCTCTTGGCGCCGGCGACCGAAGCTGCGGAGGCGGGCTCGCAGCCGATGCTCGACGCCGCGATCTTCGCTTTGGCATCGAGAATCTCTTCGTCGGTCACCTGACAGACGACGCCATTCATGACCTCGAGAGCCCTGAGGCATTTCTTCAGGTTGACCGGGCGATTGATCTCGATGGCGCTGGCAATCGTCTTAGCCCTCTTGCCGGTCCGGTCGAGCTCCTCGTAGTACGACGCTATGATGCGGTCGTCCGGGGAGCCTCGGTTCCAGCGGAGACCCCGTTCGTTCATCAGGGTGTAAAGAGTGCTGGCCCCGGCTGAGTTGACCACGGCGAGTCGGGGTATCCGGCGGATGAGCCCGAGTTCGGAGAGTTCGAGAAACGCTTTGCCGAAGGCGGAGCTGTTGCCAAGGTTTCCGCCGGGGACGATGATCCAATCCGGCGGCTCCCAGCAAAGCGCCTCCAGCACCCGGTACATGATCGCCTTCTGCCCTTCGAGGCGGAAGGGGTTGACCGAGTTCATGAGGTAAATACCTTCTTGCCGGCAAACCTCCATGACCCGTTTCATGGCGTCGTCGAAGTCGCCCTGGATTTCAAGTGTCAAAGCGCCGCTGTCGAGCGCCTGGACGAGCTTGCCGAGGGCGATCTTCCCTTTGCCGATGAAGATTATCGCTCTTAGAAGGCCGCTGCAGGCGGCGTAGAGGGCAACGGAGGCTGAAGTGTTTCCAGTTGATGCGCAGGCCGCCTTTTCGGCCCCGACCATCCGAGCGTGCGTGAAGGTCGCAGTCATTCCGTTGTCTTTGAACGAGCCCGAAGGATTTAGGCCCTCGTACTGAAGATAGAGGCTGCCCCGTTTCATCCCGGCGTAGGCCGCGACCGGTTCGCACCGGCGAAGAAGTGTTTGTCCCTCGCCGATACTTATCACTGCTTGGGCGGGCGCGAAGGAGAGCAGCTCGCGGAAGCGCCAGACGCCACTGAAATCAAGAGGGTTGAGCCTGTCGGCCCAACGTTTCTCGAAATGGGTCATTGATGGCGGGACAGCCAATGCGTCCCAGTCATAGCACACGTCGAGAAGGTTGGCGCAGCGGGGGCACGCCTGGTGGACTTCGCTGACGCCGGCAACGAATCCGCACGTCGGGATTATGCACTTCTGGAACGCAACATCACCGGACACAGTGTTCCTCCGAAAGACAAACTAGATCGCACCCCGGTCGCCCAAGTCAATTGCCCAGATTCTTTCCGATTGTTCTGCGGTAGAGCTTGCTGGCACTCCTGAGAAAGGTACGTTCCTTTCGCGAAAGGCCGTCCAAGCCGACCCTGTGCACCTTCTCAAGCAGATAATCGACCTTCTCGCGAGTCTCCTTTTCGGGACCCGCCTGCCGCGCTTTGGCCGCCCTCTGATGTCGTGCCACAAGGACGGCGACTCTCGGTCTGGCGAAAGCAATGGTTGCGCCTGCCGCGGCGCCCATGAGTTGTCCCGCGAGTACGAGGGCGGACTGGCCACCATCGTTGCGCACAAAGGCGATGGCAAGGGCGAGTCCACCTGCGACCGCTGCAAGCTCCCTGCCGCGCAGTGTCAAGAAGGGCGTGATGGTGATCGTCTTGCGACCCCCCAGTATCGCGAATGCGGCGGCCATACCCAAAATCGCCCCCAGACCTCCGCTGATTGTTGTGCTTCCGCTTGGCGACGGGCCGTAAGGGAGAAGGCCCACGCTGAGGCTGCCCCCGGCCGCCGCGACCCCGCATGCGATTGTGAACCAGGCGAAGTTGGCAGCCCCGAGTTTGCGCTCCAACCTAAGCCCGAGCAGCCACAGTACGACGCAATTTATGACGAGGAGGCTGAGCTTGTCATGAACGAAGACGTATGTGACCATCTGCCACCACTTGTCTCCCCAGATGAGCGCCGGCGAGTGGAGGGCGAAAGCGTCCAAGAACGGCCCTTCCCCCGACGACGAGGGCAGCTCCCTCAGAAGGACGTGGAGCAGGTATGAGCCGATCCAGATCGCCTGGAGAGCGACGACGGTCGGGCTGAAATCTCCGAATCTACCTCGAATTGGCTCCCTTGCTTTTCTCACGATGCACCCACTTGGTCGTTCCGTCGCGCTATCCGACCTGCCGCCTCGACGAGCCCTATAAAGCTCTTGGCATCGACGAGTTCGCCGGTGGCCACGGCCTCAAGTGCCTCGGTCATACTCATCCTTGCCACGATGAGCTCTTCGCCGAGATCGAGCCTCTGGCTTCCGGTCTGCCTTCCGCGGGCGAGGAAGATGGATATTCTTTCCGTCATCACGCCGGGGGAGGGCACTATCGTAACCAGCAATTGGAGAGAGTCGGCGAGGAAGCCGACCTCCTCAGTCAGTTCACGCCTGATGCAGTCATCAGCGCTTTCGCCCGGCTCCAGAGTTCCGGCAGGGATTTCGAAGAGGGTCGCCCCGATGGAGTGGCGGTACTGCTTGACAAGAAGGACGTCCCCGCCGTCGAGAAGAGGCACCGCGGCGGCCGCACCGGGGTGGACGACCACCTCGCGGGTCGTTTCGCTGCTGCCGTACCTGAGGCGGTCTCGCCTTAGAGAGATACGTTCTCCGTCGAAGATCTCCTCTGTGGACAAGAGTTCCCCGGGCATTGGTCCCCCCTTGGCGCGTGTGCCACTGAGCATACTGTAATGCCGTCGGCATTTTCAGTCAAGCGGCGAGGTTCGGTGATTGATCTCCGCGCCCTCGAGGTCTATTATACTTCCGGGCTGGAGGAATGAGATGTTGACACCGAAACAGCTGAAGGTGCTTGAGTTCATCGAAAAGTACACGGCAAGCAACGGATACGCTCCGACGTTGAGGGAGATTGCCGAGCACATGCGTGTTTGTGAGGTAACTGCGCTGCAGTACCGGCGTGCCTTGGAACGAAAGCAGTACGTCGCCTGCGAGCGTTATCAGCCTCGCTCGATCAAAGTCCTGAGGTCGAGCCAGGGGGAAGGCGGGCTGTCGCTCAAGTTCCTGGGCTACATTGCGGCGGGCAGGCCGATCGAAGCGGTTCAGGAAGACGAGACGGTGGACCTTGCGGCGATGCTTCCTCGGCCGGACGATCACTTCGTCCTGCGGGTGCGGGGGGACTCCATGATCGACGAACACATAGAGGACGGTGACTACGTGATAGTGGAACGGCGCAACGTCGCCGGGAATGGGGAGACCGTGGTGGCCCTCGTTGACGGGAGCGATGTGACACTGAAGAAGTTCTATAGGGAAGGAGGAAGGATTCGGCTGCAACCGGCGAATCCCAAGCTCCCGCCGATGTTTCCAGACCGGGTTGATATCCAAGGGGTCGTCGTCGGCGTGCTTCGCAGTTACAGGTAGCTTTTGATGACAGCAGGAAGGAGGCCAGTATAGATGCGACCGATGGAAGTTGGGGTATTCCTGGCGTCATTGGGAATAAAGGACGCAGTTGAGGCAATAAAGAAGGCTCGGGAGATAGGGATTGAAGTGGTGCAGTTGCAGGGGGCGGTCAGGCGGAACTACTACGACCAAGGGAGAACGGACGAGGTGCGGGCGGCGCTTGAGGACAATTCGGTCCTCGCGTCGGCGGTTTGCGCTGGCTATGCCGGCGAGAGTTACAGGGACATTCAGGCTGTCAAAGAGACGGTGGGATTGACAAATCCGGCCACGTTGGAGGAAAGGATCGAGGAGACGAAGCGCTTCGCGAACTTCGCCGCCGAACTCGGCATTCCCATATTAACGACTCACATAGGCGTTATTCCGGAGGATCGGAATTCGGAAGACTACCGCCGGTTGCTGGGCACGATAGGGCTGGTAAGCGATTACTGCAGGTCGAAGTCGGTGATGTTCGCGATGGAGACAGGCCAGGAGAAGGCCGATCTTATGGTTGCCTTCATGAGGGACCTCGGGAACGACAACGTTAAGATCAATTTCGATCCGGCGAACATGATCCTGTACGACTCCGGTGACCCAATCGGGGCGCTGGAAACGCTCAGGGACTATGTGGTCCACATACACGTCAAGGACGGCAAGCGACCGACGGAGGCAGGGAAGCTGGGCCACGAAACGCCGCTGGGAGAGGGCGAGGTGGGGATGGAGCGATACGTGGCGAAGCTGAAAGAGATCGGCTACAAGGGTCCCCTCATGATAGAGAGAGAAGGGGGGGCGGATAGAATAGGCGACATCATGCGGGCAAAGGCTCTCTTGGAGAAGTTGAGGGACCAGGTCTAATCCGCAGGGAAGAAGAAACGGGCTCTGCCCTGGGCTGCTGCATTCGGTAGCGGGGGCAGAGCCCGTCTTTTGGAGGCCCGTTACATCCTACGAGGGTCTCTGCTTCTGAATCGCTCCCACGACTTTGAGAGGCAGACCGTAAAGCGAAATAAAGCCTTTGGCATCCTGCGGTTCATAGTCGCCCATTTCGAAGCTCGCCAAGTCCTCGAGATAGAGTGAGTAGGGGGACTTGACCGATGCGGGCGTGCAATTCCCCTTGAAAAGCTTGACCTTCACGGTGCCGGTCACGAATTCCTGGGTGGAGTTGACGAACGCGTCGAGCGCTCGGCGGAGGGGAGTGAACCACAGACCGGAATAGACCAGATCGGCGTACTTTACGGCCACGAGCTCCTTGTAGTGCGCTGTTGCCTTATCGAGTGTGATCGATTCGAGCCTCTTGTGAGCTAAGTGGAGAACCGTGCCGCCGGGAGTCTCGTAGACGCCCCGCGACTTCATGCCGGTGACGCGATTCTCGACCAGGTCCACTTGCCCGACCCCGTGATTGCCCGCCACGGAGTTAAGCTCGTTCACCAGGTCGCAGCCGCTCATCGGCCGTCCGTCGAGCCCGACGGGTGTTCCCTTCTCGAAATCTATCTCGACGTATTTGGGCTTGGCGGGAGTCCGCTCGATAGGTTTAGAAATCTTGAAGAGGTTCGAAGTTGGCTCGTTGGCGGGGGATTCGAGGTCGGCACCCTCATGGCTGAGATGCCATATGTTCCGGTCGCGGCTGTAGATATCCTTGGTCGAGACATCAAGGGGGATTTCGTGCTGCGCCGCGTAAGCTATGGCGTCCTCGCGCGAGGAGATTTTCCAGTTTTCATCTTTCCACGGCGCGATGACGACAAGGTTCGGATCCAACGCCATGTAGGTCAACTCGAACCGAACCTGATCGTTGCCTTTACCGGTAGCGCCGTGGCAGACGGCATCCGCATCCTCCCTGTGAGCGACATCTACTTGCTTGCCGGCGATGATGTATCGGGCGAGCGAGGTGCCGAGTAGATAGCTGCCTTCGTACACCGCTCCGGCCTTCAAGGCCGGGAAAACGTAGTCCTGCACGAACTCCTCGCGGAGGTCTTCGACGCACACCTTGGCTGCTCCGCAGGCTTCAGCCCGCTTTTTCGCGGAATCGAGCTCCTCTCCCTGTCCAACGTCGGCGATATACGCAATCACCTCGCACCCGTATGTCTCTTTCAGCCAGGGGAGGATGACCGAGGTGTCCAGTCCCCCTGAGTATGCCAAGACGACCCGGCGCAGTTTCTTCTTCGCCATCTTATCCCTCATTATGCCGTGGCTGCTGCTATGACTTTCGGGACTTCCGAATCCCATCCGAGGGGCATGATGTGAGCCCCCTGGGCCATGTCCTTCATTTCGCGTAGGAGCCTTGCGGCGATCTCGACGCTCTTTTTCTTTCGGTCTTTCTTGTCGACGGAGGCGAGCTCCTTTATCAGTTCATCGGGCACTGAAACGCCTGCGACGTTTTCGTTCATGAACTTCGCCATGCCTGCCGACTTCAGGAGGACGATCCCCACAAGCACCGGCACGCCGAAGCCGCGAACCTTATCCATGAAATTCTCGAACGCTGCGCGGTCGTAGACCGCTTGCGTCTGGAAGAACTTCGCTCCCGCCTGAATCTTCTTCTCCATTTTGAACAACTGCGGCTCCAGCGGCTCCGCGCACGGGCTGACCACGGCCCCCGGATAGAACTTCGGGACTCCTGCCAGCTCGTTGCCGGCCATGTCCTTTCCTTGCTGAAGGGTATCGATTACCTGCAACAGTTGAACGGAGTCGATGTCGAACACGGGCTTGGCCTGCGGGTGATCTCCGAGAGGGACATGGTCGCCGGTCAGTGCGAGAACGTTCTCGATGCCCAAGACAGACGCGCTGAGGAGGTCGGACTGGAGGGCAAGCCGGTTGCGGTCGCGGCAGGTCATCTGATAAACCGGCTCTATTCCGATGTCCAGGAGCTTGTGGCAGACCGCCATGGAGCCGAGCCTCAGTACCGAGCTCTGCAGGTCGGTCACATTCACGGCCACGACGTTGTCGGTGTAATATTCCTTGGCCTCCGCGAGGGCGTGATCGAGGTCGGTGCCTTTGGGGGGCCCGATCTCTCCCGTGATGACGAAGTCCCCGGATTCAAGCGCCTGTTGCAGTTTCACTTCTTCCCTCCTGCGACCTTGACCTTCGGCTTCTCCCAGACCAGACGCCTGGGCGACAACATTGTCGAGTAGTCCTTCGGCTCCCGCATCTTCTTCATCTTGTCCAAGCGGCCACGTTCCTTGAGCCTTTCGTATATGAGTAGCCAAGCGCAGTCTTTTTCGGGGTCCACCTCGCACTTCCCGTCCTTGCTGTAGCCTCCGCAGGGGCCGTTTAGAAGCCCCTTCGAACATCTGGTGACGGGGCATATGCCTTCGGTGTATTCGAGGACGCAATCTCCGCAGGCCCGGCATTTCTCCTCGTACTTGCCCAGTCGCACGACTTCGCCGATGAAAAGAGACTCCAGGCCGGGGTGAACCCTGTACCCAAGCTGGTCCCCTATCGTCTGCACGCCGGTTCCGCACGCGAGCACCAGAATGCTGTCGGCGTTCTTGAGGGCCTCCTGGTTATCCTTTCCTTTCTGGCGCACCTCTCCGGAAAGGCACGCCGTGTCGAAGACGCAGGTTCCGGTCACTTCAATCCCGGCGCCTTCGAGCTTCTTCTTCATTTTTTCGAGTTCTTCTTCCCCTCCAACTTTGCATGTGGTGGCGCAGTCGGTGCAGCCGGCGATGAAAACTTTCCGCTCGCCGGAGAGGGCTTCGATGATCTCGTCGAAGTCTTTCTGCTTGAGTATGATCACGGCGCTGCTCCTGTGTGCAGGTTATTCCTTGGTTTCGATCACCGCCAACGGGCCGCCCACCGGCACGACTTGGTCTTCATCGGCGAGAATCTTCTTCAGGACTCCGCTCACGGGCGAGGGAACGTCAAATGCGGCCTTGTCGGTGACCATCTCGACCAGGGCGTCTCCCTCCTTCACCTCGTCGCCTTCCTCGAAGTGAAAGAACGACACGGTCGCTTCGTCCCCTGCGTCTTCTCCAAGCTGCGGCAGTGTTACCGTATGCTCCATCGGGCTCCTCCTTACATCTATTCTAACACAACTGCGGCACCCTTATTCGCTCTGCATCTTCGCGGCTTCCACGGTGTTCCGGAGAAGGATCGCGACGGTCACGGGCCCGACGCCTCCCGGGACCGGCGTAATGTGGGATGCAATCTCCTTAGCCTCGTCGAACACCACATCGCCGACGGTAATCTTCTTGGGCTTGCCTTTGCTCGTAAGCACTGGATTGCCCTTTTCGTCCTTAAGGGTGATACGGTTAATGCCTACGTCGATCACGATTGCTCCGGGTCTGATCATCTGCCCCTTGATGAGCCCGGCTTTACCCACGGCGACAACGAGTATTTCTGCATTCTTCGTATGGTGGGCAAGGTCCCGCGTGGCGATGTGGCAAACGGTAGTGGTGCAGAATTGGTCGAGCAGGAGGAGGCTCACCGGCTTTCCGACGATCTCGCTGTGGCCAACGACGGTGACCTCTTTCCCTTCGAGTTCCACGCCTGTGGCCTTGATGAGCTCCACCGCCGCCATTGCGGTACACGGGGCGAGCCGCGGCCTTCCGTACACTACCATCCCCATGTTTGCGGGATTCATCCCTTCGACGTCTTTGTTGGGCGCGATCATCGCCTGCAGCTCGCGCGCGTCGACTCCCTGCGGAAGGGGCATCTGAAGCAGGATGCCGTTGGCGGACCCGTCGCGATTAAGCTCCTTGATGCGCTTTTCCAGCCCTTGGCCCGTTGTGTCGTCGGGGAGCTGCTCCAGCGTGTACTCGATGCCCAGTTCCTCGCAGCTTTTCTTCTGACTGTTGGAGTAGATTCTCGTGGCGGGATTGTCGCCGACCATAAGGGCGACGAGATGTGGGGGCTTGCCCTTGG
This sequence comes from uncultured Planctomycetota bacterium, assembly GCA_964493415.1. Lineage (GTDB taxonomy): Bacteria > Planctomycetota > DG-23 > CAZBND01 > CAZBND01 > CAZBND01. Next base: position 87,686 of record CAZBND010000005.1, on the reverse strand, counting down.
CTTTCAACCCGTCGATGTCGGGCACGAGCTGCTCCTTGATCTTCGCTGCGGTCGCTTCCCCGTCGATGGTCTGGGCGCTCATATCCTCTCCTCTCTACGGCTGTCCGGGGCCCTGGTTCCCTGTCTAGACGTTTATGGCGCCGAGTTGACGCTCCGCTATTTCAATGGCCTTCAGCAGGGCCTTAGCCTTGTTAAGAGTCTCCTCGTACTCCCTTTCGGGAACGGAGTCGGCGACTATCCCAGCACCTGCCTGTACGTAAGCAATGTCGCCGACAAGTGTTATTGTCCTGATGGTGATGCACGTATTGAGGTCGCCGCCGAAGCCGAGCATTCCGACAGCACCCGCATACGGCCCCCGCTTCTCGGGCTCCAGCTCCTCGATGATCTCCATGGCGCGGACTTTAGGCGCACCCGTGACGGTACCGGCGGGGATGGAAGCTCGCAGCGCGTCGAAAGCGTCGCATTCCCGACGGAGCTTGCCCGACACGTTGGACGTGAGGTGCATTACGTGGGAGTATCGCTCCACCGTCATGAATTCGTCGAGCTTGACTGAGGCGAAGTCGCAGACCTTTCCCACGTCGTTTCGCGCAAGGTCTACGAGCATGATATGCTCGGCGCGCTCCTTTTCGTCCGCGAGCAGCTCCTTTTCCAGAGCCTTGTCTTCGGCGATCGTCTCGCCACGCTTACGGGTTCCGGCGATGGGCCTGAGCGTGACGGTGCCGTTCTCCACCTTAACCATCACCTCGGGCGACGCACCTATAAGTGAGACGTCGGGCATCCGCAGGTAGAACATGTAAGGGGATGGATTGACGACGCGGAGCGTGCGATAGATGGCCAGGCCGTCCACGGAGGTCGTGGCCGCCAGCCGCTGGGACGGGACGACCTGGAACACGTCTCCGGCCAGGATGTATTCCTTCGCCCTGCGGACGGCATCCTCGAAATCCACTTTGCGGAAGTTGGACGAGTATGCAAGGTCCAATGGCCCGCTTACCTGGACGTCGTCGCTGACCAGAGCGATGGGGTGCCGCAGACGCTCGACGGCGCTGTCGATCTTGTCCAAGGCCAGTTCGTACGCCGACGCGGCGGAAGCTTCGTCGGTGCGGACCATGCACGAGACCCGTACCACTTTGTGAAGATGGTCGAAGACGACCAAGGTGTCATATATGCCAAAATACAGCTCCGGCAGCCCCAGTTTGTCGGGCTTAAGATTTGGGAGGTCCTCTATATGGCGAACCGCATCGTAAGATATGTACCCTACAGCGCCGCCGGTGAACATGTCAGGATGCTCGGGCTCCTTGCAGGAGAATCTCGACAGGACCTGCTTCAGTTGGGCGAAAGGTTCTCCGGTCCATTCCTCCTTCTCTCCGGAGGAGTGGAGCAATTGGACGTCGTTGCCTCGTGAAGCGAAAACCTGGAGGGGATCGGCGCCGACGAACGAGAATCGCCCCACAGTCTCGCCGCCTGAAGCACTTTCCAGGAGGAACGCGTAGCGCGCCCCTTCGCTCAAACGGAGAAACGCCGAGACGGGCGTAAGGGTATCGGCGAGGAGCTGGCGATGGACTAGAACCGTCCCCTCGGTGCGCGCAAGCTTTCTGAATTCTTCAAAGGAAGGATGATACATCGAGGAGCGCTCCCGGCACCGGCGCTCCGCAACGCCGATCTGTGGAGTTATATCCGTGCCGTCCGACGGTGTCAAGGACGTTTGGCGGGCAGAGGCTGATGCGCCGCAGCCGTGCGAGCTTGACAGCGCGACGGGGTCGCTGAGATAATGGAATGAGAGGGGGCGCATGGGCATGTTTGAGCTGGAAGTTGAGGATCATTTTTCGGCGGCGCACAGCCTGCGGGACTACAAAGGCAAGTGCGAGAAGCTGCACGGACACAACTGGCTGGTGCGGCTGACTCTCGGCGGAGATGCTTTGAATGGGCAGGGGATGCTGATGGATTTCCACGACGCGCGGGCGCTGCTTTCTCGCGCGATCGCCGAGTGGGACCACGCGAACCTGAACGAGCTGGAGCAATTTGAGGTGTTGAATCCGACGACCGAAAACATCGCCGGAATCGTCTGCGAGCGAATTGCTGCGGAACTCCCTCCCGCGATTGCCGTGCGGGCCGTCACCGTATGGGAGACGCCCGGCAGTTGCGCAAGGTATTCTCCGTCATAGCGTACGGGGTTGATTTGGCCATGGCTCCGATTCTTCAAGTTGCACTGGATTATGTGGATTTGCACCGAGCCTTGAGGGCCGCGGAGGAAGCAGTGGCCGGCGGCGCGGACTGGCTGGAGGCGGGCACGCCGCTGATAAAGAGCGAGGGGATGAAGTGCGTGCGGGAGCTGCGTTCGCGTTTCCCCAAGGTGCCGCTGGTCGCGGACCTTAAAGTCATGGATGCGGGGCGAATCGAGGTGGAAGCGGCGGCGAAGGCCGGGGCGCATCACGCCACCGTCATGGGCGCCGCGACCGACTCCACCGTGAAGGAGTGCATCCGCGCCGGAGCGAACTACGGCATACAGGTAGGGGTGGACCTCTTGGCGGTCTCAGACCCCGTGATGAGGGCACAGCAGGCGCAGGAGTGGGGGGCCGGCCACGTGGGCGTGCATACCGCGATTGACGAACAGATGCTCGGCGGGGACCCCTTTGACGTCCTGCGGGAGATTCGACAGAAGGTGACTATACCGATCGCGGTGGCAGGCGGCATGAACTCCGAGAGCGCCGCAGATGCGGTCGCCGCGGGAGCGGATATCGTCATCGTCGGCGGGGCCATATGTAAAGCCAGGGATGCGGCCGAGGCGACCAGGGCCATCAAGCAGGCCATGGCAACCGGAGAGAAGCGAGCGACGGTGCTTTTCAAGCGGGTGACGGGAGAGGAGATCAGGGAAGTTTTCTCCCGGGTCTCAACGGCCAACATATCCGACGGCATGCATCGTACGCCGTGTCTGGAGGGCATAAAGCCGGTCGTCCAAGGAGCGCGTGTGGTCGGCAAGGCCTTTACCGTTCGGACCTATCCCGGCGATTGGGCCAAACCGGTCGAGGCGATCGACGAAGCCGGCGAAGGAGACGTGATAGTGATCGATGCCGGAGGGGTCGCGCCGGCAATCTGGGGCGAGATGGCGACGCTCAGCGCAATCGAGCGCAAAATATCGGGCGTGGTGATAAACGGAGCGATTCGGGATACGCACACAGTCCGGAAGCTGGGGTTTCCGGCGTTCGCGCGGCTGGTGACATCACACGCGGGAGAGCCCAGGGGTATGGGAGAGCTGAATGTCCCTCTGCTGATCTCCGGCGTGAGGGTATTCCCGGGCGACTGGGTCGTAGGTGACGACGACGGAGTGATGATCATACCGAAAGGGGACGCTGTTGAGCTTGCAAATCGAGGGATGGAATGCCTCGAAAAGGAAGACCGGATCATGGAGGAGATAAGGTCGGGAAAATCGACTCTCGCGGCGGTGATGGACTTGCTGAGATGGGAAAAGAGGTACGAGAGCAAACCGGAGTGAGGAATGCTTGTTATCGGGGAGAGGATTAACGCGACGAGGAGCCGAATCAGGCGAGCGATTGAGGCGCGCGATGCGGAGTTCATAAGCGGCGTGGCGAAGCGACAGGCCGCCGCGGGCGCTCATATGATAGACGTCAACGCCGGCGGCGATCCGAAGAGAGAAGCGGAGAATCTCGTCTGGCTTGTCCAGACCGTTCAGAAAGCGGTTGACTTGCCCTTGTGCGTGGACAGCGCGAACCTGAAGGCGCTGGAGGAAGCCGTCGCCGCGTCTGAGAAGACCCCTCTCGTCAATTCTGCGACCGCGGAGGAGTCACGGCTTGAACCGACTCTTGCCCTCGCCGCCGGCAATTCCGCCCCCGTCGTCGCCCTCCTAATGGACGACGAGGGTGTACCCACAGGGGTCCAGAGGCGACTTGAGATACTCGAGAGAACAGTCTCAGCAGCGACGCGGCTTTCGATCCCGGTCGAACATATCTACGTGGACCCGCTCATCCAGCCGGTGTGCACCGTGCCGGACGACGTGGTAGCGGTGTTGGACACGGTTCGGGCCGCCAAAAGGGCTCATCCCGGAATACATGTTGTTTGCGGCTTGAGCAACGTCTCCTTCGGGATGCCTAACCGGGCGCTGTTGAACGCGACGTTTCTCGCATTGATGATGAGAGCAGGCCTCGATGCGGCTATAATGGATGCATTGGAGCGCAGCGTTATGCAGACGGTGATTGCGATGGAGGCGCTTTTAGGAAAAGACGAGTTCTGCCTTAACTACATAACGGCCTCGCGGGCCGGCAAGCTGGGCTAACGGCGGGACCCGCTTTCGGCTGAAAGGTGTGAGGAATGGCCAACAAGATTTGTGAGATATGCAAGAAGCGACTCGCGACGGTGCACATTACCAATCTGGTGGGAGAGAAGAAGGAGCATCACTTCTGCGAGCAGTGCGCCAGCGGCAAGGGGATAAGCTCCGCGCCGAAAATCGATATCGGGGAGGTGCTGAGCGGGCTCATAGGAACGAAGGGTCAGGAGATCGACGAGGAGCTGGCTGCGCTCAAATGTCCCCGGTGCGGAATAACGTTCCGGCAGTTCAAGAGCAAGGGTAGGCTGGGATGCCCCAATGACTACGAGGTTTTCAAGAAGGGGCTTATGCCGATCATCGAGCAGATTCACCATTCGACGCAGCACACGGGAAAAACTCCTGCGCAGGCGGGAACTTCCGCCGCGCGGCTGAGCGAGCTGATAAAGTTGCGCAGGAGCCTTCAGGACGCGGTATCGGAAGAGCACTACGAGGAGGCTGCGGAGCTTCGCGACAAGATATCCCTCCTCGAAAAGGAGATTGGCAGTGGCGGCGAGTGAGGCGGGCGGCAACGGAGCCGAATGGCTTAGAGGCTCGGGAAGCGAGGCGGACATCGTGCTGTCGAGCCGGATTCGCCTGGCGCGAAACGTGGCCGATTTCCCTTTTGCCGCCCGCATGAAGCCGGAACAGCAGGCGGCTCTAGCCAAGTTCCTGGAGCAAGGGATTCTTGGAGCCGGTCTCGAACCCGATCTGCGTTACATAGACATCGACCAAGCGGGCGAGCTGGAGAAGCAGTACCTCCAGGAGCGACAGCTTATAAGCCGTGAGTTGGCCGAGGGCAAGGGGAAACGCGGCGTAGCCGTCGGAAAAACCGAGCGGACCAGCGTGATGGTGAACGAAGAGGACCACGTTCGACTTCAGGTTATCCATTCCGGCTTCGAGCTGGACGAGTGCTGGGAGCTTGCGAATCGGTCCGATAATCTCCTCGAGGAACGGATTCGTTACGCATTCTCACCGAAACTGGGGTACCTGACAGCGTGCCCGACCAATGTGGGCACGGGGATGCGAGCGTCCGTGATGCTCCATTTGCCCGGCCTGGTTATGACAAAACAGATGAAAAAAGTCTTCGCCGCCATGGCGAAGCTGAATCTTGCGGTCAGGGGGATGTACGGGGAGGGGACCGAGGCGTCCAGCGATCTCTACCAGCTATCCAACCAGGTATCGCTGGGCAAATCCGAGGAGGAAATCATCCAGTCGTTGAAGAGCGTGATCCCTCAGTTGATAAAGTTCGAGCGCAATGCCCGGGAATACCTGCTGGAGCACGGCCGCACCGCCGTAGAGGACAGGGTGTGGCGCGCGTACGGCATGCTCAGGAGCGCCAGGACGATCTCCTCTCAGGAGGCGATGGTGTATCTTTCGCAGTTACGCCTGGGCGTAAACCTCGGCCTCGTTAAGGACGTGCACATTAACAGCCTCAACGAGCTGTTCATTCTCACCCAGCCCGCTCACCTTCAGAAGCTGGAGGGCAAGAAGCTCGAAGAGGAAAAGAGGGATTTGGCCCGAGCGACTCTGATACGCAACAGGCTTGGCGAAGTGTAGGGGCTAGCGGCGGTCGAGTTTGACTATGCAGTCAAGGGTCTTGCCTGTTTCCACCAGGGTGACCGGAACGCCGCACTCGTCCTCGATGCGCTCCACAAGACTCATGACTTTCCTTGTGAGCTTGCCCTGATCCCGGATTCCAACCACGTCGGGGTCGAGGTGGTCGCAGAATGTGAGCGCTATCTGCGTGGGGCCGTTTAACATTACCGAGTATCGGAGGTGAGGCCACGATATCTGGCTCGCCTTTCTCCTCGGCCGCCCGGTGGTGACGCCGTACTCTGCTATTCCTCGATCCTCTATCTCCTCCTTTGATATCTCGAAAGGTAGAGGTCCTTCGCCGACCCGGCTCGGCACCGCCTTTACGAGCATCACAACCTCTTCAATGTGCTTCCAGTTAAGTCCCACATCGTCGGCGCTGGCGGCTGCCGTGCAGTTGTCCGAAGTGCAGTAGGGATAGTCGGGAGTAAGAGCGAGAGAGAGCCACGTCCCCTGGCTGCTTTCGATGAGTACAGTCTCGCCTCGATCGCAGGCCTCGTTCATTTCGGCTGCGACGTCGGTCGTGAACCCCTCAAGCTCCGGCATGTCTTTCGCCTGCTTTGCCTTTCGGAGGACGAACTGCGAGAGGGCGAACCCCGTTCCGCTCTTGGTGGAACCTATCTTATGCGCCAGGCCGTTGTCCTCGGCTTCCGCCTTCCTGAACTCGGGAGTTATGACGGGACAGCGGTAATCGACTTTGGTGCGGCCCTTGAGATCGAAATCCGATTCGTACTCCTCGAGCTCGCGCAGGAATATCTCGGGATCGACCGCTACCCCGCTGCCCACGCGAACCTGGGAGTCCTTTTGCACCAGTGCGGCAGGGAGCTGGTTCAGTTTGAGCAGCTTGCCGTTCTCCATGTAAACGCTGTGCCCGGCGTTGGTGCCCGTTCCCGCCCTGGCGCTATAGGTCACGCCGAGCCGTCTTGCCAGGTGGGCGGCTATCTTTCCCTTCCCCGAGTCACCCCAGAAGGCATCCACGACGATAACTGCGCCCATCATCTTCTCCTACAAAATCGCCGCCGGAAGGAGGCTAGGTCTCGAGCCCGCCGGCGGCTTGACGATCGTATTGGGTCTTTATAATCTCCAGCACCTCTTCCTCCGAATCCGTGACGGAGAAGAGCAGGAGATCGCTGTTCGAGAGGTAGCCGCGTGCCAGCAGGCTATCCTTCAGCCAATCCAGCAGAGGCGTCCAGAACTCGCTCCCAAAAAGACAGACGGGAAACGAAGCCTTACCGATGCGGTGCGTTTGAACCAAGGTAAGCGCCTCGAACATCTCGTCGAGCGTCCCGAGGCCGCCGGGAAAGACGACAAAGGCGATAGAGTGCTTCGAGAACATCAGCTTTCTGACGAAGAAATACCGAAAGCTGAGCAGCTTGGTCACGTACTGATTCGGCGTTTGAACTTCAGGTAGCTCGATGTTCAATCCGACCGAGGTTCCACCCGCTTCCTTCGCCCCTTTGTTCGCGGCCTCCATAATTCCGGGGCCTCCGCCGGTGACGACGGCGAATTTGTTCTTGGCCAGCAGGCGGCCAAGCTTCACGGCGCGCTCGTAATACTTGTCCTCGGGCGTTGACCTGGCCGACCCAAAGACGCTGACGGCCGGCCCCACGTTGACGAGTTCCTCAAAGCCCTCCACGAATTCGGCCATGATCCGGAAGACTCGCCACGGGTCTGTTTGCGTGTAATCCTGCAATCTCAACCTCCTGCCTGACGCCCAGCCAAACTACCATGCTACCGGCAACTCCTCCTTGAGTCAACGGCGTCACACGATGTAAAATACCTCCGGACGGTAGAGCTGCGCTACGGTGGAGGAGAAGACGATGAGCGACAACGTTGGCGGGAGGAATCTCACGGCGGAAGCCTTGGAGGAAAGCATTGGGAAATTGCGGGAGATGGTCGGGCAGAAGCAGCGACTGCTGGACGCTGCGACCCGGCTCAGGGGGCGCGTGAAAGAGCTGGAGCAGGAAAGGGAGGAGTTGAAAGGGCGTCTGGAGGAGGCTTCAGAGCGAATCGAGGATCTGTCTAAACAATTGGCGGAATCGAAGGCCGCCGCCGAGGAAGCTGTGGGCGCGAAGGAAGAGCTTGCCAACAGCGTACAGGAAGCCCGCGAGGCTTTCGACGAGATCATGGAGGCCCTTTCTTAGGGTGGAGAGGTGGCTGAGCAGGAACGAATTGACCCTGCAAAGGTCAAAGTTGCAATCGACCGGATTCTTGCGCTGAAATCAGAGGTCACCACTCTGCGCGAGCGCATGGAGGCCGAGCAGCTCACGCGCGGCAAGGAACGGGCTCTGCGAGAATCAATTGAAGAGGAGTTGGAACGGCTTCGCGCCGCGTCTGAGAGCGGGAATGGTAGTCCGAGCCATGTCTCGCAAGAAGTGATCAAGAAAGTCATGGAAGCGGTGCCTGACAAGATCGCGGCGATTCTCCGCCGCAAGGGTGAGGCTTTCCTGCCTGGCTTGGGGAGATTCGTGCTGAGGTACGGGCCGGAAGGCTCGGTTGTCGGATTCGAGCCGGACGAAGGATTCATTGGGAAGCTTTGACAGGGGAAAGAAGGCAGGCCGACTTACAAATTTTTACACCATTCCTCCGCATGTAGCACGCTGCCTGACGTATAATTTCGAGTAGGGAGAGATTTGACGGGCAGCGGCGGCATAAGACACATTGGGGGTAGAGTTGAGGTTCCAAAAAAAGAGCATCGTGCTGACCCTGATCATGGGGTGCGTCGCGTTTCCATTCCTGCCGAGTGCACCGGCGGCGGGGCCTGCGGACGTTGACCCAAGCCAAGCAGAAGAGCCGGTCATGCTTTCTCTCGAAGACTGCCTGCGCCTTGCGACGCAGAACAACCCGTTCTTCTTGCGAGAGAAGGAAGGGATCGAGCAGTCAGTTCTTGCGCTCACCAAGACTCGCCACTTCTTCACCACAAATCCCTCCAATCTCATATCGAGCAGGTTCACAGGGGGGCCGGGGATGGATGACCAAGTGAGCACAAGCGCGGAACTCGGCTTGAGCAAGAACCTCGGCCGCGGGGGAAGCGTCAGCGGCTCTGCGGACACTTCGCACCTGTACCTGGGCGAACCCGAGAGTTCCGATTCCTTCCAGTCATCTTTCAGGCTCAACTTCACTCAGCCGCTGTTGCAGGGCGCGGGAATTCTTGTGGGGAGAGAGTCGCTGACCGACGCTGAACGCCAGGTGACATATGCTGAAAGAGACTTTGAGCTTTTCAAGCAGGACTTCGCCATCGAGATCGCAAGCCGCTACTGGCGGCTGCTTGAACGGAAGCGCCGAGTCGAGAGCCGAAAGAAGGCGCTGGAGAGTGCGCAGTTCTCGATGAACATGATGCGCGAGCGCTTTGACCTCGGCCTGGGAAAGACCCAGGGAAAGGGCAAGATAGACGCCCTCACGGCAGAGGTGAATTTCTACAATGCTCAGGATGACCTTAACGCCACCGAGCAGGGCTACCGCCTGACTCTCGATCAATTCAAACTGGACCTCGGCATCGACATTCAGACGCCCGTTGAGCTTGTGGAGGAAAGGCTGGAGTACGCGCCTCTCGAGGTTGATACGAAGAAGAGCATCGAGACCGCTCTTGTGCGTAGGTTGGACTTGATCACCGCAAGAGACAGGCTCGAAGATGAGAAGCGGCGACTGGCGATCACGAGGGACTCCCTTCGGACAAGGCTTGATTTCGACGCCTCATACACGGTTCCGAGTACCTCGGCGGAAAGTTTCACCGAGCAGGCTGCGGGCAGCCCTTATTTCTCCAGCGGCTTGACCCTCGAATTGCCGCTTGATCGCACTGTGGAGCGAGCGAATGTGTCGCTTTCGGTACTGTCGTACGTTCAGCGCGAGCGAAGCGTCAAGCGGCTGGCGGACGAGATAGTGCTGGAGGTAAGGAGCGCGGTGCGTGACTCGGAGAGAGCCGACTACAGCTTGAAGATCCAAGAGCTTAACAGGAAACGCGCCGCCAGTCTGCTGGAGCTTGCCGAGCTTAGCCTGGAACAGGGAGAGATAACACAACGTGATTTTGACGACGCCCGGAATGATTTCATCAGTGCCGAAGACGCCTACAATGCGGCATTGGTCGATTTTCTCATCGCCAAGCTTCAACTCAGGCGTGTCGTCGGCACTCTCTACGTCGATACGGAAATCAGCTGGTGAGGAGTGTGAACTCAAATGGAAGACCGGATCGTGCTGAATCGCCGAAGAGCGAGAGCGGAGGAGCCTGAAGAAGAACGGCCGGCCGAGAGGCGAAGGTTCGGCAAGCCGCAGGCTCTCCTTATAGGCGCGGCCGTGCTCGCGGCGGCCATTCTGGCCCTCGTCGTCAAGACCCAATTCGGGTCCGGCCAAGGCGGGCGGGCCGCCCCCACACTTGTCAGGGTGAGGCGTGGCAACATCCCCATCCGGCTCACCGAGATGGGCGAGATCACCTCGAAGAACCCCATTAAGGTCGCTCCGGAGACGAACTCCTCTTACAAGATCAAGTCGATAGTCGAAGCGGGAGTATTGGTGAAGGCGGGCGACGTGCTCGTGGAGTTGGATTCGTCCGACCTGGAGCCGAAAATAGCCGACCAAGAGATGAAGGTGGAATCTGAAAAGGCCGCGCTTGCCATGGCGAATGAGAACTACAACATCCAGACGCTGAACAACCAGACGGCGTTAAACGACGCCCAACTGAAGCTGGAGCTGAGCGCCATCGAGCTGGAGCGGTACCTGGGCACGTCGCTAAGCGAAGACGCGATCACTGCCCTGTCGAAGGCCAGCGCTGAGGATTTTGAAATGCTGGACTTCACTCCCCTGCTGGCGACGGCCGGGTCGGCGCAGGTTGGCGACGGGTTAATAAGCTACTTCAGCCAGACCGGTGAGGCATTTCAGAAAATTCGGGAAGCCGAGTTGGCCGTGAGGAGAGCGGAGAAGGAGCTGGGATGGGCCAGAGAGGACCTGGCTGCGACAGAAGAACTGACGAAGAAGGACTTCGCCACGCAGAAGGAGCGGGAGGAAGCCGCATTCGAAGTCGAGGAGCGGGAAAACGCGCTCGCGACCGCCATGCTTGCCAGGGACCTTACCAAGAAGTATACGCTCCTGCAGGATGTCCGAAAGAAGGTGAACGATCTGGTGAAGGCGCGAAATGACCTGGAGGCCGAAAGGAGCAAGGCCGCCTCGCAACTGACCCAGAGGCAGGTGGCGGTGAGCGAAGCCAAGGTCAGGCTGGACAGGGCGAACAGAACGCTTGACGACTTCCGCAAAGAGATGGACAAGATGACGATACGAGCGCCAGGCCCGGGCTTAGTCATAATTGGGGAGCAGCGAAGCAGCCGCTATCGTTCCTCGAGCGATGAGGACATCAAGGTCGGGGCCACCGCCTATCCCGGCAGAACTCTGATCACTTTGCCGGATTTCTCCGTCATGCAGGCTTCGGTTCAGGTGCACGAGGTGGACATAAACCGCGTACAAAAGGGCCAAGAAGCGACAATAACACTCGACGCGTACCCCGATGCGAAATTCCACGGGAAAGTCAGCGATATCGCTAAGCTGGCGAAGGAGGCAAGCTGGTACTCCAGTACGGAGGTCAAGGTGTTTCCCGTGGAGATCACCGTCGACGAAGAGGACGAACGGCTGAAGCCCGGAATGACCGCCAAAGTGGAGATACACGTAGGAGAGGCGACCGACGTGACCTACGTTCCCATCGACGCGGTCCAAGAACAGGGCGGCGCAAAGGTCTGCGTGGTGTACAAGAACGGCGCGGCGGAGCCGCGGCAGGTCGAAACAGGTGTTTCCAGTGAGAGCTTCGTGGAGATAAAGGAGGGGCTTGAGGAAGGGGAGATGATAGCTCTTGTTCCGGACCTTAAGCAGCTCGGCTTGCTCCCCGAAGTCGGCGACCGGGAGCAGACGGCGGAGCCGGAGAGTGCGGTTGCAGAGGCGAATGTAGGTGGTCCAGCCGGCGGCGGAAGGCGCTGAATGCGCCATGCCGGCAGATAGCCCTATCTTCGTGCGAGCCGAAGACCCTTGCCGCAGCTGAGTCGAAGGCGATGCGAGTGACAGAGCCAATTGCCCGATTACGAAGCGTGAAGAAAACCTACGCCCGCAGCGGCGTACCGGTTCACGCGTTGCGGGGCGTGGACGTCTCCGTCGTTCCCGGAGAGTACGCTGCGATCATGGGGCCCTCCGGATCGGGGAAGTCTACTCTTTTGCACATTCTCGGATGCCTCGATAAGCCCACTGCCGGGAGATACTTCCTGGACGGGAGGGATGTGAGCCGCCTGTCAGATCGCGAACTCTCTTCCGTGAGGAATCAGAAGCTGGGGTTTGTGTTCCAGGCTTACAATCTGATTTCCCACCTGACCGTACGCGAGAATGTTGAGATGCCTCTTTTCTACATGGGTGTACCTCCGAGGGAACGATACAAGCGCAGTATGGAGTTGGTTGACATGGTGGGGCTGGGGGGGAGGGCGCAGCACAGGCCGACACAACTGTCGGGTGGCGAGGCCCAACGCACCGCCATAGCAAGAGCGCTCGTCAACGATCCGGTGCTCATCCTTGCCGACGAGCCGACCGGCAACCTGGACAGTAAGACGGGCGAGGAGATTCTCGCGGTCTTTGCCGAGCTCCATTCCCGTGGGAGGTCAATCGTGACGGTGACCCATGACCCGGCCATAGGAAGCCGGGCGGACAGGGTGATCCGCATAAGCGACGGGATGATAGTGAATGGTTCTTCCGCTCAGGCTGAGAACGAATCCCGCTTCGAGCGGGGAGCGTAGCAATGTTTCGTTTCGTCGAGATGATCAAGCTGGCCTTAAGAAGCCTGTCGCTGCACAAGATGCGCTCGGGCCTGACGGGGCTCGGAATTATATTTGGCGTCGGGGCGGTGGTTTCGATGCTTTCGATTGGGGAGGGCGCGCGCTGGGAAGCGATGAACCAGTTGAAGCTCCTCGGCACCGATACCATCATCGTGCGCAGCGTGAAGCCCCCTGTGGGGGTCACGCCGCAGGCGCAGGATAGCTGGGTGATAGAGTACGGGCTGACTTTCGATGATGCCGAGCACCTGAAGACGGTCCTGCCCGGCATCGAGATGCTGGTGCCGGTTCGCGACTGCCGGAAGGATATATGGTACAGGGGTAAGCGGGTTGACGGGCGCGCCTTGGGAACGGTTCCCTTGTACCGGCAAGCCGGCCAAGCCGGACTCGAACGTGGGCGCTTCATCACGGATTCGGACATAGAGCACTTCAATCGCGTGTGCATCCTAGGTGATTCGATCAGAAGACAATTGTTCCCATATAAGAATCCCTTGGGGGAAGGGCTGCGGATCGGCAGTGAAGATTACATAATCGTCGGTGTGCTGGCGCCACGGGGCGCCACGGGCGGCGGCGCGCTACTCGCCGGCCGTGACGTCAACCGAGATGTCTACGTGCCGCTCTCGACCGCGTTGAAGCGGTTCGGGGTATTCTCGTACCAGCGGAGCTCCGGATCGGCGGAGTTCGCGAAGATTGAAGCCGATGAGTTCCTCGTCAAACTGGCTGATACCGATCTTGTGGAACCGACTTCCGACGTTATCAGGAAGATCCTCCAACGTAGCCATCCCGAGCCCGACTACGAGATAGTTGTGCCGCAAGAGCTTCTCCGACAGAGCCAACAAACGCAGAACATCTTCAACGTTGTAATGGGCTCAATTGCCAGCATATCTCTGCTCGTCGGGGGGATCGGGATCATGAACATCATGCTCGCCACCGTTACTGAGCGTACCAGAGACATCGGCATTCGACGAGCGATAGGAGCCACGCGAGGAGACATCGTGTCTCAATTCCTCATCGAGACGGTCGTGCTGGCCTGCATCGGGGGAGGGACCGGCGTCTTGCTGGGAGTCGCAGGTGCCGGAGTGGTCTCCGTCGCTGCGGCTTGGAAGACGATAGTGACGGCATGGTCCGTTATGACCGCCTTCGGGATATCCGCGCTTGTGGGAATCGTGTTCGGGCTCTATCCTGCCTGGAAGGCGGCCAACCTCGACCCGATCGAGGCGCTCAGGTACGAGTAACCGGCTCGCCTTGATCGGGTGGTTTGCAGTCTGCTATACTCCCACCTCGCGGCGGAACCGCCGTCGTATTCAGTGCGCGATTAGGTGCTTCTTATGGATGGCAAAGAGGGAATGATTCGCTTTCGCTCACCTGTACGGATCGCGTCGGACCCCGTCGGAATAACGAATCTCTGCTGGTTTCCGGAAGGGCAACGGCTCTGCTACGTCAGGGCGGGTAAGAACATCTGTGTTCTAGACGTCCGATCCGCCAAAGAACGTACCGTAAGTGAAGGGGCGACCCCTTCTGTCTCTCACGACGGGCGGTCACTCCTTTTCTCGCGCGGAGGCATGCTGCTCCGGCACGATCTGGAGAGAGGTGAGGAACGAGAAATCGTCGTGCGAGACCGGCTTGTCGCCCGTGCGCCCAAGCATTCGCCCCTGGAATCTCCCGATGGCAACAAGGTGGCTTTCCAGTGCATGCGGGTAGAGGACGCTGAGCTAAGGAGGAAGCGCGCGCACTTTTGGGCGTGCGACTCGGATGGCGGGTCGCCGTTGAACCTGGCTGTTGAGGCACTGGGGGGCAGCGCGGTCTGGTCGCCCGATTCCAGCAAGCTGGCCGTCTGCAACTACGAAGGCGGGGCACGCCTGTTCGTTATCAGAATTACGGGCGAGCGGGAAGCGCGGTTTCACGGGCTCTGCGCGGCGTTCTCGCCGGATTCTAAACGAATTGCCTACAAGAATGTGGGGGCGATCGACGTTCGCGCCCTCCGAGAAGGAGCGTGGGAGCAGGATTCGGGGCCGATAGCGCCGCTCGAAGGTGTTCACAGCCTTAGCTTCAATCCCCTTGCCTGGCTTGGCCTGACGAGCCTGCTCACAGAAGAGGGGGGGCGGGTATGGCTCATCGACTTGGAGAAGGGCGCGACGAAGCCCGTCGTGGACGTGCCCGAGATAGTAAGGCGCGGATGTCCTACACTCGCATGGAAGCCGGACGTCTCGGGCTTCGCGGCAGAGCTGGAGGATAACGGCGGCTCCGCGCTCATGTTGTTCGCGGCGGACACCTCGGCACAGGCGGCTCGCGGGTCGTGACCGCGGCAACGCCTATCGCGGAACGGACCACGTCCTCAGTCCTTGAGGCTCGAACTGGAAGTCAATTATGCGGACGCCTTGAGCCTCGAGGGCCTTTCTGACCTGGTGCTGTGTGTCGTAGCTGCAATAGAAGAGGAGGCATCCTCCCCCTCCCGCCCCGCACGCTTTGCCGGCAAGCGCCCCTTGCTGATGCGCCAGCGACATGAGCTTCTGGATGTGGTCGTTGGTGACCGAAGGGTGGAGGAGTTTCTGGAGCCTCCAGTTTTCCTCCATCAACGTGGCGTATTCCCGGAGGTCCCCGCGAAGCAGAGCCGTCTTCATCTCCATTGCGGCCCGCTTGAGGCCGTCTATAGCCTGTGTGGTTTGCCCGTCGCCGGAAATGTACGCCTCCGCTACGTTCTTGTGAATGTCTCCCGACAGACGGGATTTGCCCGTGTAGCACAACACCATGTTCTTCTCGAGTTCCAGAAGCGTGTCCGAAGAGATGTCGAGAGGGGACTGTTGCACGTTCTCTTCCACGAATTCCAGGAACCTGAAGTTACCCAGAGCACTTGAGTAATGGTCCTGCTTGCCGCCTCGGATGCCGAGTTCCTCGCGTTCTATCGCGCTTGCCATTTCGGCGACTTCGTACGGCAGCAGTGCCTTCCCCGCATACTTGCTCAAGACGCCAATGAGCGCGACGCCCATGGATGCGGAAGTCCCGAGCCCGCTCCCGGCAGGCGCGGTTGATTGGGTAATTAT
The DNA here is from genome assembly GCA_964493415.1 of uncultured Planctomycetota bacterium. GTDB lineage: Bacteria > Planctomycetota > DG-23 > CAZBND01 > CAZBND01 > CAZBND01. Next base: position 71,943 of record CAZBND010000005.1, on the reverse strand, counting down.
TCTGAACCCGCCCTCCACGCCCAGGCGTCTTATCGCCGCCTTGACGAGGTCGAGGTTGCCGTCGTACTCGAGCTTTCTGATGTCCTCGGCCTCGACGTAGGTGTCGTAGTCGCTCGAATATATCTGCACGCCGGATTCACCGCGCATTCCCTGGCGGTCGGGGATGAGCGTTGCGTAAGAGAAAGCGTTGATGGCGGCATTGACCACGGCGCCGGGAGGCTCTTTCGCGAAGAGGGCCACATCCGTCCAGCCTCCTGCGAAGTCGATCCTGACCGGCGCACGAGAGCGGAATATCATCTCTCCTCCCCCCGCCGAGGCGCAAGCCGCTGAAGCATCCAACGGCTTGCGCCCCAAACAAACGGTTGCCCGAGCACGTGCAGAGCCGATCGCGAAGCGGCTACCTCGATTCGCGTTCCCATTGCTCCGCGGGGACTTTTCTCAGGGTCCTCAGGAACGCCTCCACGATCACTGGGTCGAAGAGGACATCCGCGCTTCTTATCAACTCCGCCCTCGTTTCTCTCTCGGTCTTTGGTGCGGCCCTGTACGGCCTTTCTGAACGCATCGCGTCGTAGGAGTCGGCGACTGCCACAATCCGCGCGCCTACGGGGATGTCGTCTCCTTTGAGCTTGTTCGGATAGCCTGAGCCGTCAATACGTTCGTGGTGGGCAAGGACCAGAGGCGCGACGCCGGAGATGATGTCTGCGGCTCCCACGATCTGGCTGCCGACGACAGGATGCTGCCTCACCTGATCCCATTCCGCTTCTGTAAGTGGGCCGTTCTTGCCCAGGATGATGTCGGTCCAGCCTATCTTGCCAATGTCGTGCAACCTGCCGGCCTGTTCGAGGAATCTGACCGTATCGTCGTCGAGCCCCATGGCAAGCGCGGTTTCGCTGGCGAGCCAGCTTACCCTCTCGGAATGCCCCTTGGTGTAATGGTCGCGGGTCTCCAGTGCGACCGCCAGGCTGGTGACGATATCCACGTAGTTTCGCTGCAACTGCGAGTATAGGCCTGCGGCATGGATGGACATCGCCGCGCCGCCGGCCAGCGCTTCCAGGAAATCCTTATCTGCTTCGGTGAACCCCTCCCTGCTAAGCCGATTCGCCACGGTGATGACCCCGAGGACCTCGCCCCGGGCCTTTAAGGCGACCGAGAGGACGGACCTGAGTCGTCTCCAGCCGTGCGGTCTCTGTTCCATGGAGGAAACATCGTTGATCAGCACGGACCTCCCGTCGCGTGCGACCCAGCCGGAGACCCCCTCTCCGATTCGGACCACGCGGCCCAATTTAAGCCCATCCTCAGGGCCCGACACCGCTCTGACGACGAGCTCGCTTGCGCGTTCCCTCAGCAATATGGCGACACGCTCGACGCTCAGCTCCGCGGCAATGACCTCTTTAACTATATCGAGGACCCTGTCGAGCGTCAGCGGAGAGCAGATGTCGCGCGTGAGGGAATACAGCGAGGATAGCTGCTTATGGGCTCTCTCCAGACTTTCGTGCGTGTTGGCCGCCGCGATGGCGACGCCGCTGAGATCGGCGACCGCCTCCATCATCGCGACTTCTTCGTCGCTGAACTCGTGTAGCTGTTTCCAGTACACGGTCAACACGCCGATGACGCTTCCCTTGGCCAAGAGCGGGACGCATAAGAGGGAACGCAAGCCTTCTGAAGCGGCGTATTCGGGGTATCGGTAATTGGAGTTGTACTGCATGTCACGAACGATGCGGGGCTTTCCCTCCCGCACGACGATGCCTGCGACGCTCTCGCCCACCTTGACGCTTCCCTTTTGCAGGTAAGCCCTTGAGAGGCCGGTCGAGGCGCGCATGAGCAGCTCGGTGCGCTGCTCGTTGAGGATGCGGATTGAGCAGCAGTCAGTGCCGAGAAGGTGGCAGGTGATGTTGATGGTGTGCTCCAGGGTCTTTCCGAGCTCCAGGTCGGACGTCACGGACTTCGCAAGCTCGAAAAGGGCTTTGAGCCGGCGGGCCTTCTCGGCGAGACTGAAATTGGAGCACTCAAGCTGGCTATACGCCTCACGCAGGTCCCTATGAGCGTCTGCCAATTGCTCGTGGACCTTTGCGAGAGTGTTGTAACCTGCGGGGTCCTCGACTTCTTCCGCTTGCGGCATACGGCCTCCCTGTCGGAAGCGCCGCTGCCCGCCATCCTCTCCTTGCAGGATTATTATACCCTCTTTCCGGCTCGCGTCAACGCTTGCTGTCGTCGTCTGCGGTCGCCCGCCTGCCTCAAGCGCCCGGGCAACCCTCGGGCACTATCTAATACTTATCGTTCGTAAAGCAGGGCCTCCTTGACAGCTTGCCGGAGCATCTCGCGGTATTTGGCTGCGTCGTAGCCGTCATCAGGGCCCACTAACTCGTACGGTTTTGCGTGTGCTTCGCGGCTACCTGGAGAGTCTCGACAAATCAAGTACCGGACGCTCTGTCCTGGTCTCACGCGCCTTCCGGCCTTCTCAAGCTGCAGGGCCGCGGATTGAGCCATGGTCTCGTTCGCGTAATCGCTCAACTCTTTGGACATCCTTCGCTCGATCAGGAGGCTGTCCGGGTGGACCTCACCCGAGGTGAGCGCGAAGTGAAAGGCTTCGGCCAAGGCGGCCCCCTCGGTCGCGGCGATTTCGCGCAGTTGCAGGGGATCGGCTGCGCGAGCGAGAAGATCGAGAAGCTTATGTTGCGCATCCCTTATGAACTCCGGGGTGTCGCCCCTACGCAACGTGAGGCCTCGTGCCTTCAGCCGACCGTCCTCAGTGGCGGCGAAGAAGCGGTTGGGGACGGGTCTCCCGGGGTCCGCTCGCGACGGGAGGAAGACCACCCACCTGTAGCGCGCTTCCACGCGCATGCTCACGCCCGTCATGCTGGTTATCCGCGCGCAGAGGGAATTGAGATTCTCCGCGTCCTGCCCCAGGGGCTTGATCCAGAGCGAGTCGGTCATGGCGTGGAGCACTTCGTATCCGCGCGACTCGCAGATTTCCTTCGCAGCGAGCAGGGCCTCTCGCCCGAACGCTGTCACGGCCTCGTGCGACTCGATCTTCCCAAAGCGCGCGTTCTTGTATCCCAGATAGCCAAAACAGGTTACCAGCATCCATTTCAGCGCGGCTTGCCGGCTGGCGTACGGCTCTCTCGGGCTCCCGTCGCCGGATGTGGCCCTGGCTTTATACAAGGCTCTCCTCTCGAGAAGGGGCGCGAGGACGCGGGGAACCAAGCCCCTCCTGCGCTTGCAGATGTGATAGCCCAGTTCCGGAACGTCGGAGCCGGTGCAGCATTCACATCCTACTGTCTCGGGAGATATATTGTGAAGCGCCATGAGACTGGGATACATGGACTGGAAGTCGATCTCCGCGACGCGCGCGTGCAGTCCCGGAGGCGGCATGAATATCAAGCCGCCCTTGTCGCCTGCCAATAGTCGCGCGGCGGACTTGAAGTCCTCTACCCGCGACTTGCGATAGGGGACCAAGATACCGTCGCGCACCGCCTGATCCAGTTGCATGGAACTTATGGCGGTTCCCGGTGAGCCGCGCGCCGCCCGCTGGAGCGGCAGCTTGCTGATTCGCGCGAACTCCACCAGACCGTCGAGCCCGCACTGCCGGTAGATGAAGGAGTTGCTGCGGTCCACGTGGATGCGGCCCGCGAGTTCGAAGCTCGCGTCCTTGTGGACAATTCGTCCGTAGCTGAAGTAACTGCGCGCCGGCGCGCCTCGACGAACCCCCACGCGAAGAGGCTCTCGGTCCAACCCAAGATTGATTCCCTTACGTCGCGCCATCGTCTCCAGCTCGGGTAGGAGGTACGAGTCGCCCCGGTCGGTCAGCACCAGGTCCGGGTCGGTTTGCTCCATGACGGCGGCCAGCGCCTCCAGCGCCTCGGCCGACGGAGAGGGGCTCAGTTCCATGTCGGTTCCGGCCCACGTGCGCAGTCGAAGGGTCCCTGCCCGGAGCCCTCTTCCTCGATCTCCTTCGACGGCCAGCTCCAGCCACGGAAGTTCCGGGGACTCGTACCTCTTTTCCCAGGGAGATGAAGTCGGCGCGATGGAGGTCACCGTCGAGCCGGACGCCTCGACCTCGACCTCGGCAAGGGGGAACAGGCCTCGAAGGTACAGGTGGTATTGGTCCTCCGGGATGTCGGAGTTGTAGACATCGAGTTCGCCCTCGAGCGGGAGCAACGCCGAGGCGACCTCCTTGCGGTGACCGTACCCCGGGCAGATGACTTCGGTGACGGCTATTTTCTCGCCGGACCAGAAATCGGTCATGCGGGTCTGACGTGATCGCCCGACGAGCCCGCGCTTTGCAAGCCGCAGTAGCGCCCTCGTCCTTACCGAAGCTCTTCCGCCAAGGTAGAAGGGGAGGGGGATGCGGTCCTCCAGCCTGAGCACGTCGCGGCTGACGCGTATCCACAGCACCATGCCTTCGGGCGTAGGGTACACGTCAAGAAGTAGCCCTCGAATCGTCCGCGTCACGTGGTCGCCTGACTGCGTGTTCGAAGCTCGCGAAGTTCTCTCTCCTGATCCAGCAGCACACTCATGACCAGCGCTTCGAAGGGATGAGGCATCGCGGCGTAGGCCCATGCCTGGACGTTGCGCCTCGCTCTGTGGAAGATGCGGTCGAACAACATCTGGTCCTCCTTGCGCAGGGCGCGGCGGAATTTTCTCCATCGTTCGGCCTCTGCATCAATCACTCGGCTGAAAGAGGGTGCGGTGCGCCCCACTTGAGAATCCTCCGTTTGTTCAGTTTTCTCAGCAGCTCGCCCACGTTTGCCGTCTGCGGAAGGACGACGCAGGCAGCAGCGGCTGCGCGAAGCCGCGAGAGAAGCCAGGGTCTGCGGCCTAAGTCTTCTCCCGATTGGAAGGTCAAGGTCGTCCGAGAAGAGAGCTGCTTCGCCGAGTCCAGAGCCTTTCCGAGAAAAAAGCTGACCTCGCGGTCTGTAACGTTCTCGTCGGCGAACGCGGTGCATGGGCCCGCAAGGATGGCTATGTCTTCTGCGGCAAGTTTGCGTGCCGCGTTGCGCAGAAGCTCCACCATCTGGAAGCACGTGAACGCCCGCGCTACCTGGATTCTCTCCAGCGCATCCAAGGCGGGCGTGCCTTGCGCTTCCGCCTCTTCTGCGGCTGCATAGACGCGGAATCCGTTTTCCCCGTCAAGGTAGAACACGCGGTCGTCGCCGGCAGCCAGCCGCGCGGCAAGGCGCGAAGAGACCTCCGCACTTGCGCCTTCGGTTTCGACAAGCATGAACCCGGCGGCCACCGTCGACCTCACTCGAAGCGCCTGTACATTCCCACGACCTTGCCGATGATCCGGGTGTCGCGGGTGACGGGAATCACGGGGTAGGACGGATTCTCGGGCTTCAACACCAGCCTATTCTTGCGCCGCGCGAGACGCTTCAGCGTCACCTCGCCCTCGACACGTGCGGCCACCATCTCCCCGGGTTGTGCGGTCTGTTCGGCTCTGATGACCGCGTGATCGCCGGAGCTGAGTAAAGGCTCCATGCTGTCACCGACGACCTTCACCGCGAAGAGCTTTCCGCCGTTACCGAAACCGAGAGGCGAGGGGAGCATGTCTCCGGGGACCTCCTCGGCGAGGAGTGGCCGCCCGGCTGGAGCCACCCCCAGCACGGGTACGCCGGCCGGCTGCCGGTCGCGCAACTCCAGCCCTCTCGCAATGCCGCGCGTCCGCCGAACGGCCCCCTTTCGCTCCAGGGCCCTCATATGATCGTGCGCAGCCTTCGGTGATCGGTATCCGAAAGCCGCAGCGACCTCTCGGACAGTGGGCGCGAAGCCGTTCTCCGCACCGTATGCCGTGATAAAATCCAGAATCTCTCGCTGTCTATCGGTCAAGGCCATTCGTGTCTCCGGCAGGAGTATACTATACAGAGGTATAGTAGTCAAGCCCGCGAGTGAGTTAATCGCGCTGGGCTCCGGCCGACGCGGGCGCGTTCGCCAACGTTAGCCGTGATGCGGGTCGTTTTGAATGATCGGGTCGAGAAAGGTTGTCATCGTTGCGGTTTAGGTTATCCTGAAGGTTCACGACCGACTGATGAGTTCCGGAGACTTCTTAGAATGGTACCCCGTGGATGGCGCGCCCCTTGGTCGGCATCGCGGCCGATTCACCGCGCCCTTTTCTTCTCGTTGGTGGACGGACTGGCGGCCTACGCGTCCATCGGCGTCGTCGAGCGCTTCGCCGTTCCGTACGCCATCAGGCTCGGATTCAGCGACCAGCAGATCGGCCTCTTTGCCGGGATTCCTTACGTGATGGCGTCGTTATCGAATCTCGTGTCGCCGGGGATTGTCGCGAGGACGGGGCGGAGGAAGCCGCTTTGCCTCGCGGCGGTCTTCTTTCAAGTCTTTTGGCTGATATGCCTTTTGTCGATTTCGGGGCTTCGCCCCGGGCCAAGGTTTTACGCGGCGCTGATAGTTTTTACCATGTACGCGACGTTCGGGCAGATTCAGATGGGTGCGTGGGGGAGCTGGATGGCGGACCTGCTGCCCGACGGGAGCCGGTCGCGGTACTTCGGCTGGCGTGACCAGGTGACGGGCTTCTTCGCGATGCCCTTCGCATACTTCTGTGCGGTGCTGCTGGACGCTTATCCCGCCGGAAGATTCATGGGATTCGCGATCGTGTTCGGCATGGCGGCGGGATTCAGGGCAATTTCAGGCTTAGCCGTCTGGGTGCAATACGAGCCGCCTATGAGCGAAGAGCCCACTTCGGAGCAGGTGAGCTTCCTCCGTTACTTATCCGGGGGCGGGAACCGCGACGCGCTGACCGCCGGGCTATACTTCGCCGCGATAATCTTCGCGACCCGTATCTGCGCACCGTTCTTTCAGGTGTACATGCTGCGGGACCTTGGCATGTCGTACACGCGTCTCACCGTACTGGGGCTCGTGGCTTCGGTTACGCACCTGGTTTTCATACGCTTCTGGGGACACCTGGGAGACCGATTCGGCAATGCAAAGGTGCTGAGGGTGGTGTGGCCGGGAATCGTCGCCATCCCGGCGCTCTGGACGATAAGCGGCAACTTTTATTATTTGGCTCTACTTCAGTTCATCGCGGGGATTTGCTGGTCGGCGTTTTTTCTTGCTTCGTGGAACTACATCCTGGATGCCGCCGTGCCCGAGACGCGCGGGCGCTACATTTCGTATTCGCTTGTTTTGAGAGGGGTCGCCGGCGCAGTCAGCCCGTTCTTGGGGGGGCTGCTGCTGTCGCACCTGCCGCCCTTGGGCGGATACGAGATTCGAACGCTCTTTGCGGTCTCCGCTGGGCTCAGGCTGTTTGCTGGAATGTTGACATTGGGACGTTTGCGCGAGGTCAAGCCTGTGAGCCACCTGGGAGTGAACCAGTTGATATACGCGCTTCCGGGAATCCGGCCCCTCACTGGTATGTACCGAGCATTTGCCCGAAGGTTCGGCCAGGACAACAACGCTACGCCTTGAGCGCCCTGCCAAGCCTGTCCTTGCAGGCAACTCGAGCTGCGTCGCGGGCATTTCCAGGATTCACGACGACAGAGGCGGACCGGATGAGTTCCGTCCGGTCCGCCTCGTGTCGTGTTATCCGAATGGGGCTTCGGGCAGGCTATGACGATGGTTGCGCCTGCTGCTCGTTAGGCTTGGCTGCCGCAGGGGAGACCGACTGAAGGTCGAGTTCGTAGACGAAACGGTTATTCTTCGTGGTGATTTCGTCTATTTCGTCGTCCGGATCGAGCACCACGCAGACCGTGTTCGAGCTCTCCTCCGCCGGCTTCCATCCGAAGGCCACCCTGACGGTTTGTGCGGTGAGGTCGTTCGGCGCTTCGATGTACGGTATGAATGATGTGCCGATGAGCCTGCCGTCCTCCGGCGTGCCCTCCCACGCCTGCAAGGAGAGGTCCTTGACGGGAGCAGCGCCAATGTTGTGCACTCGCACGATCAGGGAATTTCTGTCACTCCAGTACTCTGTATCTCCGACGCCGATGGCCGGGTCCGGCGAGAGCGTATCATGCCCGAGGGCAACCTCTGCGGCCGGCTCGATGACTACCACCGTCTCCGTTCTTGGGGGAAGCCGGAAGCGGACGGTCTGGCCTCTATGCTCGAAATCAAAGGTCGAGGATTGGATAACTTCGTCGGGAATTTCGTCTCCATCCTTGTCCGGGCCGGCCGCCATCCTGTACTTGGTGCCGCGTGCGAGTTGCCACGGCCTGATGCCGACTTCCCTCTCTTCGTCGTAGAAGCTGTAGAGCAGCACGCGCAGATGGGAGCGGTCGGCGCGGAGGGGGAAAGCTGCGAAGTCCTTGCCGATGTCCACGTAATTGACAATGGGTTGGCGGACGAAGACGCCGCCGCCGGTGTAAACCCTCACGGCATTGGTGATCCCCCCGAATCCCACTCTGTCGGTCACGAGGGCCTCCGTCGTGTCGATGGGCCAGCGCATTTTGATTCTAAGGCGTACCCAGTCGGCTTCCTCCCTTGCATCTTCGCGGGTCATGAACCGCGCTCCCGCCGGGTCTGAGCCCAGGTGCCTATCCTGGATGAACTCCCACAATTCGGGCGCTCCGGATTCGAGAAGGCCCGCACACACCCATTCGAAGGAGCCCTCTTCGGGCTTCTCGACGGGGCTTGCCTTGGCCTTGAGGGCGAGTTCGGCCTGGATGCGGAACGGCTCGAGGAAGCGGGCGTCGCCGGTACGGTCATATGCGCCGCCTAGAAGGCTCAGCGGGTAGCCTGCCGGATTGGAGTAGTTGTGTCCCCACCCGGGGTTAAACCCGTCGGCGTTGTTCGGAGTGTACCATGTAGGGGAGTCCACACCTCCCAAAGTGCAATCGGCGAAGGAAACTACGGACGGCATGACGCCTGCCGGTTTGCCTCTCCCGCTCTTCATAGTGTCTTCAAGCAGTGCGGTCGCCCACTCGTCAAAGAGCTTCGCCAGTGTGGGGCTGCTGTTGTACCAGAGCACTTTCTCCGCAGCCACGACGGCACGGTAGTTAAGCCAGCCGTCGTTTGCCACGGCTCCTCCTTTTACGCCGAACGCGCCCAGGTAATCCGACCGGAAATGCCGATGGCCGTTCGGATTGATTGCAGTCCACAGGTCCCGCATGAGCTTTCCGCTCTTCATGCAGCGCTCCACGTACACGGGGCTGCCGTAATCGAGGAAGATCATCATCGGGAGGGTATCGGCGGTCGGCTCGGCCGAGTGGCCCACGTCGGCAATCCCCCAGTAGAAGCCCGCCTCCTGGTCTATCCCGGAGTATTTCCAGTTGCCTTCGACGAGATTCTTCACCCCTTCGAGCACGATGGGTCGGACGCCTTCGCTGACAAAGACGTAATTCGCGAAATCGACGATCAATTCCACGTCGTCTCCCCAGCCTCCGCCGAGCGAGCCGTCCGGGCGCTGCTTGTTATCGATCCACCACTCCGCATGGTCGAGGTTGAGGTTCCACGCATCGCGGCAGGCCACGGCCCAATCAGGCGCGCCTTCGGTGCCCGTGACGTAGTCTCCGATTTTCCAGTCCTCCGTTTCCTCCCATTCCCCGTCGAGGTAGAGCTTGACGAAGCGGTTGTTGGGCCACTTCTTCTCGACCTCGAGGAGGATGTCCATCCCGGCACCCGAGACCCAGCTCCAACGGTGCGGCTGAACCATGTAGAATATCCGGGCCCGGTATATTTGCCCCTTCCAGTAAACAGGGTCCTCCGGCTGGAGGGCGGCGAGGGACATGGAACCCATGTTCACCATGGAGTAGCCGTTCACGCCGGCGTCCCCTCTGTGATGGAAGCGCTCGACGCCGTCTCTGAGCTGCCTCGCCAGGTAGAGCAGCTCCTTGGCTGCATGGTCCTCGGGGCTTTCCGTCACAACGGCGGCGAGATCGGCCTCGGCCTTTTTCACCATTTCTCTTTCGTTATCAAGTTCGGGACGCCCGGCCAGGGCCAGGTATATGATTCCGCGCTCGTACTTATGCGAGTCTTCGATCTTCTCGGCGGCGGCGCAAGCTTCGGCATACCGACCGGCGTTGAAGAGCCTTACTGCCTGCTGAAGCTCCGGGGAAGGGAGCCTTCCCGTCATGGCGATGTTCAGCGAATCTTCCGCCACCAACACCGGCGGCTGCTGATACGGGTATATCTCCAGTCCGAGGATGGAGTTCCCGGCGAAGGGGAGTCCAATGTCTGTCAGCAGCGTGTACTCGCGGGGCTTTTTCTCAGGGTGATCCGGATAGGTTCCGTAGGATACGGGCCTGGGCTTCTCGTTTTCAATCGCTAGAAGTCTCTGATACTCTGTGTCGTCTCCGCGCAGCCTTATCTCAAGGTAGCCTTGCTCGATATCCGCAGTGAACCGAATAGGAAGAAACCAGCCGTAGCCCTGATCTTGGCCAGACCTCCAGCGTATGTGCCTCACCTGGATGTCTTTGGCTATCAGCTTCCCATTGGCGTAGACCTGTATCGAGCCCAGGACTTTGTTCATGTGGCCGATTGTGAGCCATACCCTGTACTTGCCGTTGGGAAGGTCGGCGCGGAACACCAAATCCCCATCCGACCACAGCCCATCGCGGTTCAAATCCGTCACGCCCTCTTCGTACACCGTCGCCGAACTGGGGCTCACGAAGTTGACATGCGGCGACGGACCTGTGGTGTTGAACGAAGTGTAGGGTCCTTCGACGAAGCCAAAGCCCTTTGCGGCATCGTAACGCTGGTCCGCTGTGACGCGGACGAAGCCGGGGGCCACGGGCGAATCGGCCGTACCCATGTCCAACTTCAGCGGCGCGGCCCAGCTTCGGGCGGCTGTAAACGCAGCCAAGAATGCCGCCAAACAAACGAGCATCTTCCTACGGTCCACCTTCCGCATGTCTGTAACCTCCCTTGCTGCTGAAAGCCGGTTACGACTGATCCGCGCGCAGGACGGGAAATACTCCATGAGTATAGCGCAAGTGTCGGGGGTGTCAACTCACAATCGTCCGATGAGCGGATGTGGCGGCAGCGAGCGAATCCACGGTTGGCAGGCAGTCCTCTAAGGGCTAGAATAGCTGCCTGGTCGCCGCGGCGTTTTCCGAACGCAGCGACTTGATCAGGCTCTGTAGGCAACCAGCCTGGAAAGGGAGAATCGATTGAAGGTGGTGCTCATCATTTCGGACACGTTAAGGCGAGACCATTTGGGCCTGTACGGCAGCAGAGAGGTCAAGACGCCCAATGTCGACGGGTTGGGTGCGGGGGCGACCGTTTTCGACCGCGCGTACTGCGGGTCGTTTCCGACAGTGCCGCATCGAACCGACGTCATCACAGGCCGGTACACTTTCACCTGTGGCGGCTGGCAGGCGCTGCCGAGAGACGCGAAAACCATGCCGTCGCTGCTCAACGAAGCCGGGTACACGACCATGCTGATTTCCGATACGCCGCACATATTTCAGCATGGATTCAATTTCGACCGCGACTTCAGCGGCTGGGACTATATTCGAGGGCAGACTGTGGACAAGTGGCGGACGGACCCGCGCCATGTGGATTTCCCCTGCAAGCGCGAGAAGGTGCGCAGCGCCGACACCACCGCCAGCCAGCACGTTCGCAATAACGCCCTTCGTCAATTCGAGGAAGACTGGCTTCCCGCCAAAGTTGCCACAAGCGCCATGCACTGGCTGGAGAGGAACTACAAGCTGGACGACTTCTTCCTGTGGGTGGGCATGTTCGATCCGCACGAGCCGTGGGATCCGCCACAGTGGTACGTTGATATGTACGACCCGGGCTACCAAGGCGAGGTGATCGAGTACCCGCTGTACGATAAGATCGATTTCCTTACGCCGGAGGAGCTGAATCACTGCCGCGCGCGATATCGGGGGGAGGTCTCGCTGGTAGACCACTGGGTGGGCCATATCCTCCGCAAGTTGGAGGTGCTCGGGATATACGACGAGGCTATGATCATATTTACGACCGACCATGGGTTCTGCATCGGAGAGCGGGGATACATAGGGAAGTCCGTGATCCGGTCGCAGTACCAGCAGTACATACCCCTGTTTGATGAGATCGCGCACATACCGCTGGTCGTGAAGATGCCCGGGCAGGAAGAGCAGGTGCGCTCTCATGCTCTCGTGCAGCCGGTGGACATTACGGCAACCATTATGGACGTGTGCGGACTGGAAGCGCCGGACGAGGTTCACGGCAAGTCGATGGTGCCTCTGATGAACGGGAAGGCCGAGAGGATTCGGGAACTCGCGGTGTCATCTCCTTCTCTATGGAGGGGGGCGAATCCTTACGCCCGAAGCACGGTGACCACGGACGAATGGACCTTCATATACGGCGGGGCTCCGGACGTGCAGACCGAGGACTACGAGGACCGGGTCGTCGACGGGATTCCGAGGAAGCACACGAAGCTTATAGACCAGGAACTCAAGCCCATGCTCTTCAACAACCGGAACGATCCCCTGCAGAACAGCAACATTTATGACGAGCACAAGGACGTCGCCGGAAATATCAACGAGAAGTTAATCTCGTATCTGCGGGAGATCGGCACGCCTGAGGAGTTCCTCGCATCGAGGAAGGCGCTCGTGGATTAGTTGCTGACGTTGCGCGCAGTGTTGTCGGATTCCGGCCGCTAAGGGATTTCAGGTTTGAAGGGAGGGGGACATATGAGGTCGAAAGTGGCGATATTGATTGTGGCCGTGCTTGTGGCGGGCTCAGCGTGGGCGGTCGTTTCCGCCCCAGCCAAGTTTGACATGGGTACGGGCACATCGCGCGTGTTAGACGGCTTTATCAAGGTAGAGGGGAGGACCCTCTATTCCCCTGAACTCGGCTACGGGTGGCTCGAGACGGGACACGAATCATTCGAGTCGGAAAGACCCGCCCGACTGGCGCATTGGTTCGTCTTCAGGGATACCTTGTTCGATAAGACCGCGACCGCCCTGAATCGGGATGGAGTTCGCGATACGGAAGACATGACCTTCAAGGTAGATCTCCGTGAGGGTGACTACGTGGTGGTTGTTACGCTGGGGGATTTGACGCGGGGCCTGGGCTCCATGTCGGTTTACGCCAACGGCGAGTTGATGGTGAAGAACGTCAACGCCAAGCACTGGGCTTCGCGGGGCGGCTCGGCCCAAGGGGACTGGTACGGCTACTACCAGCGCGTGCGTTTCCCGGTGAGCGTGGGGAACGAGGGGCTTGCGCTGAACTTCGCGGGGGACCAATCAGACTATGACAAGTGGTTGGCGGAGGAGGAGCAGAAGCCCTCGCCCGAATCCTGGCTCGTCAGACAGGGAAGACGGCTGAAGCCCCATGCGCCCTACAGGGATATCGGCCTGCCGTTTACGACAAACAGCGTTCTCGGAGTAGAGGTCTATCGTTACGCGCCCGAGCCGATAGTTGAAGCTGACGGCGCGCTGGTGCTGGATCGCACTGCGATTCCCGCCTCTGCCAGCGTTCCGCAGGTTGGCACGATTGAGCAAGCACTGCAGGCGTATAACGTCCAGCGATTCGTTGAGGCGGAGCGGAAGCTGGACGGCATAAGCGACGCGCTGCTTGGATATGCGAAAGCCAGGGCCTACGCGTTCCTGGCAGGCAATCCCGACTACGAGCGGGAGCTGGAACTTGCGCCGAAGGCGATCGCCGCGGTTGAGGCCTACAACAAGGCGAATCCGGGAGATGAACGGGCGGAGCATCTGTTGGAGGTTCTTGTCAATTTCAATCAGGGCATAGATTCGATACTGCATAGAGCGGTCTCATTCTCGGATCAGATGGCCCTGCCCCCGGATTTGCGGCATGCGGATACGTCGTGGGAGAACGGTTACTGGCGGGTTTTCAGGGGCATAGGGAAGTTGGACCTCATTCATCGCGGAGAGCCCGTTTACCTCAAGGCCAAGATTCATGAGGCCCGCGGGCTATACATGTTCGACCCGCACCGGTGGGTCATGGCATCCGGCAAGGCCGCCGATCTGCTTAGAGAGGTCGAAACCAAGTTCCCGAACAACCGCTTCGTCCGGCTGTACCTGTACGATGACTGGTCGCCCGGCCCCGAGTGGCCCAACTATCCCGACTATTCTCCGGCCACGGAGGGGGCGCCCGAGTGGGCCGCAGCCGTGTACGAGGCGTACAATCGCTGCCTCGACCTGGGCGAATGGTGGTACGAGAACAAGCAATTCCCGGATGGATCGGTGGGCGGCGGGTGGGGAGACGACGTGGAGATCCTCCGGCTGTTCGGCACATACGGCTCCATCTGCCCGGACGCCTCGGAGAAGATGGTCGAGCTCTGCGCTGGGATAGTCAACGGGGCTCTCGCGTCCCCCAACATGGATCCCGAGGCGGGGTTCTTCGGCGGGATGGGCGACGCCGAGCACACGGGCGAATGGACGGGCGACACTATTCCCACCATGGTGATCCTGGACTACGGCAACCCGACGTGGACGGAGCTTGGCCTCAAGGTGGCGAAGCTCATGCGCGATCTCTGGATGGACCATAACGACCGCGGTCAATATCTATTCCGCTCCAACATGGTCGGGGCAACCCGGGTGGGCACGGGGCTCCAGGCGAATGACTCGCGGATAAACTACCGATGCGCCCTTCCGGCTCGGTCGGTCCTGTGGTACAGCGGCAATCCCTCGGTCGCGGCGCTGTTCGACGGGTGGGCGAAAGCTTGGCTGGAAGCGTCAATGTCCGCTGAGAAGGGGAAACCCAGCGGCGTAATCCCCTCCGAAATCGGATTCGAAACCGGTGAGATCGGCGGCACCGAGTCACCCTCGTGGTTCATCGCGAACCATGCCGGAGGAACCGTCAACTATGATTGGGACAGCCGATATCACGACTACATTACGGACCTCTTGGTGGGCGCTTACGAGCGCAGCGGGGACAGGGCGTTCCTCGAGCCGCTGAGGCTCGAAGCGGAACTGGCCGCGCGGGCACGGCAGTCGGAAGGTGAGGCGGAAGCGGGGTCCCCCGAATGGGCGGGGAGGCAACTTGGGGGAGCCGTGCAGTTGTGGGCGCGTTTGCAGCGGACCCTCGGATTGGGGGAGGGGGGCGAGCCGAGCGTGACGTCCTTGCCCGATGCGCGTCGCCGTAACGAGACCTGCATCAGAGGTGCGCGGGAGCGCTGGCCGATTTCCACCACGGACGCGTTGGCCACCGACCGCATAGGCTGGCCGGGGCTTCACGCGGCGTACACGGCAATGACCGCGGCGGGTGCGTCCGGCGGGCTGGACCCTCAAGTGACCTACGTGGGTCCAGGACGCCAGTTCGCTGCTGTCGTGCTGACATCCGGGACAAAGCAGCTCAAGGTTGCACTGTACAATTTCCGGGCGAAGGAACGGGAGTGCGGCATTCGGCCGTGGCTGCTGGAGCCGGGGGCTTCGTATGAGCTGATGTACGGGCCCGACTTGGACGAGAACGGCGAGCCCGACGAGATCGCAGGGACGGGGCAGCAGCGCATAAGGTTCCGCGGCCAGCCCGTTCCCGTGACGCTGCCTCCGCGAACGCCCTACATCGTTGAGCTTAAGCAGATAGCTTCGGGCGATGCGCCCTCGCTGCTGCCGGACCTCGCCATCAGTCCTGAGGACGTCGAGTACGAGCAACTCAGCAGACTCGTGAAGGTGAGAGTCCACAACATCGGTTCGGCGGAGGCGACACGATTCTCGGTAGCTGTGTACGATGTGGGCGAGAGCGGCATGACCGAAGTGGGCAGGGGTGTGGGGATCAAGCTGCCTGCTCCGCTGGACCTTTTGCCACAAACTCTGCGCGTCGGCATTCCGTGGACTCTGGAATCGCCTCCCCGTGATATCCTAGTTGTCGTCGACCCGGACGGGGAGATAGACGAGATAACAGAATCGAACAACAAGTCCGCACTGGCGGTCGGGATGTAGCGGCGGAGCCGGCAGAGACGGCTGTGTGCAGGAGCCCGGTGGCCGGATGCGCGTTGAACTTGCTGCCGAGTCGAACCGAGGGCGATCACCACGGAGCTGCGGTGCTCTGAGCTACGTACCGGCGGGCGGAATGCCGTATGATCGAGGAGAGTCTGCCAATCAAGCATAGCCAAAGTAGTGCTTTCGGTCGGACGAAGATTGTTGTCGTTGCCATCGGGGCTTGTGTGCTTGCGGCACTTCTATTGGCTGTCATCCTGATTCAGTCGATAAGTCGAGTCCGACCTGAGGGAAATGCGCATAGGAAGCCGTTGAGCCTTCCGAGTGATGACAGCGACCGCGTGCGGAAGAATGCGGCGTGGATGAATCGGTGGGGTCACGCTCGACCTCCCACCGCGGACGACATCCGGTCGCGAGGGTGGGCGATTCTCCGGCAATCGTCGGGAACCGACTACCGCAGGGTTTACCTTGGAGGGGCGATGAGGAACGCCTTCGAGGTGCCGAATCCCGGGGAACTGGTCCTGACTGGGCGGGTCCCGGACGGTCACGACATCTTGTTCTCTTTGTCGCTGGGGGACGACCCCGAACCGTGGGACTTCGGGGAGACGGTTCTGTTCACAGCGACGATCAGCTCGCCCGGCGGCGTTGAGAAAGCCTCTCTCGCCAAAGTGCTTACCGCCGAGCATCACGCGGCAGGCTGGCTGCCCGTCAGAATGCCGGTGGAAGCCACGGGCGGCGACCAGGTTGAAATATCGTTTCGCTTTAAGCCTGACGACGGTCCCGGCGCAACCGGGAGCTGCTTGGTTTCTGTCCCCGCCATCGCGCCCAGGGAGCGTCGCGCGGGCAAGCCCAACGTGATCGTTTACCTTGTCGATGCCCTTCGGGCGGACCACTTGGGTTGCTACGGCTATGGTCGGGCCACGAGTCCCATGATAGATGCGTTCTCCCAAGAGGCGGTTGTGTTCGAGAAAGCGTACTCGACTTCGAGTTGGACACTGCCTGCCCTGAGCTCGATCTTTACCGGACTCGAGCCGGATGTTCACCAGGTGATACATTTCTCGTCCATGCTCGAGGACAAGTTCACGACGTTGGCCGAGTTGCTTCAAGAGAACGGCTGGACGACATGGCAGATAGTGGCGCATCCTTTTGCATTTATGCCCGAATCGAACCTGACGCAGGGCTTTGACGGCGGCGCGTATCTGGACTGGGGGAGGCCGGCTGCCGTGGCTACTGCCGCCGATCTCAACGAAAGCATCTTCCCCTGGATAGAGGCGCACAAGACTGAGCCTTTCTTCCTCTACGTTCACACCAACGACGTCCATTCGCCATACAAGCCTCCGGGAGAATATGCAACGATGTTTGACCCGGACTACAGTGGACCAATAACAGGTGACATCCCGTATTTCGGAGACGGATGGAGCAATCTGCCGGATAGGGACATCGAGCACGTGAAGTCCCTCTACGACGGGCTGATTCGGTTTACCGACACCGAGTTCGGCAAAGTGCTGACGAAGCTCGAGGAGTTGGGGCTGTACGATAACACGATGGTGGTATTCCTTGCTGACCACGGTGAGGCCATGTGGGACCATCCCGGGGATGCCGATATAGCGCTAGGGTGGGACCACGGCAAGACGCTCTACGATGAGGTTCTTCGTATCCCCCTGATCGTCAAATACCCGGACGGACGATTTGCGGGGACGCGCATCGCGTCACCCGTGAGCCAGATCGATCTGTTTCCCTCGATTGCTGACGCGCTGGGCTTGACCGCGCCGGGCGATTTACCCGGAACGGCTTTTGCCGATCTTGAAAATGACGAGAGCGGCACGAAGCTTTTCCACCATCTCGAAAACTACGTCTCAACAGACAAGGCAGGCTTTCTCCACAGGATTTACGCGGTGAGGGATGGAGGATACAAGTACATACTGCGGGTCTCGCCCCGGGTCGAGCAGATGCTCTTCGACCTGGGGAGCGACCCAAGAGAAGAGGTGAATCTCGCTGAGGAGAATCCCTGGCTCGCTGCCAGATTCAGGACCGAAATCGAAGACCGGTACTTGCGAAGAGGATTCTACTTGCGGTTTGTTTCCCCCACCCACCAAAGGCTGTCTGTGCGGGGGATGATTACAACGGACGGCGAGTTTCGTGATGTCATGCCGATGACGCTTGAGCATGAGGATGCCGTGACGGTCAGCGCCAATCGGCAGCGTATCAAATTCGCCCTGGCCGAGGAGTATTGGGAGGACACGGTTTTCTTCCGCGTGGAACCTGATGACGCAAGGCTCTTTTTGGATTCAACCGTGACCGGCGTCAGGGGGCCGAAGCGGCTGCGGCTCGGCTCGTGGGAGCTGAAAGCGGGTTCGCTTCTCTTTGGTCTTCCTGCGAACGCCCGCGAGTTCACCGGATTCAACGTAAGGATTCCTTCTCTGCTGTATGCGCTTGAGCCCGAGCTGTATCTTTATCGCCTCGGCGGCGAGACAGAGCCTCCGCGTCGGGAGGGTTACGAAAGTGGCGCGCGCGACATCGTGCCGAGGGAAGAGGTCGAAAGAAAGATGCAGCAGTTTAGAGCGATGGGATACATCTGAACTGCGGACTCTTGCTTACCACATGCGCCCAGTAGTCACCCCTTGACACCACCCGCCGTAAGTCCCTGTTCCATGTACTTCTCGAACCAGACGAAGAGTACGATCACGGGGACCGTGACCAGGACGCTGGCGGCCATGACCTGATTCCAGGGGGTATGAAGCTGGGAGTAGAGATAAGAAATCCAGACGGGGGCAGTGAACTTCTTCGTGTCGGTCAGCAGAATGTACGCAAAGAGGAATTCGTTCCACGCGATCACAAACACATAGAGTGCAACCGATGCGATGGCGGGGACGGAAAGAGGAATGGTGACCCTCCAGATCACCCCCAGCCTGCTGCACCCGTCGACCAGCGCGGCGTCCTCTATCTCCGCCGGGATGCTTCTGAAGTAATTTCCGAGCATCAGCAAACTGACCGGCAACGTCTGCGCCACATAGGCCACGATCAGGCCGCTCAGCTTGTTGTGCAATCCCGCCTTCGCGAACATCGCGAAAAGCGGAACCATCAGCAAAATGGCCGGAAAGAGATAGACCACGAGCACCAGGCCTGTTATCAGGGCCTTTCCCCGAAATCTGAGCCTCGCTATGGCGTACGCGGCCAGAGTTCCGAGGAGTAGAGAGCAGAAGACCGTGCCGCCCGCGACCATCAGACTGTTTCGCAGCGCGTCCAGGAGGTCGGGGATGTCCTCGCCGGGGCTGGTCAGCACCGCCTTGTACGCCTTTGCCGTGAAAGTGCTGGGCCAGAACACAGGGGTTGTGCTGAAGAGCTCTCTGAAGCTCTTCGTTGATGAGATGACCATCCAATAGAGCGGGAAGAGGACCACAAAGAGAAAAGCGAGCAGCGCCACCAGGACTAGGACTCTTCGGGCTACTTTCCCCATTGGAAAACCTTCAGATGATATACGAGGATGAATGCGACGAGGACGATGAACAAGAACATGGAGCAGGCGGCGCCTACGCCGAGCTGTCCGGTCCCGATTGCATAGCGGTACGTTAATATGGGGAGCACTTTGGTGTTGGCGGCTCCGCTGGTGAGAAGGAAGACATCGTCGAATTTGTTGAAGGTCCACACGAACCTCAAGAGGAACACAATCCCCAGGACGTATCGCAATTCGGGCAGGGTGATGTTAATAAACTGCTGGAATCTATTTGCGCCGTCGACGGCTGCGGCCTCGTGCAAGTCCGTCGGTATAGCCTGGAGCCTGGCGAGGATCAGGAGCATGGCAAAGGGGAAGTAGCGCCACCCTTGAAACAGGATGACCGAGAGAAGGGCGGTGCTGCTATTGGTCAGCCAGTCCATCGGCGCGGAGATTATCCCGCCCTTCATAAGCAGCCAGTTGGCCACGCCTGCCTGGGGGTCGAGAATCCATTTCCAGATGTAGACGACCGAGATCAACGGCGCCACGTAGGGGAAAAGGAAGCTGGCCCGGAACACATTACGCATCGGCATTCGAACATTCAGCAGCAAAGCCGCCGCCAGCCCGACCAAGATGGACATCAGGCCCGCAGCGACGGCATATCCTCCCGTTATGAGGAGCGACGAGAGGAAGTCCGGGTCGCGTATGACCTTGAGATAGTTGTCCAGTCCGGCAAAAGGAGCGCGCTCGCCCAAATTGGCCAGCGTAAGGTCATGGAAGCTCATCCAGATATTGTAGATGACAGGGAATAGAACCACCCCGAGGACTACGAGGAGGCCGGGAAACACCAGAAGGTAAGCCAACGCCTCCTCGCGTTGTCTAAGCGTTCCCAGGCGGACACCCATATCCCTAGTCCCGGAGTTCGTCGATGCGGATTCGCAGCAGCTCCACCGCTTCCATTGGAGTCACCTTGCCCCGCGCCAAAGACCCCACAAGCTCCGGCACCACCTTCATCCCGTAAATGTCTTTCATGAGGGGAAACCAATTGGAGCCGACGTATCCCCATCTTTTCATCTCGTCCATCCCGGCGCTGAGCCTTTCCGCCATGCCCGGGGCGTAATACGAAAAGATTTCGTGTTTCCGCCAGTCTTCGGAGATCGTGTTCCGGACGGGGGTTTTACCCCCAGGGGTCATGAAGCACCACCGGGCGTAGGCATCGGTGAGAAGGAACTTGACCCATTCCTGCGAGGCCTTCGTGTGTGCGCCCTTGAGTATTCCCAAGCTGACCACTTGGCCGTAGCTCGCCTTGTCCCCGTGCGGCCCTGTTATGGTAGAGACGAACCCCGTCTTCTGGGGCAGCTCCTCTACGGCGACGTCCTGGTCTTCAACGAGTCCCGCTATGTCGTCGATTATGTACGGCGAATAGAAGATCATGGCAACGCGGCCGGTCAGGTAGTTCTGCCTGGCCTGCTGCCAGAAGTTGTGGCCGGGGGGTCCCAGGTCAGCGAGCTTCTTGTAGAACGCGAACGCCTCCTTCATCCTCGCATCATCTATGTTCAGACCGCCCTCGGAATCGAACAATCTTGCGCCGTTGCTCAGGGCGACGTGCTCGAAAGTCTGCTGCGTGTACGGCTGTCCGGGATCAGTTCCCACAACGATGCCGTATTGGAGCTCCTTTGGGGAATAGAAAGCGGCCGCACCTTTTAGGATATCGTCCCACGTGTTGGGTTCGAGCAGTCCCCTTCGGGCGAACCAGTCCTTTCTGTACCAGATTCCCTGGGCCCAGCCGTCTATGGGCACGGCCGCAAATCCTCCCGATGGCAGACTCACCAACTCCAGAGGTCCACGATAGAATGTTTCCTCTCCGAGTTCGTCAATCACGGTTGTCGCCGCCGCGGGGTCGAGAAGGCCGTCATCCATGTAACCTCGAACGTACTCCAGACCCAGCCGAATGACGTCCGGGAGCAGTCCCGCTGCCTTCGCACTGGCCACCTTCTCGTTGAGGCGGTCCTCCGTCACCGGAACGACCTTGACGCTGATTCCCGGGTGCGACTTCTCGAACTCTCGCGCCACGGCGTTTTGGGTTTCCATGCGATCCTGCTCCACCTCGGTCGTCCAGAACTGAATGGTCACATCCTCCGCGGGCAGGATGATCGTGGGCTGTAAGGCAGCGAACGCCAATACGAGCGGAACCAGCGTCTTACCAGCAATCATTGTCAGCCTCCTTGAAAGCATCGTACACTCACATATTAGTCGAGAGGGAACCCAAGTCAAGCAACACCCGACGCACGAGAAGAAACCGGGTGTGGGCGACGCACTTGACCAACGGGGGAAGGGCACTATAATATCTGTTCAACAGCCGAAGTGGCGGAACTGGCAGACGCGCTAGGTTCAGGACCTAGTGGGCATTCATGCCCTTGGGGGTTCGAATCCCCCCTTCGGCACCAACCTTTCTCCTTACGGCGCAATCGTTTATGGGCAGACGCCGTTCGTGGGTTTCCAAAATTCCTAGAACCCACCAACCTGGAACCGCCGCCAAATTGCGACCGAAAATCGCCTTATTCCGTCAGTTTAGTCGTGTTTGCCAGGGGCCTTGTCCACATTAGGAAGAGGGGCTGGTGAACGACATCACATACTGCAAAGCTGCGTTCTCTATTACAATCAAGCGGAAATCCTATGCAGTCCTGCCTCTTATGGCGCTGGGCTACCTGGGACTGCTGTGCGCGGGGCTGGTCGTTATTTTGGTGGGCTTGGAAGTCGTCATCGGCGCAACGCAGGGACTGGGCCTGCTGGACACGAGGGCCTGGGAACAGGAGAACTCCATAATCGAACGGAACAATCTTGCGAAAGTCAAAATGCAGGGCTCGGTATGGACGTCAGCGGGGATGCCCTACCCGGAAGGGAAGGGGCATCGCCGAAGGATTGTCGTCCTGGGGGATTCCTATGTTTGGGGCGACGGGTACGCGAATGCAAACGATATATGGTGGCGTCAACTCGATAGGGAACTCAAGCGTCGAGGGTACTGGGATGTCGAAGTGGCGGCCGCGGGCGCGTCCGGCGCCGGCACCAAGGATCAGTTGTGGTGGTTGCGCAACGATGAGAACCTGAGAGGGCTCGACCCGGACCTAATAATCGTCGGGTATGTGAGCAACGACCCAGACATGGGCGTAATCCCCCACAACTACAAACGATTCACTCCCGGCCCTGTCGACAAAGCTCTATCGAGGCTCTTTCCAAACATTAGCTATCTTGTCGAAAAGCGGCTTTTCGCGAAGCGAATGGCCGCGCATTTCGCGGGAGACACTGCCGGAAAGAACCCCATGGATATCTGGGAGCATGCGCTTCTCGAAGGGGAGAACTTCGACGCCTACAAGGAGGTCGTCCGCCGGCTGGGAGAGGAGCAAGAAGCTCTCGGCGTGCCGATGTTCGCAATTACTCTGCCGAATGCGCCGGATCCCGGTTTGAGTTCACGCTACGAGAAAGTGGGGCAGCTCTTCGAAAGGGCTGCGATCCCGTTCCACGACATCCTTGGCGACTTCATTGACAAGTACTCCCCGACCTCTTACGGTCCCGCCACTCCTTTGAAATGGGGAATCAACCCGGCAAATGGGCACCCCGGACCCATCTGTACCCATTTCTATGCGCAGAAGGCGGCGAATGTTCTTGAAAGCTACTACCCTTCGGTGTTGGGGAAGCGTTCTTCGCCGCCGCCGACCCTGTCGCCGGCGATAAATGACTGGATGCCTTCTTCGATTCAAGTTGTCCCCATGCGTGAGGGACGATGGCGGGTTACGTGTCCGACGGACCCTGCGTACACCCCGAGCCTTCCCGTGGGGAGGAAGCACGTTCTCGTGAGTTTTGAACTTCCCGTTGCCGTGAAGGAGCTGAGCTTGTTAGGGCCCGACCTCGAGGCCGCAGAAGCGTACCTGAGCGCTGTCGACAGGTCGCTGGGATATGACCCAGGTAAGCTTTATCACCTTGGGCGACGCGAGGGGGAAAATATCCGTTGGCCGTTGGGCACTGAGGCGTTTGCCATGAACGTTAATACCTTGCGGTTTGTGCTGGCGCGAAAGGACGCAAGCGCAGATGGCTATGTCGCGCTCGAAGTGACCTTCCACGAGGAGGCCGTCCGTCCATGAAGAGCTGCTTGATTCTTGGCATATCGGCCTATTATCACGATTCGGCGGCGGCGTTGTTGAGGGACGGGCGTATCGTGGCGGCCGCCCAGGAAGAGCGCTTCTCCCGTGTAAAGGGCGATTCCTCTTTCCCCCACAAGGCTATAGCCTATTGCCTGGACGAGGCGGGAGTGCATGAGAACGATCTGTACCATGTCATTTTTTACGAGAACCCGCTGGTCAAGTTCGAGAGGCTCCTGACGACATACCATCTCACAGCCCCACGCAGCATCAGGAGCTACCTCGCGGCCATGCCGCCCTGGCTGACCAAGAACATCTGGATGGAGCGCAACATAGCCGGCGAGATGGGCATTGGCAAGAGGGTGTCGTTCTGCGATCACCACCTCTCTCACGCCGCCAGCGCCTTCTTCCCTTCCCCTTTCGAGGAAGCGGCGATTCTCACCATTGACGGCGTGGGGGAGTGGTCGACCGCAACCTACGGTATCGGGCGAGGAAATAAGGTTGAGCTGAAGAGGCACTTTCGCTTTCCCAATTCCCTTGGATTGTTGTACTCGGCCTTCACATACTTCACGGGCTTCAAGATCAATAGCGGCGAGTACAAGCTCATGGGCTTGGCCCCGTACGGGAGGCCTATCTACGCGGACACTATTCGGAACGAGCTCGTCTCAGTCGAGGACGATGGTTCTGTCCGGCTTAACCAGAAGTATTTCAATTACCTGGGTGGGCTCACCATGACCGGCAAGGCATTCGAGAGGGTATTCGGCGGCCCGCCTCGGAAGCCCGAGACTCTCATCACCCAGCGCGAGATGGACTTGGCGGCAAGTGTACAGGAGGTGCTCAACGAGGTCGTGGAGAAGATGGCTCGGCATGTGCACGATGAAACGGGCATGAAGGATCTCGTGCTTGCAGGCGGAGTCGCGCTGAACGTGGTCTCTTGCGGCCGGCTTTCTGTGAACAATCCTTTCGACAAATTGTGGATACAGCCTGCCGCCGGGGACGCCGGCGGAGCCTTGGGAGCGGCGTTGTGGATGTGGCACAGCGTTCTGGGGAACGGACGAGCGCCCGCTTCGCAAGACAGCATGGAGGGGTCGTTCTTGGGACCGGACATACCGCCGGCATGCGATGAACACGACAGGATTTTGCGCAGCCTGGGGGGAGTGTGGCGGACACTTCCGGAGGTCGAGCTTCAGCGCGAGATGGCCCGCATGATCGCGGACGGTAAGGTGGTGGCCATCGCGCGCGGGCGGATGGAGTGGGGGCCGCGTGCCCTTGGAGCACGATCCATCCTGGGGGATGCACGTTCTCCGAAAATGCAGTCGCACATGAACATGAAGATCAAGTTCCGGGAAAGTTTTCGACCGTTCGCCCCCATGGTGTTGCTCGAAGATACTGGGGACTACTTCGACGCCCGCCAGGAGAGCCCCTACATGCTGCTGGCTTACCCCGTTGTCGAGGGGAGGTGGCGAGCGCTCACGGAGGAAGAAAAAGAACTATGGGGGATCGATCTTCTGAAGGTGCCTCGCTCCGACGTGCCGGCGGTCACTCACGTCGACTACTCCGCGCGTATTCAGACTGTCGACAGAGAGCGCAACCCCTTCATCCACGGAGTCTTGCGGGCCTTCAAGGAACTGACGGGGTGTTCCGTCGTCATCAACACGTCCTTCAACGTCCGGGGTGAACCCATTGTGAACACCGTGGGGGATGCCTATCGCTGTTTCATGGCGACAGAGATCGACCGTCTCGTGGTGGGCGACCGTTTACTCCTTAGAGAGGAGCAGAAAAGACGGCCCATGAACGAAAGGGAGCGAGCCGAGTGGCTTGGGAGGTTCGACCTTGACTGAGGCGCAAGGGTACTTGGAGCGCTTGGCCGGCCGGCGGGCCAGGCACCTACTGAGAAGTCAGATAGTGTTCGGACTGCTTGTCAGCAGCTTGATGCTTCTCGTCGGCTCCGTCAACTACTTCCTCGTAGTCGGGGCGAAGGATGTGCTTTGGAAGGGAATTATGATATTCGGTGCGGGCGGCGTCATTCTCACCGTCGTGTTCCCCTCCGCGTGGTCCCTGCCCGAGAGGACCGTGCGCAGGCTGTCCAGAGCTATCGGAAACTTCGTCTTTGTGATTCTCCTTACCTTGATCTACTTTGTTCTCTTCTGGCCGGTGGGGAAGTTGATGCGCGTGAGCAAGGGTTCCCACCCGATCTACGCCTGGAAGAGCGACCCACCTGATGGAATGGAGGGATGGACTCCCAAAGAGACGATCGTCATGTTGGCAGACCTTTCCGGGTCGCGGCGAGCGTTGCGGATGATGGTATTGCCCATGATCGTCCTTGGGTTCTTTATCAGACGCAGGCACTTTGTATTGGTGCCGGTGTTGGTGGTCCTGGTCATCTTGGGCCTTCTTCTCTTCTTCGTCCAAAGTTCCGCCCTGGCGCCGTTCATCTATACGCTTTTCTAATCGGCTCCATGCCGAGACGCGGAACCTTCTGTGACTACGATCGAGAAGATATCCACTTCGGGGACAGTGAATGCGGCAACCTCCAGGTCTGATTTGACAGGCAGTGGGGAAAGTTCCGCCGAGTGACTGTCGGGGCTCGCGCACCAGGCGCGCTTGACATCTCCGAACCGCTTGCCTGAAAGCCGCAGCACGACGGCCTTCGCCTTCTGATCGGGATCGAAGTTGAGCAGGCTAACGGTCGATTTGCCGGTTCCTCGTATCCTGTACGCATCGACTGCTAAAGTGTCAGGCGCGTCGAATTCGATCGGCAGACCTTTTTCGCCCAACAGGTCGCGCGCTACCTCGATAAGGCTGCCAAACGTCCTCCAGCCTCCCGGCTCCAACGCCTCATGCGGGATTCGCAGAGATTTTACTTTCTGCCCTCCGTGGCTCAGAGCTTTCGTCAACCCGGCCGCCCGCCGCTCTCTGAAGTGCTCGTCGCACTGACAAGTCTGGCCCAACGACAGCACCGCGCCCCCTGCTTGGATGAACTTGGTGATGTCACCCAACTCGCGGTCAGACATGCATCTGATCTCGGGAAAAACCAACAGGTCATATTTTCGCAGGCTTTCCGGCGGCCTCAGATAGAAAATGTCGAAAAGAACATGGTGTCTTATGAAGAGCTGCTCCACGAGGTTGTGGACAGGTGTCACACGTTCCCGGTCCAGAGTCCAGGACGGCCAGTTGAGATAGATAGCCACGTTGGCCGCGGATTCGAGAGGATAAAAGAGCCGCCGGTGCTGTCTCAGGAAGCCGAAGTAGCGGCGGCAGGTCTCTGCGAACGCCGGCGCGTCCAGTGGGAACTTCGCGCCACGCATCTTCGACATAATCGCGGGGACGAAAACGCCGTGACCGCCGAATGCCGTGGCGCAAGCAACGCCGAGCTTCATCGTTCGCAGCCCTGCACTCTCCGGCGAATTCAGGTCTTCTTCACTGAATTCAGGAGCGACAACCGACGCGTAAACATAGATGTCCCGGTCGTTCCCGTGCTTATAAGCATGGGCTCCGCAGATGATTTCATCGTTTTCGATTCGCGGCGAGTAGTGGCCTTCCCATGTGCTTGTGTCCGTGGAGTCACCTGATACGTGGGCCGGCAAGCCGTTAGTGTTGATCAGCACGTCCGGCTTCTTGCTCTTGGCGTATTCGTACATCTCGCGCACGTTGTCGCGAAGGCGCTCGTCCTGGAATCGCGCCCATGCCTGGCAGATGACGTCGTTGACGTGATGCTGCAAAGGAGGTTCCACATTCTCGAATGTACTTATCCCGATGAGGTCCGCGCGGCCGGCTAAGTTGTTGACCAGGTAGCTTCGAAACAGCGACCGGCAGGTTTCGCAATAGCAGAAGTCGTGGTAGTCTCCTCCCCATCCTTGCTTGACGTTGTCGAAGCCGATGGCGTCGACGCCGATTTCGATGGCGCGGTCAACGCACTTCTTGAGATAGGCGCGGAACCCCGGCTTGCTGTGACAAGGACGCCATCTCCAATACAAGTTGCCCCAGCGGTAAGTGATTATGCGGCCCTGGGGATCTCGCCTGCACCAGTCTCTCGCCTCAGGCACTTCCTTCAGGAACGTCTCGTACATCAGTGAACCGAACTGGATGTACGCGCGCACCTTGATGCCGTGTTTGTGGAAGACCGGGATTCGCTTTGCGAGATCGTCGATCTCTTCGCGTTCCTCCTCCAGACCGAACCCTTTGAAGAAGGCGAAGTTGACGTGGTTGAACCCGGCATCCGCCATCTCCCTGGCGAACTCTTCAGTGCGATGCGCGTAGTACCATTGCTCGCGCCATTCGGGGTTATTGCCGATGCGTCGATAGAACTTCAGCGGCTCGTGGGAACTAGCTGCGTATATCCCTTCTGCCTTCACCCACAATGGGAACTCGTGGGCCTGTGTTTCCCGGCCGCGCATAAGCTTCTCCACATCTGTGCTGACGGACTGCTGGCCCGTGCAGCATAGTCGCTGGTTTCATAGGCGTCAAGCTACTCGTATGAGCGGCTGGCCTGCGGGACGCGGGAGGTATTGCAGCGGCAGGCTTGTTGACAACAGCCCCCGCAGAAATTAAGTTTACGGCGTTGACCGAACGCCGGATCTGGATTCCGGCCTGGCTCAGAGCAAGTGGGACATCTTCCAGGGAGGCTTTGCAGTGTTTGCTGAATCGCGTATCGTAGGACTGGCGCTTTTGCTTTTCTTGTTTGTGGGAGGGGGTGTCTTTGCTGGAGCTACCGGGGACTTCGTACCCTTAAGGTTCGACATGGGGACCGAAGGCTCGCCCGTGGCTCCAGGTTATGTCCGCGTTACGTCCGAAAACACGTACTCGGCCGAGGTTGGGTACGGTTGGATTGGTACGGGTCTCACGGGATTTACGACGGACACTCCCGAACGCGAGGCTCACTGGCATATCTTCAGGGACATTCTCTACGACAGGAACGTCACCCCTCTGAATCGCGACGGCGTCCAGGGTGGTAAGGTGATGGAGTTCCGAATCGACCTTCCGCCCGGCAGGTATCACGTTGTGGCGACGATCGGGAATATGCTCGACCCGCTCGGCTCCATTTCCATCTACGCCAACGACCGGTTGATAGCGAAGAACCTCGCTCCATACGCCATCAAGGGACGTAATCCCGAAGACATCCTATTCTACGGCTTCTACCTTCCGCTGCGATTCGATGTCGATTTCCCCGAAGGCGGTCTACTCCTCTCCTTCCGTGGGGATCAGAGCGAATACGACGCGTGGCTTGGGGCAAACCCTCTCGTTCCGCAGGACTCGTGGCTGGTGCCGGGGAGGGTCAAGGGCAAGCGAAGTCAGGGCCCGGGGCACCTTTGGTTGCCGTTTACGCGGAACAGCGTCATGGGCGTTGAAGTGTATGAGCACCGCCCGGAGCCTTTTTCGATGACGGACAGCGGGTTGAGCTTCGACCCGGCGGGCGTTCCGGCAGGGACCCAAGAGACCGAAATCAGAGCGCTGGCGAAGGTGGCGGAACACTTCAACCACCAAGAATTCGCTCAGGCCGAAGAGTTGCTCCACGCCGTCGAGGGCGGTGCTCTGGCGTACGCGCGCGCACAGGGCTACGCCTGGCTGGCGGGACATCCTGAGAACGATAGGGAAGCAGAGCTTCTGCCCACGCTGGGGACTGAGCTGGATTCATACGTGGCGGAGCACCCGAATGACTACCGTGCCGTGGAGCTGCGGAGGTTGACCGAGATATTTGCAAGAGCCGCCGACCTGGTCAACAACCGCACCGTATCGGCCGAAGTCATGAGCAAATCTATCCAGTTCAGGGCATCGAACTGGCAGAACGCCTACTTCCGCCTGTATCGGGCCGTAACGTGGTGCCACCAGATGATGAGTGAGGGTCCATATTACTATAAGGCCAACGTATATGCCGCGCGGGCTCTTTTCATGATCGAGCCCCACCGGTGGATGATGGGCGGCGGGATGGCCTTTGCCATGCTTCGGGAAGTGGAGAAGAAATTTCCCGAAAACCGATACGTGCGGCTGTATCTCTACGACGATTGGACCCCGGGGGCTGATTGGGCGTTCCCCGAATACCATGTGCCCGCCGAGCAAGCTCCAGGGTGGGCCGCGCAGTTGTGGGAAGCCTACAATCGCATGCTCGACTTGTGCGAATGGTGGTTCGAAAACAAGCAATTCCCCGACGGATCGCTTGGCGGCGGCTGGGGGGACGATGTCGAGGCCCTGCGATTCTTCGGCAATTTCGGCGCGATCTCTCCGCAGGCATCGCCTGTGACGCTTGAAGGCTGTCGGCTTTTAAGCGACGGCGCGTGGTTCTTGGGAGAGGTCGACACCGAAAGCGGGTTCTTCCCCCGAGTCGGCGATACGGAACATACGGGTGAGTTCACCGGCGATCCTCTGCCGGTTATGATGCTGTTGGATTACGGGAACCCCGTCTGGATTGAAAGGTCGATGAAGACCGGAAAGCTGATGCGCGACCTGTGGATGGACTTCAACGACAAGGGCTTCTTCGCAATGCGAGCCAACTTCCTGGGAGCCGTCGGCGTGGGAACCGGATACCAAGCAAATGATTCTCGCATTAACTATAGGCCGGCGCTTCCTGCGCGAAGTGTGCTCTGGTACAACGGCAGCCCGACCCTCGCTAGGCTGTTCAACCTGTGGGCCGATGCATGGCTTGCTGCTTCGATGTCCACTGATAAGGGCAAGCCGGAGGGAGTGATGCCGGCCGAATTCGCGTTCCAGACCATGGAAATCGGCGGCCTGGATTCACCCGCGTGGTACAAGGCGAACCATGCTCCAGGGACGGTGAACTACGACTGGGAGGGCATGGGAGGGTATAGGGAGGCGGTTGTCGATCTGCTGATCGGGGCCTACGAACGCACCGGGCAGGAGAAGTATCTGGAGCCGATGCGACGCGAGGCGGAACTTGCTCAGTCCTACCTGGACAATCCGATCGAGGATCCCGAGCCGGGCTCCCCAGCGTGGGCAGGCAGGATGCTTTTGGGTAGTGCTGAGCAGCCGGGGCGGTCTGCGATCACGGGCTGGCAGCGGATCGAGCACATGCTCAAGGCAGACGCAACCCCCGAGCCCGTCACCACGCTCGACGCGGTAGAGCGTGGATGCGCCATTCTCAACCGCGAAGCGCGAAGGCGTTGGCCGGTCGTCACCGCTGATTCGCTTGCCACCGACCGCATATACATCCCGGGAATGCTCGATCCGTTCAGGGCCCTGACGGGCTACGGCGCGGGAGGCACCCAGCACGCTGCGGTTACCTACACCGGGCTTACGCGCGACTGCGTTGCCGCGTGCCTCGTGAGTGATGAGCGAAACCTGAGAGTCGTGCTCTACAGCATGACGGAAACGCCTGCGGAGCTTGGCATCAGACCCTGGGTTCTTGCTCCCGGTAGCGTCTATTTGGTGCGGACGGGCTTCGACCAAACGGGAGACGGGACGATTGACGTCGAAGCGTCCGTGGATGAGTGGACGCTGCCACAGCGCGGCGTGCCGATCAGCTTCACGCTTCCGCCGCGACGGCAGTTTGTTGTGGAGGTGAGCCGCCTCAGCCGCGGCGCGCACACGAAGCTGCTGCCGGATTTGGGCATCTCGCGAGAGGACGTCATATTCTCAGCCTCCAGCGAGCAGCTCATAGTGAAAGTACATAACGTGGGCTCTCAGCCGGCTCGCGACGTGGACGTGATCGTCTATGATGGCGACCCTGCCGCCGGGGGAAAGGAGATAGGCAGGCAGACCATTCCCCATATCGCGGCCCCGATAGACCTCGACCCGAAGACGGTTCGGCTGGGGTTCCCGTACGATATGGAGGGGCGGGAGCACACGATCTACGCAGTGGTGGACCCGGAAGGCGCGATTGACGAGATCACGGAGGTGAACAATTCGGCCGGCGCGTTGGTTGGTCCGTAGTGTCGCTGGCTTCGTGCAGCTGCGTTCAGGGAGGCATGATTGAATGTAATAGTGATTCTTTGCGATAGTTGGCGTTGGGACCACTTCGGCTTCAACGGCAACGATTGGATCGAGACTCCCAGGCTGGATGCGTTCGGCAAAGAATGCGCCGTCATAGACAACGCCTACACCGAAGGTCTTCCTACCCTTCCTCAACGCACCGCCGCCTTCACGGGGCGGTTCACTTTCCCGTGGCGCGGTTGGGAGGACATGCGTCCGGAGGATGGGCGGCTGGCCCGCAGCCTTTTCGACGCCAACGTTTATACGTCGTTGATCAGCGACTCCATGCCGATGTTCACGATGGGGCATGGGTATACTCAGTGGTTCGACCACGTGGAGTTCATTCGCGGACAGAGCGGCTGGGCATTCACCGACGAAATGCTCGATGCAGAGGTGGACATGGGCCCTATTTACCCCGCCGGGCGTGTGGTGAATCACCCCGGCCTTCACAAATGGGTCCAGCAGTTCTCGGTGTGGCGGTCGGACGAGGACCATCTCGCGGCGCAGGTCATAAAAGCAGCGATCAAGTGGATTGACAAGTACGACCGGCCTCAGCCTTTCATGTTGTGGCTCGACACTTTCGACCCCCATGAGCCGTGGAATCCGCCCGAGGAATTCTGGCGGAAGTACGATGCTGACTATCACGGCGAGCTCATGCCCATCTGCCCGTTTCCCCGCCAGGACGGATTCTCGATAACGGAGAGAGAGGCCAAGGTCGTGCGCGCCCTTTACGCAGGGGAGTGCACGATGGTTGACAAGTGGGTAGGCATCTTCATCGACCATCTCAGAGACGGCGGCCTGCTGGAAGACACACTGGTGATATTCACGTCCGACCACGGCGAGCCGTTGGGGGAGGGCACGTGGGGGCACGGTCTGTGGCGCAAATTCGCCCCATGGCCTTACGACGAGCTTGCGCACGTGCCGCTGTTGATAAGGCACCCGGAAGGGCACGGAGCGGGGCGACGTTTTTCGAGCTTCTTCCAGTCATGCGATCTGACGGCTACAGTGCTGGACGCCTTCGGTGTGCGCCCGACCGAGAAAATGCACGGCCGTTCCATTCTTCCCGTCATCGAGGGGGAAGAGGAGTCATTGCGCGACTTCGCCGTCGCCTGCCACAGCTTGAAGTCCGGCATAGGCGCTTCGCGCAGCATAAGAACGGACGAGTGGACTTTCGTGTACTGGCCCAGAGGAAAGCCGGCCGCGCCGCCGTCGAAGGACGTAGCGCCGCGCGCGACTGAACTCTATCGCCGAAGCACCGACCCGGCCGAGCAGGAAAACGTCGTGGCGGAATACCCGGACGTCGCCGGGGAGCTGGAGCTTCGCCTGCGACGGTTCGAAGACGAGCTGGTCTCGCAAGCATAGCGGCGGCCCGCGTGTGAGAAATGCGATATGCTTGACAAAGCCGCTGCGGAGTTGAGGTGAATGATGGGATTACACCGTACAGGGGCGGGAGAATACCATGGATTTGGCTCGCCTGTGTGGAGCATGCGACGCGCCGCCCTGCTCGTGGTCGGGCTGTCCGCAGCGCTTGGCCTGGCCTCGCCTTCTGCCCACGGGGACCTTCTTGCCGACGCTCAGGAACGAGATCTTAGGGCTTCACTAGCGGGTACCTGGACGGCGGCCAAGAGGGGCGGTATGGAGTTGACGCTCGGCAGTGACGGTTATTTTCTTTTCGATGGCGTGAAAGGGAAT
Source organism: uncultured Planctomycetota bacterium (assembly GCA_964493415.1). Classification (GTDB taxonomy): domain Bacteria; phylum Planctomycetota; class DG-23; order CAZBND01; family CAZBND01; genus CAZBND01. The sequence goes on along the minus strand of CAZBND010000005.1, from coordinate 38,983 downwards.
TACGAGGTAGAGGGGAGCAGCCTCGTCATGCGGCAGGATGAAGAGGAGACCCGCTACATCGTCAAGCTCGAAGGGAAGAAGCTGACACTATCCGGTGATAGTCTGAGCGGGCCGATCATTCTCTACCGGAAAGCGCTGGCCCTTGAGTGGCTTTCACTCTTTACGGCCGAATCCGTCAAGGGAAAGCTCCTGCGCATCCTTCAGATACTGCTCATTGCTGTCGCTGCCCGCCTTGTCATCGGGGGGATGAGATGGCTGAGCCACTTCTTTATTTACTCTAGCTGGGGGCCGTTACGGTATCTATACCCGCAGAGCAAAAGCAGGATCAGGACCATTCACTCCCTGGGGCTGAACGTGCTCAAGTACATCGTCTATCTTCTGGCGGTCGGATTCATTCTCTCGGAGCTTGGCATAAACTACACCGCCTACTTCGTGTCGCTCTCGTTCGTAGGTCTGGCAATAGGCTTCGGTTCGCAAGGCCTCGTGCAAGACATGGTTACCGGGCTGTTCGTGCTGTTTGAGGGGCAGTTCGAGGTGGGCGACATGGTGGAGATTTCCGGGCAGGTGGGCGTCGTGACGGATTTCGGGTTACGGATGACCAAGCTGCGAAATTACGCGGGTCAGGAGGTCTTCATACCCAACCGCAACATATCGACAGTCGGGAGATTTGTCAGAGGGGCGCAGCAGGTCTGGGTTGACGTGCATCTGACGGACAAAGCGTCGAGCGAGCAGGGGATCGGACTTCTGGGACAGATAGGCAAAGAGGTAGCCGAGCAGTTCGAAGGTGTGATGGTAAAATCGCCCGAAGTGTCCGGCCCGCGCTCCCTTGCCGCCGGCGGGCAATTCATCAGGCTGGCGACCGCCATCTGGCCTAAGGAGCAATGGGTGATCGACCAGCAGTTGCTGCCCCGAATCCGAGAGTCGTTCAAGCAGGCCGGAGTTGAGATCGCGGCCGACCGCGTGGTCGTATTCTACCACGCCCGCGAAAAGGTGCCCCTATCGCCTCCGCGCTTGATTCCGAGAAGGCGCAGGCCTCAGAAAACCTGAGCGCCCCGTGGGGGCAGATTCCGGCGTCCGCTCTCCCCACCCAGTGTCCTAAGTCTTCTTCTGGGCCATCACTTCCAGCTTGTCGCCCAGGCCAAGCGGCCGGCCGAGATGGTAGTATACGGAGACTATAGCGTTCGCGAGGAATTCCTTGGCCGCGGACTTCGCGGCGCTGACGGCCTCTCCAGAGTGCCTCTGGGGGCCGTGAATGGCCGAAGCGGGCCCTCGCTTCGGGATCCTTTAGAGGGCTTCCTGGGTCGCGTAGTACGCCCTGTGGAGTTCCGGTATGCCGTAGGTGTTCACAGACAACCGGGACGCAACATGGCGCAATTCGCCCGTTGAGAAGAGACGCATGAGTGTCCTTCGCGTGAAGTAGTTCACATGCTCAGGAGGCACATTGCTTTCGAATGTAGAGACGCCGAGCCTAACGGCCGCTGAGCCGTAATTTGGGATGCCGGCGAAATACGCCAAGCCTCCCGGTTTGACGATCCTCATGATTTCCCGAACATGTGCCGTGGGATTTGCCACGTGTTCAAGAGTGGACGTGCTCGTAATTGCGTCAAAGCTGTTGCTGGGGAGCCCCGCTTCTTCGACCGTGGTTGGATGCAGCGTGTAGCCCCACCTTTGCGCGAACTGAGGGGCCCAAGGTGACGGGTCCGCCCCTTCCGCCCTCCAGCCGTATTTCATGAACTGCCTAAGGAGTTCTCCGTTGCCGCATCCGATGTCCAGCGCTCTCCCCACACGCGCCATGATTGTGATCCGTCGTGCCACGCTTTCGAACCATGCTTTGTCAATCCAGGTCTGGTACTCCTCGTACGTAAGGGTCCACTTCTCGTCGAATCCAAAGTTCGCCTCCTCTATGGCACGATCGTCGAGATTCGCGTAAACGAAATCGCACTCAACGCATCTGAGAAGTTCGATGGAGTTCAGAGTCCTTTCCCAGGAGGCGGCAGTTGAGCCGCATAGAGGGCAAGGCTTAAGTCGGCGATCCTCTGCCAATTACATACTCCCCCAGAGGAAGTGAAGTTTGCGTGCGTCCGAATCCAGATTGAAGGTGGCGGTCACCAGGGCAACCGAGGTCCGGAGTCAGCGCTGCATCGGGGACGAATAAATCTACAGGGCCCGCGCCCTGTAGGTCTCGATTACTTCGTGAGGGCTGCCGCGAGCAACGATGCAGCCGTTTTCCAGAAGCGCAGTCTTGTTGCAGAATCGCTCGACGCTTCCGAGGTCGTGGGTGACGAAAACGATTGTCCGCCCCTGTCGGCTGAAGTTCTCGAACACGTCGAAGCACTTCTTCTGAAACTCGACATCCCCGACCGCCAGCACTTCATCAAGCAGCACGATCTCCGCCGGGACGTGGATGGATACCGCAAAGCCCAGCCGGGCCATCATCCCCGAGGAGTAGTTCTTGACCTTCATCTCCATAAAGCGCCCGATCTCGGAGAACTCGACTATCTCGTGGTACACGCTGCGGACTTCGCTGCGCGTCAGGCCCATTATGATGCCGTTGAGGAAGACATTCTCCCGTCCCGTGAGTTCGCCGTTGAAGCCCAGCCCCAACTCAAGGAAGGGCGCTACCCTTCCATTTACCTCGCAATGACCGCGGTCCGGCTCGTAGATCGACGCGATCACTCTCAAGAGTGTCGACTTGCCGCTGCCGTTCAGACCGATCACTCCAAAGAAGTCCCCGTACTCGACGGACATGTTTATGTCGCTAAGGGCTTCGAACGATTCATACTCGGTGGGTCGGAATAGTCTCACGAAGCTCTCTTTCAGCGTCGTGCGGTGTTCCTTCGGTATGCGAAAGGATTTCGTGACCCCTTCCAGCAGCACCGCCGGACCATTCGTGCGCTGGGCGGCAGGTCCGTTCGTATCAAAGCCGTTCGGCAATATGAGACTCCTGCTTCGCAAAAATCAGGTAGCCGGCAAGGAACACCATCCCCACCATGACTGCAAGAACCAAGATGCCCTTGAGCCCTGGGTTAGTGTTGCCTATGAGCGCGTATCTCGAAAACTCGATGATTCTGGCCATGGGGTTGAGCATCACCAACCGCTGAAAAAGCACCTGCCGCGTCTGGACGGGTGCAGGCAAATTGCCGAACTGCCAGATGATGGGCGTCAGCCAAAACCCCATTTGCAGCACGATTTCCCAGATGTGCTGGAGGTCTCGCGCTCGAACGAGTATTACCGAAAGCGCCAACGCCAAACCGAACCCCAAGCAATACAGCAGCACCACGTAGGGGACAAATAGAAACGCGTCCGGTCCGAACGGAGGCCGTGGGCCGGCGACGAGATGAAACCCCGCATAGACCACCAAATTCAGGAGCAGCAAGACGAACGAGACCAGCGTTGAGGACATGACGATTATGATTCGGGGGACGTATACCTTAGTCACCAGGTGCGGTTTCCACACGAAGGCGTTCATCCCCACAAGCGTGCAGTCCGACAGGAAGCTCCACAGTATGATCCCCAGCAAAAGCTTCAGGCTGAAGAAAGGATCATCCCCGCCCCTCTGCATGAAAAAAGTGAAGACGACGTAAAGCACCGCGAACAGCGCGAACGGCTTCATGAGCGTCCACAGATACCCCAGGAAAGAACCCTGAAAACGGATTTTCAGGTCAGTGCGTGCCAGCTCTTCGAGAATCGCAAGATTCGCGTTGAGACTCCTCGCGTAAGGCTTCACATCCTTCTCCAAAGAGACGTTCGGCGACGGGAAATCGTACCATTTTGCCGCAGCCGATGCAAGATTCATAGGTGAGCGTCGTGCGGCCGGGGTCCCGGCGATTGGTTGATGCTTGAAGCAGATGACAGAGCTTCTATAATGTTCCCGTTGCCATCTCGGGAACTAGCGGGAGAGATATCTCGTTGGCTGACGACCTGCTCCCCGAAGGGGGACGATACAGGCTGTTCGGACCGGAGTTGCGGCGCTGGGTATTCCTTGCGCTCGCCATCCGTCTTCTGCTGATGCCGATCTGCGGGCACTACGATTTGCTTTACGCTTACGGATATGCGGCTCGGCTGATTGCTGGAACCATAAGCTGGGCCGAAGTGGATGCCGATCACTCAGCCTATCTGCTGCATACGATAGTGCTGAAGGTGCTGCAGCCGTTTGTGAAGACATTTCTTCTGAGCGGCGGAACGGTGGGGATCGACCAGGGAACGTGGGGATTCTGGCAAGCCTATGCCAGGACACCGGAGATATTCCGGGCATTTGCGCTTTTCAAGCTGCCGTATCTCGGATTGGACATCCTCTCGGCGTGGCTCATTCTGAAGATAGTAGGGCGCGATCCCAGGGCCATCAGACCGGTGAAGCTGTGGCTGTTCAATCCCATCATCATCTTTGTGACGTACATGTTCGGCCGCTTTGATATCATGGCGGTGCCGTTTTTCCTGGCGAGTGTCCTGTCGCTGAAGCACCGCAAGACCGCGCTGGCCGCCGTGCTGTTCGGAATGTGCCCGGCCATTCGCTTCTATTACATTCTCTTTGTCCCTGCCTTCGCGGCCATCTCGTCATCGACGTGGAGGGATCGGGTAATCGTATTTCTTTTTGCCCTGTTCCCGATCCTCTTTCAGACGGCGTGTCTGGCGGCTGGCGTGTTCCCCTTGGCATTCCTGGTAGTCACGCCGGCACTGGCCCTGTTCCTCTTTGCGGAGCGCTTCCGTCGGTACGAAATCGCAGCACTGGCCGTATCCTTGGCCGGCGCTGCGATCCTTCTCTTGGCGGATTCCAGCTCGGTCGAGCAGACGCTTTCGCACAGCGGGTTCGGCATGTTGGGGTACGCGCCCCACGCCGAGTTCCCTTTCAGGGCCAGACTGGAACTCTGGTTGAATGAAGCCATTTACCCGGTGTTTGTGGTCTATGGTTTGTTTCTGTTCTGGGCCATCGGGCTGAAGCGATGGCGCTTGGGCTCGTCCGCCGTGCTTTTTGCAATATTCCTGCTCGGGTATTACAGCTTCAGCTTCTTTCATCCGCAATACCTCGTCGCGCTGGTCGCGGGCGTTGTTCTTGCCTCAACATGGCAGCCGAGGATTGCGGGGTATCACATTCTGCAGTGCCTCTTGGCTCTGGTATTGGTGTTCAACTACGGCGTCCATCCCACCAACTACCTGTTTGCCCCGTTTGCCCCCGAGGCGGTGTTTTCCAGCACCGATTTGCTGACCTTCGTAGAGGCGAAACTTGGGCCGTTGGGGCCCAAGGCAATCATCGGCATTCCGCGCAGCCTGTTCGTTGCCGTTTCCTTGTGGATGGCATGGCTGCTTTTTAGACAGCTTCGCGAGGGCGGCACCGGGACCGTGTGAGGTCGAAGGTCTAAAGTGGCGCGTGTGAGACGCTGAGATAGGCGTGGAAACATGGAACTTTTCGAGACGCGATGGGATTGGCTATGGCCTTTGGGGCCGGTTGCTCCCATCGTCGCCGTGCTCGTTCTTGCGGTCTGGCTTCTCGGTGGCCGACGGAGGAGTCATCCCCGCCGCTTGGCCGTTGGCGTCGTCGTTGTCATGCTGGCGCTCTGGCCGGCACTTGCCCACTATAACAGGCATTACAAGGTCAGGTACGAGGTGTTGATGCAATTGTTCCCTTTGCCGCCGGATGCCAACGTGCGGCTGGCCTCCAACGCGACCTTTGGTGCTTCCGAAAAAGAGCTCTCTTTCCACGGAAACGGGATGGGATCCTATGTGGAATGGACAGGCTTTCGCCTTCCTCCCGGCGGCAGGTACTTCCTCGAGGTGGAGATGTGGGTCAGCGGCGGGAATCTGAGTCGCCTTTCCTGGTCGTGCGGGAAGGGGGGCTTTCACCCCGCCCGGTCGACGGATTTCCAGGGAATAGTCAAATACACCGGGTTGGTTCCCTGGTACGACTCTGCCTTGCACAGGTACTTCGTTATGCTTGACGAGTGCGACGACCCGCTTACGGCCGTGCGGCTAGCGCCCAGCAATGTCGAAGCTGTGGTGGCAATTACGTCGGCCAGGATAGTCGCGCTCGCTGAGTAGGCTCGTTTCGATTTGGTCGTCTCGGAGCGTTCCGCCGACTCGAGGCAAGAAGCAAGTAAGGAGGCTGCTAACTCTTCTCGTCCAGGACGCGACGGAAAAGCTCCAACGCCGAATCCGCCTGCGCCGCAGGCGAGAACTTGGTGGCTGCCAGTTCTCTGGCGCGCCGGCCGAAGCTGCGACGCATGTCCGGCGAATCGGCAAGCCGAAGCACCGCCTGCGCCAGCTCTGTTGCGTTCCCCGGCTCGATCAGAATCCCGCACCCGCCGTCCTCGATCACCTCGGGCACCCCACCCGTCCTGCAGCCGATCACGGGTTTCCCCCAAGCCATCGCTTCCGTGTATATGATCCCGAACGACTCGTAGAGCGACGGCGCGACGAAGATGTCGCACTGGCTGTATTCCTGCTGGAGCCTGTCGTTGCCGACCAGTCCCAGGAATCTCATTTTTCCCCAAGCCCCGGCCCGCCTTAGAGCGCGTTCGTATGCGATCTTGTAGGGCACTCCCTCAGGACCCGATAAGCTGTCATCGCCTACGATGACGAATTCGACCCTGCGGTTGCCCGCAACGATCGCGGGCGCGGCTTCGAAAAGGGTGTGAATGCCCTTTCGTCTCTCCAATCTGCCTACGAACAGCACTCGAACCGTCTTTCGCGGCTCCTGCTCGGGGACGCTCTCAGGGATGTCGACTCCGCAATACACCGTTTGGGTCGGTTTACCCCTGAGATTGACATCGTACAACTGCTCGACCGTCTCCAAAGCGGCCCTCGAGGCGCTTGTGATCCCCCGCGTGCCCTCCATCTCCAAAAGCCTCTTTTCGAGTTGGCACAGCAACGTCATATCGGGAGTTTCCGGCCAGCCGTTGGTCTTCATCACCGTCTTCAGTTGGCTCACTATGTCCACGACGAGCGGCACGGTCGCATCCATTCCCAGCGCGTAGCCTTCTACGTCCCACAGCGGTGCGTACAGCAAGTCCGCCATCCGCGCCTGGGCGAGTTCCTTCACCACTTGGTGAACCGCCGCCGCACGGCCCAGGTTTCTCTTGCTTGCCATAAGGTCGGACAAGTAGTCCAGTTCCGGCAGATAGGGGTCCGGGGTCTCGGTCACAGGGATACCGCGGTAATACCTGGTGCGTCGCACTTTACCTCGGGTAATGATAAGGGGCCGGTGACCACGCCTAGCGAGCTCCGTCGCCAGTGTTGCCGTACGCCTGACGATTCCTCCGACGCCCATAGGGAGGTAATCTTGCGTGGCAAGCGCTACGCGCAAGCCTCGTTTTCGTGCAACCGGTGGAGCGAGTAGGGAAAAATTCTTGAAGGGGAGCTCCACCTTCAACTGCTCTGATGGTAGGGTCTTCCGGGGCGCGAACAGCCCTATGCGGATACCTTTGAGCATCCCTCGACAAAGCCTGAACGCAACCCGGGCAAATATCGTTGCTGGCAGATGCCGAGCCCATTTGAGGTGCCTTAGTGTGGAGCGAACGGAACAGTAAAGCCTTCGCCAGAGGCCAAACCTTCCCTCCGACGCTTTGAGGGCGAAGTAAACCGTGTTCTGGCCTACCGCATCCAAGTTCGCCCTCAGCCATCCTAGCCGCACGCCTCCGGGTGCCGTCTGGTGAGTCACCGCCGTGTCCACCGAATGATCGATCTTGTAACCCGCTTTGATCGTTCGGAACACAACGTCCGCTTCATCGTGGAAGTAATTGTAGGTCTCGTCAAATCCCCCTATCGCCTCCAGGACCTTTCGCCGAAAGCTTGAGTTCACACCCATGAGTGTGTTGAACCTCGTCCCTTCGGGGGAATTGAAATCTGCCGGCGCTTCTCGAATGGCGTCTACCTCTCCCCAGATGTCGAGCGTTCCGCACCAGAACTGAGGTGTCCTTCCTTCGTCCGAGCATACTACTCGCCCTCCCGCGCCGCCCACCCTGGGGTCCTCGTACGCGTCGGCCAATTTGCTCAGCCAGTCCGTCGGGGGAATGCCGTCGTCATCAATAAAGGCCACTATCTCCCCGGAAGAGAGCTTGATGCCCACATTGCGGGAAATGGAGAGATTCCGAGTGGGGTTTTTGCCTACCTTTGTCCGGTGGTAGTACCTGTCCAATAGTCCCGCCGTATCGTCTGTGGACGGGCCGTCAACCACCACCACTTCGAAGTTGGGGTAATCGAGAGAATCCAACGCGCGTAGGCATTCTCGCAGGTACTCTGCCCTGTTGTACGTGCAGATCACGATAGAGATCGGAGGTTTGGCCATCACCGTTTTGATCGATTCTTCTCCTCGTTGGTGATCAAATTCGCGCGGATGACCCTGAATGGCCCAGCCGCCTTCTTTGTTTCGATCCGAAGATCTGGGAATTTGTCGATGAGGCGCTGGAACATGTCGTCGTCGAAGTTCCACAGGTGCGTCGGGTCGTAAAAGTCCACGGGAACCGTGAAGATCACGTCCCTGCGGGCCACTCGTATCGCCTCGGTAATGACTTCGTTCGGATTGGGAACATGTTCGACGATTTCCGGCAGGAGGACCGTGTCAAACGATTTGTCCCTGAACGGCAATTCCTCCGCCAAGCCGTTCACATAGATTGTTGGCGGTTCTCCGGCTTTCAGACGGTCCAGCGATATGTCGACGCCCACTAGAAAATGGTCTTTCGGATCTAACTCCCCGATAATTGCTCCCTCTGCGCAACCCACTTCCAAAATTCTGCCGGGACGGGTCAGCGAGACAACGTATTCCCTGCGCCGAGCTTGATCCTCGTCCTCGAATTCCCCGCCGCATTTCGGCCATAGCTCGTGGTACCGGGCGAAGACCCTCTTTATCCAGTCCCTGTCTCCCGACCGAACCGCGTCGCGATACTCCAGCCCGATAGCAGTTTCGAGACGAATGAATTCCGTTCTGTGCATTAGTTGTTTGTGTGCGTCTTTCTCAAGTGCATCGATTCGGTCCCATAGCTGCTGTATCTGGGTACCAGTACTCCGCCCCGTCGCGTCGATCTGTTCCCGCAAGTCCTGCAAGTCCTTGTGCAATTGACGGAGGTGGTTTGCTGCTTGCTTCAGGAGGGTCGCCAGGCTGTAGGACACGTTGACCATATCGAGGTTGAGGCTTTCCTGACGCCGGCTGAGCAACGCGGCGGCCCTGCGCAGCACGCGTTTTACTTTTCCGCTCAGACCGGTCCCGCCCGAGGGCGTCCAGCTTTCACGAATTGCCTCGAGTCGGTTCGACAGTCTCTCAAGTTCTACCTCGATATCGGATTGACGGTTTTGCTCAGCCACTTGATTCTTCCTCCAGGGCAAACAACGCAGTCAGGGCGCCGAGAAGCAACGCTTCCGGGTTTTCCTCGCGGGCGCGTCTTATGCGCTTTCGCTGCATAGTCAGGACATCCCTGCGAAACGAGTTATCGCGTATCAGGGCATCAACTACTCTGGCAACCTTAAGCGGGTCTTTCGTGTGGAGAAGCACTCCGGCTCCGTCCATTGTCTCAGGGACTGCGCTGGACGCATACGCAACGACGGGGATATCGTACTGCATCGCTTCGAGAAGAGGCACGCAGAAGCCTTCGTGCTCGCTCATGCAAACGAACGCCGATGCAGTCCTGTAGCATGCCCTCAGCTCCTCTTGCGAGACTTTGCCCGTCAGTATGACTCGTCCGGCAGGCATAACCGTTGATAGGTCTCTGACGTAACGCGTGTACGCGGGCAATGATTCATCGTCTCCCACCAACACGAGGCGTCCATCCCGTCCCAACACCTGCGTGTAGCACTCCATCATTCGGACAAGCTCATGCTGGCACTTGTTGGGGACGATGCGGCCGACGAAGAGAATTGTTGGGCTCTGACGGGAGTCTGGTGCTGTGCTTTCGCGCCACAGCGGGGGGCCGAATCTCTCCCAGTCTATTAGTATGGGGAGCACCCCCGCTCGCTCCGCGCCCAACTCCAGTAGTTCGTCTCGGTTGAAGGAGGAATCTCCAAACGCCAGATCAACTCTAGCGATAATAGCGCCAAGCATGTGTCGGCAATATTCCAGCCATTCACTCGGCGGGCGCGAAGCCCACCACGGCCAGTCGTCTTTGTTCCTTTCGTATGGCTCGCAAAACGCACCCGGCGTGACATTGTGATATATCAAGATCTTTCGTTCCGGCAGCTCCAGGGCATATGAGATCAGCGGAGTCCAACTGGAGTAATGTATGATCGCGACATTTCCAGGCGACGAAAATCTCTCGTATTCCTGATACGGGACACCGTATGGCCGACACTCTTCGTCCCAGAATTCGGCAAAAATGTTGGAGCGAAATCCCCACCTTCGGAGTATCCGCGCAATGTGAATCATCTCATCGCTGATCGCGTCACCGGACTGGATGATGGTGTGGAATTGGTGGATTTCCAACTTGCTCTCCCTATTTCCGTGCGATCAGGAGGTAGTAGGGTGAGCCGAAGTCCTCCTCCGACCGAGCCCCGCTGTGAGGGTCGGCGAACTCCAGGGTGACATCTCGGAACCCCTGAGCCGACACCACAGCCCTCATTGCATGAGGATTGAATGCGCGCACATTCCTCGGATCGCGCCTGAGGGGTCCCTCACCCGGGGCAGAGAAGGGGTTGATGCCCTCTACCAGAAGCACGCCATCTTTCTGCAACTTGGTCAACGCCAACGCGACCACTTCGCGGAAAGCTGCATAAGACAGCCTTTCAGGGAGTCCTGAGCAGAAGATCAGCCCCAGCTCGCCTTCCCCCAGACTCTTCAGGAAATCGGCTGCATTTGCCTCTTCACAATCCAGGCCTTTGACCTTGCATTCCCCGACAAGTGCCGGCTCTTCCTCCACACCCTTCGCTCTGATCCCCTCGTTGCGCAGAATCTCGAGAAACTCCCCTCCGCCGCACGATAGATCCACTACGCTTGCGCCGTCACGGATGAGCTCCACATATGTCTGGCGCATGCGCAACAGGGAGGGGTCAACTTGGCCCGGATAGGCGGCGAGAAGTTGAGCCGGTCCGGCATAACGTGTCACCGCCGCCTTGATTGCCGCCTTCGTACTTGCATTCACGCCCTCGAGCTTGGATAGGAACCCGTCGAGGGCTCGCATCCTAGTCGACTCCCGATCGGCATCGTCCAGGGCCGCATATGCTTCCCTCTGAGATCGGAGCGATTCGCTCTCTTTTCTGACGGCATTGAGCTCATGCCTGGTGTCTTCAGCTAATGCGCGTATAGCCGACATCTCGTCGCTCCAGGTCTTGGCGGTCTTCTTCGACCATTCTCCCAGCGTAGTCAACAGCGACCTATTGAGACGTGTCTGCTTGAGAAGAAACGGGCTGATCACCCGTCTGGAAAGGGAACGGACCTTGGCCAGCAGCATTCCCACGAGCCCCCGTTTCGTTCGCAGCTTGGTGCTATAAAGGTCGCATTCGGAGAGCAAATCCGAGGGGTCCAGTATGGGAAACGACGGCGCAGGGGGCGGCGGGACCGGCGCCTTCTCGGCAGCGCCCAAGGCTCGTGGCTGCTTTCCCAGCAGGCGCGACAGCGTCTCTTCGATCTTTGAAATCAGCTCTTGATCGTTCATTTCGCGATGCCCTCTCATCTAGACGTCTTCCTCAATTTGGGAGGTGCCGAGCGCACACCTTCCTTGCCGGCCACGCGGGCGTCACCGGCCCGTGTGTTCCTTAAAAGCCGAGCCATTGTACCAATGCGCCAACGGGCGATCAATCAGATCAGTAGTCCGGACCAAAGCACACGCTAGGGCACACTTGTCCCACATTAGCAAACACGTTGCCGGTCAGGGACAATCGCATGGTTGCCGGACTTGTCCCTTTCTATACGTGAGAAGCGCTTTGCCGCCTGTTACTTCAGCATCCCCAGGCTCAGCGCCATAACCGCCATACCGGCGGCAGTCCCCAGGATCGCGGTGTGGTCGTGGCCGTATTCGCGCGATGCAGGGACCAACTCGTCGAGAGATATGTAGACCATCAGTCCTGCCACAACTCCCAGCATCACCCCCAGCACCGATTCGGTGAGAAACGGGTACAACACCAGGGCCGCAATCGCCGCCCCGGCCGGCTCGGCCAGTCCTGAAAGGAACGAGTATCCGAACGCTTTCTTCCGGCTGCTCGTTGCTGCGTAGATGGGCGCGGCTACTGCCAGTCCCTCGGGTATGTTATGGATCGCGATGGCCACCGCGATTGCCAGGCCGAGTCTTGTGTCCTTCAGAGTCCCCGCAAACGTCGCCATACCCTCAGGGAAGTTGTGAATTCCGAGACCAAGCGCAACCAGCATGCCGGTCCGCAACAGCCGTGTGCTTCCGCCGTCGTGATGCTCCGCAAGGTACTCGTGGGGAACCGCCGCATCGATCAGGAACATCACCAATATGCCTCCGAAGAACGAGAAGGTGCCGACGGCGAGCGTGCTGCTCTCGACCGCCCCCTGGAGCAGCTCTGCGAAAGAGACATAGAGCATCACACCGGCGGCGAAGCCCAGAGTGAAGCTCATGAACCTGGGGCTTGGCTTCTTAAGGGCGATTCCCAAAAAGGCGCCGATTGTGGTCGAGAAGCCCGCTGCGGTGGTGAAAAGCAGCGCCGTCGCGATGTTTGCTTGCATCGCTATCTCCTGCGACAGCAGCCCTCGGCCATGCCCCCGAAGCGCTAAAGGTAGAACAAGAGCGCGCAGTGACCGTATATCTGCACGTCATTCTCGCGCCAAAACATTGGAAAAGGGTCGCCTTATGATACCATATAGGCGGCGGTAAGGATCAGGTTTCCCAGGCATTTTCTACGGACGGGGGGAGGATGATGAGCATGTCGCGAAGGAACTTCATTAAGGCCGGCATCGGAGCCGGATTGGCGGCTGGCCAACTCAGTCGAAGGGGCTACGGGGCCTCGGACGAGGGTGTTTCGCCAGGGTTCATCCCCCGGCGCGAGTTGGGGCGGACGGGCGTGACGCTTCCTGTCATAGGATTCGGCGGAATGGTCGTAAAGGACGCCACCGATGCCGAGGCCATGGAACGCGTGTCTGCGGCCTTGGAACGCGGCGTGGACTACTTCGACGTGTCTCCCATCTACGGCAACGCGCAGGACAGGCTTGGCCTGGCCTTGGAGGGTAGGCGCGATAGGGTGTTCCTCGCCTGCAAGACCAATAAGCGGACAAAGGCGGAAGCGGCTGCCGAGTTGGAGGAGTCGCTTCGCCTGCTGCGAACTGACCACTTCGACCTTTACCAGCTCCATTCGATGACCACTGAGGCCGACGTAGAGACGGCCTTTGGCAAGGACGGGGCGATCGAGACATTCGTCGAGGCCAGGGAAAAGGGGGTTGTGCGCTTCATTGGCTTCTCTGCGCATTCAGACTATGCGGCTCTCGCGTGCATGGACCATTTTGACTTCGACACCGTGCTGTATCCTGTCAACATCTCCCTCTGGGAAAACGGATTCAGCCCTCAGGTTATCGAGCGAGCCAGGAACAACGGCATGGGCTGCCTGGGGCTCAAGGCGATGGCACTCGACCGCATCCCGCGAGGCGGCACGAAACGCTTCCCGAAATGCTGGTACAATCCGATATCAGAGCCGGAAATGATAGGACTCGCGCTGCGCTTCGCGCTTTCCAAGGGGCTCTCGGCGGCCATACCCTCGGGGGACGAGGGTCTGTTCGCCCTGGCGATGCAGTCGAAGGACCTCCTCAAGCCGCTTGACGAGAACGAAACCGCGTCGCTGAAGAAGCGCTACGAAGGGCTTACTCCGCTGTTTTCTCGTGATAGACAAACTAGATAACCCGGGACCCTCCGAGGCGTAGGTCGTTCCCCCACCGTACGCACTTTCCTCACCAGGGAAGGCACTTGGTGCGGCAGCAAGCGTTGACGGGGCCAGCGGTCCATCCTGCCCGGCGAGTTGGCTTCATGCCAAAGAACCCCCGGGCCGACATGCTCCTCCGCTTGTTGCTGAACTTCGATTTATTCAGACCAACGGCGGCAATCCCGCGACCACGCGAAGGGCGTTGACCGTGTCGCTGATTCCGATCTGACCGTCGATGTCGAAGTCGCCCACTTCAACTTGCTTCGCAGAGGGGACATCCATGCCGGCACTGAGTCGCAGAAGGAGGATCACGTCGGAGATCCCGACTCCGCCTCCATCAAGGTCCATCGAAGTAGGAGGTCCCATGGTCCCTGAGGGCCGGGTGGCCCAAGTGACTGCGACGTTGGTTGACTCGTCCCCTTGCCCCGCTACCGACGCGGTCACGACGTCGGTAACGCCGCCAGTATCTCCGGATTGATACACTCCGGTCCCTGGGTCGATGCTGCCCCCGGACGCTTCCTGCGTCAGAGCCCAATCTGCTAAGGTCCCGGGTATCACGCGGAAGTGGATCCACTCGCCGACTGCAACTTGCGGTGACACCGGGTGGACGCTGACTGTCCCACCCCCGGTGCCGGTCAGCCACTGGGCGTAGATATCGAAATCCGTGCCCTGCCGGAGATCCTGCCAAACGGTCAGCGCGACGAGTTCCCCGCAACCTATCGCCGGTTGGTCCTGAGCCTCTACGGCGTCGCTGACGATGATGACCGGTCCGACGCTTCCGTCATTGGTGATTTCCTTGGCTGCGATATCCAGGTCGCCGGGGTTCCCCAGGTAGGGAAACGCCCACGTGACGAGAAAAGTGTCCCCGGAGGTACCGGAAGACACTGATGGCGTCTGCGCTGTGTAAGGGGAATCCTCGATGGTAATTGCGCCGCCGGCGGGAATCGCGCCTCCGGGGCCGCTGGTGACGAGTACGCCCTTCAGGTCGTGATCCGTAGAGGTCTGCACCTCCTCCCAGATGACCAGGAATTGGTCATGCGCCCAACTGTAAGCTACGCAAGGATTCACCTCGCCGAGCTCTGCGTCTGCAAGCGTCGAGGCGGCTCCCGCGGGTGATCCGCTCAGGTCAACGGTCCTTGCGGACACGTTCCAGTTCCAGTCGTCGACTCCTCCCTCCATGCTCGCGGGGTATTGCCACGCGACCAGCGAGTAGGCGCCCCCCGACGCGGCGATCTGCGGGTTGATGCTTCCGGCCTGGGTGCTCACCTGCCGGATCGTCCCGAGGACCCCCGTACTGCTAACGGTTGTAGCGAAGATGTCTCCGTCGGGTACCGTCGCCGGGTCCGACGTGCTGGCCCAGGCAACGACGAAGACCCCCGCTCCACCGTACGTCACCCGAGGACGGACGTCGGCGGCGGGCGTGGTGCCTATGGCGAATGAGCCCACTGCCAAGCTGCCGTTGCCGTCAAGTATGGCTCCGTATATGTCACTGTTGCCGCCGCCGCTTGGAAAGTCTTCCCACACCACTAGAAAGCGCCCGGACTCGGAGTCGCAGGCAACGTCGGGCGAAACGGAGTCGTGGAGCGAGTCGTCTACTAGTATCTCCTCGCTCAGCCCTTCTTCGGTTACGAACCTGGCCCACACATCGTGATCGCCCGGTCCGAACTCGTAGCTGTGGACTACCAGAAAGCCCCCGTCCGCGTAAGCAACTGCCGGCTGTGTTTCATTTTCGAGGTATTCTTCTACGGGGAAGTCGGGTCCTTCCGGGGATAGCCCGGAAGCCGGCATCGTCAGGAAGACAGCTCCTATCAGCGCCGCAGGAACCCAA
Organism: uncultured Planctomycetota bacterium; assembly: GCA_964493415.1. GTDB lineage: Bacteria > Planctomycetota > DG-23 > CAZBND01 > CAZBND01 > CAZBND01. The sequence goes on along the minus strand of CAZBND010000005.1, from coordinate 23,370 downwards.
TATGCCCGGAACCATTTTGCTCTGCTCATCGCTTTCCTCCTCTTTTGGTGGATGTTCTTTCTACGCCGCAGAATTCGAGAGCGGGCGACACAGTCATGCCTGGTCCGATGTTGCTTGTGTAGCGGCGACCGGCGCGCTCTGGGCCCAAGCTCCGACTTCGGCCTGCACCAGCTCGACCGCCTGCGGAATGGCCGCCGCCACCTCGTCGGACAACTCGTCGCCCCACGCCAGGTCCTTGGATGTCACTGCGAATACGGTCACTTCGCCGGGCGCGCAGCCGAGGAGTTTGGTCATCTGCAGCGTCTCCAGAAGGCCCACTTGGTGGAGCGACATCGTGGGGGCGAACTGAGCGGCGAAGTCGGCGGGGGTCAACCGAAAAATAGTGCCCGGCGGCTCGTCGGACTGGGCGGCGTCAATCACGATGACCTTCGAACGCTCGGACACCTCGTCTATCAGGTCGACCCCCGCCGTTCCCCCGTCGTGCAGTTCCACTCCCCCCGGGAGTTCAATTGTTTGCATTGCTTCGACGACGCGTACCCCGACTCCATCGTCCCGTAGCAAGATGTTCCCGATTCCCAGAACGAGCACGGGCGCACGGGTTTGGGACTTGTGGCTGGCGTTTTGACCCTTGGTGGGGCTTCTCATGCCGTCCCGCCCTTTGGAAAAGCCGCGACCCTATGCGGTCAAAATGAACTTCCTGGCGTATCGACCTGGCGTCAGCACGTGCACCGAGCACGACAGACACGGGTCGAACGAATGCACGACCCTCAGCACCTCGATGGGCTGGTCTATGTCCGTGACCGGGGTCCCCACAAGTGCCTGCTCGATCGGTCCCAATTGACCGAAGTCGTCTCTGGGCGACGCATTCCAGTTGGTGGGAGTCAGAATCTGGTACCGATCTATTTTGTGGTCACGGATTCGGATCCAGTGTCCCAGAGCGCCGCGTGGCGCTTCCGTCAGCCCCACGGCAGTGGAGTTGCGTGGGACCTTGCTCTCTGCGAAGGTCGCCTCCCCCGGCTCCGCCTCGTCCAGCCACTCGTCCATAGCGTCTGCGATTTTCTTGGTCTCGAACGCCCTTGCCGCAATCCGATCCAAGGCCGAGATGCCTCTTCTGTAGTCGCCGTTGACCCACATGCGCGCGAGCGCACCGACTTCGTACGCGTCGCCTTCATACCTGGGGGACTTCAGCCAGGAATAGGCGCCGGGCTTGTCTGCATCCGGCTCGGTGACGCCTTCGCTGGGGTTCTTGTTGCCGCTGTTTTCCGTGTACCAGGAGTGGCTTACGTACTCCGTGATTTTGTTGACATCAACGCCGCTGACGCTCCCATTGGCGTACCGTCCTCTTGCGAGCAGCTTGGACGTTCCTTCCGCGTCGAGGTCGAACACTCCGTAAGCCAAAAGCTTTCCAACCCCCTGGCCGATCAGGTAATACTCCGGGAACGCCCCGGCGACCGTCAGCACGTCCGGCACATAGACGTTGTCGATGAATCCCCGAATCTCGGTGAGAAGGGCCCGAAAGGCCGTGAGCTTCTCCTGAGTAATGGTTTCCGTGCAACCGCCGGGGACGAACGTCGAGGCGCAGGGCTGGCGTCCACCGAATATTGCGCCCATTTGGTGCGCCTTTCGGCGGATGGCCAGCGCGTCCACATAATGCTGAACCAGCTCCGCCGCCGTGGCACCCGACACCATGTCCGGCGTCATGTAACTGGGAGCCCAAGGCGATAGTTCCAGTATCCCTGTCGTGTCGATGTAGTCCAGAGCGGTCAGGTGATAGAAGTGCAAGATGTGGGACATGACGAAGTTGGAGCCCAGGACCAGGTTTCGCAGGACCCTCCCCTGGTCGGGAGCGGAAACCTTGAAGGCGGCCTCGAGATTCTTGCTCGAGGCCATGCCGTGGGAGACTGGGCACACGCCACATATCCTCTGCGTGTAGTGAACGGCGTCTACAGGGGTCCGGCCTTGGAGCATGATCTCGAAACCCCTGAACATCGTGCCTGTGCTTCTCGCATCCACGACCTGCTGCACTCCCTGCAGAGTGTCGACGGTCACCTCAATTCCAAGATGTCCCTCGATCCTGGTCACGGGATCTATGGTGATGGTTTGCATTTGAGCCTCCTTTGGTTATGAATCACGGACCCTGAGCCGCCGGCAGGCTACTTGTCCCGCCGTTTCTTGTCGCCTGGAAGACGCGGCTCTCCTTTGCTCTCCTCCCACTTTATGAAAGGGGTTACCCGGTCAGGAAAAGCGGGCTCCGTGCACGCGTAGCACGGGGCTCCTCCCTCTATGCAGAAGTACTCTCCGAAAGTTCCGTGTGCGGCGCTGTTCCACTTGCGAGTGGAGCAGTCGGCCTTCGACTTCGGCCCGCTGCAGTGAAAGTTCTCTTTCAGACACCCGGGATCGGTCAATCTCGTGGCTTGTTCCGTGCCTTTCCGATAGCATTTCTTGTGGACCCCGTTTCGCGGTTCGAAGTAGTCCAGCGGCCTGCGCAAATCATCAAGTGCCGGCGCCTGCCCGTTCGCGAGGATGTAGGCCACCGTTCCAATCACCCAGTCAGGATGGGTCGGGCACCCTGGGACGTTGATGAGCCTGGGGTCGCTCCCAAGATACTCTTCCACGCCCAGCGCGTTGGTTGGATTCGGCGATCCCGCCGAGACGCCGCCGAACGCGGCGCATGTTCCCACGGCCAGGATCACGGCGGCGTTCCGGCTGTAAGCCGCCACCGCATCCTTCATCGTTAGCCCTTCACCCACGTAGCAGAACTTGCCCTCTGACCCGGTGGGTATCGCGCCCTCTATCGCGAGTACGTAGCCGCCGTTGTCGAGAGCTTCTCGGGCCGCCTCCATTCCTGCGTCCCCGGCTGCCGCCATCACGTTGGGGTGGTACTGAAGGTCGACCGTATTGACCAGCAGCTCGTCGATCGTGAGGTAGTAAATGCTGTTGAGAAGCGACACCGAGCACCCGGTGCACCCTTGCCCCTGGAACCACACTACCTGGACGCCGCCCTCGAGGGCCAGCGCTCTCCTGGGACTCACCAACCCGCTTGCGGTAAGACCCAACGCTGACGCCAGAGCGGCGGACGCTTTCAAGAAATCCCTGCGCGTGATGTCCACGACTCTGCCTCCTCTAGTTCTTCTTCCTCGATTACGTGAGTATGAATTTCTCTGTCTGATATTCAGTTGTCCTATGTCCTCCTTCTTTCATGCAAGTTGTCGACCGTACAACCGTTTCTCAGACACTAGCTGGGGGTGTAGGCAATCGCCTTTTCCCAAGAGGTTCCCGCGTTCCGTGACCAAGCGTCTCCCTCTCAACTCCACAACGCTGCTCCTCCTTTCGACGAACCGGTTCTTGGTCCTCTCTGTGGAATCCCTTCGTCCTCTTGTTAAAGCCCCAGCCCCTCTATCACTTGGATGCACACAGTTCCTTTTCATAACGCAGTCCCGACGAACAGCAGGCTGTCCAATACGAAGTGGATTGCGGGAAACGCGTTTGGTGCAAAGTCCGCCCACGAATTCTACCTCGGCAGTCCCTTGGTGGTTCGGGTTGTCGCCTCGTGGCGAGACGAATCTCCCTGAACAACTTCGGAGGGAGGTGGAGCGTCGTCGATAGGCAAATCAGAGCAAGCTTTGGGAGCCTCTTGATGCTCGACGGGAGATGTGCTGCGGCGCTTCTTCCTTCCAAGCGCAAATCCTGCCTCTTCCGCGGACAGGACGTGGCGGGGGCCGACTATATCTCTTAGACCCCCTGCGAGCAAAGCCCCGAGGCTTCTCGGCAAATCCTTTCGACATGCCCGCGCAAGCAAGTCCCGGCGAGACAAGAGCAACCTTGAATCCCTCCCCCCGAATTCCGCGCCCAATCGACCTTGCAAGAGGACCCAATAACTGAGAGAAGCCAGGCCGAATGCGCGATTCCGGGGAAAAGCGCGACGCCTTATCGAATTATTTATGCTCCCAAACCTCAGTCGAAGAAAGCCAGTGCGAAGTTGCCCGCAGCCGCCGATGCCTCCCTTCTTTCATAGTGATCCTATGTGTTATGTCGGCATCGTCAAGCGCCAAGCTTGACTTCGCACCCCCTAACTTGCCCTGGGCGTGCCGGCAGCGCCGGTTTACATTCGGGCCCTTCGCGCATTGGACACCTGGATACCGGCTCTACGCGCCAAAATCGCCGCATGATGTGGGTCTGGCACGGCAATTCTGCAACGAATCGGCCTCTGGGAAGCGCGAACAACCTCCACCGCCTGCTGGAATAGGTGGGACGCACCTCCTCAAGTCGAATGGTCGGAACCACGCAAGTATTTCTCTCAAGGATCCCGTGCGCTTGCTCCTTTAGCGTTAGGCTGATGCTGTCGGCCTAAATCACGCGTATCCGCGTGGCCGTGAGCGGGCGGCTTCGGGCTCACATGTCGAATGTGGGGGGGACGCCGAATTCGGCCGAGCCGACTGGACAAGCATCTCGGCCAGCGCACGCTCAAGGCCGTGGCTTCACGTCCTGACTTGGATGGGCTACACTAGCCGAACCGAGCCGGACGGTTGCAACGAACCACGCCGGCGGCCCCGCCTGGTGAGCGTATTAGAGAAGGGAACACTGAGTCTGAGACCGGGAGGTAGGACTGTGCGTCCGTTCAACATCGCCCCCTTCGCGCTTCCCAACCATGCGATTAACGAGCTGGTATTTGAAGAGCCGAGGGACATCGAGCGCGTTGTAGTAACGTTCCGCGACGCCGCGCCGCATCGGCTGCGCCTGTCTTACCTGCGGCAGTATTGGCCGGGGGTACGGGTGGAGGAGATCGGTGACGCCGACAGGGGCTGGATTCGGGTGGATGACCGGTTCAGGGCCGTCTGGCAGAACGCGTCGATCCGAACGGAGAGGGTGGATGATTTCAGGGTGGCGGTCACCTTCAAAGGTTTGAGAAGAGAGTTGCGGTCGTTTGCAGGGGACCGGGAGTATGACGTCACGTTTCGCAGGACCCTGGGCATCCGCGTTGGCGCGCCGAAGGCGGATGCGATCCGGGACATCGCGGTCTCCACGCGGTCCGAGCCGGCGCAGAGCACACTGCGCGTCGAACTCGACGCCGGAAAGAGGACTAGAGCGACTCGCTTGAGTTTCGCGGGCTACAACGCGGTCATAGGGAAAGTGATGCCGGGGAAGGGCACGCGGCTGGACGGGGAGTGCCTGAGACTTGGGAAGGCAACGCGCCGGGAATTTCTGCTTCATGTGTTGCACATGCGCCCCGCGCATCCGCATTGCTACGATGATGGCCTAGTGACGTTCGGGCTTGGGGATGATGCGTTTACGATCTCTCTGAGCGCGATGGGAGAGCACGGGCCGATCTGGTATGCGGAGAAGGGAGCGTTCATCAACTTGGAGAGCGATCCGACTACGTTCGCGGAGTACAGAAAGAGCATCGCGGGCGCGATGACGGTAACGGAGCGCGTACTGAATCAGCGCGAACAAAGCTTCGGGGGCGCGACTCACTGTCAGCCGAGGCCGCACGCGGCGGCGTTCTGCGTCGGCTGCAAGAGAGCGAGACAATCCTTCTGGATCGAGCCTAACGGGGACGTAGTGCTGCACGGGCGACATCTGAAAGACGTCCCGGGCAGGGACACGGAGCGATTCCTGAACGACGGCAATGGAAGGTTCTTCTTCGGCCTCGAGCGATGCTGTGTGGAAGGGAGGAATCCGGATGCGCCGCCGGTGCTGGTTTATAACATACGGCTTCGGCGTGGTGATTTGGCTGTTGAGCAGAAGTGCCTGGCTGTGCCGCTGGAGAAGTCCGTGTCCGAGCAAGAGCTGGCAGGAGACGATACGATCGTCGGCCTGGTCCGGTTCAAGATGCGTAATGCGGGCAACAACCCTATCGTCGCGGAGCTCTCGGTAGGGTATTCGAGCGACTCGCAACGAGCGCTCCTGAGGCTCGCGCGGCAGTCCAGGGGACAGAATGACGACATGATTCCACAAAGCCTGCGGGAGAGACTGACGGCTCGCGATGGTCGCATTCTGGGGCGATGGCATGGCAAGGACGTTCTGCGGGCCGCCTACGAGACCACGATGGTGCCGCATCGCCGCGCCGAGGGGCTGGTGTTCAAGCAGAAACTGGCACGCGGCGCATCGTGCGAGCTGCTGCTCAAGGTCCCCTACGTCGCCTTGGATTCCGAAAAAGAGCTGGCGGCGCTGGACGCTCTCGGCTTCGATGAGTGCTACCGGGAAGTCGAGGCTCTTTGGCGGCGTGAGGGTAGTCAAGGGGCGCAATTGAGAACGCCGGAGCCGGCTCTTAATGCAGCCTACAGGCTCCATCTGCCGATAGTTCTCATGACCGATTTCGCGATGCCTGACGCCTCGGAACTGGTCAACACCTCAGTAGGGACAAACACTTATCGAAATTACGCTAACGAAGCCTGCATGATCCAGGAAGAGCTGGACCAGCGGGGGCTCCCGGACGAGGCTCGGAGGCGGTTGGCAATCTACGTCAAGTATCAAGGTCAAGGGGCCGTCCTGGGCAACTTCACCGACTATGACGGGCTCTACTTCGCGACCGGGGGATTCGAGGGCAACAGCTCCTATAACCAGAATCACGGGTGGGTGATGTGGCGGCTGGCTGACCACTATTTCATGACGGGAGACGAGGAGTGGCTGAGGGGCATGGCCGGTTCGCTGGTAGCCGCTGCGGATTGGGTCTTTCGGCAGCGAAAGAACACAATGGAGAAGCTGCCGAATTCCCGGGGATGGGAATACGGGTTCCTTCCCGCGGGCGGACTGGAGGATGTGACCGACCACTGCTACTGGCTGGTCAACAATGTCATGTCGTGGCGAGGAACGGAATGGGCAGCTCGGGCGCTGGAAGCGATTGGCCATCCGCAAGCTCCGCGGATTCGCTCAGAATCGGATGCGTATCGCCGTGATATTCTCCGGGCGCTCGAAGGTGCACGGCAGCGATCTCCCCTGGTGAGACTTAACTGCGGAAGGTGGGTGCCGCACTTTCCCAGCCGGCTCTATCGTCGCGGCAGAGACGCAGGATGGATACGCGAGGTCTTAGAAGGTTCCATTCAGCTCCTGCTGTCGGGGCTTATCGACGCACGAAGCAGGGAGGCCGGCTGGATACTGGACGACTATCAGGACAACCGCTACGGGGTCCGATTGCCCGGTTACATGGCGGACGATCCGAAAGAGACGTGGTTCGCCAACGGCGGATTCTCGCTTCAGCCGAACCTGCTCGCGGGACTTCTCCCGCACCTCGAACGTGACGAGGTGGAGGCGTACATTCGGATGTTCTTCAACGCCTTCGCGTCGTGCTATCAGGAGGAGATGAACGCGCTGATCGAGCATCCGTTTCCAGTCGGGGGCTATTACGGGTACAGGTCTTTCAAGACGAGCGACGCGAGCAACGCCATGAAATGGCTCGTCTACATGTTCGTTTACGAAATTGGGGACACGTTGCATCTTGGTCGGGCGCTGCCGAGGGAATGGCTGAGCGACGGCGACCAGATATGGGCCAAGGATGTGGTCACGCACTTCGGGCGGGTCGGTGTGAGGTATCGCTCGGATGCCGCACGGGATTCTATCGCCGCCGAGCTGAATCTGAATCTCCGGCGCCGCCCTCGGAGAACGCTCGTGCGCTTCCGCCATCCGGACAAGAAGCCCGTCAGGAAGGTCACGGTCAACGGGCGCAGCCACACGGGGTTTAAGCCCTTAAAAGGGGATGTTGACATAACCGGGCTGGAAGGCCGCGTCGAGGTCATCGCGAGCTATTGACACAGCAGCGGGACGAGGCCCGTCGCGGCTTGGAAAGGATAGGGAAACTACGCCGTGAGGAGGCGGACGTCGAGGGGCACGCCCTTCTTTTCGTCGCGCCCCAGAGACACGGCCGCCTTCGGGCACGTGACTTCGCACACCCCGCAGCCCATGCATTTCTCCCAGTCCACTTTCACGGTATCCCCGTCGGATGAAAGCGCGTTGAAGGGGCAGGCCTTGACGCAACTGAGACAGGCGACGCACAGTTCCTCGTCAATCCGCGCCGCATACCCAGAGGAGGCAATCATGGGAACTCCGTACCTGACCATGGCTTGGATCCCGCCGCAGCAACATTTGCAGCAATTGCAGATGGCGTAGAAACGGCCCATCATGGCGTCTTTGAACCATGCGGAATGGACGTGCCCGCGCTTGTGCTCGGCTTCTAGAAGTTCCAGTGCTTCGGCCTGAGTCAGCCGGCGAGCGCCCTTGGGATGATGCTCGACGATGAAGTCGACGAAGGGCTGTCCTATGACCATGCATACCTGCGTCGGTGTGCACGGGTTGGGGCTGATGCCGCGGCATGCGCACTCGTATGCGGCGATCTCCGCAGGAGCCTTCAGCACCATGTCTCGGGCCACGGCGTACGGAACGATCTGTTCCAGATCGGTCATGGGGATGTTCTTGTTGAGGGTGATGATAGCTGCGGCGTGCTCGGGTCTCAGGACCTTGCCGTGGTAGCCGTCGGCAGCCTGCTTCTTGGCGCGTTCGGACAAATGGGGGATGAACCTGCCCAAGAACTTGAGATACTGCCTGGTCCACCGTCCATAGATGTACTGGTGCAGAGTCGTCAGGTTTAGCAACCTGCGAACCCCGCCTTCCCTTATCATCCTCCGCGTCGAAGGGCGAATGATCCGCCACCGCTCGCCGATGAGCCACAGGAACAACAGGACTCCCACGACCAATGCTACAACAACAAGCAACGTAACGATAACCATGCTAACCACCTTTCGATTCGGACGGCCTCGTGCCAATCGGCCGGAGATGAATCTAGCAACATCGACGTTGGCTGTAAAGGTTCTTGCCGCACGGTCCGCACGGGATCTGGGCGGGCGCGAGTTCTATGGACCTGTGCAGCACCTCGGGCCTGACGTTTGCCTTTTGCCCTGGACGCGCGATTTGCGTCTGGTGAGGCGATGGGCTATGCTGGTAAAAATGGGCGCCATCGTGCCCATAGACGAAAAGCGTACTCGGGCTTCATCGCCGGTCCGCCGTCGCGTCGGGCGTTGTGCCATGTGCGAATTGAACGAAAGGGATACGCAATGATAAAGGTCGCCATAATCGGCGCCGGCAGCATTGGATTTACGCGTAAGCTCGTGCGGGACATTCTGACGGTTGGGGAACTGCACGATACCGCCTTCGGCTTCACCGACGTCAACGAGCGCAATCTGAACATGGTCACGCGGCTCGTCCGCAATGACATTAGGAAGAACAAAGTCAAGGCGAAGGTCGTAGCGACGACCGAGCGGCGAAGGGCTCTCGAAGGCGCGGATTATGTGATAAACGTCGCACGCGTCGGAGGGCTCGAAGCTTTCCAGTTGGACATAGACATTCCGCTCAAATACGGAGTGGACCAGTGTGTGGGGGATACCCTGTGCGCGGGCGGGATCATGTACGGCCAACGGGGTATTCCCTGCGTGCTGGACTTCTGCGAAGACATGCGCAAGGTGTCCAAACCCGGCGTTCTGTTCATGAACTACGGGAATCCCAACGCGATGCTGACTTGGGCGGCGAACCGTTACGGGGGAGTCAATACGCTCGGCTTGTGCCATGGAGTGCAGGGGGCGCACAGGCAGATCGCCGAGGTGCTCGGCTTGCCCGTCGAGGAAGTGGACATCATCTGCGCCGGCATAAATCACCAGACGTGGTACATTCAGGTACGGCACGAGGGCGAGGACATGCGGCCCAAGCTGCTCGAGGCCTTCGAGAAGCATCCCGTCTACAGCAAGACCGAGAAGGTGCGGATAGACATTCTCCGGCGGACGGGATACTACGCCACTGAGAGCAACGGGCATTTCTCGGAGTACGTGCCGTGGTACCGAAAGCGACCGGGGGAGATCAAGGACTGGATTTCCCTGGACTCGTGGATTCACGGCGAGACGGGAGGATACCTCCGGGCGTGCACGGAGAGCCGCAACTGGTTCCAACACGAGGTCCCTCGGATGTTGAAGGAAGAAGTGAAACCGTTTGTCCCCGAGCATCGCTCGGACGAGCACGCGGGCCACATAATCGAGGGGCTTGAGACCGGTCGCATCTATCGCGGGCACTTCAACGTGGTGAACAACGGCTGCATCTCGAACTTGCCGGACGACGCGATCGTCGAAGTCCCGGGGTACGTCGACGGCAACGGGATCAACATTCCGCGGGTCGGCGCGTTGCCCCATGTCTGTGCGGCCATCTGCAACGCCGGCATATCCGTCCAACGGATGGCGGTGGAGGCCGCCGTCACGGGTGACGCGTTCTTGCTCAAGCAGGCGATGATGATGGACCCGCTCGTAGGGGCTGTGTGCAACACGCCGGAGATATGGCAGATGACTGACGAGATGCTCGTGGCGCAGGCTCAATGGTTGCCTCAGTACAAGAAGGCGATAACTCAGGCGAAGCGCAATCTGAAAAATGCGAAGCGGCTCGGCGTCCATGGCACGGAGGGAGCTGCACGCACCAAGGCGAAATCAGTGGAAGAAATGTCCCGGGCTCGGGGCAGCAACACAACCTGACTTTCTTGAGGCGGAAGCATCAGAGGCTTCAGACCTGAAGAGGAGAGGAGGTTCGAAACGTGCGGACGGGCGTCTCATACATGGGGCATCACAATCCGCAGCATCTCAAAACAGACCTGGAAGAGATGAAGCGGCTGCGGTTGGATGACGTACTGGTCTCCGCGCAGGAAAACGACTTCGTGTATTTCACCGGCAAGATCAAGTTCACACCGAACATTGCAAAAGACCTGGGCATTCGTCCGATTGCGATATTCTGGGGAGCGCTGAACCTGTTCGGCGGCGGACGGTCGAGCCAGTTTCTGCTCGAGCACCCGGAGGGGTTCCAAGTCGCGGCGGACGGGGCGCACCGGCCGCAGGGCTGCTACGTCAATCCCGCGTGCGTCGGAAGAATCAAGCAAATGATTGACCGCATTGCGGAGCTCGGTTTCGAGGGCTATTTCATTGACGAGCCGACCACCTTGAAGGATTGCTACTGCCCGTCCTGCCGTGCTGGGTTCGAGGAGTGGTATGGCGGCGACCTCGCCGGCGCTGAAGAAGGCACCAGGAACGAATTCCGCCAGCGGTGCGTGATCGAGTACATAAGGGAAATACTGGATCACTCCAAGGCAAACCACCCGCGCATCGAAACGATGTGCTGCCTGATGCCGCACGACAAAGCCATGTGGACCGAATCCTCTAAAATCAAAAGTCTCGACAACCTCGGCACGGACATATATCTGGTCAACAGGGATTGGGATATCGGGCAGACCATGACGCCCATGCTGAAGGAACTCGACGCAACCTGCAAGAAGGCGGGGAAAATCCACCACGAGTGGCTACAGTGCTTCGCAGCTAGGCGTGGGAACGAGGAGCGGATAGTCCAGCAGGGGAAGGTCTTGATCCGCGAGCAGCCGGACGCTCTCTATGTGTGGGCGTGGAAGGCCCAGATAGGAACGACGGAGGCGGCCGACGACCCGGAACTGGCGTGGGCGAAGGCCGCTCAAGTACTGCGAATGGCGAAGGAGTAGGATCGCCGAGGGGAAACAGCGGGCCGGAAATGCGCTGTGGAGACAGAGGGCGGCCGCTCGGTGAAGATGCGTACGGACGAAGTACGGACTTACTGAGAGGCTTCCCGACATGGGGCCTTTCTCCCCATGGCGGCATTTCAGGCTGAGTGAGTTAATGGACGACCGGCAAATTCAGGGGAGATCGGATGAATCAGTTGGAAAAGACGAAGCTTGGGAGCACTGAAATAGAGGTTTCGAGGCTCGGCGGCGGCGGGCACTTCACCATCGGGCCTACGGCGCACAAAGACGTGGCGCGCCGGGTAAGGGAGTTGCTCCATCAAATCGATTTGGGCGTCACGTATTTCGACGTCCAGTGGGAACCCGAGGCTGCCGCAATGGCGGAAGTGCTGAAGACGCGCCGCGAGGGATTCACAGTGGCATGGCCCCTTCATGGCGCAACGAAACTGGGCGGCGAACTCAAGGCGAAGTACGTCATTGACTATTGCCACGAGTATGCGGAAAAGTTCGGCATAAAGCGCATGGATGTGCTCCTGTGGATCGCGCTTGAACTCGCGGCGGAGCCCCAGGGCGCGGTAATGGGCGAGGTTCGTAAGGCCGTCGAAAGCCTGAAGGAGGAGGGCCTTTGCGGCCACTTCGGGTTCTCGTGCCACCACTCCTCCGAGATGGCGCTTCGCGCCGTCGGGAAGAACTGCGACTTCGAGATCATGATGGTCCCTTACGGCCCCCTGCTGCCCGCGGCGGGGAGGCAGCTGCTTTCCGCTGCGAAGGCGAAAGGAATCGGCACCGTGGGCATGAAACCGTTCGGTGGGGGCGCAGGGTTCTTCAATAAGGTGCGATCAGGCGAACTTGACATCCCAGAACTCGCCGAGTGGAAGGGGAGTGAGAGGCCGTACCAGGCGGCGCTCACGTGGGTGCTGGCGAACGAGGACCTCGACTGCGCCGTGCCGGGCACGTCGTCGCTCGAGGAGATCGACGCGCTCGTCGCCGCAGCGAAGGAGCCGTTCAGTGACCAGGACAGAGCCATTCTTGACTCTCTTAGATCGGCTCTTGAGCGACACGACGCGAAGCCCAGATTGGAGAATATGTGGAGGTAAGCCTCGGCTGCTCGCGTTTCGCGGGCAACTCCTTGTTCATTGCAGCTGAATCTGCAAGCAGCAGGCCAATCGTGCAGGCCTGGGCGGCCCGCGCGGAGCCTTCTACGCTGAGGGAGGAGAGACAGTGAGAACCGAAGACCAAAGGCCCGTTCGGCGGATGGCCCGCGGCGAAATAGAGACTCGCGACGGGCTATACCTTAGATTCAGGGCGTTCTCGGGGGAGATGCTGTCCCTTATGGGAAGCGGCGAATATGTCCCTCTGGCGGTTACTACGCCGGACTACCCCTCGTTCAGCGTGGCGGACCACGGTGAGCCTTCTCGAACCGGGTCGATCCGCGTCAAAGTAAGCGAGCTTGACCGAAACGTCCAAGCGATTCAGGGGCGCAGCGACGAATCCGAAGTCGAGCTGACTTGCCGGGCAGAGGGGCTCGACGATGCCGTGAGATTCTCCCTACGTGTGGCGGATACGTCAGGCGATGACCGCGCTGTGACTCTTAGGTTTCAGATTCCCGTGAAGGCCGAAGGATGGTCATGGTGGGATGACTTGTCGACGGCGAGGACGATCTCCAAGGGAAAGCGATACGTCCGATACGACCGAGACACTAAGGGCACGTTCCCGCTCTTCTGGTACCCGCTCGGCGCGATTTCGGAGGGGCGGGAGAGGGGTCTGGCGTTCGCCGTTCCTATGGATCCGCCCACGCTCGCGCGCGTAGGGTATGACGGGGACTTCTTCATAGAGTTCGACCTGGGCCTGAGCAGGGCGACCTCCAAGTTCCCAGGCAGGGCGGACCTGACTTTCTACCTTTACGGCTTTCACGGCGAATGGGGTCTCCGGTCGGCGATGAAGAAATACTACGACCTCTTTCCCAAGTACTTCATCAGAAGGACCGCGCGCGAAGGGCTTTGGCTTGCGAGAACGCCGACGCACAAAATAGAAGACCCTGAGGATTTCGGCATCACGTTCCACCAGGCCTCTTCCGTGATGACGGACTCGGTGCCGTTGGATAACGCCATGGGCCTGTACACGTTTCTCTACGACGAACCCGCGCGCGTGGGAGTGATTATCCCCTTTGAAAAGGACCAGGAAGAGGAGGTGGCTGCACGGCCTTCGGACGAATATGTCCTGGCGAAGCTCAAAGAATACGCGGCCGATCCATCTCTTGATGAGCATGCTTCGGCGGTCAGGGTCCTCGACCTCGCGTCGCACAAACCCGATGGGAACCCTTACGTCTATGTGGAAGCATGGCGAGAAGTCGGATGGCGTTGCCTTTTCAGTTCCGGCCCCGACCCGGAGGTTGTCGTTTCGGAAAGCGGCGAAACCGTTCTCGAAACCTGGCGGAAGAGCCAGTTGCCGAGAATTCTGAGCCTTCACTGTGGCCGCTATGACGGGCAATACATAGACTCCGCCGAGTGGCTGTCGGACACCGTGAACTGCCGGAAGGATCATTTCACCTATGCCGACCACTCCCTCGGCTTCCACGAAGCGACCGGCACGCCCGGGATTTACACGGGAGTCACGAGGTTCAAATATCTCAAGGCCGTCAGGCGCGAGCTGCTCTGCGCCGGCAAGCTGATGATGGCCAACTTCACTCCAATAAGGTGCGGCTTCTTTGCGACACTTCTGGACGTTGCCGGCACCGAAGTGTGGCACAGGAGGGAGGAGAGAGCAACTGAGTCCACCGGCGACTCCGCGTCAGAAACTGGGCCCACCGTATCCGAATACGATTGGAGGAACTTGCAGGCGATGTACTACAGACGGGCGATGATGTATCAAAAGCCCTATTGCCTGCTCCTCCAGATACCGACTGCGGCGAAGCTGCGCGAGTTCGGGATGGAGCGCCTCGTCACTTACATGAACCTCTGCGCCTTTTTCGCCATGTACCCGGGTCTGGGCCATGGGCTTGATCAGGCTCCCGATCCTTACCGGGACCTCTACCGGAAATACATGCCGGTCATCAGGTCGCTGGGGCTGGCGGGATGGGAACCGGTTACTCACGCCGCAACTGACGAGCCCAGTCTGCGCGTAGAGAGATACGGCTACTGGTCCCAGGGCACGCTCCACTTCGCGGTCAGGAACTTCGGCGACCAGCAAGCCGAAGGCAGATTGACGGTGGATTCGGCTGCGCTGAGGATCGGCAGGAGCCAAAAGCCCAGGGATGCGTTCACCGGCCGCGAGATCGAATCGCACGAGGACGGCGGAAGCTTGTCTGTCCCCATCAGCCTCGCACCAGGCGGCACTGCTGTGATCCATATGGGATGTTTTACTTCTGCGGGCTGAAGGACAAAGGAATCTCGACCGCTGCGCCGGGCAGTTTGGGTCGAGAGGTAGTCTACCTCCAGGAGACGGGGGAGAATGGACATGCTAATCAGAGCGGCCATCGTAGGCTGCGGCGCATTCGCCACCAACACGCTGCTTCCTTGTTTGACGGTCACACCAGGGGTGAAGCTGGTTGCCGCCTGCGACAAAGAAAAACCGAAGGCGCAAGCCGCCGCGGAGAAATTCGGCGCGTCCCGCCATTACGTGTCGTACGACGACATGCTGAGGGAGGAAGAGCTGGACGCATGCCTGGTGGTCGGCCCGGCAACCCTTCACCTCGAAGCGGGAACCGCAGTTCTGCAAGCGGGGCTTCACCTGTTTGTAGAAAAGCCGCCGGCCGTCCGGTTGGGGGACGCCGAGCAAATCGCCGAAGTCGCCCGCGCGGCAAAGGGATTCGCCCAGATCGGCACTATGTGGCGTCATGCGAGGGCGAATCGCATGGCATCCTCTGCGTTCAAATCAGGTGAACTGGGCAAGCCGCTCTATTACCGGTGCGATTACCTATGTCGCAGTCCCAGAAGCCTCATGTATCCCGAGTATGACTGCTCGCTTCTGCGGTTTCTGCTACTGGATCAGGGAATCCACGCGGTTGACTGCGCAAGATTCCTGATGGGAGATATCACGCAGGTTGACGCCGTCCTGAAAGAATTCTCCTCAGACAAGCTTCTCGTTCAAGCGCGCCTGGAATTCCAGTCCGGTGCCTTGGGTTTAGTCACCATAAACAACTTCCACTCCGCCTACGACATATGGACCTCGATCGCCTGCGAGGACGGCAAGCTGGCCTTGATCTTCTCCAACTCGTCCTTCGAAGTGATTGAAAGCTCTCCGTGGGCGAACGTTTCGCAATCGCCTTCGGAACATTTCAGGAGAAGCTGGGAGACGTGGGGGGAATACCGCGGTTGGGTCAGACACGGCTACGTTGAGGAGCTTTCACACTTCGTCAATTCAATCCGCTCGGGCCGGGCACCCGAGCCGAACCTCGACGACGCATTGGCCGCCATGCGTGTTCTCGAGGCAATGAATCTGAGCATCCAGCGCGCAACGCCTGTTGCCCTTGCTGAAGTTGTGGGTTCCGTCTGAGACCGGCGTGCGCCACGAAGTTAAAAGCTATCTACCGCCGAGACTCAGCCAAGTGACGTCCGCTCTAAAGCGAACTTTCGAGAACTTCGCCGGTAAGATACAGGTCGCCGCTCGAGTCGATGTATGCGACGATGTCACCCGCACCGTTCTTGACGACGAATGAAGTCGGCGGCGGAGTGAGCGAGCTTTCGTGCCCGTGCGCCGACCCTGCGAGAACGAGATCACCGTCTTCATACACTGCCGCCACGACGGCTCCACCGGCGTTCTTCACGAGCAGCTCGCTCCCCGAGGTCGCTCGCGGCGAGGAATACTCGGTCAATGAGCCCGCCAAACGCAAATTGCCGTCCCGATCCAGAAGCGCGACTGTAACACCCGTGAGATTCCTGATCCTGAGCCGGGATTCGCCGGGCGTCGCGCTGACGTATGCGCCCGACGAGTAATTGCGAACCGGGTCGTAAGCGAATATCGCGTAGTAGTACTTCGTGCCATCGGACAAGCCGGTGTCGGTAAATGAAGTCTCCGAGACCGGCCCGTTATGGACCTGGACCGCACCGCTGTCGCGGGGGCCCGACGGATACGCCCCGGTGCGGCGCAGCACCTTTATCCCCTTGAGGTCGGGATCGCTTGGATTGTCCCAGCTTATCGCGACTTCCCCGGGCGCTGTATTGACTTCGACGTTTGTCACGTCACCCGGAGGCGTCGACTCCAGAGGCCAGCCGATGATGGCCAGGTCCAGCGGCGTCGTCTCGTGCAGGTACTGCGCCTCGTTCATCTCCGTCTGCCAGTACGCCTTCACCACGGGGTCCACCGACGGCCTGGCGTCCTCGTATGTCTCGTAGCTCGGAATAGTGGTCCAATCGTGAGGCAGATGCCAGTACGCCTTCACCCCGTACGCTGGATTGTTGATGTGATTAAAGTACCCGTCGAACCAGTCATCCCAGGACTGCTGGCCGTTTCCCACACCGGTAAACCATGCAGACGCTTCGCCTATCGCCACAGGCAAGCCCCGCGACACCGCGTCCTCGCAAAACGCCCTCGACTGCACAACCGCCGGCGCGTTGTGGTTCCAGTTGGGATCGGACGCAGGCCCGAGCACCTCATGCGACCACCAGTGGACATAGTTGTCGCCCGGGTACCACGCCA
Organism: uncultured Planctomycetota bacterium; assembly: GCA_964493415.1. Classification (GTDB taxonomy): domain Bacteria; phylum Planctomycetota; class DG-23; order CAZBND01; family CAZBND01; genus CAZBND01. The sequence continues at coordinate 6,230 of CAZBND010000005.1, read as the reverse complement.
TGTAATCCAGCGGCGAGTCCATGATGTGGACGTTCCAGATGTACGCCACGTTGGTGACGCCCATGTTGTCCCAAAAGTCCACGATGTAGCGGAAGGCGGGGATGAAGTGGTTCACGTCGTAGTTGTTCCAGCCGCCGTTCACCTCGAAACCCAGCCGCAAATACAAAGGCCGGTTGATGGAGAGGAACTTGTTCCCGAACTCGGTCAGCAGCACGTCATGCGCGCCCGATGTGATCTGCTCCTCCCTGTCGTCGAACTGGAGGCTCAGTTGCGCCGCCTTGTTCGAATACTTCGAGAGGAAGTTGTTGAACCCCCCCCAGCCGCGGGTCTCGTAACCGGCGAATGACCACATCAGGTTGGCGGAATACGGAAGCGTAGTAGGGAACTCCGACTCGTAGAGATTCATATCCCGACCGTACCATCCGAATCCGTCGACGATCCGTCCATCTGTAGGCACGAACTTCGAGAGGACGGCCAGAGGTTCATCCGCCAGAGACGGGGCTGGTACGCCGCACCAGGCCAGAACCATGACGGGAATGATTAAGGCGAAAGCTGTCGCGTGTTTGCGCATTACATAAGTCCCCGCTCACAGATATCCCTGCATTCATATTGTGCAACACGCAGCGCCACTTTGCAATATAACTACAGTCGGTGCAAATGCGGCGTGGCGGTCCCTAGCTATACCTCAACGCGGAACAGGTGTCTGATCAGGGCCCCTATCCCGAAGCTAAGGACGGCGATCCCCACGCTTATCCCCGCCATTTCTGCCAGGCGCGTTCCGAAAGGCAGGCTCTTGGCTACTGCAATGTAAAAATTGAAGACGCAGATGATCAGCAGCGCTGTAGCGACCATCACGGCCAAAGAAAGGTACACGTTGTCAAACACCAAGTATGGGATTATGAGCAGCACGACCGTCAATATGTACGCCAGGCCCGTGTAGAGCGATGCCTTGCCCGGACTCAAATCGCTGGGCTCGTTCTTCCTGGCGAGGTATTCCGATCCCGCCATTGACAGAGATGCTGATATGCCGGTGATAAGCCCCACCATGGCGATCACGCCGGGCTTTGCGAGTGCGAAGGTGAAGCCCGCAAGCGCGCCTGTAAGCTCAACCAGCGCGTCGTTGAGCCCTCGCACTATCGCCCCGGTGTATCGCAGCCGTTCTTCGTCGAGCATATCGATCAGTTCCCTCTCGTGCTCCTGCTCCTCCGTAGCCACCTGGGCCGCTTCTGGTATGACCCTGGAAATCCTGCGGTAACTTGTCCCCGCCTGGTCTTCACCGGTCTCCATGAGCTTGATTCCGAACGTGAGGCCCAATACCCGCGAGATGAGGTGGTACCACCATATCTTGGCCCTCGAGGGCTTCACCTCTTGCTGCGTGTGCTCACTCCAAAAGCGGGAGTGACGCAATTCATCCTCCGCAATCCGCTGGAGCACTTCCTTGTTGCGGGGGTCCCTTACTGATCTTGCGAGGCGGGAGTAGATATAATGTTCCGTGAGTTCGTTCTTCTGTGCAGACAGGACTTCTTTTTGCGTCTGCGCATCCATTCTCCCTACCCTCCTTTCAGCGCGAGCCCCTGAAACACGCGGGGGCTAGACGGTCAGCTTAATACTATCTGGATCGGTGAGGAGCTTCCACGTGGACGCGCCTAAATCCATGACTCCCCGAACGGCGACGCGGCGGCCGAGAAAGGCGCTGTTTCGGCTGCGCCTGTTCGGTTTGCCTCCGGCAAAATCTTGCGGGATTCGGGGAAAGATGAAGCGGAGCGCGCATGGTTGGGATGTCTTCTATCCGCCAAGCTTGATTCCCAGAACGTGCCTGCCTGCTCCAACCGTCTCCTCCGCGCCGGACAACTCGATTTGCGCCTCCACACCATCGGGAATCTCCAGCTTCGCCTCAACCCGGTTCTGGGCGCGCTTCCACGATGCCAGGATGTCGCCTTGGGGCGACGGGATGAGCGCGCGCGCGTGCTCGATCCCCTCGACGAAGCACGGCGAGAAACGAACGCGTTTCCAGGCCGCCTCGACTTGCGTTATCCCCACCACTATGTTAACGAGATGGTAGGAAGGATGTGCGGTCCAGGCGTGAGAGATCGAGCCGCCGTGCTCCTCGCTCCATGAATCGAATTCCCACGTTGTGCCGGTTGACGGCATCGGGGACCACTTCCGGCGGATGAATCGGACGACTTCCGCGCCGTACCCTCGCCTCCCCATATCTTCGAGCACATAGGTGCACCAGAAGACGGACGGCTTCGACCCGTCGAAGTCCTCGCCGCGGAGATAGGGCAGAAGCCGCTCGCGGATCATTGTCTCGTGCGCCTCGGGCGCGATGCCCAACATCAATGCCACGCTCTGTTCGTAAACCGAGTATCTGCGGGCGGGACTTCCGACTTCGTCGAGTCCTTCGACGAACATCCGTCTTTCAGGATCGAAGAGCGAGGACATGACGAGGGCTTCATGTGCGTCTGCTCGCCTCTTCTGGTGCTCCGCCTCGTGAGTCCAACCCGCTGCTTCGAGCAGTCTCACCAGATGCCTTAGTGTCAGCAGGTACCAGAGGTTGAGCAAGGTCGGCACTTCGCCCTTGAAAAGTTCCCCGTGAGACCAGTCTCCGAAGTACCAGTAGCGGCGGTCGTGACGGAGGAGCCCTTGGCGACTTCTCGCTTCCTCCGTGTCGAAGTAAGACAGGACCTGCTGGATGCGCGGCCATTGCTCCTTGAGCAAATCCGTCTCTCCGGTCTGCCAGTAGTAATCCCACACAGTCAGAATCCACGTCAGCGAGAAGTCGGGGAGAATACAGCCGTGTGCCGAGGTTGGGGCATGACCGTACGTCAGCCCGTGGGGGCCAGGCTGGCCGGCGATGCTGCGGATGCCTCGCGCGAGAAGCCGCGCGTCTCCGTCGAGGTAGAACGTGTTCCGCGCCTGGACTCGCGCGTCCCCCCACCATTGCGCCTGTTCTCGCCACGGGGTGTCGAGGTACGAATCGAGCGCGCAAATCTGCTGGGTCCGGCGGCAGATGGAATGAATATCATTGAGGGTCTTGTCCGAGCACCGGAACTCGCCGCGCATCTGGAAGGGGTATCCCGCGGCTCGCACGCGCATCCGCACCGTAAGCCTTTTGGTGATGTCCCGCCCGACCACGGTCACGTACCTGAATCCGAGCAAATGGAAGAACTCGTGCTCGGTCCGTCCTTTCTTGAGTTGCAGGCGATTGCCAAGAGCGATATTGCAGGTCGAGCCGGGCTCTCTCAGCGCCGGCCTGTTCCCGACCATCATCTCTTCGTGGTGGAAATCGAGGATTTCCCCCCCAGCCGCCCCATCGACCTGGACGAGCACATTGCCCACAACGTACTCGGGCATCTCGAGCGTCACGGCGCGAAAGTTGCCGACTCCGGCGGGCCGCATCTCGAGCTCAAACCACCCATTGCGCAAACCGGCCTGTATTTGAGAGCCGCCGTCCCATTCCCTCACCGAGCGCGCTTCCGCCACCCAGCCCCATGAGACATTCTCCCACTCCCTGTAACACGGGCCGCAAGGGCGGGCTGCGTACGCCCGCACGGCGGCCGGCACAACGATTGCCTCCCGGAGAAGCGGAATGCCCCGCGGCTCAAGGTCATCGTAGGGCGCGTGGCCGAAGGGCAACGTGCTAGGAGGGAACCTCGCCCCATCCTCGCTCCACGACTCCGGCGAATTCGGCGACGTGAGCCAGTCGCGGGACAGTTTCGAACCGTCCACGTGCTCCTGGAAATCCATCTGGACGGAAAGGCGGGCTGTTCTGGTCGAATGCCAGGGGGATCGCCGCATGAGCCAGCTTCGATCAGATACCAGGGTGAAGTCCTTCCACCTCGCGGCGCAGATGAAGAACGCGACAGTCTTGTGTATATACTGGAACGTGCTGATGCCGGGATTGTACGCTTCCACGGAGATCCAGTTGTGCCCTGCGCACAGGTAGGGCGCGAGGTCCAACTCGTCATAGGGCCAGTGCGACTGATAGCCGCGCGCCGGTCCTCGGCACACGTACTCCCCGTTTACGTACAGCTTGTAGGCCTTATCGGCCGTCACGAAGAAAGGGGCGCACTTCGGCGCGGACTTCAGTTCGAAGTCCTTCCTGAAATGCGCGAAGTGATTCTCGAGATACATCCTTGATTCCGGCCATATCCACATCGCCTGGCGCAACGGATGGTCTTTGGCCAACGCATTCGCATTCGTCACATCACGCTCCTTGAATGGTTTGGCATCCTATATCGGTGAATGCTTGCTGAGTCCCCAATGATGCTGACCATGCGGTCGTTGGCGATCCGTCGTTTGCACGGATCGCCGGTCTTGACATTCTCCGAATCCGGGCCAGGGAAGAAGTCCTCCCCCGGCGCATAGATTGCCCTGAAGCCGGACACAACAGTGGGGGAGGCGCTCACGAAAGCCCCCCTGCGAGCTCCCTGCCTTACGGACTGCGTTAGGTCTATTTGAACGTGATGCCTTTCGTGTGCTCGTTGACCTCGACCTCGGGAGAGTTCGCGCCAACAGGGTGGCCGTAACGTAACACGTTGTCGAATGTCACGTCTTCGACGCTGTGCTCGGCGTCGCAGCCCCAGACCCGGATGAGCCCAAGAGGTCCTTGCCGTTCTCCGGTGACGATGAAGTCCTTCAAGAGCACGTTTCGCAGCATGCCCGGCGTGTTCTTTCGCTGGACCCACTCAGTGGGAGCGGGATATATCTCGATCAGCCTGGTCTGCCCCTCACCGTTGACGCGGATGTCCTCGAATTGCACGTTCTCCATCGTCATGTCCTCGGCGGGCTGGACTGTGGCCACCCACGGGCCGTCCCAGTGCAGCACGTCGATATCCTTGAACGACAGATTCCGCATGCCTTCCGCCCAGGACTCGCAGCCGAGCCGCCAGATGTGGGCTCGATCCGTCCAAAGAACGCAGCGCGCAACGTACAGATATTCGACGGGCATGCCATCAAGATCGGGGTCGCGGTCGGGCCAACCCATGCCCTTGGCCGTGATGCAGTCATCTTCGGACCTGACGAAACAGTCTTCGATCCGCACCCGCTGGGAGTTAACGGTTCCTATCCCGTCGTTGTTCGCGCATCGGGAACTGCAGATTTTTACGTTGCTGATCCGCACGTTCTTCGAGCCCCGGATGACCAGCGTCCACGTCCATGAATCCTTCAGGATAATGCCGTCAATGCGGACGTAATTGCACCTGTCCAGGCAAATCAGGTTCGATGTCGGGCCCTTGAACCTCTCCCAATCCAGGCCGTCCAGGATTCCTCGCCCCGTGATCCGGATGTTAGAACCTCGGGCGAGAACGCCGCCCCTCACCACCGCGCCGCCCGCAATGTACAGTGTCTCCCCGTCGCCGAGAAGGATCTCGCCCGGATTGTGGATGTCAGGCCCGAAGTACTTCACTCCCGGATCTTCCGGCGTAGGCGGATTGACCTCGATCGGGTTCGCGAACAGCAGCAGCGGACCGCTCTTGGCGTCGGGCTCCACAGAAAGCCGGCAAGGCTCCGCTACCTTGAAAGACAGCGTATCGCCTTCGACCACCGGCTGAATGCCGCGTGACTCCGGAAGTATCCGGACCCTGTCCAGCGGCTTCTCGGTTCGCACCCGCACTTCCACCGGCTCAGCCATGTCGAAATAGGCAAATGAGTACGGTCCCCCGAAAGGCCGCCCGGAGAAAATGAAGCTGGGCTCATACACCGGTGCGAGGTACACGTCCACGGGTCTGCCGTTCACCGATACTGAGTACTCGTCCGACAATGCCGCCCCTTCCGGTGCCGGGTAGGTGACCAGAGTTGGGCCGGTTGCGTGGCCGCTCCCGTTTGCCTGCGGGCGGGCAGGGATCAAGTCTGCGTTGCACCAAGTGGTGGCTGCCCAACCCAGACTGACCGCAACGGCCAATAGCCATTCAATCGCGCTGCAAGAGCTGCTCATAGACTGTCTTCCTCTCTCCTCTATGCCCGCTACCAGAAAGGCATTCGTCCGCTTAATATACCAGAAGTGCCGGCAAGCTTCAGCGAATTGCCTGACCCCGGCCGCATACTGGCTTCGTTCCGAGTGCGCGGGATGGGAGGAGGGACACGCAAAACCTCTGGACCCGCCTAGGCTCCTACCTGCCAGACGCCAATGAGGGGAAAAGGCCCGCCGTTTTGGCCCGACGGGCCTTCTGAGTTGGGGGCGCGTGCAAGGACGTGGATTGAAAGACGCGTGGCCGCGGCGTATAATATAG